>DATNMD010000043.1:0-287930 GCA_035602505.1 Candidatus Acidiferrum sp.
TGGATCGCGAAGAACGAAACCATCAACTCCATTGGTGATGAGCTCGGCGACTCCAGCAAATATCGACGTGATGATCGGAAGGCCGCAGGCCATCGCTTCCAGCACGGGCAAGCCGAATGAATCCTCGCGGCTTGGACTCACGTAGAGATCGGCGGCCGCATAGAAGTCCATGACATCGTGCTGCGGCGATTCGCGATGGAAGCGCGCGGAAATGTTCAGGCGGCTGGCCATTTCGCGGAACGGCTCGACGACATCGGTGCCTGCGACGAGAAGTTGTAGCGGGAGAGCAGGGACAGCAGCCATGGCAGCCAGAATCGTTGGAACACCTTTCACAGCCCAGTCGTTCCCCAGCAGCAGCAGGACCAAGTCAGTGCTGAGAAAATTGCGGCATTGGCGAGCCTGAGCGCGGCGCGCCAGGCGTAGCGGCGGAGAAAACTGCGCCGAATCGACGCCGTTCGGAATGACGCGAACATCGTGCCGCTGGAAATAGTGGGCGAGAAGGTCAGCCGTGCGCCGCGAAACGCAAGCTAGCAGGACGTTACGATCACGATAGATTCGACGTTCAAGCGTGGCAAGGAGAGCGTAGTAGACCCGACGATGGATGCGGTGAAAGAATCCCGCTCTTATATCCGTGCCCGCGTTTATTTCTTGCGAGATCTCCTGAAGACGGTGGAACAGCGCGTGCACTATGACGACATCCGCGCGAAGAGTATTAATACCTGGGGAGACGACAAGATCGAATGGCGCTCGGCGCAAGAGGCGGTGGCACCAGCGGAGAAAGCTGTTTGCCGCGATCCAGCCGACGAATGCGAGAAGATGTGGCCCCGGCAAACAGGGAACTCTATGCCAGAAGATTGCCCCTGCCTTTTCGGTGCGCTCGGCATCGGGCGCGCGGACGGCAAGATCTTCGACACGTTGAGAATAGAGATGAATCTCGCAACGGTGGCGCTGCGCCAATCGCTCGAGCACCTCTGCAAGCGCGCGTTCTGTACCGTGGCTGCGATCGACAAACGGAGAAACCACGGCGAGGCGCAAATCAGCGGATCCAGCGGCTGCCCGATGATGGCGCAGTCGCGCTCGTAAATTGGGTGGAGAGGGCAAGCCCGGGCAGGCGGAACAGTACACCGAGTAACAGCCAAAAATAGGCGTTTAAAATGAAGTCCTGATAGGGTTGCAGGCCCCCATAGGTTAAGGGCACCAAAAGGAGAAATGCATAGAGGAAAATCATGAAAGCGAGAGGAAACCACGGCGAACCCTTTAGCTTCCGTACCACCCGCCAAGCCGAAACCAGAATGGCGGCGGCCACGACGAACCAGAGAACGAGTCCTCCGATTCCCATTTCCACGATTAGAGCCCCAAAACCGCTCTCAACGCCAACAACCGGCGGACGGGCATTAAAAAACCGCGAAACATACTGACCGCCGAGAGAAATAGTGCCAATGCCGTAACCATAGGGCCACCGGGGATAATCAAACGCCGCCAGGAAATTCTTGAGTGGATAGTCGTGGGTGCGATGCACCAACTCACTTGCTGGACTTCTTGGATCGAGAGTCTCGGAGTACACGGCTAGCCGGTCAAGGAATGCCTCTGGATAGCTAAACAGCAGGACCACAACGGCGAGCACGACGCCAAGTGCAGCGCGTTGCAGAGTACGAAGGACGCGCAGTGCTTTCCCCTGACGCCAAGGTGCGCCCCAAATGAAAGCAGCGGCGCCCACGACGCTGCCACCTAAAGACCACATGAAAACGCCGCGAGAGGAGCACATGACGCAAGCGGCAGCCGTTACTGCTAAAGCCAAAAACGCGAAGAGCCGCCCTCGTCGCTCACGCAGGAGAAGATAGCCACTGAAGCCAAAGACCAGAAGCCAAGCGACAATGAGCAAGTCCCCAAATCTCCCCGCGCTCACAAATACCGATGTAGGGCGATAGACGCGGGCACCCGATATAGGGGCAACTCGGTAAGTTTCGCTCAACAAACGAATGTCGTCGGCAATGACCTCAGGATTCAGGAAGCGCGGACCTAATATGGATTGAGCAATGCCGAGCGCAGCGATGATAAGCATCAATGCGAGGTTGACAAAGAAAAATTTGCGAAGTTCGGCTTCCGAATTGATCATCGCATAGCCCACGACGAGCAGCGGGATATAGTAAAAATAGAGCTTCATCCCGAGGAGGCCGTAGAAAATACTCGTGGAGGCGGGGTTGAACACCTGCATTGCGCCGTACCAGACGAAGACTAGAAGGACCGGAAGGAAAGGCGGGCGGAAGGTCTGCAGATCTTGATCTTTGCGCCGATATGCCGCAAAAAAAGAGAGATATACGAACATAACGAGAAAATCCTTTGCAAAATATATGGCCATGTTGTTGCCAAGGAATTTTCGCGCAAAATCCTCGATTAGAAGCCACGCGCAGAGAAGATACACACCGTCGCGCCAACTCCGCAGAATAGCGATCGCGGCGACGACGCCAGCACAAATCATTCCCATGAAGACGAGAGTAGTCAGGTCGCCAGAAACGATGTAGTCGGCTATGACGTAGGCGGCTGCGAGAGCGAAAGCGAAAAAAGCAGGTTTTAGGAACCGGCCGGCGCTGAGGTCACCCGAGAAATTTAGCGGGAAAGTTTTCATCGGACTACCTTGTGTTGGAGGGCGATTCGCTTCGCGGCGATGCGAGGATGTGGCTCGTCAAGGTAGAGCGCTCGATCCACTCGGCTGCGCGCGTAGGATTGTCAGGGCGGCCAATGATTTTGCATCTCCAGCGGACCGGCACTTGTCTGAGGATGTTGGAAATCACAGCTTCGAGCATAAGCCCAAATGGTAGCACGAGAAGTCGGTGATGGCATGGGCGAGGACTTGTCTCGGGATTTGGTTGAGGTCAGTTTCAAAGTGGGTATGGCATAGTGCCGCACTTTGAGCGGGCCTTATGGTATGTCCCGAGCAAACGAGCGCTCCGATAGACGCTCGCGTGTTCGGCGATCATAGTTGGGCGCGCGAAGAAATTTAGGGCACGTTCACGAGCCTGGTGTCCCAGAGAACTGATGATGGCCGGGTGCTGGATGACCTTCTTCATGCATTCGGCAAGCGCAACGGCGTTCCCAGCCGGGAATTGAAGACCTGTTGACCCGACGACTTCACCGAGCCCTCCTATGCCTGAGGCAATTACGAGTCTTCCTCGCATCATCTGCTCGATCACAGCTAAGCCGGCTGTTTCTTCCATAAGCGTGGGCATGATGATCGTTCCGACGTCTTGCAGGGCGATGTCCAGTTCGTCGCCTAAGAGAAAGCCCGTAAGGCAGAAGTTTTTCTGAAGGCCTGAGACCGCGATCTCGCTTTGAAGATTGATACGTTCAGGGCCGTCGCCAACGATTTTTACGAAGACCTCATAGCCCTCCCGGCGTAAGAGGCGTACGGCCTCCAAGACGACGAGCAGGCCTTTTTCTGTAACCAGCCGGCCGAGGTAAGCGAACGAGTTCGGATTGAACGCCTTCGATTGTGCAAAAGGGTCCGCACCATGCGGGTTTTCAATTCCGTGAAAGATAACCTTTGATTTGGGGAGTTGGTTTCGCGTGGCGACGTGGCCGGTAGGCGCGATGTTAAAGGCAGCGCCACTGCATAGACGCTGCCGTAGGAAGGTCAAGGCAAGAAGTCGGAGGCTTTTCCAGGAAGTTTCGTTCTGCTGATTACATCGAAAGCATTCGGCGTAGTTGCGCAGCTTGAAGTGCCCTGGACAGGCCGACTGGGTTGGATGATGAAAGAGCAGGCCATTCGGGCATACGACCTGGTAGCCGTGATGTTCGACGACAACCGGCTTACGCGCAAGCCTTGCGAGCATGAGTGGCATTAGAGCAGGACCCGCGAGATGGATGACGTCGGACGCTCGAATCATCGACCACAGACGGGTGAGAGTCGGCTGGCGTACCACTGCGAACGGAAGAGATTGATCGTCGAAGCTCACAGCCGGTGTCTGCGTGACGAGCGTAACTTCGAACTCTGACAGCCCGTCTGCTGAGCGGAGTTCCACGAGACCCCGAGCGAGCGACAGAACAATGTTCTCGACGCCCCCGATGCTCGGCGCAAAGAAGTGACAATAAAGCAGCAGCTTCATTCAGAATGACTTCTCCGCAAAAATGTTTTGCAGAAGCACTTCATGGCATCCTCACAAATTGACGGGCATCACCAGGGCGGAGACTCGGCTCATAGCTTCGTCGAGCCGTGTGCCCATCAAGAATCCGAGAAACGGGTTTTCCTCAAAAAGCCGACGCCGCGAAGAACCCCAGCGGATGGCTCAGCGAATTTTCGCGCAAAATCATTGAATGCGTTATTCCAGAGAGCGTCGTCACAGATCAGCAATCCCCGGCTAGGCACGGCAGAATAGGCGGTCTCTAATTCCCAGGAAACGTGCTCGTAGGTGTGCAGACTGTCGTGAATGAAGACATCGACGGTTACTAGCCGGGAGAGCAGCGAAGGAAGAATTTGACGCGCATCTCCGATGTGAAGCTGCCAACTGTCACGCAGCCAGTCGGGAACGAGCCACCCGGGCTTGGCGCCAGGAGGCAGAAAGGCGGGGTCATCGAGGCCAATCGAGTGAAGGCGGCCACTACCGTTCTTGTGCAGCGCAAGAAGCAGATAGGATGAAGAAACCCCGTTAGCGACACCCGTTTCCACGACGCATTGCGGGGCCAGAGCGCGCACAGCTGCATACTGAACGAGGATTTTTTTCGCAAAGAGGTCCGCGCTCTCCACGGAAGAACTTCGGAATTTAGATTCGGCGGTTCGCAGCAGCGCCGCAAACGCCGGCGTAGAAATCGGCTCGCTCAAGTAGCCGCGAATCTGACCCGGCAACGCTCCAGTAATTTTGGCGAGGAATTTCTCATCTGCTTGGATTAGCTCGCGGAGGATTGCGTGGGTGGCGTACCGCGGATTTCTCAAGGCGAATGCTGCGCGGCGGCGCACATTTTGAAGAAGCCACTTCATGATTGCCTGGCGCTCGAAACAGAAGATTTGGAGGCGCCGACCGGCAATTCACTCACGGTTGGCCCTTGGCCTCGGGCGCGAGATACGGCCCGATCGATAGAGTCCACGGTAGCGGCGACATTGCGTTGAGGGGTCCAAGTTTGCATCTGCGCCAGGCCGAGCTGGCGGATTCGTTGCAGCAGAGCTCGATCTCTGGCAATTTTTGAAAGGAGCGCGGCCAATGCGTCGATATCACCGCAAGGGAAAATGAATTCCGAGCAGACAGGAGCAATCAGGTCGCGCGCGGCCCCGACCCGGTCGCTGGCGATGACTGGGCAGCCGCAGCACATCGCTTCATTGACCACGACGGCGAATGGCTCGTAGTCGGAGGGTAGAACCATAACATCCGCCGACGTGTAAACCGCGGGGAGCTGTGACTGATTGACGAAGCCGAGGAAGCGAACGCGGGAGTTGACCCCCAGAGCCGCGGCTTCCGTTTCGAGCTGCTGGCGGAGAGACCCGTCGCCCGCGAAAACTAGAAGAGCATTTGAAAGATTGGCCTTCGCGAAAGCGCGCAAGAGATCGGTAGGGCGTTTCCACGGTTGGAGCTTCGCGCAGAAAAGAATGACGGCGTCTCCGGGCCTTGCTCCCCACGATGTACGTACGGCCTCGCGGTCAACCGCGGCAGACTGCGTGGTCCACCAGTCGTTATCGACGACATACGGCGTGAGCGTAACGCGATCGCGGGGAATGCCGAGGGAAAGAATCAGATCCCGTGTGCCAGAGGAAGGGACGATCACCTGGTCAGCCAATCGGAAAAGCAGCGGCCATGCCATGGCTTTGGCCACCCGCTTCCACTCGCGATCCTCGCGAGAAACGAGCGTGGTAGCGTCTGTACCGAACAAAAAAGCTGTCCCGGCAGATTTTGCGGCGAGGCACGCGATCCAAAATGTAGCGCGACCATAGCCGGTGTAGCACAGCACGGCGTCGAAGTGGCCTCGACGAATTAACTTCCAGAGTCCGGGATTTTGCAGACCCCAGAAGGACTCTGCGCCTGAACCGTGGTTTGGCACATGCGTCCACGCATAGCCGTCAAGCAAGGGGATGTCCCACTTCAAGCTGTGGCCGAATTCCGGGTCGTGGGCTGCTTCCGCGCCGCGCATGCCGCAATAAGCCGCATGGAAATCGAGCTGCGGGTGCTGCGCCATGAGCCGAAAAATCGGAGCAGCGTATTGCACGGGATGCGAAGCGACGGCCAGGACGCGAAAGCGGCGCTCAGACATGGCAGTGCCTACGGTGAATCAACGCATTAGTCGCGGAAGAAAACGTTTGCAACGCAATAGGAGGACCCAATCAGAAGTATACTCGTTTCGCGGCGCAAGCGGCTGTGCTAAACTGCTTGGGTTCCGCAGGGTTTTGCAGTTCACTGTAGGTCTCCGCATCGTGATCTGTGTGCCGGCCGCGTGCTCGGGTAGGGCGGCGGGCGGTCGAATTTTCACCAGCGAAAACGGCAGCAGGTCGCGAACAAGCTGGAACACGCGCCGCTGAGCGCGAAAATTCAAAACGAGGAACTGTCATGTCTGGGCATTCAAAGTGGGCCACGATCAAGCACAAGAAAGCGGCCACGGACGCGAAGCGCGGCCGCGTGTTTACCCGAGTCATCCGTGAAATCACCATAGCCGCGCGCATCGGCGGCGGCGACCCGAACTCCAACCCGCGCCTGCGCGCGGCCATTCTGGCTGGCAAGAATGAAAATATGCCGAATGAAAACATCGAACGCGCAGTGCTGCGCGGCACTGGTCAACTCGAAGGCGAACAATACGAGGAAGTGACTTTCGAGGGGTACGGTCCTGGCGGCGTCGGAATGCTGATCCAAGCGGTGACCACCAATCGCAACCGAGTGGTGGGCGAATTCCGCCACTTGATCAGCAAGAATGGCGGCAACCTGGCGGAAGCTGGCGCGGTTGGCTGGATGTTTCACCGCAAAGGCGAAATTGTCGTGCCCAAGGAGCAAGCAAGCGAAGACAAGATGCTGGACATCGTGCTGGAGGCAGGCGCGGAAGATTTGAAGGACGACGGCTCGGGCTGGTACGTGGTGACTCCGCCGGAAGCGATGGAAAAAGTTAGAGATGCGTTGACCAAGGCGGGAATCACGCCGGCATCGGCGGAAATCGGCATGGTTCCGCAGAATTACATCAAGCTGACCGGAGCACAGGCGACGCAAATGGTGCGCCTGGTGGAAGCGTTGGAAGAGCACGATGACGTGCAGCACGTGTACGCGAACTTCGACATCGATGAGTCGGAGATTCAGGCGGCGGTGGGCGCGAACTGAAATTTCCGAGAACGCGGAATCCGTTTGCGGCCACTGGCAGTTCAGTGGCCGCTTTTGCTTTGCGCCACCTTCGCGCAAGCAAGGCGGGAAAAGAGTGGCACGGCTGCGCTGTTCGCCTTAGACTGTGTTTCGATGAATGCAATGAACAGCGGCAAGAACGCAAGCCCTTGGATGCGCGTGCTCGGCGTCGACCCGGCGGCAGCGGGGCCGACCGGTTACGGAATCGTGGATAGCGACGGACGGAATTGCCAGATGCTGCATTATGGTGCACTGCGCGTGCCGGCTGCGCGGCAGAGAGAATCCTCTGGCGCAGCGTTGCAGGATATTCACGAACTGGTGTGCCGACTCATCCAGAAATTTGCGCCCACGGTGATGGCTGTGGAGTCCGTGTTTACCGCGCTAAATATGCGCACAGCGCTGCGACTGGCGGAGGTGCGCGGCGTGTTGCTGCTGGCGGCTGAACAGCACGGGCTGACGGTGCACAGCTACTCGCCGCGGGAAGTGAAGGCTTCCGTCGCGGGATACGGCCACGCCGACAAGCGGCAGATGCAATTGATGGTTCGCGCACTGCTATCCATGACAGAGACGCCGGAGCCCGCCGATGCCGCCGACGCTCTGGCCGTGGCGCTCTGCCATTTACAGGCGGCGCAAGCGCGGCTGCGCTACGGCCTTCCTGACACGAAATCGCTGGCGAAATCTCGCGCTTTGCCATTGGGAGCAACTCCCGCGCGAAGCGCAACACGAGTAACTGCATCCCGCATCGAATCGACACGATGAGAGCTTCTTTGACCCGCTCTGTTCTGCTGACCTGTGTGATTTGGCTCGGTGGTGCTTCCGCGGCCTTCGTTTTCGCGAGTGCTCTTGCCTCGCCCACTGCTAATGGGGCGATGCGACCTGCTCCCGCGTCTAGCGGCGCGAGGCTAACTTTCCGCCGCATCTTCAAGTCCAGCACGCCGGAGTTTATTGAAATCTCCATACGCGAAGATTCCGACGAGGCCAACTACGAGATCCGGCAGCTCGATGATGATCCCGGGGCCGCGAAGTTCCAGGTCAGCCCGGCGCTGCGCGCCAAAATGTTTGCCCTGGCGCAACAGTTGAATCGTTTTCAGGCGCAAGATTTGGACGTGCACCGGAAAATCGCCAACCTTGGCGAAAAGACGTTTCGCTGGGAGCAGGGCTCGGAAACGCACGAAGTTAAGTTCAACTACACCTTGAATTCGACGGCCAGCCAACTGCTGCAAATCTTCGAGGGATTGGCCCGCCAGCAGGAATTATTGACGCTGCTGGAGCGCCGCATGAAGTACGACCGGCTAGGCATCAACGATGCCTTGTTGCAGTTTGAAACCGAGCTGAACCGCAAGCTGCTGCCCGAACCGGAGCGCGCCCTCCCCACTCTGGACCAAATTGCCGGCGACGCTCGCTTTGTCGAGGTAGGCCGTCAGCGCGCGCGCAACCTCGCCGAACGCATCCGCCGCCAGAGCTAACGCTCACGGTCGTTCAATCGCCCTTCTCCAAACCGCTTTATGGCCATTTGTGTCGATTGCTTCCTTCGAGCGAAAGCTTTGTAAGCAACCTAAAGAATCTAAAGAAGATGTAAATCTACGTAATTATGGATGACATTCTAAAAGGTGGACACCGAGCGCGCCAAAAGCTCAGGAAACTTTTGATAAACGCAATATTCTATGGGGTTTATTTAGGTCCCGACATGGTCTGCTTCTTGCAAAAGTAAGTTGCGAAATAACTTGTCATTTATGTCGTTTAGTTGTAAGCGAGTTTCTTGACCGGCTGTCCAGGGCGTCCGCGTTTTATGGGGGAGCGTCTGCCGCGGAGCTTGGGTAGGTCGCTATCCAAGAAAAACAATCTTGGTGGAGAATGGAGGGGTAATGAGCAGCACGTGGAGAGTGTCACGACCGTTGGTCGCCACAATGGCAATCATCGCGGCAGTCAGCATCGGGATAGGGCTAAACCTCACGCTAGCACCCGTAGTTCAAGCCCAAGCAGGACTATCAACCGGGAGCATCCAAGGAACAATTCTCGATCCCAAGGGCTCGAGTGTACCCGCGGCCAAGGTAAGCATCACCAGCAAAGCTACGGGAGCGAAACTTCAGGCTGAAATGTCTCCATCCGGCACGTACAATTCTGGGCCTCTGGCTCCGGGTGAGTACCTAGTGCGCGTGGAGGCGTCCGGGTTCAATACCGTGGAGCTCCCTGCCACCGTCCAGGTTGGTAACATCACCACAAGTTCCGTCGCCCTGGAAGTCGGCACTACAACTACGGTCATTACGGTTGAGAGTGCCGCCATCACGTTGAATACGGAACAATCCACGATCCAGGGCGTAGTTACGCAGCAACAGATCGAGAATTTGCCCATCAACGGCCGCAATTTCCTGGATCTCGCTCAGCTCGAACCCGGCGTGCAAATTCAAGACGGCGGCAACTTCGATCCCACGAAAAAGGGCTTCTCTTCGATCTCCTTTGGCGGACGATTCGGCCGCACGGCGCGTATTGAGGTCGATGGCCTGGATATCAGCGATGAGACGGTGGGCACGACCACGCAGAACATTCCGATCAACTCCATCAAGGAATTTCAGGTGAGCCAATCGAGCCTCGACCTGGCGACCGAGCTAACTTCTTCCGGCACAGTCAACATCGCCACGCGATCCGGCGCCAATGATATACACGGTCAGACTTTCTTCTACTACCGCGGCGATGCCACATCGGCCAAAATCGGAAATCCGGCGGCAGTATTTGATCGCAAGCAGTACGGCGCAAGCCTGGGAGGCGCGTTCAAGAAAGACAAGCTGTTTTACTTCGGGTCTTTTGAGCGCACCAAGCAAGCCCTGCTGACCAGCGTGACTTTTGATTCCACGACGCCGTTTCAGGCCCTGTCCGGGACCTATAACGCCCCGTTTACCGACACACAGTATCTGGGGCGCCTCGACTATCAGCTCAACGCGAATTTCCATATTTTTTACAAATTCGCTTACGAGCAAAATGGCAACGTCGCCGCTTTCGTTCCGAACACCTTCGAGCCGTTCGCGAACGTAGACAACACACCTTCACACGCGATCGGTGCCGACTTCACCACTGGGTCTTTCTCGCACCAAGTCCGCTTTGGCTACCTGAAATTCCGGAACGGAATCGTGGATGCCGTAAGCGGTACCAACATCGTCAATCCAGCTCCAAACCTCACGCTGGTGATCGGCAATGGCCGAACTTCATGTACGGCTTCCGGCAACGTCTTCTGCTCCGGACCGAACATTTTGGCTCCGCAAAAGACCTTCCAGAGCAACAAGCAACTCAAATACGACGGCAGCAAGATCTATCACAGCCACATCTTGCGCTACGGTGTGGGCTACAACAAGATCCTGGGCGGCGGCTTCGCCAACTTCTTTGGGATCGCCCCGGCCGTACGGGCCTCCTTCACAACGGGTTCCACCGGTACCGTTACACAGGCGGCGAGCGGGCCATTCCCGGGCGGCTCAGGGAACCCCCTGAACTATCCCGCCCATCGCATCGACGTTGGCAATGGCGAAGGGTGCTTTACGGAAATCCCGCAGTTCGGTTCCCCGTGCGGCGGGCAGTTCGATTCTCGCTTCCAGGCTTACTTCGGCGACAGCTGGAAGGCCCGTCCGAATTTCACCATCAGCGCAGGCATCCGTTACAACCGCGACACGGGCCGCAGCGACAGCGACCTTCCGGCAGTTGCCGCGCTAAACCGATTCCAAGCGGGTCTCGGCGATCCGGTCCACCAGCCGAACAAGAATATCGGCGGATCCCTCGGCTTCGCTTGGGATCCCTGGAAGAATGGCAAGACCATTATTCGCGCGGGCTCGGGCATCTATTACGAGAACGGCGTGTTCAACAACATCCTGTTTGACCGGCCGGGACGCCTGCCCACGGGACTGTTTAACCAAGTCCAGGAGGTCTGCACTCAGGGCGGCGTGACACTTCCGGATGGCACCTTTGTAACATCCATCAACGGCAAAAACATCCCGACACAGATTTGCGAACAGCCGATTGGCAGCGTGGCAAACGATATCGCAGCGCTGCAGACACAATACCAGCAAGCTACAAAGGCCGCGGGTCCTCAGGCTAATGGTGCTTATTTTGGAAACCCGAGCACGCTCACGACCCTAAATACGGGTTCGATGTTTGCACCCAATTTCCGGTCGCCGTACTCGGTCCAGATCAACGCGGGCGTCCAGCGTGAACTGAAAGCCGGCACGGTCCTCAGCATGGATTACGTGCGAAACGTCGGCCTGCATACCCTGCTCGGCATCGACGCCAATCATGTGGGCGATGCCCGTTTCCTTGATCAGGCTGGAGCCCTTGCTGCGATCAGCGCAACCAACAAATCGTTCGGTTGCACGACCGCCACCTCAGCGGCGGCCATAAACTGCTCCATCGCTGCCGGTGCTACTATCTCCGACTTTGCCGGAAACGGCCTTAGCACGGGCGGGCTGCTGGCAGGCAATTTCCCCGCCGGGCCGGGCAACGTCGCTTTCCCCGGGAAGAACGCGAACTTCGGCCAAATCCTTCTTCTTGAGCCGGTTGGCCGGTCCGTGTACAACGCTTTCCAGACTTCACTGAAATCCAACCTACACAGCCCGACGCGATTCGTGCGCAACCTGAATGCTACGGTTTCCTACTCACTGTCGCGCTACAAAGCTCCCGCAGTGGACGGAGATTTCATCAACACGGCTCCAGACCAGCGCAACCCAGGACAATTCTCTGGGCCGAACGGCCTCGATCGAACTCACCAGCTCTCTGCTGGCGTGACGATGGATATGCCCTTCGGTACTCGGGTGAATGTGATTACCCACTGGTATTCGGCGCTGCCCCAGGATGTCTACTATAACTCCCTCGGTAAGGCCGAGGACGTTTTCCAGTTTGACTACCTGGGCGACGGGCAGGCCACAGTGAACCAGCCCGTTCCGGGAAGTAACGTCGGTTCGTTCGGCCGTGATGTCAAGGCGGGCGACCTGAATAATTTCCTGCAAACGCTGAGCAGCAAGTTCGGCAACCAGCTTACTCCGGCCGGACAGGCTCTCATTGACGCGGGGCTCTTCACTCAGGCTCAGCTTGTGTCTCTCTGCGCGGTGACGCCTTCCCTCACCGGCGCCGCGGGCTGCGGACCCAAGTTTGACCTCGCTCCGACAGGCCAAGTGGGCAATGACGCCTTCTTTACGTTCGACCTCCGCCTGGGCTGGAGCATCAAGCCCTTGCGGCACAAATTCGAGCGTTTGACCTTCGAGCCGCAAGTCGCCTTCTTCAACCTGTTCAACCGGCAGAACTATAACGGGCCGGACAACCTGTTGCATCCGACGCTTGACGGCAGCACGGGCTCCATCAATAACACTACCCGAACCACTCGAAGCAGCAACCTCATTGGACTCGGATCTGGCGTGTTCGGTCTGGGCACGCCTCGCTCGCTCGAGTTCGGCTTCAAAGTCAACTTCTAACCGAACGATCAGCGAAGGAACGGCGGGGAGCGAACCAAGCTCTCCGCCTTTTCTTTTGCTTGAGCATCTTTGTGCCTCAGGCCCCGCAAGAGCGACCAAAACCGTCCTACGACCCCTAAGTCCATTCGATTGTTTGTTCTGCGCTCACTCTGACGGTCCTCGTTCTCTTCACCGTAATCCCCGGGCCTCCTCGCGCGTATGTTAGGATGTGGACACCGCAGCTACTCCTATGCCCCGCGCATCGACCATGCACCTCGCCGAGGCCGTGTCTATTGCCACGTCCAGCCTCTGGGCGCACAAGCTGCGTAGCGTGCTCACGCTGATTGGCGTAGTCATCGGCGTCACTTCCGTCATTGCAGTAGTCAGCCTGATCAATGGCGCAAACCAGTACGTCGCCACGCGCGTATTCCGACTGGGCGCAGACGTGTTTGGCCTCTCCAAGCAGCCTTCCATCATTACCAACGTCGACGACTTCCTGGAATTTCAGAAGCGCAAGCGCATCACTTATGAAGACTTTGAGGCCGTCCGCGACCTTTGCAACTCCTGCAAGGAAGTGGGAGCCGCGCTTGGCGGGCGTGTGGAAACCAAGAGCGGGCTCAATTCCTTGAAAGACACCAACCTGCGCGCGTGGACCCCGCAGATGTCGGAGCTCTACGATGTCGATCTGGTGGCCGGGCGGCACATCACGGAAACCGACCTGCGCGGCGCCGCACCCGTCTGCGTCATTGGCCAAGACCTGGTCGAAAATCTCATGCCCGGCGTCGACCCGATCGGCAAAGAGATTCGTTGGAACAGCACGCCTTGCCAAGTGATCGGCATTGGCAAAAAGGAGGGCTCGTCGCTCGGCACCTCTCTGGATAATTGGGTCATCTTGCCGCTGAGCACCTACCACAAAGAGAACGGCAACCAGCAGGATTCCCTTCGTGTGACTGTGCGCGCCGGCGCCGCCGCCAACATTCAAGCGAGCGTCGATGAGGTCCGCCAGATCATGCGCGGACGTCATCACCTCGCCTACGGCACCAAGGATGATTTCGCGGTTGAGACCAGCGATTCCTTTCTGGAATTGTGGAAGAACATCAGCGGCACATTTTTCGTCGTGACCATCGGTATCGCTTCCATCTCTTTGGTGGTCGGCGGCATCGTCATCATGAACATCATGCTGGTGTCTGTCACTGAGCGCACCCGCGAGATTGGACTACGCAAAGCCATCGGCGCGCGCAGCGGCGACATTTTGCGGCAGTTCCTGATCGAATCCTCCACCATCGCAGTCATCGGCGGCGCGCTCGGCGTGTTTCTTGGAGTGCTGGTGGCCAAGGTAGTATCGTGGATTTCCCCGCTGCCGAGCGCAGTGCAGCTCTGGTCGGTGCTCGGCGGATTGCTTGTGGCGCTCAGCGTTGGGCTTTTCTTTGGCACCTATCCGGCATCGAAAGCCGCGAAGCTCGATCCGGTGGATGCTCTCAGGTCGGAGTAACGAAATGTAATCATGGCAACGCTTGGCAAAACGTTCCCTCAGACGACCGCGCTCCCCATCCGCTCGTTCGCGCGCAAAGAGAACGCTTTCGCGTTTGGCGAGGAATTTTTGCTCGCGTTGGATACCCTGCGGAAGAATCCGCTGCGCTCGGCGTTGACGATTCTCGGCATCGTCATCGGAATCACGACGGTGATCACCGTCAGCGCTATGATTAACGGCTTGAACGACAACGTGCTTGCGGGCATACGCGAGCTGGGCTCCGATACGATCATCGCCTACCGATTTCCTTGGGCATCGCTGTCCCGGCCACCGAGCGAGTGGTTCAACCGCAAGGAACTGCAGCCCGAGTGGGCCGAAGACATGGAAAAGCTTCCGCACGTCCTTGCCGCGTCGCCTTCCATGCGCATTTTTATGCCGCAGTTTGGCTCTGGAACGGCCGATGTGCGGCGCGGGCAATACCGCGCAAAAAACGTGATTTTGCAGGGGAATTCGCCTTCGATCGAGCGCATCTTCGACATGAGGGTTCAGTATGGGCGCCCGTTCGACGAAAATGACACGGAGCATCGCGCGCCCGTTGTGATGCTGGGTTACGACACCGCAAGGATTCTGTTTCCCGATCCGTCGAAAAGCGTCGGAGAAGAAGTTACGTTGAACGGGCAGTTGTTTACCGTGATTAGCACGATGGAAAAGCGCAAGCAGGGCATCTCTGGCGGTGCAAATCCTGAAGATAATATTGCAGTCATGCCGGTGACGACGCTTCGCAAGCTCTACCCGAATCGGAAAGACTACGTGATTTTTGCCAAGGCTTCGGACCCGAAACGTGTAGGCGAGGCCGTCGAGGAAATTCGCGATCTGCTGCGACGCAAGCGGCGCCTTGCCAGCGACAAGCCCGATGATTTTGCGTTATTCACGTCCGACTATTTTCTCGACCTGTGGAACAGGATCAGCGGCCTGATTTTCCTGCTGATGTTCGCGGTCGCTTCCGTGGGCCTCATCGTCGGCGGCATCGGCGTGATGAACATCATGCTGGTAAGCGTCACCGAACGTACGCGCGAAATCGGCGTACGCAAAGCCATCGGTGCGCGGCGCAACAGCATCCTCGTGCAATTCCTCATCGAAGCGGTCACGCTCAGCGCCATTGGCGGCGTGATCGGCGTCATTTTCGGCTCCGGGCTTACACTGTTGCTGCGCTACGGCCTGACCGTCCCCGCCACGCTATCCTTTTTCTGGATTATCACCGCGCTGGTCATGTGCGCGCTGATTGGCATCGTCTTCGGCGTATACCCTGCGTGGAAAGCCGCGCGTCTCGATCCCGTCGAAGCCCTTCGTTACGAATAGATCTTCATTGTCACGCCGGGTGCCGCTGCGTAGACTCCTCAAAGACGGACACACATGGCTGGCGATCAATTTCCTGTGACGCGTTGGTCGGTGATCGACGCGGTGAAGAGTGAAGACCCGGCGGAGCAGGTGCGGGCGCTGGACACTTTGTTTGCCGCGTACTGGAAGCCTGTCTACAAGTACGTTCGCTTGCGATGGAACCAGCCGGCAGAAGATGCGCAGGATTTGACGCAAGGATTTTTCGCCGAAGTTCTCGAACGCGATTTGCTCGCGAAATACGATCTGGCAAAAAGCAAGCTGCGCACCTATCTCCGCTTGTGCGTGGACAGCTTTGTGATGAATCAGGAAAAAGCGGCGCGGCGGCAGAAACGCGGCGGCAACGCGACGCATGTGGCGCTCGATTTTCAAGGGGCGGAGGGAGAATTGGCAGGCACAACCATCGACGCGGCCTCGATTCCCTCTCCCGAATCGCTCGAAGAATTCTTTGAAAAGGAATGGGTGCGCAGTTTATTTGCACTCGCGGTGGAAGAGTTGCGAAAGTTCTGCGCGGAGCGTGAACGGGAGCGCACGTTCCGGATCTTTGAAGAGTACGACTTGTCCGGCGATCCGGAAATTTCCTACGAAAAGCTCGCGGCGGAGTACGCGATTGCAATCACGGACGTGACCAATGCGCTTTCCTGGGCGCGCCGTGAATTTCGCAGGATTGCGCTCGAGCGGCTGCGCGAAATTTGCGCCAGCGACGAGGAGTTTCATCGCGAAGCGCGCGCCGTCTTCGGCTCGGATGCAGCATGAAGTTTCTTTCCGACAAAGCGGTGGATCGCTTGCGGCAAAACGCCAACGCGCCGGACCTTTCCGGAACGCGTTATCAACTGCTGGAGCGTGTCGCACGCGGCGGCATGGGCGTGGTCTACGCCGCGCGCGATGAGATGTTGGACCGACGCGTGGCTCTCAAGGTCCTCGACGTTCCTGTTGCGGATGGCGACCTCGCTTGCCGGTTGAATCGCGAAGCTCGCGTGCTCGCGCGCCTGGAGCATCCCGGAATCGTTCCGGTGCACGACGTCGGCACGCTGGCCGACGGCCGCGTTTTTTATACCATGAAATTTGTGGAAGGCCAGCGGCTCGACAAACACATCGAGGCTGTCATTTCTCTGCCCGACCGGCTCCGTTTGTTTCTGCGCATTTGCGACGCGGTGGCGTTTGCGCACGCGCGCGGCGTGTTGCATCGCGATTTGAAGCCCGCAAACGTGATGGTCGGTGCGTTCGGTGAAGTCCTGGTGATGGACTGGGGCTTGGCGAAAATATTGCGCGAACAGTCCGCCGGGAAATCCGAGGAGGAGGATCCGGAAGCGACGATCCTTCATGTGCCGAGAGCGAGTGACAGTCCTGCAGATCGAACGCAAGCGACGCACGTCACGGGACAAGGAACGGTGCTGGGCACACCTGGCTATATGTCTCCGGAACAGGCCAGCGGCGACATCGCGAACGTGGACGAGCGCAGCGATATTTTTTCACTGGGCGCGGTGCTGCGTTTCCTCTATACGCCACCTGGATGCGAGGGCAACCAGAGCCGCGCATGGCGGCACGACAAAGCGCTGGAGGCCATCTGCGCTAAGGCCGTGGAAACAAATTCATCGAACCGCTACATCAGCGTGTCGGACCTATCTGCGGATGTTTCTCGCTATCTGGACGGCTTGCCTGTTTCGGCGCGTAAGGAAACAATTTTCGACAAAGCGGTGCGCTTTTATCGTCGCCACACCGTCGCTATCTTATTGATTGCAGCGTACTTAGTGATGCGCATCCTGCTCCTGATTTTTTCCCACCGCTGACCGCTAAAGAAATTTTATCTGCCGTTGTAAAGAACACTGAACCGGTAGAAAATCCCGGCCATCGGAGGAACCCTCATGAACAAAATTCTGCTGGGTCTGTTGCTGGGCGCTGTGCTCGGAGCCGTGGACGGTTTGACCGCCTGGTTTACACCGGCGGTTCGCGCGCAACTGGTCGGCATCGTCATTGGGTCGACGATCAAGGGCATCGTCGCGGGAATTGCTATCGGATTCTTTGCGCGGAAGGTGCAGTCACTGGCGCTCGGAATCTTGTTTGGACTCGCGGTTGGATTCGTGCTGGCATTCATCGTGGCGCAGTTACAGCATGGCTACTACTTCGAGATTATCCTGCCCGGCAGCATCGTGGGAATTATCGTTGGCTACGCTACGCAGCGCTATGGCGCCGCACCTGCAGTGTCGGCGGCCACGCGGTAGATTGCGCTAGCGTGCGGGCGAGGAATGAAATGAGCGTGACGAAACCGATGCTCGGTCTCGCAGTGGGAGGGACGCTGGGGCTGCTTGACGGCTTGAGCGGTTTTCTCGAGCCATCGTTGGCTCCGTTGATGACCAGCGTGATTACGTTTTCGCTCCTGAAGGGGCTCGTCTCAGGAGTGGCCATCGGGTATTTCTCGAAGAAAGTTCATTCGATGCTGCTCGGAGTTCTGGCCGGGATTTTGATTGCGGCGGCGTTCAGCTTGCTTTTGATTTTGAAAGCCGGGATGGTGCTGTTCTGGGACATCATGCTTCCCGGCATGCTTCTCGGTGTGATCGTGGGATTTGCGACGCAAAGATTTGGAAAGCAGGCGGGCGATGCACCCGCGCCGCATCCGGTTTCCGTTAGTCCAGGGCAGTTGCAGAAGTGACCGAGAACACCCGAAGGAGAGAAGCGATGAAAAATGCAGCACGAATTCTGATTGCAGTGGCAGTGGTGGCGGGGCTGGCAGGCTCACGCCAGGTTACAGCAGCGGGCAGCAGTACGGACGCGTTCGCCCAGTTGAAAACGCTGGTGGGACATTGGGAGGAGCAAAAGGCGAGCGAGTACAAGTCCACCCTGGACATCGAGTTGACCGCAGGAGGGACGACGCTGCTCGAAAAATTTCGGATGGTGGAGCAAGGCAAGCCGGTGGAGATGATCACCATGTACTACCTCGATGGCGGCCAGATTAAACTCACGCATTACTGCATGGCCGGCAATCAGCCGACAATGCGCGGAACGTATGCGCCGGAGACAAACACGCTGACGTTTGATTTCGAGAACGCCACCAACTTGAAGAGTGCGAACGACGGGCACATGCATCATGCTGTCTACAAGTTCATCGACAACGATCACTTCCAAACTACCTGGACGTTCCAGAAAGATCAGAAGGATGCTTTCACAGAAGACGTGGTTTACGTGCGGAAGTAGCCCCAGTCGGGCTGCGGTACACTTCACGTGGTGGCTTGCGGGACGGGCGAAATTGCCCGTCCCATTTTTTTGTGCCCGCGCTAGAATGGCGGCGTAGAGGGCACAATGGCTGACGCGCGATTCGCTTCATTGCAAGGACACAAGTACCTCAACCTGGAAACCTTTCGCAAGAACGGGCAGGGCGTGCGCACTCCGGTGTGGTTTGCCGGAGAGCCGGAGCAAGGCGCGCCGGAGAAAGTGTATGTGTACAGCACCGCGGATTCCGGCAAAGCGAAGCGCATCCGCAACAATAGCCGCGTGCGCGTCGCGCCCTGCGATGTGCGTGGAAAGCTGCTCGGCGAATGGGTCGAAGCGCGAGCGGAGATCGTCACCGGCGAAGAAGCGGAACACGGTATGCAGCTACTGAACAAGAAATATATGCCATGGAAGCAGCTACTCGATTTCTTTTCGTTTTTCTCGCGCAACAAACGAGTTGTGTTCTTGATTCGCCCTGAGTGAGTGGGCTACCACAGAACCAGGGTTGTTAGCGCGCGCACAGCCAGAAATGGCTGTGCCACTTAGTTGCAGCCGCAACCGCCACCGCAGCAGGTTCCGCCGCCTCCAGAAAATGAGGTGGAGGGCTTGGCGGAGCTGCCATTGCTGGAGCCGTTGCCGGTGGCAAAGACAGAAAGCTGAATGCTGGCGTTCTTGCTGGCGCACTTGGGGCAGGCAATTTCCTGCTGCTTATTGATGACAATCTTTTCAAAGCGGGTTTCGCACTCTTCACAAAGGTATTCGTAGATGGGCATAGCGGGTGTTCCTTCGATGCATTCAGAGCGTCGGCTTCGATTATAGCAGGGTCGCTGCACTCGGAGGACCCCCTCCCCCATTTTGTGGAAGTGCGGATTCTAAATGAGTTACGGATGTAGATCTCGGAAGTGTTGCTGACAAAGGGGTTACGAGCCGACAATATCGGCCAAAACCGGCAAAACGCGGAACTCGCTCCTATCTGTGGAAAGTAAAGGACTTGCAGACGAATTCTGTATGGACGCAAAAGAAATGAAAACGCAAAACTGTACGAAAAATCATACCACACGCGCCAAGCGGAACCGTGAGCTAACAAAAAGGCCCTCCGAAACGGAGGGCCTTAAAGCTAACGGATTATGCGGAAACTAGTCGCCGGCGACGGCTTCGGCGGCTTCTTCCTTCTTGGCGGCGTTGCCATTGCCGTGACCGTTGGAATGACCATTGCCGTTCGCGTGGCCGTTGCCGCTGGCTGGGGCGATGCTTACCGGCTTTACGGCGTTGGCGAAGTTGGCTGGGACAGCCTTGGCGATGTCGCTTACCGAGCCGATCTGGACTACCGTAGGCTGGGCCTTCTTGAGTACCAGCTCTTCGTAGATGGCGCGGACCTTGGCTTGTTCTTCGTAGGCTTTCTTGCGGCGCGCACGATCTTCTTCCGCGGCGGTCTGCGGAATGTCGTGTTCGAGGTGGCGGACACGCGCGGCGTCTTCGGCGTCGATGTTCAAGGAGTGCTCGTAGGTGTTGAGATCGACCTTCTTGCCCTTGGCGTAGATCTCGTGTTTGCCGTGCGTCTTATACCACTCGGCGACGGTCGCGTTCTTGTGCATGTTCTCGATGATTTTGCGCCAGCCCACGCCGGTGTTGTACGCGCAGAAGGAGATTTCACCCTGCTGCGTGGCGTAGGGAATGATGCACATCTCGGTGCGGCGGAAGTCGTAGTTAAAGAGATCCTGGAACCACATACCGGCGATGAAGAGGAAGTTCCACGGATCCTGACGGCGCTTCATGGCGTCGTCAAACTTACGATCCGGAGAAGTGCGGCCGTATTTCTTCTCGGAATCCTTGGTGAGCGCCCAAGTCTTGTCGAACTTCTTGAACAGATCATAGAGCGTCAAGCCCTTCGGCCCTTGGAACGCCTTGTAATTCTTGAGGAGCGCCAGAGCCATCATAAAGTTGGAGAAGGCTTTGCCGCGAGCGGCGTCGGTGATGGCGGTGACGTCGCGGACGAGCTGCTGCGCGTCCAGGAAGCGCGGAACCGGCGCCCATTCCTTGGTTTCTTTGTTGATCATGATCGCGGTGCCCACGCCGCAATTGGGGTGGCAGCCGCAAGAAAGCGCTCCCCACTGGGAATCCGGTCCGTGGACGAGGTCAGAGAATCCGGCAAAGGTGGCGATGAAAGAGATCGGGAACCAGTCGCGGGTAGGCTCCACTTTGCCGACCTGACGGCTGACGTCCTGCGCAAGATGCGAAAGGGTGTAGCGCTGGCGGAGGCGGCGCTCCGGGGTAATGTCTTCGTCGCGGCCGGTGAAGGAAACCGGCTGGAAGCTGACGAACGCAATTTTCTTGGGATTTTCCATCGCGAACTTCACGATGGCGCCGACTTGGTCGTTGTTAACGTTGTTTACGATGGTGACGACCAGCACGATTTCGATGCCGGCTTCGTGCATGTTTTCGATGGCGCGAAGCTTCACGTCAAAGAGGTTGCCGACCTGACGATGGCCATTGGCGTCGTTGCCGATGCCGTCGAATTGCAGGTAGGCGTAGCGCATGCCGGCTTCAAAAGCTTTCTTGCAGAATTCCTTGCTCTTGGCGAACTCGATGCCGTTGGTGGCCGCCTGGACGCTGTTGTAGCCAATCTTGCGGGCATGGGCGACGGCTTGAAGGAAATACGGGCTCATAGTCGGCTCGCCGCCGGAGAACTGAACGGACATCTGGCGGCGCGGCTTGATGCGCAGTGCGTTGTCGAGAATTTCCTGAATTTCGTCCCAGCCCAACTCGTGGACATAGCCTACTTGGTTGGCGTCCATGAAGCAGGGATCGCACATCATGTTGCAGCGGTTGGTGAGGTCGACCGTGAGCACTGAGCCGCGGCCATAGCGGACGGTGCTGGAACCATGCTTGTGCAGGTCTTCGTCGTTATGTGCGGGAATATCGCGGCCGGGGAACTGTTTTTCGATGTGATCGAGGAACTTGGCGTCGATGGCCATCATATCTTCGTAGTGGCCGTGAATCGGGCAGTCTTTGATCATCCAGACTTCGCCGTCACGCTCGATAATTTGCGCTTTGATTTCGCCGACCTTCTCGTTCATCAGGTCGCGCCAATCTTTTTTGCCGTGAATAATGGCTTCGCGCGCTTCCTTCACGCAATCGGGGCAGAGCGAATCGGTCTGCCGCGGCCAGCCGAGGGTCGGCTTGGTCTTCTCCCACGACTTTAGAAGCGGCTTATCCGACCACTTTGGGGTGAAGGATGGATTCGGATTGCGCTTGTTGAAGAATTGAATCGCGTCGAAGGTGGCGCTGGCTGCCTTGCAGACCGCTGCGTCGACCGCTCGCATCACTTGAGTGCCTACTCGATTCGGCATAAACCTCTACCCTCCACTTTCGCCAGATGAATTGAAATTTCTTGATGCGTTATAAGAAGCCCGCTCAAGCGCCACGATGACCGCGACGGTTGCCCCCGGGCTTCCAAATACCGTACCACGCCGGGTAGAAACGCCCAATAAGTCTTTGGACCTGTATAGTTTAACGGTTATAGGGGAGGAAGCCAGTCAGTTGCATTGAATGGCGAAAAACAGGGGTCGAACGGGGAAAAATCGGGGTCGAATGGGGATTCGGGTAGGGTTACTTGTAGGATGTACGACACGGAAAGTGCGCCGATTTCTTGGTTGACGCGTGCCGCCGCTAGCGCGGAAAGCCAAATCTTAGCGCCTCGCTTGGAACGAGAGGGAGTCAGTCGTTGAGCGCGGGCCGGAGAACTGCGGTTACAAAATGGGCGAAGTGGGAAGCACCTTCATCGAGTTGAAGGTAGCGCACGACACAGTGGTCGGCGAGATATTTTGTTACACGGGTTTCAGCGATGCCGAGATGATCAGCGAGACGCGGCTTGATGGACTCGGAGCCGCGGCGACTGGCGGTACCGCGCAGAAAACTGCCAATGGCGATACGCAAGGTTTGGCACGCTTCAACATAGTAGTAGGTGGAAAGGTCGGAGTCGCTGAGAAGGAGCACGCCGGGACCTACAGGAGCGCGATCGGCCTCGCTGAGCTTTAGTGGGGGACAAGTTAACAGGCGCCGGAATTGCATTTCCAATAGAGAAAGGCGCGAAGAAAGGCCAGGATCACCGTAGCGACCACGCACAAAGGTCGCGGTGTCCGGAACGGGCTCAGAGGGTAGGCGGGGCGAGGAGATGAATTCGGTGACCCTGCTAAAGCGAGGCTCGGGAGCTTCGTCTACCGGCGGAGGAGCCTGTTGGCGGACCGGGATTTCCGCAGAATGAGGAGGCAAAAGCACCGTCGTCGCGTCGGCAGTGGTGCTGGTTTTACGACGATTGCGGCCGCCGCGACGGCCACGGCGGCGGGCACTGTGTCGTGGCGTCTTGGAGATTGCGGCACCGGGAACTTCAGCCGCAGGAGCGACAACCGCTTCAAAGGTAGTTGCGGTTTGCTCAAAGGGCAAGCCGGGTTCGGGAACAGAAAGAACGGGGGCGGCGAGCGGCAGATCATCGGACGGCGTGACCGCCTCAGTGCCGGGAGCCTCTCCGCCGAGACGCGCGGCAGCTTCCTGAGCCTTGGTCTTCCAATCAGCGCGACGAAAACGCTCCGCGGCCGTGGAATACCATTTGGCCGCTTCGCCGCTCTGGCCGGCGGTCTCAAAAAATTTAGCGAGCTCAAAAGCGACCATAGCATCGCGAGTTTTTTGGTAAAGGTTGGATAGTTGCGCAGCAGGGTCTTTTCCAGTGCGAGCGCGGCGGATACGAGCGGTAATCTGTTTCCAGTCAGCCATACAGTAAGGGCATTGTAACAGCGACAGAACAATGCCACCAGCCCAGCCATACATACAGCGAATCATGTAGGAGTGCGACTTTGTGCACTTAGTCAGTGTTTACAGGATTGACGCCCTGCGGGGCGGTCGCTATTCTGAGTGTAGCCCTCTTGGAGACAAAGATGCCGCGCGCGCGCGGGAGCCTACCGATTAGCCTATCTATATTATTATCAGTAAGTTTACTAGCGATGCCGATTTGGGGGAATTCGAGCTTAGGCTTGGGCACCGTAGTGTCCGCAGAGCGCGCGCATGTAGGGACGGCAGCGGCCTCCGTAGGAGCTACCGTGTTTGCCGGGGACAAACTCGACACCGACCAAGTGGGCAGGCTACAGATTCGAGCTGGGGCGGCACGGTTGGTGCTGACAGGTTCGAGCCGCCTGGTTTGGGGTGCCGAAGGTGGGTCCCCCAGCGCCACGCTGACGGGCGGCACAGCGGCATTTTCGACTGCCCGTGCGAACGCGTTTGTACTGCACGCCGGCACCGCAGTTTTTAAGCCCCGAGGCGATGAACCTACGGTAGCGAATGTGACTTTGCTGAACGCAAAAGAGTTGGTGGTACGCTGCTCGCGCGGAGCAGTACTGATCGCGGTGGAGGATGATGTGCGTGTGATACCGGAAGGCACGGCGTATCGCGTAGTGCTGGATCCCGAAGCTGGGTCTGCTGGCGCAATTCCTGCCCCGGCAGCACGGGCGTCACGGAGTCAGAATCAGCCGATTAAAGCCGGGAAGAGCAAATTCATCATGTATCCAATTGCCCTTGCGGCGTTCGTAACTATCTGGGCTGTGCATGAAGCGCTGGAGAGCCCGGACCGGCCGTAGAAAACCCGTCAGCAAGCTGCTCTTATTCCGCAACCAAGAGCTATAAATAGTTCCTTAAGAATTGCGCCTCGCTTCTTCCTACTTTAACTAGAGAACTGAATCGTCGAAAGTCAGGTGGAAGCGATCACTTCGATTTCTACCAGTGCGTCTTTCGGTAAACGGGAGACCTGAACGGTAGAGCGAGCCGGCGGGGCGGCAGTGAAGTAGCGGGCGTAGACCTCATTCATGGCGGGAAAATCGTTCATGTCCTTGAGGAACACGGTGGTCTTGATGACGTGATGGAGATTCGCGCCCGCAGCTTCCAGAATGCCTTTGATATTTTCGAAGACGCGCTCGGTTTGCTGACGGATGTCGGAGCCCACCATTTCGGCGGTTTTTGGATCGAGCGCGACCTGTCCCGACAAATAAATAAAACCGTTGGCTTTGATGGCTTGTGAATACGGCCCGATGGGTTTCGGACCGCGATCGGTGGTTACGGCATTTTTCATGGCATCGTCTCCTTTAAGATGAGAGCGGACGCGGCGCCGCCTACGTAGCGGGCGCGAAAATCTTCAGGAACACCAGGGTTCTTCATCCAAAGGCGGACGAATTGCGCAACGTTTTGGTGCGCTTCCTGCTCGAATGCCGCGATGAGATCGTCCAGATCAAAACCGCCACCGCGGCGGGCCTCCAGCATGTGACGGAGGGCGGCGCTGAAGACTTGTTGGCCGTAACGATCCTGAAGGCCATAAAAAAACAGAAGGCTTTTCGCGCGGAGCACGTCGTCGGCTTCGGGCTGACGCGGCGTGGTATTTGCGGGAATGGCGCGGAGCAATCGACGGATGATTTGCGCGCGGACCTGCGGACCTTCGACGGCTTCGCGGCCGCGCGAGGCAGCGAATGCCGGCAGGGCGGAGAGCGGCGGGGCTTGCTCGAAAAAGCCGGGATTTTGGCCGTAGCCAAGCCAACTGGAGGCAAGCGACGGGGCAGCGGCGGCAATTTCCGGGGCGCCGCCGCTCAGGTCGGCCATTGCGGTGTCGTGCGAAGCCATTTCGGCGGAAGTTTTCTCGTTTCCTTCGGAGGTAAGCCGGGAGAAGTTGGACGTCGTGCTGGTGAAGCAGCCGACCAAGTCGGGGCATTCGACAATCCAGAGTTGGTGAGAATCTTTGGGGCGCGTGCCAAAAGTGGAGTCGTAGGCTTGAATGGCGCGGACCAGCGCTTCGCTGGGCTCGCGCAGAGCCTCGGGATTTTGCGGGGACCGCGTCCAGAGATTCACAGTTTCGTAGCCTGCCGTGAGCGTTGCAGCGATGTATCGCCCGGCAATGACAAATGGATAGCCGTCTTTGGACGTGTGTGCGATGCGAATTGTTCGTTCGGCCCCTTTGTGAGAGTTTTTCGTCAATTGTTTGTTTGCCTGGCCGCTGCTATGAACCAGGAAATTGCCGGGAACGCGCACGATGAGATTCCATGATTTCGGCGGCACGCCTCCAGTAGCGAAAATTCCGCGCGCGGGGAGGAGTTCGGGGCTCCAACCTTGCGCCGGGAGGAAAAACGCGTCGGCAGTGAAACTGAGGGCGGCCTCATTGGAGACGGGACGCTGGTATTCGACCGAGAGGCGCAAACTGTGCCGCGAAGAAACGGTCCAGGGCTGCGGGAATGTGAGAAGAACATTGCGCGGGTTGTCGGGCGAGGCAGCGAAGTTAAGCGTTGTTTTGTCCCAGTGGACGCTGGGATCAGAAAAATGAAAACGCCGGCGGCCGGGAAGACGAAGCTCGAGAGAAGTAAGGGGCTGGTTGCCGGTGTTCTTAAGTTGATAGACGCCTTCGATTCGAATAACGGGCTGCGGGGCAGGAACGAACTGAACGGTGATCTGCTGCTTTTCAATGGTGTAGCCGGGGCCCAGCGCGGCTGCACAACCGGCAGCACAATAAGCAACGCCGGCGGGCAGCAAAATAAGCGGCAGACGAAGTCGGCGGCTCGGTTTCAAAGCGCTACGATTGTAGCGAGGGAAATGGATTCGCGCAAAAAAGGCCAGGAAGCTGCGCGTGGTAAACTGCTGGTCAGCGAGCCTTGCGTCCACGGACGCGAACAAAGCCGGTGCCGGCGTGATTACGGGCCGCTTCGCGAGCGGCGACTTCGCGGTCGGCCTGGGCGTCGGTCACGCCCGCCTTGATTTTGTCCAAAATCTGTTTCTCGGTAAGACCCGTATTTTTCAGGCGCGCGATTTGCGGCGTGCCGAGCGTGGAATGCCCTTGAAGACGACGTTGCAGAACAAACTGCACGAAGCTGTCGGACAAGCCGATGAGGCGGAGAGCGACGGCATCCCCGCTGATGGCATCGAGCTGATCGGCTCGGGCAATTTCAAGAATTTGCGCTTCGGAATAGCCCGCGCTGGCGAGATTGGCGGTCGAGTCGCCGCTGGAGAAAGGATGCTTGCGTTCGTGAGCGGCGGCAACAAGAGCTACGCAAGCATCGTCGCTCAGTCGAGCTTGCTTGACCTTTACGAGCTGGGCGACCTCGGAATCCGAGGCATTCAGCGCTTTGAGTTCCTCGAGGCCGCTGGACCACATGCCGGCTCGGTCGAGCGGACGGTAATCCGTCAGCGGATGCTGATGGCAGCCGACCACGAAAAGGACACAGACACCGAGAAGCAGAGCACGAGACTTCATGTTTCCATTCTAGCGGGCGGCAAGGAGAACGGGTTGGCGTGTGCCGTCGGGGGTACTTGTGCGGAGGGACAGGTGAATGCTGAGCGCAGAAATTGAAAGCAGAGGCTGAAGGAAGGAACTCAGACCTGGTAGACGCGCTCTACGCCGTACACGCCGGACACTTTGCGGATATTAGCGAGGATGGTCTCGAGCTGCCGGCGATCGGCGATTTCCAGGCTGGCGTCGATGCGTGCATTCGAACGATCGGGGCGGCTTTCCAAACTGTGGATGTTGGAACCGGCGCCGCTGATTACGGCTGTAATATCAGCCAACAGGCCAGCGCGATCGCGGGCGCGGATCAGGAGCTGCACCTGGAAGGTGGCGGATCCTGCCCCACCCCACTCGACGGCGATGCGGCGTTCCGTTTGATAGAGCAGATTTTGGACGTTCGGACACATGCGTGTATGGACGGCGACGCCGCGTCCGCGCGTGATGTAGCCGATGATGTCGTCACCGGGAATGGGATTGCAGCACTTGGCGCGATAGACGAGAAGATCGTCATGGCCTTTGACGATAAGAGGGGCTTCGCCAAAGCCGAGCATGCGTTTTACGGTTTTAACCAGCGTGGGCTTTGCATCTTCCGCCGTCGGCTCGGCGCCCTTCGCGGCATCGCCGAGAACGCGCGTGAGCACCTGGCGCGCGGAATATTTCCCGAAGCCTACCGCCGCGTAGAGATCCTCGATCTTCGAAAGGCCGGAATCAGATGCGATCCGTAGCAGATCCTCCTCTGGAATTTTCTTAAGGCTGCGGCCGAAGTGGCGCGCTTCCTTCTCAAGCAGCCGCTGGCCCATCTCCATGGCTTCTTCACGCTCCTGCAGATTGATCCAATGGCGGATTTTGCTGCGCGCGTGCGAGGATTTGGCGAAGCTAAGCCAATCGCGGCTGGGGCCGTGACCTTTCTGCGTGAGGATTTCCACGACGTCGCCACTGACGATTTCGTGGCGCAGCGCAACCATCTGGCCGTTAACCTTTGCGCCCACGCATTGATGGCCGACTTCGGTGTGCACCGAATACGCAAAATCCACGGGAGTGGCGCCCCGCGGTAGCTCCAGCACACGGCCTTTAGGCGTGAAAGCGTAAACTTCGACGGGAGCCAGATCGACCTTTAACGTCGACAGAAATTCGCCGGGCTCTTCCAATTCTTGCGACCACTCGATCAGTTGCCGCATCCAGGTGATGCGCTGGTCGTCTTCCTGCGCGGGCTTGCCATCTTTGTATTTCCAGTGCGCGGCGACGCCTTCTTCGGCGATGCGATGCATTTCCTGCGTGCGTATCTGCACTTCAAAGGGCTGGCCGCTGTGCAGGACGGTGGTGTGCAAGGACTGGTACAGATTGGGGCGCGCCATGGCGATGTAGTCCTTAAATCGCCCGGGGACAGGCCTCCAGATGTGATGCACAACGCCTAGGGCCGCGTAACAATTCCGCTCGGTATCGGTGATGACACGAACGGCAAGAAGATCGTAGACCTGTTCGAGGCCACTCTCCTGCCGCACGAGTTTGCGGTGCAAGGAATACAAGCCCTTGACGCGCGCTTCGAGCTCCGCGGGAATGCCATTTTCAACAAGCTTGGAACGGATCGTGCCTTGCACTTCCTCGAGGTATTTCTTATGAACCGGCGCTTTGTCGCTCACTTCCTTTTGCAGAGACAAAAACGATTCGGGTTCGAGATAACGGAAGGCAAGGTCTTCCAGCTCGCCTCGGACAATGCCCATACCCAGCCGATGAGCGATGGGCGCGTAGATGTCGAGCGTTTCGCGGGAGATGCGTTGCTGTTTGGGAGGCTCCAGATATTCCAGCGTGCGCATGTTGTGAAGACGGTCGGCAAGCTTGACCAGCACAACGCGAACATCATTGACCATCGCCAGAAGCATTTTGCGAACGTTTTCGGCCTGGCGCGCTTCCGGAGCCATCATGTTGAGCCGGCCAATTTTGGTGACGCCTTCCACCAACCGCGCGACTTCCACCCCAAAGCGCTCTTCGATGCGGGAAATGGGAAACTCCGTGTCTTCGGTGACGTCGTGGAGAAGCGCGGCGGTCAGTGTAATGGCGTCGAGACGCATATCGGCGAGGATGTGGGCCACTTCCAGAAGGTGGGTGAGATAGGGGTCCCCAGAACTGCGAAGCTGGTCACGGTGACGCTCCGCGGCGATTTCGTAAGCGCGCCGTACCATCCAGGGATCCTCGGAGGGGCGGTTCTGACGGAGCTTGGCGAGCAGCTCATCCAGGCGGGCATCGAGCTGGCGCTCGGTGCGGTCGCGGTGAAAATGGAGAGGTAAATTGCTGGGAGACGGCATGGTCTAGTTTACTTCAGGAGAACAGCATGGCGCGAGGGTCGAAGCCGCTTCAGAGGAAGAAAGGGCGTCCTAGCGAACGCCCCTCGTGGGCAAATCGAAATTAGCCTCGTGCCTTAGGTCGCCTGTGGTTGCTCGGAGCGCTTCTGTTTGATCTCTTTCACTTTGTCGACGAGGTCGTCAGCTTGCTTCAACAAAGCTTCGCGCTCTTCCTTGCTTTCCACCATGTCGGCCTTGCGGCGGTAAAGAAGGTTGAGGTAAGCCATAGCGTCGTCGTAATCAGGTTTGATGGAAATGGCCTTCTGCAGGTCGGCAATTCCTTCGTCGATTAGCGGGCCGTACTTCGAAGCATATTCAGAGCGAATGGCGGCTGGGAGCGGATCGGTATCCCTGACCTGCTTCTTGATATTGTTCCTGTTGTAGTCCATACGCATTTCGCCGTTGGCACGAAACGCCAAAGTCCAGTCAATCACCCCGATCCAGTAGTAGGGCTCGGGATCCTCGGGCTTCAACTGGATGTGCTTCTGATGATAGGTCTTGGATTCCTCGAACTTTTTGGGATCGAAAGGCTGGCCGCCCATCTGAAACAAGATGGAGCCGATGCCGTCGATAGCCGGAATGTTATTGGGGTCCTTATCCAATACTTCCTTGAATTCCGCGACGGCTTGTTCGCCGCGAGAGAGGTTCTCTTTCGAAGGCGCGCCCGGGATGTACAAGCTGGCATAGGCCGTGGCGAGGTACAGGCGAGCATTGAGAAGATCGGGATCGGCTTCCTTAGCCTGCTTGAAATATTCAATGGCCGCGTCAGACTGGCCATTCTTGAAGGCTGTGACGCCCTTGTTCAGGAGGTCTCGAGCCTTCAGCTTGTTGCAGCCGGAAGCTGCAAACACGAGAACCAGGAGCGCGGCGAGGGCGGCAACCCGGCGAGCAATTCTTTGAAGCGATGCATGAGTCATGAAGCGTCCATCCCCACTGTGCGCGGCCCGGTGTTAGCCGATACCCGCGCTAGAATTCAAATGCGCCTTGCGAGAGGCAATCTAATCTGTTTCCGCTAGTTTTTCCAGCCCAGGGGTCATAAGGCCAACAGACGATACACCCGCAGCATGCATGACGTCTATGACCCTGGCAACTATCTGAAACTCCAGGGCGCCATCACCGCGAACGAAAGCCGTACGATTAGCCCTGGATCCGAAAATCTGTTCCAACCTGCCGCGTAACCCGTCCCACTCCACAACTTCTTGATTGATACGCAGCGATCCATCGGCAAGCACCTGAATGACGATCGCCGCCGGCTGCGGATCGAGCGGAAGCGCCGTTGCGGGTTGCGGCAACTCCGCCAGGAAACCGCTCTGCTTGTGCGGGATGATCATAAAGATGACCAGCAGCACCAGCAGCACGTCGATCAACGGAACTACATTCATTTCAACGAAGATTCCGCGATTCGAACCGCCAACTGAGATACCCATGAGCCACCTCGTTCGGGATTCCCGCGAGGAGGACTCTCATATCCGAGAGAGCGAGCTTACGAGCGTGTATTCAGCAACTCGGGCCCTGAAGAATTCTACTGGCCGGCCTCTAGCTTGGCGGTGATCAGGCCGACTTTATCGATGCCGGAGCTGCGCATGATGTCGATGGCGTGCGCGACGTCGCCAAACAGTACATCGCTATCGCCCTTAACAAAAGCGATTTTCTCGGCGCGGTCCTTGAAAATTTGCTCAATGCGCGGGCCAAGCGCGTCCCAACTGGACTCTTCGTTATTGATTTTGACCTTGCCGTTGGTCAGCACCTGCACCACCACGGTCTTGTTTTCGAGTTCCACGTCCTGCTTCTGGTTGGGATTCGGCTGCGGCACCAGTGTGTCCAAACCCTTGGGCGTGAGTGGAGTAATGACCATGAAAATGATCAGGAGCACCAGCAAAATGTCGATGAGCGGAACGACGTTCATTTCCGCCATCGCGCCGCCTTTACTTTCACCTACCTGCATTCCCATTGAGCTTCTCCTGTCGGCCCGCCCTAGCGAGTATTGCGGGCCGTCGTGCCGCGCCGTTGTGGGACGCGGCGCGGCGTTGAAACCGCCAAAAACGACAGCAAACGAATGATTACTTCGTGCCGACCCCGGCCGCTAGTCCGCTGGAGGCGGAGGAGGCGGAGGCGTACTTCTCTCGTTCCGCTCGGTCAAGAGGCCGACCTGGTCGACGCCTGCCGAGCGGATTTCGTCGACGACCGCGACCACATCGCCATACTTGGCGCGCGCGTCGCTTTTCACATACACGGTCTTCTCCAGACGGTTCGCAATGCGGTCCTTGACCTGCGAGGTGATCTCTTCCTTGCGGATCTGCGTAGTGCGAAGAAAGATGTTACCGTCGCGAGTCACGGCGATGACGATAGAGTCATCTTTATCGGCATCTTGCATATCCTTGGCGGTGTTCGTTCTGGCCAAGTCCACCGGATGGTCCTTCTGCAACATGGGCGTGACGACCATGAAGATGATCAGCAGCACGAGCATGATATCCGCCATGGGTATGACGTTGGGAGTCGACATCTGGCTCCCGACTTGTGGCTTGTACCGGCCATGTGTTCTTGCTTCAGCCATGGGTTACTACTTCCTTGCGCCGCGACGCAAAATGAAATAATTGATCAGCTCCATCGAGGAGTTGTCCATCTCGACGTCGAACGCTTCGACTTTATTGGTGAAGTAGTTGTACGCCCACACCGCGGGGACCGCGACGAGAAGGCCCAGCGCCGTGGTTACCAACGCTTCCGCGATACCGCCGGCGACGGCCGACAGACCGGTAGCCTTGCTCTGCTCGATGCCCTTGAAGGCGTTCAAAATGCCGACCACGGTACCGAACAGGCCGACGAACGGCGCGGTGGAGCCGATAGTCGCCAGAGCGGAGAGGCCGCGCTTCATTTCGGCGTGGACAATGGCAACCGAGCGTTCGAGACCGCGCTTGGCTGCTTCTATGACGTCAGCTTCGGAAACCTGCTGCGAAGCGGATTGGAACTCCGAAAGGCCCGTGGCCACTACCTTGGCGATATGGCTCTTCTTGTTGCGCTCGGCGATCGCGATGGCTTCGTCGAGCTTGCCATCCTTCAGGGCGCCGGCGACCTGCTGCACGAAGACGCGCGATTGCTTACGCGCGGCGCTATACATCAGGGCGCGGTCAATCATGACGCCGAAGGAATAGATAGACAGAACGAAAAGAATAACGACTACGGAACGAGGCAGGGCGCTCATCTGGGTCCACATCGAGCGGAGATCCCAACTGGACGCGCCTGCGTTCCCCGACTGCAAGAACAGGATCGCGTGAACATAAAGAGTAGCTACCATTCGTTTGCTCCTTAAAGTGTTTGCGAATCTTCAGGCACCCGGAGCGCTGCGCCGGCCCCACGACCGAAGCAGCGCGCCGTACTACTGGTTAAGCGAGAAAATGACGTCGATCGTGGTATCGACCTCCACCGGTTCGCCGTTGAGCAGCGTCGGCTTGTACCTCCATTGCTGCACGGCGTCCATCGCGGCGCGGACCAGCAAAGGATGTCCGGAGATGACTTCCAAAGACTCCACCGAACCGGACTTGGAGATGATGGCGTGCAAACGCACGGTGCCGGAGATGCGCGTCTGACGCGCGAGCGGCGGATAAACCGGCTGCACCTTGTTTACGAGCAACGCGGCCTGCACGCTACCTCCCTGGCGAATGCGGCCTTGTGCCGGCTTCGGCGGGGGTGGTGCACCCATGCCGCCAATTACACCGCCAATTACGCCGCCCATCGAACCTCCGGCGACGCCTCCCGGAACACCGCCCTGCATTCCGGCGTTTACGTCGGGCGCATCTTCCTTGATGATCTTGATGTCTTTAGGAATCATCTTCGGCTGCACGAGTTTGCCGGCGTCCATCAAGTGCTTTTGCGGCTTGATGTGCACCACCTGCGTCTGCACCGGTGGCGGTGGAGGTGGCGGCGGTGGCGGCGGTGCAACGAGCAGAGTCGCCATCAACGTCTTCGGCAGCGCTTCCGTGTAGATCAAAGGAATAAGGATCAAAATGGCCAGGAAGATCGACTGCGCAATCATGGACACCACTACCGTCCATGGCTTGTTGGTCTTCTTCGGGTTCGGACTCGAGATCACCATATCTTCAAACATGGGTGACTACCTCCTCCCGGCAGGAGCGAGACGCGCGGGTACGCTTTCGCTGCTGCGGGTTTTGTTGCCGGCTGCGGGTCCGGGACCTGCCACCGCTCCCCGGCCGCGCCAACGATTCCAGGCGACCACAAGCGGTGCAGCAATGCCAAAACTGGAGTACGTTCCTACCACAATCCCCACCACCAGGGCAAAGGAGAAAGCGCGAAGCACCTGGCCGCCCATCAGGAACAGGACGAGCACGGTAAGGAAAGTCAGGCCACTGGTCAAGATCGTTCGCGACAAAGTTTGATTGATGGACTTGTTCACCACGTCGGCGAACGACTCGCGGCGCAGCAGCCGGTTATTCTCACGGATGCGGTCGAAAATGACGATGGTATCGTTCATCGAATATCCGACGAGTGTGAGAAGCGCCGCAATTACAGTCAGCGAAATCTCAAAACGCAGCAACGAAAAAAAGCCCAGGGTAATTAACACGTCGTGAAAAACGGCAAGGACAGCGGCGGCCCCGTAAACCCACTCGAATCGGAAGGCAATATATACCAGCATGCCCGCCAAAGCATAGAGGGTAACGAATATGGCCTGCCGGCGAAGCTCGCCGCCGACCTTCGGGCCGACGATCTCCACGTTGCGAATGGCGAAGCTGCCCAGCGCATCGTTGCTTTTCAGCGTGGCCAACACGGCGGGGGTCACACCGTCGACGGAGGAAAGCTCGTCGAAGTTTGTGAGTACACCGCCTTTTTGATCGTCGCGATAAGCCAAGATTTTCTTGGCTAACTGCTGGTAACGGTCGCCGGCATTAACAGAGAGGTGCAGGGGATCATTGGCGTTCAAGAGAGCGGCAAGAGAAGAAGGAGTGGCGGCGTTAAAATCCGGCTTGTTTTTGTCTTTGACCCCGTAGATGGCATTGAGCGCGGTAAGTACCTGGGACCTGGCGGTGTCGAGCGCCTCGTCGCCTTGGCCTTTTTGCTCGACGAAGATTAGGACTTCATTGGACTTCCCGGAAGCGAGTGCGCCGCTGCTGATGCTCTGAATTTCGCTGTTGCCTAGTCCCCGCGAGGTCAGCCCTTTGCGGATCTGGTCGATGTCCGGAGGCTGCGCAAAACGGACATCAATATTGGTGCCGCCCTTAAAGTCGATGCCGTATCGAAGGCCGTGATTGAGGAAGATGGAAATCCAGCCGGCGAGAAGAAGAATTCCGCTGAGGGCGTAGAAATACTTCGCTTTACCCATCCAGTCGATGTTGGGCTCTTTGAAGAACTCGATCATGCCACACTTACTTCCCTTCTTTAGACTCCAGTGGGCGTCCCTTTGTTCCCGCAACCGCGACCGTCCAAATTTAGGTGAACGGAGGGGCCCAAGGTACCCGCTCATGGCAAAAGCCGTAGCAGTTCTAGTACGAAATCAGATGCTGAGTTCCGCCTGGCGATCCATTTTCGTCAGGTGATATTCGAAAATCGTTCTGGAAACGTAGATGGCTGTGAAAACGTTGGCGATCAAACCTATGATCAACGTGATCGCAAATCCGCGGATAGGTCCGGTGCCAAACAGGAACAGGAAGACAGCGGACACGACCGTGGTAACGTGCGTGTCGATGATGGTCAAAAACGCCTTGTCGAAGCCAGCCTGGACGGCGGATGCGGGCGATTTGCCGTTGCGCAATTCCTCGCGGATGCGCTCGAACACCAGGACGTTGGAATCCACACCCATGCCGATCGTCAGAATGACCCCAGCGATCCCAGGTAGCGTCAGAACAGCGCCAAAAGCCGCAAGCACAGCCAGCAGAATGACCAAGTTCAGGATTAAGGCGAGCACAGCGTTGCCGCCGGACAGGCGGTAATAAAACAACATAAAAATCATAACGACAAGCAGGCTAAGAATCGAAGCTTGCACGCCGTGGCGGATGGAGTCCGCGCCCAGGGACGGGCCGACGGTGCGCTCTTCAAGGTATTTGATGGAAGCCGGAAGGGCGCCAGCGCGCAGCACGAGCGCAAGGTCGTGCGCCGATTCCTGGCTGAAGTTGCCTTCAATGAAGCCGGAATCGTCGATACGGCTATTAATGACCGGTGCGGAGTAAACGCGGTGCTCAAGCACGATTGCCATCTGCCGGTGGACATTCTGCTCCGTGAAGGGACCAAACCGGCGAGCACCTTCCGCAGACAGTGAAAAGTTGACTTGCCATTGCCCGGGATTGTTGGTGTTGCGGTTTTCGGTGGCGCTGCGCAGGTCGCGGCCGGTGACAACCGGCGTGCGGCTGAGCACGTACCAAACTTCTCCGGTGTCCGCCCCAGGGTTCCGGCTCTCCGAGCGGCCCGGAACAAGTTCGGTTCCTGGAGGCAGAACGCCGCCGTGCGCCGCGAGTGCCGCAGCCTGTGAAGGATAAGGACTCGGATCTTCTACTAATCTCAATTCGAGTTGGCCGCCAGCCTGAATGACCGCCTTCGCGCGCGACGGATCGCCTTCCCCAGGAAGCTGCACGAGGATCTCGTTGTCCTTGCGGCCGTGGCGCTGAATGGTCGGCTCGGTAAGGCCCAGTGCATTGATGCGCCGCTCGATGGTTTCGAGCGACTGTGTCATTGTCTGTTCTTGAATGGCGGCAACCGCGCTAGGGCGAAGCGACAACGTATAGCTGGAGGGTTCGCCCGCGGTCGGCGCCATGTCCCAGACATTCTGTAGCTGCGAAGCTACCAAGTCGCGAAACTCGGACAACTGGTCGGAAGGTACATTGCGGACAACGATGTGCGTATCATCGACGCGGCGAACTTCATCGTAGCGAATATTTTTCGCGCGCAACTGGTTCGTCAGCCGATCGACCGTCTGATCCGTCTCCTGGGCGATGGCTTCCTGCACCTGCACCTGCAAAATCAAGTGTGTGCCGCCCTGCAGGTCCAGCCCTAGCTTGATCTGGTGCGCGAAATTCGATTTCAGGTCCGCCGCCGAGGTCGGAAACGTCGGCAGGCCCAACAGGCCATAGATGCACCCGAGTATGACGAGAGCGATAAAAACAGCTTTCCACTTCAAATTAGGATTCATAGTCAGAAATTGCTGCGCGTCATCGGAAGGCCAGTGGGCTTATTTCGCATCTTCCGATGCCTCCACCTGCGTGATTGCCGAACGCGCGACGCGGATTTTTACCGGAGACGAACCTGTATCGGCGATTTTCAGGATGACCGTATCGCCGTCAATGCCGTTAATAACTCCATAGATGCCGCCGTTGGTAATCACTTTGTCGCCCGCCTTCAGCGCCGACAGCATCGCCTGCAGCTTCTTCCGCTGTCTCTGCTGCGGAAGAATGAGCATCACGTAGAAGATACCCATTACGATGACCATCATCACCAGCGGGCTGCCCAGCGCCGCGCCCAAACCGCTCGGCACCTGCAATGTCATTATGGCGAACATGTTTCCTGCCTGACTTCCTTTCGTTTCCTGCTTCGCAGTGCACGTCGCGGGAGATAGCAACAGCCTGCCGCGGGTATTACCCGCTTCCACAAACCCTACGCGCTCTCTTCTGGTGGTGCCGTGCGGACGGCCCGCGCGCCCTTCGGACCCGGAACAGCCTCACCCTCAGGCTGGACCCTCCGCGTAGCGCGCGTGCATCGCAGATGAGAATTTCGCTAGGTTCCCAAACCCGATAGCCTCGCGGATTTGCCGCATGATGTCAAGGTAAAAGTGGACGTTGTGGTGGGTCGCCAAAATCGCCCCTGTGATTTCTCCCGCTGCAAAAAGATGCCTCAGATACGCGCGCGTGTAGCGCCGGCAAACCGAGCACGAGCACTGCGCATCGATCGGCCGCTGGTCCTGGGCATATCGCGCGTTCTTGATCAGAACGCGGCCTTCGCTTGTGTAGAGGCACGCATGTCGCGCCGCGCGCGTCGGCAGCACGCAATCCATCATGTCAATGCCCAGCGCCACGTAGTCGGCCAATTGCTCAGGCCGGCCCACACCCATTAGATACCGCGGACGATCTCCAGGAAGCAGAAAAGTTACCTCGCCGGCCATTTCACAGGTCAGCGCATGCGGCTCGCCGACCGCCAGCCCGCCCACGGCATAGCCCGGAAAATCTAGCTCGAGGAGTTGGCGCGCGCTCGTGCGCCGCAAATCCGCGAACGTCGCCCCCTGTACGATGCCGAACTGCCACTGCGCCAGCTCGCCGTTGCGTTGCGCGTACTCCAAAAAATGGGCCCGCGCGCGTTGCGCCCACTCTGTCGTGCGTCTAACAGCCGCTTCGGCCACATCGCGCGGCGCCGGAGTCTCAATGCATTCGTCCAGCACCATCGCGATGTCCGACCCCAGCGCGAGCTGCACCTCCGCGGCTTTTTCCGGCGTGAGCAGATGCTCCGAGCCGTCCAGGTGCGATCGAAATCGCACGCCATCATCCGTGACTTTGCGCAGCTCGGAAAGGCTGAAGACCTGGTAACCGCCCGAATCCGTAAGGATCGCGCGCGGCCAAGACATGAATTGATGCAAGCCACCGAGCTTGCGGATCAGCTCATGCCCCGGCCGCAAAAGTAAATGATAGGTGTTGGCGAGAATGATCGAAGCGCCGAGTTCCTCAAGCGCTTCCTGTGTCAGCCCTTTGACAGTGGCCGCCGTGCCCACTGGCAAAAACACCGGCGTCTCGATAACGCCGTGTGGGGTGTTCAGCTTGCCCCGGCGCGCGGATGTTGGGTCCGTTTTCTCTATTTCAAACGAAAAACTCACCTAGTGAGTGTATCAGGAGAAAATCCACGCCCACCCTACCCGACAGACCACGTAAACGGCCCACACGCTGAATGCAATCGTGAACGCCCTGCTGCCCCTCAACTTCTTGGGATTCGTCGCCGCAAAGCCGATGGCCAGCAGGATCAGCGTCCAAAACGTGAAAATATCGAACGACTTCAGCAGCGCTACAAGCCACTTCGCGGAATCGTCCGACAAGATCGCGGCAAGATTGGTCGCTACAGGATTCTCGAGGTCGACACTACCGTACGGCTTCAAATAGAGCACGAGAATAAAAAGGAGGCTGCTCAGCAGCCCGGTCATGAACGCGTGCGCCGTGATGGCGAACGAGGTGCCATAGCTGGCATTCGCCCCGCCCAGCAGATTGTAAGCTCCCCACATCACCAGGGCGACCACCAGAATCCCGATGATGGGGCCAAGCAGACCAATGGCGTAAGTAAAAGGCGGAGAGAATTTGGCGCCGCCTTCAATCCGCTGTTCTTTCTGCTCGGCACTCATATTCGCGGCCTGCGGGCTTTTCTCCATCTGCTGACTGATGAATTCCCGCCAATTAATGCGCTGGTTGATTGCGAAGCTGACGCCGATGCTGAACAGCGTCAGGAGAACGACCGGAAGTACCCAACTCGGCTTCCTGACAATGTCTTCAAACGTGGCCTTCGGAGAGAAAAACACACCGATGATCCGACCAATAGGACTGATTGCCGGCTGCGATTGCGCATCTGGCGCGGGCAGGGATGTAGTTGTTGCCATCGAGGTTCCTCCACCACAGGAGCGCCGTTACAGGCGCGCGCTTACGCCTTCTACCCTGCATTACGCCGGAACGCCAGAAAAATTTCAGCAGCCGTCAGTAGGGGCGCAGCACGCTGCGCCCCTACTCGGCACGATGTCAAATCCAACGGGAATTGCACTTACCGTAGGCTGGTTCACCCTGAGCATCGAGGGGCATCTTGCCGGCGCGGGTGCCCTGGTCAGCCCAATTTCGCGGTGGGGACTTCAGGCACCGCGGCAAGCAACTCTTTTGTATAAGGATGCGCAGGCTGATGCAGCACTTGCTCCACCGCTCCGCTCTCCACGAACTGGCCGGCGCGCATGACCGCCACGCGCGTGGCCACCTGTGCCACAACCGGCAGACTGTGAGAGATGAAAACATAAGTCAGGCCGAACTCTTGTTGCAGCTCCTGAAGCAAAAGAAGGACCTGTGCGCCCACAGAAACGTCGAGCGCGGAAACCGGCTCGTCCGCAACGATTAGCTTTGGGCGCAGAATGAGCGCGCGAGCGATGCCGATGCGCTGGCGCTGCCCCCCGGAGAATTCGTGAGGATAGCGGGCCAGCGCATCTTCATTGAGTCCGACGCGCTTCAGCGTGACCCCAACACGTTCGCGCCGCTCCGTTCTCGAAAGTCCCGGCTCGTGAATCGCCAGCGGTTCGCCCACGATTTCGCCCACGCGCATCCTCGGGTTCAGCGATGCAAACGGATCCTGAAAAATCATCTGCATCTGCCGGCGCTGCCGCCGCAATTCTTCGCCGCCAAGCGCCAGCAAATTTTGACCGTCGAATTGGATTTCGCCCGCATCCGGCTCAATGAGCCGCAGGAGCATTCGCGCCAGCGTAGTCTTCCCGCAACCGCTTTCTCCGACGACAGCAAAAGTCTCCCCGGATTCAACGGAGAAACTCACGCCGTCCACCGCCATGAAGCGGCTCTGCGCGTCATCACCCTGTAACTCAGGTCCGCTTTTTGGACCTGAGGCCTTTCTCCGTGAGCCATTCCCGAAAAACAAACCTGTAGCGCGAGAATAGCTCTTCCTCAGTTCGCGAGCTTCCAGAAGCGTTCCCATCGTCGGAAATCCTACCGTGTTCCCGCGCCCACGACAGAAGATTTTCGCGGCGTCGCCCTCTTGTTTGTCATCCCGACCGGAGCGACTCGGTTTTTTCTTGCGCACGATTTTTGTGCACCGGGTCGCGTAGCGGAGGGATCGTGGCAACCTTGCTGCCCAACCTCGGTCAATGGCACGAACGCAAAACGTAACGCCTGTCATCCCGAGCATCGCGAGGGATCCGCTTTTCGTCACTTTGTAGCGGCGAGTTCATCTCGCCATCTTGCTTTGCCTAATTTACCGCCCGCTTTCCTGCTTGCCCTGAGCCTCGAATGGAGGCGCGCCCTATGCGTCCCGGATGCCTCTACGGGGCCGCATCCTGCCGTTGATTCTGTTTTATGTAGCGGACGCCGACCGTGGCGGGCTCCGACGCCTTTTGCACAGCCCTTTGTCATTGACAATAACTCCCACAGCGTGGCATATCCTACACTGTGGTATTCATAGGACCACATGCCAAAAAAAGATCAAGGTGAATATCTACGACGATATGCGGCAATCACTGACCGACGCCCTGGCGTACGAGCGCGGCCAAGCGGTGGATTTGCGGGTGACGAAGATTCCGGCCCCGCCTACCGCGCTCAAGCCCGCGGAAATTCGCCGCATCCGCGAAAGCCTGCACGCCAGCCAGGCGGTATTCGCCCACTTCCTCTGCGTCAGCCCAAAAGCCGTACAAAGCTGGGAACAAGGCTCGCGCCGCCCGCAAAGCACCGCCCTACGCCTCCTGACCATCGCCAAGAAGAATCCCGCCGCCCTCCTGAAGGGCTGAGGCCGGCTCTTTTAGGGGTCGGACCTTTAGCTCCGACATAAGCCCGCCACAAGAACGCGCCCCACCGCCTGAGGGCGTCTTACGGCTGTTCTTTCCCCGCCAACCTCGCGCCTCAGAATACACTTTCTGAGTGCCGCCGAGCGTATGTAACCATAACGATACTCAAGACTACAGTATTTGCTTTCGGCGCTTTCACGCGACTGCTAGACTCCAACGCGACGTGAATCCCGCAGAATATATAATTGAACTGAAGAAAAACCTTTCTCACGGTGACGCGACCGAGCACACGCACCGTCCGGCTCTGAAGGCGCTGTTGGAGTCGTATGGCAAAGGAATCATTGCAACGAACGAACCCAAGCGCATCGCTTGTGGTGCTCCTGACTTCAGCGTTACCCGGAAGACGGTACCCCTCGGGCACGTAGAGACAAAGGACGTGGGCACCGATCTTGATGAAATTGAGGGGGGACACGGCCCGCATGGTGAGCAGTTTGAAAGATATATCGCTGCTCTTCCTAGCTGGATTTTGACGGATTATCTTGAGTTCCGATGGTTCGTCAACGGTGAAAAGAGGCTCACCGTTCAACTTGGTTCACTCGATGGAAAAAAGAAAATCAAGACTACTGCAACCGGGGCTGACGAATTATCGCAATTGCTTGGAGCCTTCCTAACAGAACCTACCCTGACCGTTGAAACCGCGAAAGACTTAGCGAAAAGAATGGCAGCGATGACAGGCGTTGTACGTGACCTGATTGCTGCGACATTTCAGCACGGCAGCGCCAATGATCGAAAGCAACTTCACAGTTGGCTGACTGCCTTCCGCGAGGTGCTAATTCCAGACTTGGCTGAAAGCGATTTCGCCGATATGTTCGCCCAGACGCTCGCATACGGTCTTTTTGCAGCCCGCGTTCACAGTTTGGATTCTCCTAAACCACTCACCCGCGAGATGGCTGCATTCAGCCTGCCGAAGACCAATCCGTTCCTACGCAAGCTCTTTGCTGAAATCGCTGGCGTGGACATGCCTGATACGTTCGGCTGGGCAGTGGATGACTTGGTATTGCTGCTCAATCATGCGAATTGGGAAAAGGTTTTAAAGGATTTCGGGAAAGGCAAAGCCAAGCATGATCCCGTAGTGCATTTTTACGAGACATTTCTAGCAGCGTATGATCCTCAAGTCCGTGAGTTGCGTGGTGTCTATTACACGCCAGAACCTGTGGTCAGTTATATCGTACGGTCTTTGGACAATCTGTTAAAAAAGGATTTCGCAAAGGCCAAAGGACTAGCAGATGAAAGACCCTTATCCTCGACCCGGCAGTGGGGACCGCGACGTTTTTGTTCTCCGTCGTTCAAGAGATTTATTCCGGCTTTGCCAATCAGAAAGGTGCATGGGATTCGTACGTCTCTGACCACATCCTAGACCGGATATTCGGCTTTGAACTCCTAATGGCCCCCTACGCCGTGGCGCACCTCAAGCTAGGTATGGAGTTGCAGGAGACTGGTTACAACTTTGAATCTGAGCAGCGTCTTGGGGTGTACCTAACAAATACGCTTGAAGAGGCTGCGAAGAAGAGCGAAGAACTCTTCGCGCAATGGATTTCAGACGAAGCAAATGCCGCCGCAGAAATCAAGCGCACACGTCCGATCCTTGTTGTCCTGGGGAATCCTCCGTACTCAGGGCATTCCGCAAATCGCAGCCGGAATGAGGCTGGGGAACTTACGTTCATTGGTGAGCTAGTTGAGACTTACAAGCGAGTAGACGGTAAGCCACTCAAAGAAAGAAATTCTAAGTGGCTGCAAGACGACTACGTGAAGTTCATCAGGTTCGCTCAGTGGCGCATTGATCGTACTGAAGAGGGAATCCTTGGATTCGTTACAAATCACAGATATTTGTCAAACCCCACTTTTCGCGGAATGCGGCAGAGCTTGATGCAAAGCTTTGGGGAAATCTACATTTACGATCTACACGGAAATTCAAGAAGCAAGCAACGTGCGCCGGATGGAAGCGAAGACGAGAACGTGTTTGACATTCAACAAGGGGTAGCAATCATTCTGGCAGTCAAGAGGCCTAACCAGAATGGGCTTGGCAACGTGCATCATGCAGACTTGTGGGGGTTGCGAGAAGACAAATATCGGGTGCTTGCCGAAAGTGACGTTTCTGGCACCCACTGGCAAACTCTAGCCCCCATCTCACCTGATTACACTTTTACACCGGGTGGCGAAAAGCTTAGGGAAGAGTATTTCGCTGGATGGCTTTTGTCGGATGCAATGCCCGTGAACAGCATTGGAATCGTGACGGCGCGCGACAATTTGACCGTGCACTTCACGGAAAAGGAAGTCTGGGATACCGTGCAGGATTTTATTACGCTTCCCATTGAAGATGCCCGCGCCAAGTACGCACTCGGTGAGGATTCGCAAGACTGGACCGTTGCTGATGCACAGGAAGACCTTCGTAAGACAGGGCCGGTCAAGAAGCGAGTGGTCCCGTTTCTGTACAGACCCTTTGATGTCAGATTCACGTACTACACAGGAAAATCTGGGGGCTTTCACTGCCGCCCACGAAATGCGGTAATGGCGCACATGTTGGCAGGTCCGAACGTCGGGCTTACAACTAGTAGGAACGTTGAGACTGATGAAATTGAGCATTTCTTTTGCTCACGGTACGTGATGGGACACCACGCCGTCTCGCTCAAAGAGGTAAACTTTCTCTATCCGCTTCATCTATACGCTGAGGCAGAGCGCGGCCCGAATAAACCCAATTTATTTGCAGGCAGCCGAACTAATTTCAGCCCAGAGTTCTTAGCAGCGCTCGCAACGAAGTTAGATCGAAAACCGCATGGGCCGGATGGCTTGCCCGAAGGCGTGGCTGGCGAGGATATTTTGGGGTATGCATATGCCGTTTTTTATTCCCCCAGCTATCGGTCACGATACGAAGACTTCCTGCGGAGGGACTTTCCACGCCTTCCACTTACGTCAGACCTTGCACTGTTCTCCGAGCTTGCTCGCAAAGGACGCGAACTCATTTCTATTCACGTCATGGATTCGGCCCGATTGAATGAGTTCGCCACTGATTTCAGCGCAAAAGGAAGCAACAAAGTTGAGGCGATTTCGTACGATCCACACAAGCAGAGAGTTTCGATCAATTCGCAGCAGTACTTTGGCAGCGTCTCTGAAGATGTCTGGGACTTCACAATCGGTGGTTATCAACTGTGCGTCCAGTGGTTGCAAGACCGTAAAGGCCGCAAGCTCACCTACGATGACGTGCAGCACTGGCAGCGCATAGCGGTTGCAATCACAGAGACGATGCGATTGACCAAGGAGATTGACGCGCTAATTCCTAAATGGCCACTGCCCTAGTTATCTCAAACCGAGGCGATCTTTCGTTTCCCACGCGCTTACCCACAAGCCATTCAATTCACAGTCTTTAATTTCTCACTTGACAAATAGTAACGGATGCGGTATTCTTTCTTCTCAAAGCGGAGGAGGACCGCGGAAAGCGAGGTTCTTTGTCCGCCTATTCTGATTGCCCCTTCCGCCAACCGCTCTCCCCCGCACCCTCACCCCCCTCGTCGAATTGCACAATTTTTGTGCAAATAAGTACCTGTAGAATCAACACTTGCAAAAGTGTATCAAAACAAAGGACTTTAACTCCCTTTAGAATGAACACTTGTGAAAAACCCGGGGGGAGGGGGTGCGCTCGGTTGCCCAGCTTAAACCAGCACGCAGCGCGCTGTGTGGCTCGCAGAGGCGCTGCGGAGCGCGGGGACGGCCGCCGTGCATTCGGTCCGGCGAAACCCGCAGCGCGGCTCAAAGGCGCATCCTGGAGGCAGCGCGGTAAGCTGCGGCACTGTGCCCGGAATCGGCGTCAATTTCCTCTTCTCCAGCGACGGAGAAGCCGCCAGCAGCCCTTGCGTATAAGGGTGCCGCGGAGCGCGCAGCACCTCCCCAGCCGGCCCTTCTTCCACGATTCGCCCCGCATACATCACCGCGACGCGGTCCGCCACCTGCGCCACCACACCCAAATCATGCGTAATAAAGACGAGGCCAAGCTTGAGTTCGCGCCGCAAACGATCCAGGAGATCGAGGATCTGCTTCTGCACCGTGACGTCCAAGGCGGTCGTTGGCTCGTCGGCAATCAACAGTCGGGGATGCGCGGCAAGCGCCATGGCGATCATCGCGCGCTGGCGCAGGCCGCCGGAAAGCTGATGCGGAAACTGTTCGGCCCGGGTCTCAGGCTCGGGCACAGACGCGTGGCTCAGAGCTTCGAGGACGCGACGGCGCACTTGGTCCTTAGAGAGGGTTGGCTCGTGAGCGCGAATGGCTTCCTCAACTTGCGCGCCGATGCGCATCACCGGATTCAGAGAAGTCATCGGCTCCTGAAAAACCATGGCGATTTCGCGGCCCCGCACCGCGCGCCATGCTTTTTCGCTCAACTGCGCCAAGTCTCTTTCGTTGGCATCGCCGCGCTCCAGCAGCGCCGCCCCCGCGACACGCGCTCCCGGCGGCAGCAAGCCCATCAAAGCCAGCGCCAGCATCGTCTTGCCGCTGCCCGATTCACCGACAAGCCCGAGGGACTCCGCCGGAGCGAGCTGAAACGAGATGTCGTTCACCGGCCGAATCCAACCGGCGGCGGTAGGCAAGTCCACGGTCAGGTTGCGCACGTCGAGCAGGCTCATGTGAATTATTTTAGATTAGAGCGCCAATGGGGTATTGGCGAGTGAAAATGGACGCGAGTTTCCGATGTGAAGATGATGCCGGCGCTCAGCGCCTCTCGACAGGTATCACGAACTTCAGCGCGGTGTGTGTCGGAGAGAAGCCGACGACTTTCACATCTTTCAGTCCGCATTTGCGGCCGCCGGCAAGGACGTTGTTCTCCGTGATTTGCTTTTGGCCCTTTGGGTAGACGATCCACAATGCCGCCGCGCCTCTCAGGCTCTTCGCTAATTTGGACACGTGCAACAGATCTTTGGAGGAATCAGCGGTGAAAAAAATCCACTCCGTGCCTGCCGCAGCTTTTCCATTGCTCACGTTTTTCGTGCATGAGCGCAGCTCAGCGAGAAAATCAGCATCAAAGTTGCCGATTAAAGAAACCGCGGCATTCGGCTTGATGCCTAATTTTTCCATCCGCGTTTTCGGATGGAGAATTTTCTCGCACCACTTTGCGGCGTTGGCGCCCAGCTCGAATATCGCCGCTCCTTCGGGAACTTCCACGCAAAGCTGTCCATCAGTGGCGGCGGCCGACTTGATGTCGGCAAACGTGAACTTCAATCGCATCGCGCCGTCTTCGCTGCGGAAAATAAGTTCGGAAGTCTCGAGCTGAGCTTTCCCGCGCGCCTTCTGCTTGCCAAACTTCGCTACGCAATTCGCTTCATTGCCCATAAATTCCGATCTTTACAGAATGTAAATTCTCGCGAACCCCGCCATTAGGTACTGCCTACGATAGTAAGCTAGTAGGTTCGATGGCAAGCCCCGCAACCACCCGAGTCGACTGGACGCTCATCTGGGCGCAACGCGGCTTCCGCTATTTTTTCCTCGCCATGTTTGTGTCGCTGTTCGGCAGCGGCATGAATTTCACCGGAGTGAGCTGGTACATCCTTTCTTCCACGCACTCGACAGTAAAAGTAAGCCTGCAAGTCATCGTCGTTACGCTGCCGGGTTTGCTGGTGCCGTTTCTCGGCGGCGTGCTGATTGACAGGCTGGATCGCCGCTATCTCGGTGTTCTCCTGGACTTCGCTCGCGGAGTTGCAGTACTCGCCGCGGCATACATCGCCTGGCGCGGGCACCTGGAGCTTTGGCATCTGTACGCGATGACGCTCATCACCGGAACGGGCTCGGCGATGTATTGGGCCACGGTGAATGCGTTGGTGCAGGAAGTGATTCCGCCAAGTCAGTTCGCAGGCGCGAACGCTGCCGTGCTGATCGGCGTGCAAAGCGGCATGCTGATCGCAGGCGCGTTTGTGGGATTCATTTACGACAGCGCGGGCATCGCGGGGATTTTGGCCATTGATGGCGCCACGTATTTTATCTCCGCATTTTGTTTGTACCAAGTGCGGCGCGGCTACATTTCTCCTCGCGAAAGTCAGCGATACCCGCGCGAATACTCTGAAGCCACCGAGGCAACCGCCGAGGCGTTGGAAACGGGAGAGAATCCCGAAATCGCGGAGGCTGGGCTCTCACTTGCGGTCTATTCTGACCTCAAAGAGGGCTTTGCTTATTTGCGGAAGCAGCCCGTGGTGCGCGCACTGGGCGTGACGCATTCGATCATGATGGCGGGAGTTGTGAGCGCCAACGTTGTGCTCGTGGCGCTGGCGAACGACATCCTGCACGCAGGCGCGCGAGGACTCGGTTTTCTCGAAGCCGGCTGGGCCGCCGGTGCGGTCACCGGAGGACTCATCGCCAGCCAACTGTCGCAGAAGCTGCGGCTCACACTTTACGTTGCGGCAATGGTGGGCTTGGCGACGGGGCACATGGTTGTTCCGTTCGCGTCCTTTCTCATCGGAGCAGTGGCCCTGCAGGCGCTGTTTGGACTTTGCCGCGCGCTTGCGGGCGTGGTGGCGCAATCTTCGATAATGTCCATCGTGCCGCGTCATTTCATGGGACGCACGCAGTCCGCGATGGCCGTCTTGACGACCATTCTGCAACTTCTCATGAGCTTTTCGCTGGGCTGGATCGCGCAACGAATTAATATTGTCGCGGGGTTTTCGCTGCTCGCACTGATGTACGGCGGGGCCAGCTTCTTCGCGGCACGGGCCCGGCATTTGCTTTCGCAAATTTCGTAGCAGTGTGGCCACACGTCCGAGTAAGGCGCGCCCGCGGTCGAAATCCTCGCCCTTTCTGGGCGCACTGGAGGATCCGGTTCGGCAGCAGCTCAGGGTTTTGCGTTTGGGGAGAAGAAGCCGATGGGAAGATCGCGCGCGGTGCGCAATCCCGCGGGAGCATCCAGAATTACCGGAATGGAGTTAACGACGACCGATGCGGTGGCTATATCGCCGTGAGAACCGCCTGGAATCACCAAGGTGATGTTCGGATGCCCTTGTAGCTCGATCGTATCGGCTGGATCTTTCGCTCCGACGTACATCTGCAGTTCGAGATAAACCAATTCCTTCCCCGCGCCTAACCCGCGAGCGATTTGGTGCACACCCGCGGCTTGCCCCGCCTCCACGGTGAGGAATTCAGTTTGTACACGTTCACGAGCGACCACAGGCTCGATGGTTTCAGTGACCTGGTCGACGGGAAGATTCAAACTGTCGGCTATCATCGCGACCGACTCCGGCAGTCCGACATGCTTAATGATTCCGGCAGCGACTTGTCCGCGAAATTCATCGACGCTCATGCCAGCGCCGATTTTCTTTTGCAGGGGCAAGCGGCGCTTGGAGGCATCGACGATGCGCAGTGCCTTGGCATGCTCGATGCGCTGCGACACGGCAGCAAGTGTCACCACCAATTTGTCCATCACAAAGCCGGGATTCACGCCCGTTCCGACCAGGGCGACGCCCCAATCTTTTGCCTCGGCGTCGAGTTTGGCCGCCAGGTCCGGATGTGTGCGGTAAGGATAGGAAAGCTCCTCGCAGGTGGAGACTACGCACGATTCTGCTTTAAGGCAGGCAAGCAACTGGTCCATCACTTTTTGAAGAGATGACGAAGTGGAGTGAATGACCACATCAACCGCTTGTTCCAAAACATCGTCGGCATCGGCAGAAATCTTTACGCCCCAAGGCGCGTCGCTGGCGCCGACTACCTCGCCCAAATCGCGGCCAACTTTTGCGGGGTCCGTATCGATTGCGCCGCAGATTTCGATGGCCTGCTTTTCACGCATCAGACGCGCGATAGAGGCACCAATCGGGCCGACACCATATTGGATGGCGCGAATCTTCTTCTTCACAGGTTTCTCCGTTTTTCGCTTGCAGCAGGCTAGACGCAGCGCCTTTTGGCGGCAAAAGAAAACCTAACGATAAAGGAATTTCCTAACGTAGGCAACGCAAAACGCCGCTGCGGACATCCGATGGAGCAGTCTGGTCGGCGTGAGCGAAAAATCATGAAGTGGCTGATCGCATTTGCGTTGCCGTGGTTCATTCCAACGGCTGAAGTTGCCGCTCAAGAAGTGAGTGCGGCGGCGTTGGCGACTGCTCCTTCGCTCAGCGCGGCTTTTCCGGTGCCGCAACCGCAGCCTCGGCCGCAAACGATTCGCGAGGATGCCGTGCAGGGCACCTGGGAGCTGGGCCTTGGATATGCTTTTGTACGATTCCGGTCGTCACTGTTCGACGCGACGATGAGCGGGCTTAACACGACGGTCAGTTACTACGTACGCGACCATCTCGCCGTAGAGGGGAGCGTGACGTCGGCGTTCGGCTCGCAGAGTTCCAGCAGCGCGGCTGCAAAATACGTCTTCTATGGCGCGGGAGTTAAACTGAGCACGGGTAATCGCAAGCTACAACCTTTTGTGCACGCACTCGTGGGCGGAATCCACATGTTTCCGCAAACGGCGTTTAGCAACAACGGATTTGCCGTGCAACTCGGCGGAGGCGCGGAGAGAAGGTTGCGACAGCAAATCTGGTTGCGATTCGAGGGCGACTACGTGCGTTCGCAACTGTATTCGTCAGGACAAAACAGTTTCCAAGCCGTTGCCGCGATAAATTATCGCTTTTAGCATCGGACCGGTTTGGCGGAGTTGTACAACGCTGCCCGCTTGCTCAAAAAATCGAGGCCGCATGCCGAAGGGCCTTGCCCGCCTAGGAAGGTCGGTCAGACTCTGGCCAAGTTGGTTCCACGGCGTCGGTATATTAGAATGGAACAGTTCTGCTCAGTTCCCCGGTAGCTCAATGGTAGAGCATTCGGCTGTTAACCGAAGGGTTGCTAGTTCGAATCTAGCCCGGGGAGCCAAATTCTTCATTTTCAAATACTTGAAGTTTCTTGAGCGCCGGTTTTTGGTCAAATAACATTCGGTAGTAAGCCGAATGATTTCCTGTTCACATTCAAGCCGAGGGCTACGACTTCTTCTTCAGATACTGTGATTTGCGCCGCCGTGTTTCCGCCCGTCAAAAATTCTCTTTGGGTGCAAGAATGAGCGCTACTCGTCGTCGCGCGGGTCGTACCGGGAACGGAGTTTGCAGGTCCAATTGGAGGCCTCATTGACATCACGACCTTTGAACACCGCTTTTTCCGGATAGGGGCACAGGGGCATCGTGCGCGTGATGATGCCGCTCATGGGATCGTTGTCTTTAAAATGGACTGCGAGGATCCGTTCGGGCACCACGTCCTTCTCGACCCAATCAATTAGCGACTTCAACGGATCAAAGACATTGGGGCCGGGGCCGCCGCTGCCAATGCAATGCCGCATACCGGGGACCATGAAGAGCAGCGCAAAATCCTGCGTATCGTGAAGCCCGTTGTTGGGCCGAATCAGGGACTTGTAGTATTGCAGTGTTGCCAGTGGGCTGATCGCAGGGTCACTCCACCCGTGAAAGAGAATCAGCTTTCCACCGCGACGCTGGAACTTCGACAGGTCCGGGTTGGTTGCGGCAGCTCCGCCGCGATTGAGCACAGCCTCGGTCCTTGCTAAGTCACGGCTATTGAATTTAAAGTCGAGGAAATTGTAGGCGGGGTCGCCGAACACAAAGTATTTGAGGAACTGGTCTTGGTAAAAGAAATTAACCGGAGGAAAATCCGCGCCCACCCAGGGCTCGCCTGTTCCCGGGGCGTTCGGCGCCTGGAAACCTGTGATGAAAAAGGTCCAGCCATCCTCTCCAAAGACTAGAGCTGGATTGCCAATAGGATCGCTTTTGGTGAAACCCGGATAGACTTGGCGGCCGCCGGGCGTGGATGCGCCCGCGTAAATCGCTTGGAGCGTCGCCACCTGGCCAGTGGTCAGACACCCCGCTTCGTCTCCATGGGTGCAGAGCAGACTGGTGGGGTCGAAAGTGCACCTGCGCGGGTCCTGGATCAGGCCGTCTAACACGCCGTCTGCGGTATCGCAGCTTTGCATGACGGCCGCATCCACCAGGGCCAGCTTTTCGGGCGGAATGTATCCCTCGGCGTTTGAGGCGATGTGCTGCGCATTCCAATTGTGGCCGAGCGGAACCGCACCTAGAGCGGGATCACCGGCGATAATGCCATCGAAGTCGGCGGGATACTGTTGCGCCTCAACCAGCGCCTGACGGCCGCCCGTGGAGCAACCAGTAAAGTAGGAATGCATCTGCGATCCGTAGAACGCGCGGACCATCGATTTGCTCGCCAGGGCAACGACGTGAACGCTCCGAAAAAGCCAATCATTCTGCTTGGCGATGTCGTTCAGGGCCCAACTACCGTCGAGCGAGGGGAAGTCACCAGTCCCTTGGTGGCCCGTATCCGTGATCACGGTGGCAAAGCCGGCGGCCACATGAGTCTGGAGAGGGAATGGGTCGAGGAGGTCGAAGAAGACTTGGGGAAAGTCGAGACTGCCGGCGAAAACGCCGTTGCCGATAAACAGGAACCGCTCATTCCATGCGGCAGGCAGACCAAGTTCGAAGTTCACCTGATTGGGACCGGGGTTCGTGGTCGTCACGTAGCCGCGCACGTCGCAGTATGAGACCGGGTACGACTGTTCGGTGGCCGATGCGATCGTTGCCTCAGAGGGAGCAATGCTTTGGATAACGGGTAGGGTGCACGGCAAGGTCACCGCAGTGCTGCGCAAAGTCCCAAGACTCAGGCACAGGAGCAGGACGAATATCCAGCCCAAAATCCCAGTTCTTCTCATTTTGTAGCTCATGGTCTTGTCCTCCCTAAGCAACGAATCAGCGCCGATGCTGCCGAGACTCGCGCGAATGACCGGGTAGTTCAATAACGGGTGTCTGTCCTGTTCCTGTTTTCTCTCTGTATCGCAATTGGCTGGACACCCTGTGTGTGGACGAACAACGAGTTCACTTCTCTCGGAAGTGATAGACTCTGCTGCCAAAGCAGAGTGTTGGCCTCCATGGGAACCTCCCAGTCATCGCGAGGGACCGTTCGCTTCGGCGTGTTCGAAGTGGATGTGCAGAGCGCAGAGCTGCACAAACAGGGCACCAAGGTCAAACTCCAGGAACAGCCCTTTCAGATCCTGCAAACGCTGCTCGAGCACCCGGGCGAGGTCGTGACCCGGGAGGAGCTGCAGAAGAGGATCTGGCCGGCTGACACGTTTGTTGACTTTGAGCAAGGTCTTTACAACGCCATCAAGCGGCTCCGCGAAGCGCTAGGCGACTCGGCTGAGAATCCGCGTTTCATCGAAACCCTCGCACGTCGCGGCTATCGCTTCATCGGAACACTCGCCGCCAGCCCAGGCCGTATCGAGTCGCTTGCGGTTCTGCCACTGGAAAATCTGTCGCGCGACGCCGAGCAGGAATATTTTGCGGAAGGACTAACGGAGGCACTCATTACGACCCTGGCCAAGATCGGTGCGCTGCGCGTCGTATCGCGGACCACGGTGATGCACTACAAGTGTGTTCACCGGCCGCTCCGAGAGATTGCCCGGGAACTAGAAGTGGACGGGATCGTGGGGGGGACGGTGCAGCGATCGGGCGAGCGGCTGCGCATCTCAGCTCAGCTTCTGCACGCACCGACCGACACGCACCTGTGGGCGGAGAGTTACGACCGGGATCTGCGCGATGTGCTCACCTTGCAGGCCGAACTCGCCCAAGCCATCGCACGCGAAGTTCAGGTCAAATTGACAACGCAGGAGCGGGCAAACTTCGCGCAAGCGCAGCCCGTCGACCCGGAAGCATACGAAGCCTACCTCAAAGGTCGTTATTACTGGAATCGGCGCAGCAGGGAAGCACTCCCCAAAAGTGTGCAGTCTTTCCAGCAAGCGATTTCAAGGGACCCGACCTATGCCGCCGCTTACGCAGGCCTCGCCGATTGTCTCTCGACACTCGGTGCCTTGGGTTTCGTCTCGCCGGGCGAGGGTTGTGGCAAAGCCAAGGGGCTGGCGGTGCGAGCGCTTGCACTGGAGCCTGACCTACCCGAAGCCCATGCGTCGTTGGCCTGGGCAACGGCGTGGTATGACTATGATTTCGTCGTTGCGGAAAGAGAATTTGAGCGCTCCATTGAACTGAACCCACGTTACGCCACGGCGCATCTGTGGTTTGGTTTTTATCTGGGCATGATGGGACGACACGAGGAGGGTTACACCGAGCTTAAACGCGCCATTCGTCTAGATCCGCTGTCCAGTATTGTCCATTGGGCCTTAGGGTTCATCTACTGGTTTTCGCGCCGATATGATCAGGCTATTGAGCAGTGCGAGAAGGCGCTGAGATTGGATCCCAACCTGGCACAGGCTCATATGTTGCTTGGGCATGCGTACCTATATAAGTCAAAGCATGAGTCCACCCTTGCCGCTATGAAAAAGGGGCTTGAGTTATCGGCGGGCACGGCGTCGTACGCCGCATCCCTTGCAGAAGCGTATGCTGCAGCCGGATATCGAGACGAGGCGCAGAAGATATTGGACGAGTTGCAGTTGCAGGAGTTCTCCAGAACCCAATATTTGTCGCCGTATGTCGTGGCCCGCATCTACACGGCTTTGGACCAAAGAGAGGAAGCTTTCCGGTGCCTGGAGAGGGCATATGAAGAGCGAGCTGCATGGATGGCATGGCTGAACGTCGAGCCGCGGTTCGATAACTTGCGTCCTGACCCGCGTTTCCGGGACCTGCTGCGCCGCATGAATTTCCCGCCTTAAGCCTGGCGATTCGCCTAGGGTGCAGGATTGGGTGCAGCTAAAGAGGCAAGAATGGCTCTCCATTTCTTGTAAGCGACACCAGATAGGGCACTTAGATTTTCAATCATTTCGGCTGTTAACCGAAGGGTTGCTAGTTCGAATCTAGCCCGGGGAGCCAACTTAAATCCCGATCTCAATCGGGACTATGCCGTTCTCTCTACTCAGAATCCGAAACCCAGTAGATCCAAATCACGCGGATACCGGTTTAACCTGAAACTCTTATTCTGAAAATCAGAAGTTCTCGACCACCCAAGCGTTGCTGTTGTATGTTGAAATCGTAAAGGCGAGATTCTTGCCGTCCGGTGAAGCCAACGGCACACCAAGAATTGAGCTTGTTGTCCATAATTCGGAGACCTGGCCATTCGAGCTAACACGAAAGATTGTTGCCCCACGCACCGAAGAGCTCGTAACGAACCATCCCTTTCCGTCCGCGAACCAAGTAATCCCCGAAAGGCGCTCCGAACCATGCAAGGCTATTAAGCGCGAAGATCCATTCTTGAGCTCTACCACGCGAATGCTATCTTTGTGTGCATCAAGATCGACGATGGCTATAGTCGAACCATCGGGTGATAGATCCCAAGCTGGCGATCCATTCGGATCGGCTTCAAACCTCACCAGTTCGCTTTTTCTGTTTTGAACGGGCTCCACTATACTGAATATTAATTTACCGGGCGACGTGTCAAACTCACTCAACACACACGCCGAGTGTCCGAGCGCACATCGCACTGCCGCTCCACTACTTGCTTCAATCACTGGCTCAGGGGCTCCGCCCGAAATTGGTACGCGCAGCAAGCGCATAGAGGACGGCGGCTGGCCTTTTTTCTCGACATGATTCCAGAACAAAACCCACGCAGCGTCGGGGCTAAGCCGAGGCTCGGTCTGCTCGCCGGGTCCCACAGCGAAATCTCGGGCATTTCGCTCGTGCAAGCTCTGCCGGAAGATGTTCCAGATTCCGTTGCGGTCGGAGTAGAAAAAAAGCGTTTGCCCATCCGGTGTCCAAGTCGAAGGTATGTTGTTTCTTCCCTCAAGCGTCAATCGCTGCGGAGGTCCCACGCCACTTCGGCCATCAACTGCTGCCACGTACAGATCACTCCGATTTCCAGCGTTCACTAATCCGAGGTGTTTGCTGTCTGAGCTGAGGCTCAGGTCCGACAGCGACAACCCGGCCCAGTTTGTGATCCGCCGAGGATTCCCAATCGGTTTCGCAGTTGACGAATCCACTCGGAGTTCCCACAAGTTCGTGTCCCTTTCGTTCGGCGGCGGCTCTTCCATTGAATAGATGATTCGCCCGTCTGAGGGCCAACAGAAGCTGCGCACACCGGTCGCCGAAAGAATCGTTGTTTCAGCTCCTCTTGTCCCAGGCACCGTCTCGATAATTGCAGCTGGGTTATCGCGTTCTGGTCGCGACTTGAGGGTGGCGATACGGTCTCCGGCGGGTGACCACTGCACTTGTAAAAAACGGTCTCCGTGCGCGCCCTCGCGCAGTTTTCTGGAATTCTCGCCATTACCATCCATTAGCCAAATCTCAGATTCCGCCCTGCCCCTGATATAAGCGATCTGTGAGCCATCCGGCGATACGGATGCCCGTCCTGCATCCTCGCGTAGCTTGCGCGGGGCACTTCCAAGAATCGAGATGGCCCAGATGCCCGTAGTTTCACTCGACTCTCCAGGTCCGACCGCAGCTAATTTGGTTCCGTCCCGGAACCATGAAAGGCTTGCTCACCGGAAGCAAAAACTTTGCGGTAAGGGAAGAGAATGTGTTTCTCCGGTCTCGAGCAGGCGAACAAAGACGCCGGTGAAGTCCGCATAGGCCAAGTATCTGCCATCGGGGGAAATGGCCGCCGCATACACTGGATTTTCGGGTGGATTCGCGGTGATGCTGCGTTGCATCAGCACGCGCGCTCCGGAACGCTTTGACAAGGAGAATCGCCACAAGACAATTCCAGCCGCCGCCGCAATCGCCAGGATGGCAGTTGTAGTCACGACAGCCATTCGCTTACTGCGTACTCTCGGCACGGCGGCAGGGATGCTGGCGGATGTATCGGCAAGACGCAACTCGGTCAACTCCACATCTCGGTTCAACCGCTGCAAGTCCGCACGCATCTCGCTTGCATTCTGGTAGCGCAGATTGCGGTCTTTCTCCAGCGCTTTGCCGATAATTTCATCAAATTTTGGCGGAAGTTCAGGGTTCAGTCGTGATACTGGAACTGGGACACGGTGAAGAATCGCGTCGTGAATCAGTGCAGCGGAGTTGCCGGGAAATGCCATCCGGCCAGTTGCCATCTCGTAGAGCACGGCGCCGAACGAGAACAAATCAGTGCGAGCATCGAGTTCTTCTCCACGTGCCTGCTCGGGAGACATGTAAGCGATGGTGCCTAACGTTGTGCCCGGGCTAGTCAGCATTTCTTCCGCCGTGACCGTCGGCATGGCGGAAACGCCGACACCTTTGGCGACCGGGGCCAGCTTGGCTAGACCAAAATCGAGAACTTTGGCGTGGCTGCGCTTTGTTACGAAAATGTTCGCTGGTTTGATGTCCCGATGGATGATGCCTTCGGCGTGCGCCGCATCGAGAGCGTCGGCAATCTCGGTTCCCAGGTGCAACACTTGCTCCAGCGGAAGTGGCTTGCTCCCGATACGGTGCTTAAGCGTTACGCCATCCAGGAACTCCATGACTATGAAAGCAAGACCGTTCTCTTCGCCGACGTCGTAAATCGTGCAGATGTTCGCATGATTGAGTGCGGAGGCGGCTTTTGCTTCCCGCCGGAAGCGTTCGAGTGCAGCGCGGTCGTGGGCAAGATCCTCAGGAAGGAATTTCAGCGCAACAAAACGGCCCAGCGTGATGTCTTCGGCCTTGTAGACCACGCCCATACCACCGCCACCTAACTTCTCAATAATCCGGTAATGTGAAACGGTTGAGCCAATCATGCAGCGGCCCTCGGAAATGGACTTACGGAGGATATTAGGTCTGCCATATCGTTCAGTCAACGGACGCCGGGCGAGTTCCTGCTTCGCTCATATCAAACTACGGTACAATTCGGCACTATGCTGCTAGCTGCACGACCTGGAATGATCGAATTATTGATCCTCGCAATTCTTGCTGTCGCACAACAAGTCCTGCCTAGGCCTCAAATCGCTTCCGCCGAGGGCCAGCCGGCGCCAAATTTTGCGCTCAAGGACCAGCAAGGTAAAACCGTTCGTCTTTCGTCAATGCGCGGCAAACGCGTGCTTCTGATTTTCTATCGGGGGTACTGGTGACCTTACTGCACGGGCCAACTGCGCGAGTTCGCGCGGCATACCAAAGAATTCGGTTCCCTCAACACACGGGTTATTGCTATCAGCGTTGATGACAGCGAACACGCGCTCCTTGTCTGGAACAGCGTTGTGAACCATCAGTTCGATATCCTGAGCGACCCTGGTTCGCAGGTGATCAGGTCTTACGGTCTCGTTCATCGCGGCGCCGGAATGGACGGACAGGACATCGCACTGGATACTACTCTACTCGTTGATGTTGATGGCCGCGAGCGATGGCGGCACGTTAGCCAAACGCTCCTCGATGTCCCAACCCCAGAAGAAATTTTGACGCGTATCCGCGAAACAGCGGTTCGCACGCCAAATTCAAAGCAATCAGGCAGAAGGCGGCTATGCGCCTTCAACGCATCGGTGATGGGCTAATACCGCCGTGGCTACCATTGCGATTGCTAATTGAACCTACGCCTACCTCAAATATTCCGACCATCAGATGGAAACGATGCTTCGGCAATTGAAAGATTCCGAAAACTTGGCGATTGAAGACGTCTCGGCTAACGACTCCCCGGGGAACACGCAACGGTGGAACTAGATTTCCGGCTTCGCTGCCAGCTGTAAAAGGATCTCGACGATACGCTCGGCGGCCTTGCCGTCCCGCAAGGGCGTGATGCGGCCGTGTTGTCCGTGCGGTTCCGTCCACCGCGTGGGTCTTCTGGACGCACCGGCCCAGTGAAGCGGTCGGCCACTCGCGCGCCGTTGCATTTCGATTGGATTCAGCGCCCGGCGTTCTTGCTCGTTTCGAGGACGAGAACCCAGTCTCTGGCCCCCGCGGCGTTGTTGCCCGGAATTGTAAACGTCCTGCTGGCAGAATTGCGGAGCGAACCCCCTGCTATATCGATGTAGATCCCCGAAGTGGGATCGAACCAGCGGGCGCGGGCCGGCCCTGCGAGTGCCTCCATGTTGATGGTCACCCCCGCCGAGCTTACCTCCGGGGGAAGATAGGCTAGGAGCAAGCTTCCGTCCGCAGCGGCAGCGGCCGTGACGTAGTCTCGCTTGCCATAAGTGCCGCCTCCCGCTGTGACCAAAGTTCTCATTCCCGCCATGCCGGAGGGCACCAATTTGTACCATGCTACCGAATCCAGCAGCTCGCCGAGGCGCCTCATATCAAAAGTCCCGGGAGAATTTAGAGCGGTTTGCCAAGGACTATGGTCCGGGGCGAGGCCCGAAGACCAGCTGGACGTTGCGAACTCCCAGATATCGCGATGACCGAAAAAGGCTCCGGCAGTGGCGCCACTGAGAACGGCCCAGTATTCGTACTTGCGAACGGAGGCCGCGTCGCCTGGCACATGTATCTCCTCTTCGTAACCAGTTTCCTTCAGGTAAGCGGGGCGTGCGGGAGAGTAGCTGTAGGCGGCGTGCGATTCACCATAGGTTAAGCCATCGTGTTCGCTGATTCCGTAGGTGTAGACCGCGTTCACGTCCATGTCGGAAGCGAAAGCGCGCACGTCCGTAGAGATGCAGGGGGCCTTCCAGTCTCCCGACCACAACTGCGAGGCGCCGCCAGCCTTGATGCCTTCCATGAATTTGTGAAGGCGTTTTTCGCCTTCCGAACCGGGCGGTGGCGTAAAATCTCCGCCAATTACCCAGAGAATGTTGGCACGATTTTTATAGCGTTTCCCGAGGTAGAACCCAAACCGGTAGCAAACGTCTTGCGTATTGACTGCGTGGGTCAGTACGGACCACCAACCCTCAGAGCCGCCACCATAACCAAGATACATCGCAGCAAGACTTACGAGCATGCCTTTGGAAGCCGCCAAATCGACGATGGAATCGGCAAAATCGAAATAGGTTTCATTGGGTGTGGCGAAACTATCGGGCACCGTGAATGGAGAATCCCCACGCCGGTTTTTGGGCGCGTTGATGGCAAACTTACGTTCCAGCAAATTGATGTTGACCGTGTTGAATCCTTTGCTGCGGCGGTCGGTGAGATAGGTATCAGCCTCCGCGTACGTCAAACTGGCGATGAGCGATTGGGCGGAGTCGCCATGGATGCGAAAGGGCCGACCGTGCTGATCTACAAGATAGCGGCGGTTCACGGACACTTTGAGCGGAAAGGCGTAGGCGCCTTCCGGGGAAGATGCGTGCGAAACGAAGGGGTTCGCTGAAGCGAGGTTAAGTAGCGCGTGCGCGGGCAGGGCCAGCGTGCTGGAGCTCGGCCGTATAAAGCAGGAAAAACTGGAAATGAGAATCGTGGCTATTATCAGAAGCTGTGCTGACGGACTAAGTGAGTTCCGATGTGACATAAAATGCCAAGTGCGCAGCGCTGCCCGAAGGTGGCGCGCGGCGTGTTCATTTCAACATGTAGCGCTCGAGAAAAAGAATCACGGCGTAGAACTGAAAGTCCTGATTCCACTTCTTGCGAAAGCCGTGGCCTTCGTCCTTAGCCATTAGCATCCAGACCGGTGTGCCTTGTTTCTTCAACGCGGAGACGATTTGCTGCGATTCGCTCACCGGCATCAGAGGGTCGTTTTCTCCAGCGACGACGAAAACGGGCTTGGTGATTTTTTCGGTGTGCTCGAGACGACGCGCTTCTGCGGCGGTCAACGCAGTGAAGCTGTCCGGCGCGTCAATGGCACAGCGGACGCGTTCGGGATAGAGTTTGGCTATCTCGAGCGCGGCGCGATCGCCATGGAGTTGGCCCATTATCGCCACGTGGCCGGAGTCGAGATCCGCGCGCGTGGCAATCCAATCGAAAAGCGCCCCCAGATGATTATACGTGTCGCGAGGGTCGGCGCCACCCGATCGAGAAGACTCTTTGCCGCGCGGCGGCCAGTTCTCAAAAGCAGGATAGAGCAGGGCGACGCCGAGCTCGTTCAGGAAATAGTTGTTTCGGCCCACAAACCGAGGGCGAGCGGGTTCCGTTTGGATCATTACGAGCACTGGCCGCTTGCCCCAAAACTTCGGCGGCGGCCTGTACAGGTAGCCCGAGAGCGACTCTCCTCGAGAACTCTTCCAATGGACGAGTTCGGGTTCCGAAAAAGAATCTGTTTTCAGGGTCGATTCGCCGACGGTCCAACGCTCCAGCTTGCCGCCAGCCAAATCCAGCGAATAACAATCGTTTGTGCGGCGAGGCGTGTTCAGGCTGAATCCGAGCTCCTGCCCGTCGCCGCGCCAGCGGATTCCCTGGACGACACCTGCAGGAAGTTGAGGGAGGGTGATTTCTTTCCCAGTTTTTGTATCCATGACGCGCAGGCGACTGAGACCGTCCTCGGCGGTGAGGAAGGCAATATGGGCGCCGTCCGGTGACAAGTCAAACTCATCCACATTCGCGTGAGTCTCGCCCGTCAGGTAGGCGGGTTGCTTTTCGGCCAAATCGATGTAGGCCAGACGGCGGGAGTGGGAATTTTTGTCCGTGATGGCATAGATGCCCTTACCGTCTTTACTGAATCGCGCATGCACGTACCAAGCTTTTTCACCGGCACCATGCGGAGTCAGCGCCGACTGCTGGCGGCGGGCTACGTCGACGAGCCACAGGTAAGATTCTCCTGGGGAAACTTCTTGAAGCAACAAGACGATCCTGTCGTCGGGCGACCAATCCAATGCGCGCCATCCGCCCCCGACAAGCTGGAGCAGCAAGCGATTCGTACGTGCATCGTCCGGATTCATGACCCACAGATCCGCGTCTTCCCCGTTGCGCTTGGTGGATGTGTAGGCAAGTTTGCCGCCACGCCTAGACCACGCGCCCAACCAATTGGACGACTTGCCATCCGTCATCAGGCGAATGCGCCCGGTGGCTAACTCGTAGCGATAGAGCTGATCTTGTCCATTGCCGTTTTCGTTTTTCACGAAGATGACGGACTCACCTTCCGGATCGAAGCGAGCTGTGGTGATTTCCTCGTCCAGGAAGGTCAGCTGTTGCCGGGCGCCATTGGGGGAGGCGAGCAAATGGAGCTGCGGAACCTCCGCGAAACGCGTGCTGATGACCATCTCGCGTTGGCTTGGATGCCAATCGGCAAGAGCGGCCTCGCGGAACGTGGTGTAGCGTCCCGCGGAACCAACCAGGGGCATAGGGATTGGCGGAACGTTTTCCAGGACGAGGTTTTCGCGCGGATGCAGTGCGTCGTCCTGTTGCTGCGGATGTCCAGCGGAAGCGAAATGAGCTTCAAAGAATAAGATGAGAAGCGCGCTAACGAGAAGCGGGCAACCACGAGCTATTTTCGAATTATCGAGTGAAGACAGATTTCGACGATCACGCTTCATAATGGCGCAGGATTGTAGCGGCACGCATCGCAGCGAGTAAAGGGCACTGCCACGATGCGCCGCAGGGCTATTTCCTATGGGTGGCGTTTGAAGGCCACAAGCTGCATGATCCACTGCCCCGACGGACTGACAAGGGCCGTGGCTGTGTAGCTGCCGGTTGCGGTGACGATGCGATCCTCGGCGATATCGCTATCCGGGATGGTAATCATGCGGCTGGTAAATCCCGAACCTGGGCCGCTGGTACCGGTTTGCACGAGATTGGCACCAATGATGAGGTCGTTGGCATTGGTGGTTGTTACAGCGCCGCTGGAGCTGGAAGAGCTGCTCCCCTGTGCGCCGACGGCAACGTCCAGGGGACTGACCGTGTCGATGCCGCCGTATTCCAAGATGCGAATGTCCGGGTAAACAGCGGCGACGCTGAAGGTTACGTTGACTTGATTGGTTCCGGCGGCGGCGGCAGCGATGTTCCTGGCATAGTAGATGACCTGCGAGGCTGTCCCGGCCTGTACGGTGGGCAGCAGAGCCGGCGTGTACTGATTGCCCGAAGTATCCGTCACGCCGGTTACGGTGGCCGTGGCATCATTCCAGCCAATGGCCAGAACGTTCAAGTCTCCCGCGATTTGCGCAGCAGTGAACGTTACGCTCACCAAGGTTTGGGGAGATTGTGGCGCGGCGAAATTACCCTGCACAAAGGTGATGGGCGGCTGAACCACGGACGTAGTGGCGCCCGCGACATTCGAATAGGGCCCGAGGTTGCTTGCCGCATCTGTAGCGCGCACGCGATAGCTGTACGTTATTCCGGTCAGGAGGCCCGTATTGTTAAAGCTGGTCGAGATCGAAATACCGATCTGCGCGAAGTTGCTGCAGCCGGACCCTTGGCAGCTCTCGATCAGATACTGAGTGAGGGTGCCGCCCGTTTCTGTGGCCGCCGTCCAAGCAAGGTTGATCTGCGTGCTGCCCACTGGCGTCGCGGTCAGGTTTGATGGAGCGGTGAATGTAGGCGGCGCCGTGGCTGCAGATGATGTATTGGAGTACGCACTGAGATTGTTGGCGGCGTCGGTGGCGCGAACCTGATAGCTGTAGGTGGTGGAACCGAGCAGGCCGGTCGTGTCGCTGAAACTCGTGGTTGCCGAGGTGCCCACCTGAGCGAAGTTGCTGCAGGTGGCTCCCAAGCAGCGCTCAACGAGATACTGACTAAGGGTGCCGCCGGTTTCCGTTGCTGCCGTCCAAGCCAGATTAATCTGAACAGGGCCCGAAGCGGTCGCCAGGAGATTCGAAGGCGGTGTGAACGTGGGTGGCGCGGTGACCGCAGTAGCAATATTGGAATACGGACCACTGTTGTTCAGGGTGTCTTGAGCACGCACACGATAGCTGTAGCTCGTGGAGCCGAGCAGACCGGTGTCATTGAATGAGAGGCCCGTCGAAGTTCCAATTTGCGCGAAGTTAGTTGCTATGTTGGCGCAATTGACTCCCGTACAGCGCTCGATCAGATACTGGCTGATGGTGCCGCCGCTTTCGGTGGAAGCGCCCCACGAGAGATTGCTCTGCACGGGACCTGAGGGGAGGGCAGTCAAGTTCGACGGAGCGGTAGGAGAATTCAGCGAAGTGGTGGCCGAGGACATGTTGGAGTACAGACTGAGATTGTTGGAAGCGTCCGTGGCGCGGACGCGATAACTGTAATTGGTTGAGGAGGTCAACCCCGTATCGCTGAACGAAGTGGCGGCTGAAGTATTCACCTGCGCGAAGTTGCTGGGAGTACTTCCGCAGTTGGGTCCGGCGCACCGCTCGATAAGGTACTGGGTAATAGTGCCGCCGATTTCGGTGGCCGCCGTCCACGTGAGATTAATTTGTGTGCTGCCTGCAGCCGTGGCCGCCAAGTTGGAAGGAGACGTGAACGTTGGAGCCGCAGTGGTTGCGGAGAATGTATTCGAATATGGCCCGAGGTTGTTCGAGGCGTCGGTGGGGCGTACACGATATGAGTAGCTGGTCGACCCGAGGAGGCCCGCGTCACTGAACGTCAGCGTCGTGGAGAATCCAATTTGCGTGAAGTTGCTTGAGACGTCGGAGCAACTGAGACCCTGGCAGCGCTCGATCAGATACTGGGTGATCGTGCCGCCGGTCTCTGTGCCGGCCGTCCAGGACAGATTGATCTGGGCAGGTCCCGAAGCGGTAGCGACCAAATTGGAGGGCGCGGTAAACGTGGGGGATGCAGTGACTGCGGTGGCCGTGTTGGAGTAAGGTCCCGTATTGTTCGCGGTGTCCTGCGCGCGAACGCGGTAGGTGTAACTGGTGGAGCCCAGCGTGCCGGCATCGCTGTAGGCCGTTCCGGAAGTGGTACCGACCTGCGCGAAATTGCTGCAACTGGCTCCGACGCAACGCTCAATCAGGTACTGACTGATAGTGCCGCCCGTTTCGGTGGCGGCGGTCCAGGAAAGATTGACCGTGTCCGGACCGGCCGCAGTGGCGCTCAGGTTGGCAGGAGCTGTTGGGGACACCGGTGCCACGGCTTTGATCGCAACCATCTGCATCACCCAATTGGAAGCTTCCGAATTTGTAGCAGGGGCGCTGTAGGAGCCGGTGACATTCACCATGCGGTCTTCCACCAGATTGCTCAGGAACATGGACTCAGCAGTAAAGCTGGATCCTGGGCTGAGAACTCCGGTGTCGCTGACCGAAAAGCCATAAATCAGGTCATTGGCGAAGTTCGTGCTGATCGCACCGCTGTTCACAGCTGTAGCGGTGCCGATTGCCGCCGTGGCAACGTCGATCGGAGCATTCTTATCCGCGCCGGAGTATTCGAGTTGATATACCAGCAACGAGCTGGCGGCATTCCCTGTGAGCGTAACGGTCACGGTAATAGGGGCGCCGCCACCCAGAATATTCTTGGCGTAGAAAGTTTGGGCGCGCTTGGCGGTGCCGCTCCAGTTTGTGGGTCCGACAGCGGTCTGGTAACCGTTGGATTTGCTGTCAGTGACGGACAGAACGGAAACATTCTGGCCGCCCCATTTCACACTTACCACGATTAAGTTGCCAGAAGCGCTTGTTGCCGGAAAGGTCTGCGTGGTGGAACTGACACCAGTGCCGGCGGTTTTGGCGACCTGTTGGACAAGGGTAAGAGTCGGGGGCGGCGGCGGGGGGCCAGCCAGGGTCGTGGCGGCGGCAGTGTTGGAATAAGCACTGGCATTGCCGGATGCATCGACAGCCCAAACCCGGTAAGTGTAGGAAGTAGCTGCTAAGAGGCCCGTGTCGGAGTAGCTCGTTGCAGGCAGCGATGCAATCGACGCAAAGTTTACGCAACCGGAGCCCTGGCAGCGTTCCACAGTATAGGCGGTAACCCCGACATTATCGGTAGAGGCGGCCCAGGCTAGATTAATTTGCGAGTTGCTGACTGCAGTGGCTGTCAAATTTCCGGGGGCGGTGGGGGGTGTCGTGTCTGGCGGAGCGGCGGCAGTGGCGGTGTTTGAGAACGGGCTGACATTACCAGCGGCATCGCGGGCATAAACGCGATAGGTCTGGCTGGTTAGGAAAGGATACGTTCTCGTGTCCGCGTACGTGAGTGTGGTCCCACTTACGGCCGAAAGTTGCGCGAAACTGGAGCAGTTCGTGCCTGAGCAGCGCTCGATTACGTAGGCAGTGACTCCGACGTTGTCGGTGGACGCCGTCCACGAAAGGTCGATGCGATTGGGTGCAAGGGGTGTAGCGCTTAGATTGGAAGGAGCTGTTGGAGGGATCGTGTCAAGACTGGCGGCCTTGAAAGTGACCATCTGCATGATCCATGCGCCAGGTGAATTTAGCGGAGCAGTAGCATGGTACGAACCGATACCGGTAACGACCCTGTCCTCGAGAATGTCGCCATCGGGAACGGTGATCATGCGATTGTTAAATCCTGGACCGGGGCCCGCGGTGAGGGTCGCAACCAAATTCGCGGCAACAACGAGCTCGGTAACGCTGGTGGTTGTTCCCGAAAGGCCGCTGTCCGTAGTTAGACTATTGCCCTGAGCCGCAGCACTCTGGTCCAGTGGACTGGCAGCGTCGAGCCCATTGTATTCGGCGATTCGAATGTCAGGATGACGCGCGCCCACCCCGGTGAAGGTTACAGTGACAGAATTCGCATTCGCTGCCGCTGAAACTATGCTCTTGGCGTAATAAATGGCTTGAGAGCCGATACCGGTCTGAACAGTGGGGCCCACGGCCGGGAGATAAGAATTGTTCATCGTATCTCGTACATTGATGATGGTTGCGGTGCTGTCGTTCCAGCCGACGACAACGACGTTGAGATCTCCGGTGACTTGTGGAGCCGTGAAAGGTACGGTCACCGAAGGGAAGTTGCCCTGCGGAGTGGCGTAATTGCCCTGAACAAAACCGCCCGTCGCTGACAGAGTACCGATGGTAAAGGTACCGGTGGCAATCGGGCTGGTAAGGAAGCCGCTCAGCACGGCGATGGCACGCATCGTGGTTGTATTGCCGATGGCGATTGGACCCGAATAAATCGCAGAGGAACTGGTGGGAATGCTTCCATCGAGCGTGTAGTAAAGGGTGGCGGCGGAATTCGAATCGCTGATGGAAACTTGTATGGGAGTGTTGTATATCCCTTGGACAGGACTGAATACGGGCGCGGGGAGCCGCGCGGGAGCGGAGGCCAGCAGCCCATAAGCATCGACCTGAAACTGAGCACCGGCAAAAACTTTCCCGTTGGCGACGGTGGGAACGGCGAATTTGATTCCCTGACCGGCCGTATCGCGATTGCTTGGAGCTTGGTTGCTGTTGTAGAGCTCGGAGGCGAGGTTCGAGGCGTTGTAGGCGTGCAAGACTCCACTCGAAGAACCATTCTCCATGACCCACAGAATGGCGCTGGTAGCCGAGGCGCTGCCGGCAGTGATCACCGGCTGTCCGCCGGCGAACGGAAAGATCGTGGATGCTTGTGATACTGGAGTGGTGGTTAGCAGACCGTTGCTCAGATTAAACATTTTGCAGCGGTCGTCGGCGCCGCACCAATACAGATGGTTTTGCCAGAATGCGGGGGTGGTGTAATTGTTTTGGACGTAGGACAGAGTAGCTGCTTTTGGGTTTGTCTGAATACCACCGATCTGATTCCAGATTTCTTGAATAATCTGACTATCAGGACTGCTATAGGAGCCGTTGAAATTGCCCATACGATCGCGATCGAGAACGTAAATGGTTCCGTCTTTACCTCCGCCAACAAGGATGTGTGGATGAGCGACGGTTCCCGCCGAATCCGGCAGCAAAATGAATCCGGCGGCGGCGATGTCTAAATCGGCAGAACTCAGGGCCGCTTGATTGAAAGGCGCAAAGTAATCCAAGAGGGACAGACCGGGAGAGAGCTTGATAATGGAGTCTCCGAAATTCGTGCTGCCGTTGAAATCACCGTTCCCCGTGTTTACGAAGATGTTTCCACTGGAATCGACGGGAGGTGCTTCACCGGGAGCCCAGATTCCGCCACCCAATCCGTTGGGGTCCACACAAAAAACGGCTACCTGGGCGAGAGTGGCTGGATTGTATCCGAGCACCCAACCCGTATATGGAGGAATGTCCGCGCTGCTACCGAAAGCGACATATACAGTGCCGTTTGCGAGCACCAGGCCGGGGCGTTGAAACTGATACGTGGCGTTGAAACTGAGTATGCCACCGGTGCTGCCATTGCCGGTTCCAGGTACGGATGCTTGTATGAGGACCGGGGAAAGCCTCTCTACTCCCGTTCGGATATCCAGAGCGTGAATTCGGAATATCGAGGCACCGCTCTCGATGGTCTTCGCCACGACGTACATGGTGTTGGTCGCCGGGTCAATTACGGGGGTGCCCGTGATTCCAACTTCAGAAAGCACATCTTGAGTCGCGGGAGTACCGGAGGGCTGCGGGGTTATGCCGAGGCCAAGAAAGCTGGCCTGCCAAAGAGGAGTAGCGGTATCCGCATCGAAGGCGTAAACGCTGTCGTGCTGCGTGGCGATAAAAACGACGTTAAAGGTGCCCTTGCCGGAGATGAAAAGGTTCGATTTGTAGAGGGGTTGCGCGTAGACAAAGCCGTCTACGGGCAGCGTGTAAACCTTCCCGAAGGTCGTGGAATTAACATTGCTGACGGTGAGCGCAGTCTCGGCCAAATTTTGCCCGGTACGGCCATTGTCGTAGCGCTGAACCAACACGTCCACGCCTTGCCCGTAGGCAGACGCGCAGAAGAGCAGGAAGGCCGGCAACCAGGTCAGCTTCTTCATGAGTGGACCACCCCCGGATCATTGTGAACAGCAATTCGCAGTCGAATAGTCAAACGAGAACTGTCTCAGTGGTCCCGCTAATTACATTTGGTTGGGTCGCGCTAGAAAGCAAACGAGGACGGCTTAATGTCCTCGGAAACGGTTGCGTTTTCAAGTACTTTCCAGCGAATCGGAGAAACGCCGAGCCCATGCCAAAGACCGCCCTTCGAGTACACATCCGCGTCAGACCAGGCCGAAATCTGTTTTCACGACTCACGAGCACTTCGGCGCACACGCTGCTCCGAAATGATCGGGACAGGCCCGGTAATGAATAGGTTTAGCGTGTCGGCGCGGCGCACGGATAGCCACGAACATCCATGCCGTGCACACGTGCAAGTTACAATCCAAACCAGTAGAGGGCTAAGGCACTAAGAAGAAGGAGATTAAGCTGACAGAGGGGGGCGGAGAGGGAAAACTGTTGCACACCTTTTCCTAAGGAGTCTCGTTGCGGGTGGACAGGTCGCTGGACGTCTAGCGCTTCTGGAAGAGCCCAGTTATCCGACTCTCTGGAGCCAAGCTTCACGCCAATAGTGATAAATGGCCCGAGGGCACAAGCGGTGGTATTCGGAAACACACGCAACACCTTCGAGGATGATGCATGGAGATTTCATCTTCATCATTTTTCCGGTCCGCTCATCCACGATCTGGTTGACGCGCTTGAGGACGCGAAAGTTACCGCCGCAATAGCGGACCATCTCTGAATCGAACAAGAGTCCGCGGTTCCTGCTTCTGCGATCCAAAGTGGCGAGGATTTCGTGTTTGGAGCGAACTTGAACGAATTCCCCAGGCTGCAGATTCAGTTCAGAAGTTGGCGTGGTATCCAGCGAGCCTCCAATGTGTGGGTACCGCACACCGCTGCGAAGCTCTTGCAATTTGTTGAACGTGGTTATGATCAGAGCGCGGACGACTTCCAGGATGCTGAGGACGGTTTCCAAAACATCTTCAGATTTGGAATGGCCGATGCCGCGGCGGAGATTGCCGGAGCGGATGTCGCGAAGATACTGACGGAGGTCCCACCAATGGAGATGGGAAGTGAATTCGCGGAGTTCGGTGGCCTGGCAAGTATAAAGGGTGTTGCCTGGGGCGGAGGGATCGGGGCGAAGGACGGATTCGCGGAGGCGCTGTTCGGTGCACGAAAGCGGCTCTGCGGTAGGGGGCGGTGGAGACTGCAACGAGGGTAGCTGTGGCTCGGATATCTGCGACGCAATCAGGAAATCGGGTTGGACTCTTTTGAGCCACTTCTCATTCCAGAAGATGAGACAACCGGCGTCGCAATTGCCGTGCAGAGAACCATCGCATCTAACCCCGGTGAGATGAACTGCGTTTTTAACACGGCGCAAACTCCATTCCTTAATGTTGTCGCAAGTCTTGTCGGCGCGCTTGAACACACGGAAGCGCTTGCCACAGTACTGCAGCATCTCAGGCATGAAAGGCATGGCGTTCAGCTTGCCGCTCTGATCGAGGGTTGAAAGAATCTCTTCACGGCTGCGCACCTCAATCAGTTCTCCTGCGAGAAGACTCAGGCCCTGCGTGGATTTCTGAAGATCTTCGCTCGCTAATTTCCAAGTCACGGAAGCCGTACCTCAGATGATCGAGGCTGGCCGAACCGCGAGACAGCCTCGCGCCACCATCTCGTCATCTCCCTAGCGCTGGTTGTGGGTCGTAACATCATCCTGACCAGTTCACGGCACACCGACACTGCCAAGAGGAACGGATCGATCTTGCAACCAATAGCACTCAAGGCTTCTCTGTGATAGCGCCAGAACGCCGTCGATCGACACCGGAGCACGTTCTTGGCCAAGACGCGACGATATTCCGTCAGCCGACCCTTGAGGTAGCAATCGTATTCATCGCGGTTCAGATAAATCGGGCCGTACTTTAGGAACGTTATTAGGCCTCCCAAAGCACGCGTTTCAAAGCTATTTGCGAATACATTATTTGAATGCGGCCGGGGCCGAGAATAGCTCAAGACTTGGTGAACAAATCCGAAGTCGCTTTCTTGCAAGACACTAAGGCACGCTTCTGTGTCGGCGTGGAGATTCTGCTCGTTGAAGAATGGCGTGCGCTTTCGAACCAGGTCGGCTCGTATTAATTGGGCTGTGAGCGTTCCAAACACGTCCACCCCGCCAGCCAATTTGCGTCGGCAAATCTCTCGACCGTCCACCACGTGGCTAGGGAAAGGCAGGCCGGCCCACAAAACGCGATCGACTTCTAGCGCGTAAGACGACACTACACCTACAGAAGGATGTTGTTCAGCGTTCGCTACTAAATCTTGGAGACAAGAAGGAAACAACCAATCATCGGCAAATACAACCTTACAATACTTGGCATGCGGAGAAACATAACTCAGGGCGCGATTATGGTTTTCTATAATTCTCAAGAAATTCGAAGCATTGATTACCCTGATGCGCGGATCGGACTCTGCATACTTTAAACACACCGCGAGCGTGCCATCCGTGCTGCAGTTATTCACAATCGTATAGTCCCAATTTTGATAGGTCTGGGCTAAGACACTTTCGATGCACTGCGGCAAGAACTCCGCTCCGTTATAAACGGGAGTGACTACGCTGACCAGGGGATCCTCGCTCATTTCTCGCCCGCCTTGCAGGCCGCGCCGGCTAGGATCGCTTCATGCACCTTCCAGCGCTGCGGAAAAAAGACGATACCGGAGCGGCTGTCCAGCATTCTTCCGGAAGAATAGACATTGGCCAACTCTACGTCGAGCTGGGCGCAATGCTCGACGTTGTCGTGGACGGGAGAAGCCGCGCCGGTGATCCACAGCGAGAAATAATAGCGGGCGGGGAGGAGATTTAGGAAATCAATGTGCAGATCCACGTAGCCATCGCCGGGAAGAACGAGCGGTATATCAATCCCGTGATGCCAGGTGCTGGTGTCGGTAATGAGGGTGCCGAACTCCGTGTAAAGACGGAGGCCGAAGCTGGGGTAAGCGACCGGCTTGTGGGCATGATAGTGAAAACGGATGACGAAGCTGTCTCCGCTGCGGACGACTTGGAGAGGCTCACCGGTAGACGTTAGGTACTCGACGCCCGTGTAGCGGATTTCGCCCGAGCCGCGGCGATTCTGTACGGAACGCAAGTCGGCCATTGCTTCGCGGGCGTTCGCGAAGGTGTTCATGTAGGCTTCGATGACTTCGCGAGGAGAGCCGTCCATGCACACCTGTCCGCCATCAATCCAGATGCACCGGGAGCAAAGGTTCTCGACGGCGGCCATATTGTGAGAAACGAAAAGGACGGTGCGACCACCACTGCGGAGGCCTTCCATGGTATTGAGGCATTTGCGCTGGAAGCCCGCGTCGCCAACAGCCAGCACCTCATCCACAATGAGCACATCGGGATCGAGGTGAGCGGCAACCGCAAAACCAAGCCGCAGGCGCATACCCGTGGAGTAACGTTTAATCGGCGTATCCAGGAATTGCGCGACGCCGGCAAAGTCCACTATGGAATCCAGTTTGGCCGCGACTTCGCCGTGTTTCATGCCTAGGATGGAACCGTTCAAGTAGATATTTTCGCGACCGGTGAGCTCTTCGTGGAAACCGGTGCCAACTTCGAGGAGAGAGGCGACGCGGCCCCCCACTTGAACGGTGCCGGAAGTGGGATAGGTGATTTTCGACAGAACTTTCAAGAGCGTGCTCTTGCCGGCGCCATTGCGACCGATGATGCCGACAACTTCACCGGCATCGACGCGGAAGGAGACATCGCGCAGGGCCCACAAGATATTGGGGGAAGCAGAGCGTCCGCGGAAAGGCGAACGCAGCAAACTGACCAGGCGCTCGCGCAACATGGTGTCGCGCTGAAGCGCGCCCAGGACGAACTTTTTGGAGAGTTTTTCAACAGCAATTGCTTGGCTCATAGTGCAACCCGAACGAGACTACACAGCTCCCTTCTGCGCTTCAGACCATGTCCGCAAAGGATCTTTCAGTCTTGCGAAAATAAATCGCACCAATAAACAGTAGAACCACAGTAGTGACCACGGAGATGCCCACCAGACCCCAGTCTATGCGCCGCGTGGTGAACAGAGACGAGCGGAATCCTTCGAGAAGGCCAGCCATGGGATTGAAAGCAAGGAAGTGCTTCCATTTGGCGGGCAAAAACGACACGGGATAAATGATGGGGGTCACCAACAGCCAGATCTGAATGATGAATGGCAAGGCATATTTGACGTCGCGATAGCGGACGTTGAGTGCGGCGAGAAACATGCTGACGCTAAATGCCAGCAGCACCATACCGGCAACGAAGAAGGGCGCCAGGAAAAGAGACCATCCGGGCTTTACGCGGTAATACATCATCATCAGAACGAGAAATGAGGCGCCAACCAGAAAATCCACCAGGCCGCTGAGGACAGATGCCGCAGGCAACAGAGCCCGCGGGAAATAAACCTTGGTGACGAGCGGGGCGTTGCTGACCAGGCTGTTTCCCGCCTGGCTCAGAGTAGTGGAGAAGTAGGTCCAGGGAACCAAGGCACAGAACGAAAACAGAGGATAGGGGATGCCGTCGCTGGGAACGCCAGCAAGGCGGCCAAAAAAGAGCGTGAAGATGATCATGGTAAACAAGGGCTGGATAATCGCCCAAGAAGCGCCGAGCGCAGCCTGTTTGTAGCGGACCTTGACATCGCGCCAAGCCAGGAAATAAAGCAGCTCGCGATAGCGCCAGAAGTCTGCAAGCCATTCAGAATTCATTCGTCCACCTCGTGTAGCCCCCATCTGCGGCCGCCGCGCGGGGGCCACAGCAAACACAAATCTCATTGCAACCGCAAGTTGATCTTTCTTGCATGGAAAGCCTCAGCGAAACCTGTTGGGGAACTTGCCTCTACCCCGCGCAGCCGCATCAGGGCCAGGAAGGTGTCATCCGAAAACCACTGCTTCGATGCCTGCGTGCGGAAGGTCTGCTGAAGAAAGGCGGCCTTTTTCCGACACGTCGATTCGTCCAACGGAGAAAATACATTGGGGGAACCCAAATCTCCGTCGTATTTGGGAATTTCGTATTCCAGGATGAGGTGATTGCGAAACGTGTTCCAGGTCAGTTCATTGAGCAGGCGATGGTCCTGGTGCAAGTCATGACGATAGTGGGTGAAGACCAAGCTGGGATTGATGCGTCTCTTGAGGCGCTCGAATTCCTCTTTGATTTTCGCGCCCAGGTAAGGAAAAAAACCGTCGCGATAGGAGCGAATGGTAATGTTTTTGAACCTCCCGCCCTTCAAGAAAAGACCGGCACTGCGTAGCGCCTCGCGGCGACGAGGCGCGCTGGAGCTGAAGACGATCCAGTCGACGCGCACCGTGGGTTGCACTTCGAGCAGGCGCAGAATGGTTCCACCGCAACCGATTTCGATATCGTCGGAGTGTGCGCCAAGGCAAAGGACGTGAAGCGGCTGCTTGCCGAGCTCCGCCAGACGAAGATTCATCATCACGTGCGAACGATTCCTAGGTTGCATCCGTAACGGCATCGACGGAAATCGCCGCCTCCTCGCGTTGCCGCGCATTTTTCCAGACCTCCCATGGCGCCTCGCTCCGAGCGTATAAGTCGTCCAGTTGTTGCTTGTCCTTGAAAGTATCCATGGAAGCGTAAAAACCGTCGTGGCAGTAGGCCACCAACTGCTTTTGCGCCATGAGACGCTGAAAGGGCTCGAGGACGAGCTCCTCTCCGTTGCGAATGTACTGGAAGATTTCCCGCTTGAAGACAAAATATCCGCAGTTGATGCGAAGCTCGGTATCGCGTATGGACTTGACCTCGCTGACGAAACCGTCAGGATCGGCGGAAATGACGTGATAGGTGAGATTCGGCTTGGCCGAAACAAACGTGGCAATTCTGTCGTGATGCCGGGAGAACTCAATGAGTCTTGGGAGTGGCATATCGGTGAGGCCGTCAGCGTAATTGGCGAGGAACACCTGCTCACCGGCGAGGTAGCGCTCAACGGCCTTGAGGCGCTGGCCAATATTCGAGTGTATTCCCGTTTCGGCGAAGGTGATGTTCCAGTCGTGGATGTCGCTGTTGAACAGCTGGAGGTCTTTTCCGCCGTTCGAGAGCGAAAAGTCGTTGGAGACGCACTCGTCGTAATGCAAGAAGTATTGCTTGATGACGTCCGCGCGGTGACCCAGGCACAAGATAAAATCCTTGTGGCCATAATGCGCGTAGTACTTCATCACGTGCCACAGGACGGGCCGGTAGCCAATTGGCACCATGGGTTTGGGCACATTGTCCGCATATTCGCGCAACCGCATCCCAAGCCCGCCGCAGAAGATGACCACTTTCATGGAAGCCTTCTCCTTGAGATCCGTCCGGGGGACGAACCGTATTCGAGCGAAGAGATCACGAGTAAACCTTCACTTCCGGGATAGGCACGACGAACTTGCCTCCCCAGTCCCGAATGAATGCATTCTGCTGCATGATTTCTTGCTTGAGATTCCACGGGAGAATGAGCAGGTAATCCGGCTGTGTGCGGCGAATCTGGTCCGGCGGATAGATGGGGATGCGCGTTCCGGGCAAGAATTTGCCGTGCTTATGCGGATTGCGATCGACGGTGTAGTCGATGAAGTCAGTGCGAATGGAACAATAATTCAGTAGGGTGTTGCCCTTGCCAGGCGCGCCGTAGCCGGCGATTTTTTTTCCGCTGCGCTTGGCTTGGATGAGGAATTCGAGCAGCTTGCGCTTGGTTTCCTTTACCTGATCGGCGAACCGGGAGTAGGTTTCGATTTGTGCGTACCCCAACTTTTCCTCTCGCGCGCGCAGTCCGCAGACGCGCGAGGTCACCGGGTGTGAGGAGTCTTCGGCACGCCGAGCAAAGATGCGTAGCGAGCCGCCATGCGTGGGCAACTCTTCCACGTCAAAGAGCGTTAGGCCGTGCGTGGCAAAAATCCTTTCGGCCGTGAGGAAAGAAAAATACGAGAAGTGTTCGTGGTAAATGGTATCGAACTGATTCTCTTCCATCAGCCGCTGAAGATGCGGGAATTCCATGGTGATGACGCCGCGGGGCTTGAGCAGGATGTTCATACCAGCGACAAAATCGTTCAGATCAGGAACCTGTGCAAGGACGTTGTTGCCGAGGAGCAGGTCGGCCTGCCTGCCGGCTGCAGCGAGCTCGCGAGCCGTTTCTGTGCCAAAGAACTTCACCAGGGTGGTGACGCCCTTTTTGACAGCTTCAGGGGCAACATTCGCGGCAGGCTCGATGCCGAGGACCGGCACGCCCTTCTGGACGAAGTATTGAAGCAGGTATCCGTCATTACTAGCCACTTCCACGACGAGCCTGTTCTGGTCGATCGAAAAACGCTCTGTCATCTGATCCGTGTAGGCCTTGGCGTGAGCAAGCCAGGAGTCGGAGTACGAGGAAAAATAGGCGTAGTCGGTGAAAATGTGCTCCGGGCTCACGTAAGCCTCGAGCTGTACCAGGAAGCAGTTGGCGCAGACGTAGACGTGCAGCGGATAAAATGGCTCCATCTGGTTCAGATGGTTCGGACTGAGATAGCTCTCACACAACGGCGACATACCAAGATCCACAAATGTGTGCTTGAGCTTGGTTGCGCAAAACCGGCATCTGGAATTAGTCGTTTGGCTCATCGCATGTCTCAATAGGACTTGTACAGCGGCCGCATGGCGACTTCGGTGACTTCCGCGCTGCGCGGCAGGTTGAGCACATGGAGCACCATAGTGGCCACATCCTCCGGCTGCATCAGCAACTCCGGCCGGTAGGCCTGGCCTTCCTCATGGAAAAGCCTCTCGGTACGAGGTGTGGCCGTGCGTCCCGGAAAAACACTCAGAACGCGAATCCCGTCGGCATTCACTTCGTCACGAAGGCTGTCGGCAATCGCCTTCATGGCATGCTGCGTGGCAGAAAACTGGCCGGCGCGAGCGCGAGCCTTCAAACCGCTGCTGGAATTGACGAAAACAATTTGGCCAGGCCCGACTCGAAGCAGGGGCAGGGCCAATTGCGTCAGCAGGTAGGGTCCGCGGACATTAGCGCGATAAAGGGTATCTAGCTCGGAAACAGAAGCATTCGCATGTTCACCATGGTGGATGGCCCCTGCGCAGTGCACCAGAACGTCGAGTCGACCGTAATCACGGTCAACGTCAGCGACCAAGGCGCGGATATCTTCCTCGCGCGTGAGATCCGTACGATACAGCCGAGCCTTCGGTGAATGCTTGCGGGCTATTTGCAGCACGTGTTCAAGAGTATGCGTGTTGCGGCCGATCAAGTAGGGGCGAGCGCCCTGGGCGGCCAAAGCCAGTGCGATGGCCTTTCCGATTCCCGAGCTTGCGCCGGTTACGATGGCAACGCGATCCTGCAGCATTTTCGTTGCCGCGTCCGCGCTATTCACGAGTTGGTCTGCTGTGGTCATTCTGTTTGTCCCGGACTCTTCAAACGGCAGCGGCTTGCAGCTCGCCCGGACCCACAAGGGGCGGCTGCGTCTGGTACAACGCGTAAAGTTCTTCCGACACATGGGCGAGGTCGGTACCGCGCAGATAATCGTGCATGCAGGTGCCGGTGGACTCGGAATCAACGTTGGGAGCGCCGCGGCGCGAAACTACGTCATCAATGTGCACCGTGCGGAAATCGATGCTCAGGCGAGTGCGGCCGGAGGTGTTGGGTACGCTGGAGTGCATTTGCGCGCCGGAGAAAAGCAGCATGCCCCCTGGAGGTGTAATCACACGGATCTGGGGGTCGAGTTCAATGGGTTCTTCTGGGCGAGGCTGCTTGCGAGTGTCCTCTTTCAGAAACTGAGCGGCGTTCTGGCGGCTGGTGCGGTTCCACTCGTCATAGTTGTAGGTTGCGGAGCTGTTGCGCACCGGCTGACTCCAGTAGCGCGGGTGAAAGGCCATGGCGTTTTCGGAAACGACCGGATAAATGGGTATCCACCAGTTGATTTGGCACATCGGGGCCGAGTACCAGGTATCGCGATGAGGGTGGAAAGCGTAGGCGATGCCGCTGGTGAGATATTTATCGCTGGTGGAGGTACGCATGCGCGGCACATCGAAGTACGTCTTGCTGAGATCACAGCCCATGTCGCGCAGGATTCCCTGGATACAGTCTTTTGATTTGGGGTGGTGGATGAACTTGGGTTTGAGCTCGGCGAGTATCGCGGCATAGCGCTCGACGGGCATGTGAAACTGTGCCGTCTGAGGGTCCTCGCCGGCAAATGCCTCTGCAAGCATCTGGCGTGCAACCTCGATGAGAGCGAGAGAACCAGGCGTGGGCGAGTGGACGATTAGCTGGCCGTTGTACAACAATTCGCGCCGCTGTTCGTCGTTATTCGTCGTATCGATGTAAATCGCATTCATGGTTCTGTCCTTTCGAGTGACTCAGCGCGCATCGGCGGCGCAAACTCGAGACATTCGCGCAAAAGACCTTTCTCCTGCAAATCCGCCGCAGCATCGGAGATGGTGTCGAACGTCAGCTTGGAGCGCTCCGCAATATCCAAAAGCGAATGGCTGCCATCCGAGAGACTCAGAACCCACAGCATGGCTGATTCACGCGCGCCAGCATTGTCCGCACCGCCAATCATCGAGTAGAGGCCGCGCCTTCCGAGCTGCGGTTCGCATTTCGGGCTCAAATTCAAGAAAGTTCCGTTTCGTTCGAGTAGAGCCAGGGTTCGGAGACAAACGTCAAATGATTCGGCGAGTCTCTCTGGACGAACAAAGTCCAGATTGTCGGCCGAGGTGTGATACTCCGGAAATGTGCCGTGCGGGCTGCGCGAAAATCGTCCCACGGGCAGATTGATTCCCGGCGAGCAGAATTGCCGCTCATCATAGCCGTACGGCGAGAAATCGAGCAGGTGATGCTCATAAGAACCGTGCTGCAGCACGTGGGCTGCGGCCCGGTCAATTTCGGCGTTACCTTGCCGGCTTCTCTTGTAATGCAGTTTTCCTTCATCTCCCAGACCGGTGAGCACCAACCCGTGCCGGATGCGAGAAAGCTTTTCTTCGTTCAAAGCCAACCAGGTGATGGCACCAATGGTTCCTGGAATGAACAAGAACCGGTAGGAATACCTGCGCGGATGCGCGGACAAATGTTTCGCGAGGAATGCGGCGATTGCAATGCCGGAAAGATTGTCGTTGCACATCGAGGGATGGCAACAGTGTGTCGAGAGAACGATTTCATCGGGCAGATCGCCGGGGAGAAAGCATTCTCCGTAGGTCAAGTGGCCAGGCTGCAGCGTGGAGTCGATGACGACTTCGTATTCGTCGTCGGGCAGGAGGTCGAGATGGCGCTGGCTCAGACAAAAGCCCCAACTTTCTTTGTAATAGGAGGTGCGGTATGGAATCCAATCGGGACGGTCCGGCAAAGTGAACAGGTGAGTCTTCAATTCCGCAAGGCGCATCTTCCGGCGAACCGGAACGCTGTAATTGACGACGTGGAGATTTGAGGCTTGGAAATCGATGACGCGCTCGCCACGAGAGTTCCTCACATAGCCATCACGGATATTCCATTCTTTGGGCACAGTCCAATCGAAGACCTCCGTGCCTGTCGGCACTTCGCTGACCGTCAAAAGGACGTGCTTTGCGACCAGGCGCAGAGTATCGCGCAGGCCTTCGCCGGTAATACTGCGGCAGATCGGATAGAGATCCGCTATCAAACGGTGCAGCTCAGCACCGAGACTAGTGCAGGCTGACGCGGTGTGGATTTTGGCCGAGCTCATTGACCTAAGTCACCCTCGCGATCGAGGAAGTCCACATAGTTGCGATCGCGCTCAAGAATCGTTCGCTCCGCGGATGGCCAGTCGATGCCGAACGAAGGGTCGTTCCAGCGTATTCCGCGGGCACACTCAGGAGCGTAAGGCTGGGACATCTGGTAGAAAACCTCGGTGTCGTCGAGAAGGGTTTGAAAACCGTGAGCAAATCCTTCCGGGACGTACAGCATTTTGCCAGTTCCCGCGCAAAGTTCGACCGTCAAGTGCTGCCGAAAAGTCGCCGAGGACTCACGCAGATCGATAATGACGTCAAAGATTGCTCCCTCTGTACAGCGCACCAATTTGGCCTCAGCAAATGGCGGGACTTGGTAATGCATCCCGCGCAACGTTCCTTTACGTTTGTTAAACGAGACGTTGCATTGCGCAATGTGAGCGTTCAGACCGTGAGCCACGAATTCCTCGCGACAGAACGTGCGAGTGAAGAACCCGCGCTCGTCTTCAAGCCTTTCCGCTTCGATCACGAAAGCACCCGGCAACTTGGTCTCCCGAAAAATCACTTCTCACCTGTTTGCAAGTAAGCGCACTAATCGGCTGTCGCTTGCAGTACGCTCGCGACACCGGCTGACTGCCAGCGTAAAGTTGAGTCCAGGCGCCTCGACGCCAGCAAGCCCTGGATGTGATCGATGCGTTTGTACCGTGCGCCTTCAAAGTCCTCGAGGCGCAAGTCGACTTTTTGGTAGGCCGCATACAATTCACGAGCACCCTTACGCGCGTCCCATTGCGGCTGGAAATTGGAAAGCGTGCGAGAGATGCGGCTGAAGTCAGCGCGGTAACACCGCTTGTCGGGGCCGGCATCCGCGGCATATTCAATTTGGCATCCGGGGACGGTTTCCTTCACGATTTCCGCCAAGTCTCGAATCTGATAGTTCTCTTCGCTGCGGCCGACGTTGAAGGCCTGGTTGTGCACGAGCTCGCGAGGCGCTTCCAAGACGGCCAGAAACGCGCGGGAGATGTCCTCGATGTGAACGATTGGACGCCACGGCGTGCCGTCGCTCTTGATATAGACGCGGCCGGTTGTGAAGGCCCAAGCGACCAAATTGTTCAGCACGAGATCGAAACGCAGCCGGGGAGAAACGCCGTAGGCCGTGGCGTTGCGCAGAAAGGTTGGACTGAAATCGGTGTCCGCCAGTTTGGCGACATCGCGCTCGACCAAAACCTTCGATGTGCCGTAGGGTGTGACAGGGTTAAATTCGGCGGATTCGTCAAGGATCTTGTCACCGGCGGCGCCATAGGTGCTGCATGAGGAGGAGAAAACAAAGCGCTCCACGCCGGACCGCTTTGCGCACTCGGCGAGATGAACGGAAGCTTTGTGATTAATCTCGTAGGTCAGGTCCGGATTGAGGTTGCCAAGAGGGTCGTTGGAAAGCCCCGCAAGATGGAGTACCGCGTCAAAGCCCTCCAAGTCGGCAGGCGAGACATCCCGGATGTCTTTGCGAATCGAGGGAAACTGGGGGGGAGGCTCGCCAAACGTGCATTGCTCGAACAGGCCGCTGTCCAAACCGACGACTTGGTGGCCGGCTTCGGCAAGCAGTTGAGCCAAAATAGTCCCGATGTACCCTAGGTGTCCAGTCACCAACACGCGCATGCGATGAACTCTCCGAAATCGAAAGAAATGACAAATTTGGTCAGGTGTTTCGGTTTAGGAGGGAGCAATCAGGGTGCCACTCGTGCGCGGAGGTTAGGCATCAAGCGGATGAGAAGCTGCAGAAAACAAAGGTGATACTGGCGGAACACTCGGCGGAATGCCCGCGAATTGTCCCGATGATTTCCTTTCCGGGGCATTGTTTTTCACGTCAGCCGGAACTGGCGAAGGACGATAGATCACACAAAAGTGGAAGTCTCCTTCCTAAATTGCCTGAAAAACTGGACAAAGCAGGTTCAGTTTTCATTGTAAACAATAGGCTTACATGACTTTAAACTGGTGCGAGAATTGCCGCTCTTATATGGTCGGCTTGCGCATGGCGAGCCGTCGTTAGACCGACCAACAACACGGATTTGACCGTCTAGAGCAGCAATGCCACGGATTGGCTCCCATCAGGTTCCCGCGCGAACACTCCTGCTCATCGGAGTGGACTCGGTCGCGTTCGTTTTCATTCTCATCTTTGCTTCTGCTCTACGACTGCGTGCCTCGCTGACAACGGAAATGAACGACGCTTCGTATTGGGCGAGGATAGCTTTGGTGGTTGCAGTCTGTGAGACTTCGCTCTATTTCAACGATCTCTATGACTTCCACGTCGTTCGCCGACGCATCGATCTGCTAGTCCACATGATGCAAGCACTCGGCGCGGCCTGCATGGTCCTCTCAGTAATCTATTTCCTGACTCCAGATGCTAGCTTGGGACGGGGCATCACGGTTCTGGCATCACCCTTGAGCTTGGCGTTTCTGCTGGGTTGGAGGCTTTCGGCAAATGCAACGAACCTCTTGGCCCACGGCAACGAACGAATTCTCATGATCGGAACTGGAGATGCTGGAGTCTCCCTCGTGAAACACATTCTCGCCCATCCTGAATACAACATGAAAGTTGTGGGATTCCTGGATGAAAAGGGGATGGACATTGGGAAGTCTCTGGTCAATCCCAAGATCATCGGAGCCACGGCCGATCTTGAAGAGATCGTGCAGGCGGAAAAGGTCGACCGCGTGGTTTTATCGCTCAAAGAACGCCGGGGAGGCACACCTGTACGCGAACTGCTCCATCTTAAACTTGCAGGCGTGGGCGTAGAAGACGTTCATAACTGTTTCGAACGCCTCTCGGGACGGATCGCACTGGAGCATCTCTCTCCCAGTTGGCTGATTCTTTCCGACGGTTTCAAAAAATCGCCGTGGCTGCTCGCCTCCAAACGCGCCATTGACATCTTGGCATCTTCCGTACTTCTGATTCTCAGCGCACCGATTTTGCCGTTAGTCGCGCTCGCGATCTATTTGGAATCCGGCCGGCCAATCTTTTTACGGCAGATGCGGGTGGGGTACAAGGGGCGTGAATTCGAGTTGATCAAGTTTCGCTCGATGGTGCAGGATGCGGAGAAAGACGGCCCACAATGGGCCAGCCGACAGGACCGCCGCATCACCAAAGTCGGCAAATTCATTCGGAAAGCGCGCCTGGATGAGCTTCCTCAACTATTCAACGTCTTGCGCGGGGAGATGAGTCTTGTGGGTCCCCGACCAGAACGTCCGATATTCTGCAAGATGTTGGAGGAGAAGATACCGTATTTCAATCTGAGGCACTCGGCTCGTCCGGGGCTGACCGGCTGGGCGCAGGTCCGGCTTCGGTATGGCTCAAATATTGATGACGCCAGGGACAAACTCGAACTCGATCTTTTTTACCTGAAGAACCTTTCGTTGTTGGTGGATTGCGCCGTACTTTTCGAGACGATCAAAGTCGTGTTGCTGCGGCGGGGGGCGCAATAGCATTCCCTATGGGTAAGTCGGCCATACAAGCAGTCGAGAAGGAAACTCCGGCTTCGACCTGCAAAGCAGGGCCTGAAAGCAGCCTCGGCCTAGGGGAAGCGTGGAAGAAGGGGGAGCCAATCCGTATCCTGCTTCTTACCGACTCATTTTCTCCTCATGCCGGCGGTTCACGCGAATATTACTACAATGTCTTTCGCGAACTGGTGGCCTTGGGAGGAGCAAAAGTCGTCATCCTCACAAAAAAAGTGCCGGGATGGGAGTCCTTCGATAAGAAGCAGTCCTCGACCTCCTTTCGAATCCACCGAAGGTTCAAGCCCTTGAAATCGTGGAAATATCACGAATTGCCGAAGGGAATCTTCCCGTTCTTTCAAGCCTTCTGGCGCATCTTGCGAGACTCTCCTCAAATCATTCATGCAGGAGATCTTTATCCGCCGGGTCTCATCGCATGGATCATCAACAGGTTGACCGGCATACCCTACGTTATCTACTCCCACGGTGAAGAGATTACGCAGACTGATCGCTACCGATATCAACCGCGCGTACGCGACCGCATCTACAAAGGAGCCGCAGCGGTAGTCGCCAATTCGGAGTTCACCAGGAAGCAGCTCCTGCGCATTGGAGTAAGCGAGGATCGCATTGTGAAGATTACTCCGGGTGTCGACGCAGTTCGATTCCGGCCAGAGCCGACCGATAGAAAGTCGATGGCACCCTACAACTTTAAAGGCAAGACAGTGGTTCTTACAGTCGCGCGCTTGGTGCCCCGGAAGGGCCATCGAGCAGCACTGCAAGCATTTGCAAGAGTGTGCCGGGAATTTCCGGAAGCCCATTACCTCATTGCGGGAACCGGACCCGAGGAGCAGAAACTGCGCCAGTTTAGCGAAGAACTCGGAATACAAGGAAGAGTAACCTTCACCGGATATATTCCCTGCGAGACCCTGCCAAGCTTATACAATTTGTGTGACGTCATGCTCCTGGCAAACCGTGAAGAGGCAGATGGCGATGTCGAAGGATTTGGGATCGTCTTCCTAGAGGCAAACGCGGCGGGAAAACCGGTCATCGGGGGCCGATCCGGCGGAGCAATAGAGGCAGTTGTGGATGGCGTGACGGGTTTTTTGGTCGATCCAGATAATTCAGCAGAGCTGGAAGGTGTACTACGAGAGCTTTTGAGGAATCCCAAGCTTCGCCACACGATCGGAGCGGCTGGTCGCCGCCGAGTTGAATCCGAATTCGATTGGAAACAGCGAGCGCAGAGACTTCATGAAGTGAATTGCAGAGTATCGCAGGGAAAGTAATTTTGAGACAACTGCTGCGCAGAAGTGGACTGAATTTTCGGCGCTGGCTGGAACGAGTAATAATCGGAGCAGGAAGCAGCTAAGCATGCATTTGAGAATCTCCACTTATGCGCCGCCGGTCATGTATCGTGACCGGTGGTCGTATCTCCAGGTGAATGGATTTTTGTGGGTTTTTCTGGGTATGGCGGCTCGTGGTTTGTCGCTGGTACAGCGGGAGAGAGAAGAAGCACAAGCAGCTGATTTGCCGGTAAGAATTGAGTCCTCGGCCATGGCGGAAGTTTTTTCCACATGACCAATCGCGATACAGAGCGGCCGGCCACGGGGCGAAAACCGGTTCACGTTCTTTTTCTGATTGACCAGTTATGCGAAGCGGGGGGAGCGGAGCGGGCGATTCTCAGGACAATCCGTTTGCTTCCCAGAGATCGTTTCCGCTGCACTTTGATCACCTTTCGGATAGACGAAAAAGTGGAGCTGTTTCGCAATATGCCCTGCCCGCACTACGTGCTTCCTTTGCGGCGCACGTACGACTGGAACGCGCTGCGAATCGCTCGGAAGATCCGCAGATTCATTCGCGAAGAAAGAGTTGATATCGTTCACACCTTCCACGAAACAGCGGATTTGTGGGGAGGATTGGTCTCTCGGATGAAGGCCGGACCCGCACTGGTCTCGAGCCGGCGGGACATGGGAATCCTGCGCGCACCTAAACATCATTTTGCCTACCGGCTGATGAGATCTAGATTCGATCTGGTTCTGACCGTCTCCGAAGAAGTGCGCCGCTATTGCATCGAAAACGACGGCTTGCCGGAATCGACAGCGGCCACGTTGTACAACGGAGTGGAACTGGAGAGCCTTACGCAACCAAACGGCGTCCACAGCCTGCGTAAGCAACTCAGTTTAGAGACTGGCGCGCCAGTGGTGCTGACCGTGGGGCACATTCGCGAGGTAAAGGGAATTGACGTCCTCGTGAAGGTCGCCGCGCGAGTAGCGCTGGAGATTCCTAAGGTGGTGTTTGTGATTATTGGAGCTAACGCCGATCCGGAATATTTTCAGACGATCCAGACGCAGATCGCAGAGTTGGGCATACAGCAGAATGTTCGGTTTGTTGGCCAGACGGAAAATGTCGCTTCCTTTCTGAAAATCGGAGATGTGTTTTTCCTGCCATCCCGAAGTGAAGGGTTCTCAAATGCGCTCATCGAAGCCATGGCTTGCGGCTTGCCTTGTGTGGCGACGAGGGTCGGCGGAAATCCCGAGGCAATTGAGGAAGGGAGCAGTGGATTCGTCACCGAGAGCGAGGATGCTGATACTGCAGCGGACCGAATCCTCAGACTACTGCGTGATCCGAATTTGGCGAGTGAAATGGGATCGGCGAGTAAGGAGATTGTTGAGGCGAGGTTCACAGCCAAGAGGATGATCGATCAACTCGTACGGCACTATGACCAGCTCTTAATCGCGAGGCAGAAGAAAAATGTTGCCGGCCTTTGAAGCCATATACTGGGCGTCGGTGGGTGTCCTCATTTACATTTATTTGGGATACCCGCTGTTTCTTGTCATCATTTCCCGGCTGTTTTCTCGCCGTAGTCCAGAGCCGGGTTACACACCCAATCTATCTGTCCTTATTGCAGCTTACAACGAAGAAGCGGGAATCCAAGAAAAGATTGAGCGCACACTAGCTCTCGATTACCCTCGGGAGAGACTGGAGATCCTCGTCTTATCAGACGGCTCCACAGATCGAACAGACGAGATCGTGCAATCCATGTCGGATCCCAGAGTTCGTTTATTGCATGTTGCGGGACGCAAGGGCAAGACAAACGCACAGAATGAAGGCGTAGCACATGCGCGAGGCGAGGTCCTGGTTTTCTCGGACGCTACCACAATCTATCATCCCCAAGCCTTGCTCTTTCTAGCCTGTAATTATTCTGACCCGCGCGTAGCGGCAGTGAGCGGCAGATATCAATATTTCGATTCGGGCGGCAAATCGCCCACTGGACTGGGTACGGTGGCATTTTGGAACTACGAAAACTTTATAAAGACCATGCAATCGCGGATTCGCACGATCAGCGGCTGCTGCGGCTGTATTTATTCCGTGCGACGGGAGGCCTACACAGCCCTTGCGCCCGAGGTGATCAGTGATCTAGTCCAACCGCTGCACGTTATCCAGCAGGGCTATCGAGTTGTCTTTGAGGATCGCGCGCTTGCGTATGAGGAGACGACGCAGTCCACGTCAGAGGAATTCTCGATGCGTGTGCGAGTTGTGACCCGCGGCATGCGCGGCTTGCTAAGCGTTCCCAGCCTGCTTATGCCTTGGAAGTTTGGCTGGGTATCTTTTCAGCTTTGGTCGCATAAGCTGCTGCGCTGGTTGGTTCCGTTCTTCGTGTTGCTGATTTTCACGAGCAACCTTTTTTTGGCGCGAGCGCCCTTTTACCGCGCCTTGCTGCTGGCTCAGGCCGCGTTCTATGCCGTGACATTTCTTTCGTTAGTCGTCCCTCTTCAGCGTGTTTGGAAGCCATTGGGTATTCCGCTGTATTTCTGCACTCTAAACGCCGCTGCCTTCCTAAGTGTCCTGGAAATCTTGCGCGGGAAGAAGTACGTCGTGTGGGAGACAGTAAGAACCTGACCTACCATGCGCGTTGAATTTCTCACTCAAGACGATCCGCTGTACGTTTTCCCGTTTTTCGAGGAGTTTGTCTGCAGCTATGCTTCCGAGTTCGAGATTGTGCAGATTTCCAGCTCGCCGACGATGGGTAAGCGCCCACGAATGCAAATGCTGAAGGAGTTGACGCAGCTCTACGGAGTGTGGGGGATGGGACGTCTGGTTTGGCGGTTGATAGGATCGAGGCTACTTGGGGCTTTCCCGAAGAGGACGGGCGCTGGAAAATATGCTTCGCTTTCACAATTGTGCCAAGCCTACAGCATCCCCTGCGCCAGGATAGATAATCCGAATGCAGCGGAGTTTGTTGAGAAAGTACGGCGGCGTTCGCCGGATGTCCTAGTCTCTGTCGCCTGCCCGTTTATTGTGAAAGAACCACTGCTATCCATCGCTCCCAAAGGAGCGATAAACATTCATCATGCACCTCTGCCAAAATACAGAGGCATGATGCCGACCTTTTGGCAGATGTACCATGGGGAAAAGAGGGTAGGGCTTACGATCCACTACATGGTTGCGAAGGTCGATGAGGGCGAAGCGCTCTTTCAGGACGAGCAGGCTATCACGCCGGGAGAATCGCTCGACTGTGTGATTCGGCGCTCCAAACGGCACGGAGCCCATTGCATGGCCGATGTTCTCCGGCAGATAGCGTCGCACTCGCAATCAAGTAGAGCGCTGAACTCAAACGAGAGTTCCTATTTTACATTCCCGACGACGCTGGAAATTCGTGAGTTTCGTCGTCGTGGGTACCGCCCTATCTAACCCCATACACCTATATAACCCCACACAAATGTGTGGGGTACCTGGCACCTAAATTGACCGGGTTCTTGCCGCGGGTCTCCTGCCCACAATAATTTCCGCCCGGACCCTTATCGCTACCGAAGCGTTATGCCAGGCACAAATGTGTAGAAACAGCGAAGTACAGGGCAACAACCTGTCCGTTTTTCGGTCCTTTTGCCAGTGGCGCCGCCTGCTTACAGAGCAGAGACTTGCATACGGACTGAGCCGCCTGTCTGCGATAGGGGGATTTCAGGTCGTAGAGCGACAGGCCTCCGCCTATATCTCCAGCAAGCGGCAGAGGCATAGACAAGGAAAAATCATGATACATTCGGAGTTCTCAGCCATGGGATCGTCAATCACAAGAGCCGTCAGGTGGTGCACGCTGCTTCTGGCGGTAGTCGTTATCGCCGGCGCTTCAGTCACCAAAGCGCAGACGATTCCGCCTGGGCCTGGGCCGAGCATTTTCTTCACCGATCTCACGAGCGGCCCAAACGCGGGTGGGGAGAACGTCTCCGGATTCGCCGGGGCGTACGTGACGATCTATGGTAACAACTTTGGCGCCACGCAAGGAACTTCGACGATCACGTGGAATGGGCTTAACTGTCTGCGCGTAGTGAGTTGGGGGACATCATATCTTTGGTACCAGAAGATCGTCGTACAGGTTGGTTCGAGTTGCTCACCTGGCACGGGGACTTTCGTTGTCACCGCCAATGGGCAAGCCTCGACAGCCGTGAGGGAAAACATTAGTGGAGGGACGCAGATACCGTCCCAGTTCACGGTCAGGTCCACCGGAAACATCCACTGCGTCTCAACATCTGGAAATGATAATAATCCCGGTACATTTTCCGGAGGATGTTGGGCAACAATAGTAAAAGGAAGACAAATTTCAGCCGGGGATGTCACTTACGTGGAGAACGGAGTCAGCCAAACTGCCACGGATGGCTTTGCGTCCTTAACAGCAACCGGAACGGGCACCGCTGCCAATCCCATAGCGCTGGCCGTTTATCCAGGGGCCACGGCAACTATTGGAGCGACAACCGGCAACGATGGCGTCCGCTTCTGCACTGGATACAGCGCATGTTCGAGCGGCGGGTCGTACTGGATTATATCGGGCTTCATACTACGTGGGTCGAATGCAGCTATCTCGATTTCTAATGGGACGGGGAACTTGAGATTTGTGGGGAATGACATAAGCTGTCCCAATGGAGATGGCTCGACAGCTTGCGTTACGTCGAATTCGAGTTCATTTACGTTCCTGTATGGGAATCACGTTCATGATGCCGGGAAGTCTACCTCAGTAAAAACTTACCATGCGGTGTACCTCTCTACAGACCTTAATCATAATTGGCTAGGCTGGAACTCAGTGCACAACGTGTTGGGATGCCGGGGCATTCAGTTCTATTCGACCGGGGGAAGTGACCAGTTCGACCTTCATGTGCATGACAATCTTGTCCACGACATTCGATGCGACGGTATTAACTTCGCAACAATCAACCCTAATAACGGACCGGTAGAGGCATACAATAACGTGATTTATAACGCCGGACAAGGACCAGACCCGGTTGACGGCGGATCCGTCTATACCTGCATTCGCGGGAGCAGTAGTGGAACGGTACCCGTAGAAATTTACAACAACACGATGTACAACTGTGGCTCTATCAAGAACTCGGCGGCTGGTGTATTTGACTTTAATAACTCGATGACTCGCTTCCGCAACAACCTCATTTTTCAGACCTCGGGCGAGACATACACACTCAACACAAACTGTCCGAGTTATTCGGGTTCTAACAACCTATGGTACGGTCTGGGCGCGCCGCCCTGCACGTTGACAGGCGACTTGAACGTTAACCCTCAACTGACAAATCCCGCCGCAGCTAACTTCCAGTTGCTATCAGCTAGCAGCCCGGCTAACGGAGCGGGGATTGCCATAGGCGGCTTGACTTCCGATTTCGCGGGGCTGCTCCATCCATCCCCACCGTCGATTGGTGCGTATGAATTTACAAGCGCTAGTGCTGCTGCTCTGCCAGCGCCGCCTACAAATCTTATTGTTGTAGTTCAATGATTTGCATGGCACGTTGGAAGCGGACAACAAATGGAAGGACGAGCGGTGCGCTACCCCCGGTGATGGCAGCGCTCCACGGAAATCTGTACGAGCCGGTAGTGGGCGTAGCAGGAATGAGGTCTGGACCCAGGGGACGGCGTTTGAGTCACTTGAGTTCCCCGCTCTAGCATCCATTTAGAAGCTTTGACTCGAGCCCTGCGAACTGAAAAACTTCAGGCTTGGAAAAGAAGCAAGTTCTCGCCTCTAAGAACCGCGTCGAAGTTATTCTCGGCTAGTTTCCTGAACAAGTTTCTACTCGTGCCTTGCCAAGGCAGGAGCCAGTCATGCAGCTCTATAATCACCAGTGCGGGGCTGTGAAGCCATTCTGCGGCTCCCTGAAACAATTCAGCTTCTGCACCTTCGATATCAATCTTCACAAGGAACAGACGCCTAAGTTCTCCGGGCTCACTAATTCCTTCGATGGTGTACCCACGCAATGAGTTGGACTGCCCCAGGCTCGAGCAGTCTGGTACCTCCTGAAGACGAAACGATGCACTGCCGGCTTGGGGATTCGAGATTGTCAAACGGCACGAGTGATCCCACACACCCCCATGCAATGGGACCACATTTGGGTAAGCCATAGTGTTGCGCTGAAGAATTTTGAAATTCGATGCGTCTGGCTCAACAACATACACCAAAGCATCCGGGTAGTGCGTCGCGAACCAGACTGCTGAGAGTCCAACGTGACCTCCACAGTCGACAATAACGGGTTTCTTCCCCTCAGACAGGATTGCCTTATAGGTCGCCCTAACTCGCCCAATCTGCGGAAGCGACTGCAAATCGTACTCCCGCATCACCATAATCTGCCAAAAGATCGGTAGATCTTGCCGTCGGAGATGCACCGGAGTCGAGTTTCCTGGAAGTCGAAGACTTAAGGTGCTCCGCGAGGAGAAGGAGCATTGCACGATTAGGGTACACCAAAGGCGTATACCCCCGGTGAAGCCGAATGCGCGAATGAAGCTGACAAGCTGGCGAAGAAGGGATTTGGGCACAGTGAGTCACCTTCACCGCTCAAGTGCGGGTTCAAGGTCATTCGAGATCATAACTTCATTCGGCTGTTCCAATTTGTCAACTTCACGCCCTTCGTTTGTGATCCTAAGCCCGGTTATGACGCATCCCAGAAGAATCCACACGTATCCGTCGACTTGTTGATATGTCCATCGATCGCCAAAACAATTCAGTACCATAGCGCTGAACATCAGCGCCACAAATCCCAGTCCCAAGCCAGACCATAAGGGACTCTCCGCCTGTGTAAATAGATGCAAGCCGAGGCGGAACAATTTCCAAAGAAGAGCCAGGAACAGAAACATGCCGACAATGCCGGTTTCGGCGAGAACCTTAAGAAAGTAGTTGTGTGTATCGCGGTAAGGGCCAACCCGACCCAAGTACTGATAACTCTGAAAGCCAGATCCGGTAACGGGATTGAGCTTAAAGAGCTCAAATGCATCCTCCCATAGCACTAGTCGCTGTTCTGCAGAATGATCGGTGAGTTGACCGGCCCCATCGGTCTCCGTAGTCATGTTAATGCGCTCTTGAACCGATGCCGGGAGCAGCGTTTGCCACGACAGCAAGATTAAAGCTGCCAGGATGAGGAACTTTCGAGTCTTAAGGAGACCTACGGCGATTAGTCCCGCCAGGGCCCCTGCATAGCCTCCTCGCGAGAACGAGTACAACAGACAATAGATGGAAGTAGCTGCCAATATTCCCAACGCCATCTTCAGCCAGATGCGCCGTGCGTAGCCGTAGCCGGCCAAGAGGACAGAGAAGACCATCGCTTCAAAAGCCGCCAAGCCATTGACGCCAGCATAGCCGATAAGGCCTTCGTCACGTCTTTCATATGAAAAATGAGACAGATCTCGCTGATTGAGCATCATTATATAGTTGCGGTTCAAAATGAGCACTGAAACAGCCATCACAAGCAAGAGCGTGCGAACCTGTTTCTCCTCTCGTATGGCACTACTGACAAGCATCGCAAGGAAAAACATCTCCACATAATTCTTCCAGTCGGAAAACCTGGAATCCGTGATCCATAGGGGTAGCGGCGCGTTTATGAAGTAAGATCCTTCCCAAAGAGAAAAATAGTAGAAAACAGCCACAAGCAAGAGGAACTTGGCTATCGGCACCTTGGGAATGATCGCTTGCCCCCTCAAAGCGAGACCCAGAACAACGCCCAGCAACAATAAGTCGATGAATTGAGACCCGAGAAACATCTCGTGGACCTTGTACCGAAGGGTTTGAAGAGGAAGCAAAAGGGTCATTACGTATATTCCTACCTGCGGCTTCCAGCAGATAGACAACAGGAACGTAACGCACATGACGATGTAAAGTGCCGTTGGTACGAATCCTGCGAGCCCGAGATGTATATGAACTGGCAGCATGAAGTGTCGTTTTTGTTCCTGTTTAGTGTCTTGGGAAGCGAGGTTTCAATTCACCGAGCCTGCCGAGTAGGCGACTTATTAGCGCTCGCTTCCATCAATGTGTCTTGTTCAAAATCTGATCGATTCAGGGTGCCGCACATCAACTGGCGAATCGTCCGGGTAGCGAAGGTCGAATAACAACCGTTCTCAAATCGGTGGGTGCCCATGAAATGAATGAACGAAGATTGCGCGTAGTCGACGCCGGCCAGTGCGTAATAGGACGTATATTTCGGATGTAGCAGGACGGATGCCCTAGTAGAGTTTGCGATGATGAGATTTGAAGTTACCTGTTCGCTTCCCCATTCATGCCACTTATCGGCACCGCAAATGGCTTCCATACTTTTTGAAAAGTACTCAACATCGCTCCTGGTAAAGGAGTTCCGGGCGAAACCTGCGAACGCCGCATTCCCGCGCACATACTTGAGATTGGAGCAATTGGGAAACCGGTCTAGCGACCGCTCGCCGACAGCTTGGGGTTCCATACTACGTGGATTGTTCTGTTTTGCCCGATGGCACGCGTCCAGCATTGACTCGACCCCTGGGAAAGAACCTGCTCCCAGCAAGGTGAAGCTGCAGTTCTGTGCAACCTGATTTAAAACCTCGGGGATCTCATTGAGGGTCAATGAATCCGAATCGATTTGGATGACATACCCATCGCCCACAAAGTCGGCAATCAGTAAGAGCCTTTCCCAGCACCCACCTTTCGGCGTTGCAGCCGGGCCGACATCCTTAAAACCGAGGATGCGAATCGCTGGCAGATGCTCACTTATCAATGCGAGATCCGTGCTGGTCAGTGATCCGTCATTCAGAACCACTATTTGGCCAACGTCGCAAAATCGACAAAAGGACTTGATTGCGATCAGATACATCACGAGGTCGCGGTGAGAGACTTGGCTTATGAGACAGACGTTAGTGGTTCGCATCTTTAGGGGAGGTGTACTAAAGATGGGACGACAAAGGAGGTTAAATCGGGTCCGCTGCAATCGATCTTTTACTCGGAAAAACATGAACTTTGTCCTCTCACCTGACTAGGAATCATTCTTCTTAGTCTTAGGGCGAGGTGGTCTGCATCTCGCCATGATCCTGTCGACCAATGCGCTTCTGGCGAAATCCCAACAGACTGATCGCCCGCGCTATTCCATATACCAGATATAGGACAAACAGCGCCGGGAAGTCTTGCCATCTCGTGCGCCGGACATCTCCCAACGCGAGCACTGACGGCGGAAGCAGCAGCATGCCAACGAAGAGAGACGCCAGCGAAATGTTGCCGCGATACGCGGAAATAATCCCCGTGATGATGATCATCAGCAGGCAAAGGAGGGTATAAATTGCAAAAAATACGGGTTTTCCATTCTGGAAGCTGCTGAAATTGAGCAGAAATACTCGAAACACGGAAGATCCGTGCCATATCTCGCGCCGGAAAAAGGTCTGAAGTGTCTGCGGCGATCCTAGATGCACAACTGCAATGGTTCTATACTGGGCGATACTCAATCCGAGCGCACGGGCGCGGCAGCAAAAATCACAGTCCTCGCTGGTTGCTAGGCTCTCGTCGAATCCGCCTATCGCGTCGAATTGGGAGCGTCTGATCATGAGATTCCCCGACGCAGCGTAGGAAGGCGAGAGGTTGACCTCTTTCATTTTCCGCGTAAACCAAACACGTGCGACCCACGAGGAATTCTCCGGAACCTCATAGAAGCCACCGATGATTTCTGCTTTCGACGAAACGAATAACTTCGCTGCCCTCTGCAGCCAATGCTCATGAACCACCATGTCAGCATCTAGAAATATCAGGTATTCTCCATTTGAGGCGGCTGCGCCAGCGTTTCGCAGGCTTGAAATGTTGATTTTAGGATGCAGCAGCACCGTAATATTCACGGCCTCGTGATAAGACTCCGCAATCTCTCGGGTGCGGTCTGACGAACCATTGTCCACCACGATGATTTCGAACTTCTGACGAGGAAATTCAAGACGAGCAATTGAGTTCAAACACTGACCAATCACGTGTTCTTCGTTCAGTGCGGGAATTATGATCGAAAATGTCATCGACTTCTCATGCGGCACTGCAGCACCTGTGGTGCCGCATTCTTCAGCCTTCAAGCAACTCAGTTTTTGCATAACGCTCTGTCAGCGATCCGCCCATCGTTGATTCGAAGTTGGTGGTACAGTCGCAAATAGCGTTGGGCCATTACTTCCGAAGAAAACTGTTGTTGGATCCTGGCGAGGGCCGCCTTACTGAGTCTTTCGCAAAGGGCGGAATTCTCGAGTAGCAAGCAAATGGCGTTGCTCAACGCCTCTGGATTCTTCGGCTCGATCAGCAAACCAGTTTCCCCGTGCACAACAATCTTCGGCACGGCCGCCACGCGAGTTGCCACGACTGGTTTGGCCGAAGCCATGGCTTCAATCAGCGCGATAGGCATTCCTTCATTCACGGAGGGAAGAACGAATACATCGAAGGAGGCATATACGCTGGGCATGTCGCTGCGAACTCCCAAGAATTGCACTTGTCTTGAGATGTTCAGCTCCGATGCAAGAGCCTCGAGCTTCGCTCGCTCTGTGCCCTCCCCGACGATTAGGAACTTTGTGTTTGGAAATCTCTCTAGAATCCGGGGTACGGCACGTAGCAGGTAATCAAATCCCTTCTGATCTACAAGACGTCCCACGCCACCCACAATTCGCATGCCGCTCTCTCCAAACTCTGCTCTGACCTTCAGAGATGGCTTCTGAAAAGCCTCAAGGTCGACTCCATTATCAATTACGGAAACCTTGTCAGAAGAAACTCCAGCGGCACGAATCTCGGTCGCGATCTCGTCGGAAACCGCAACGACATGGTTAAAGCGACGAAGAATGAGTTGATCGATATATGCATATAAGCGCAGAGGGGTGGTTCGACGCGTCCAAAGATGCGAAGTCGCCACTATCGGTACCCCAGTGTTCCGGGCGGCGAGATATCCATAGGCGTCTGTCTTATAGCCATGACTGTGAATTAGGTTGATATCATAATCATTAATGCAGCCATGGATTGCACTCGCCGTCGTACCATCTATCTTTCCCTTGCACGGAATGACGACGACAGGAAGATTCTGTTGTTGCATGTAACTTACGACGTCGGACGATTCCACATGCATGTTGTCAAATACACCCAGAACGCACTGGCAGCCCATCTGGTCCAGCCCTTTCGCAAGGTTTACGACCATTTTCTCGGCACCATAAATGCCCGCGCTGCTGAGAAGTTGTAGGACGCGCATTCCGGCCCTCGGATCGCTACTGCTTTTCATAGCTGGTGGATACAACGTACTCGTTCCGGTTCGCAAAAGCGTGCCACACGCGATGGTACATCCGGTCGCCAATGCACACTTTCAATGCCTGCTTCATCCTGAACGGCATCTGCAAGCGCGCCCTAGTTAACCCCTTCGCTGTTAGCAGCCGCCGGAGTTGAACCGCATCCACGGAATTACGAAGCGTTAACCTTCCTGCCACCTCGATACCTTCGCGCGCCGTCGCCGAGAGCCAAGGGTCGGAGGTATAAACTTGAGTGTAGCCGGCCTTCAGGCACGCCCGAAGTACACGACGGTCCCAGCGTCCATACGGTAGAGAAGCGGCAGTTACAGCTGAGCCTAGAACATCTTCCAGCCTTCGGCGAGAGCCCTGTAATTCATTGAGTAATCGTGAGTCCGAGCAACCGGGAAGAAATGCGTGCGAACAGCTATGAGATTCAACTTGATGCCCCTGTACCAGCAGCTCTCTCAAGTGCTGTACCGACATCCGGTCCTGTGCTCCTATCCATTCTGTGGTAATAAAGAAAATCGATTGGATGCGATACTTCTCGAGAAGAGGTAAAGCGAGATCATAGTTCGATATGTGCCCATCATCGAAGGTCACGTGATGCTTACAATAGGCGCTATCAAGCCCGCGAAGCACGGTCAAATGTTGCTCGAATTGAGCGCGGCTCACCCGGTAAACATCGCGCGCATTCTGTAATTCAAGCTCATGATATGTTAGATGCAACATTGCGGCCTCTAACGTGCCCTCGCTGTGTTTGTAAAGCCCGTGGCGGGTTCCGGTCTTGCGATTCGAGAGGCTTGGGAAGGGGAGGCGGCTCTCTTCTCTTTATCATAAAGGTCGCGAAAGCAGTCGAAATCGTGCCTCTGGAGCAAATTTTCGAGCCTTTTCTCCATGCCACTGATGTTCGTGTAATGGCGAAGCCGCGATTTTATCTTTTCTTTCACGCGCGGCTGCTGCGGATCAAGTTCCCATGGATGTATGTAGACCACGACGCGTTCGCCGTATTCCTGCTCAAACTTCCGGAAGACCCAGCGGGTGTAAGCCATAGGGAGAATTCGCAAATAGCCACCGCCGGCGCCGGGCAAATTCTGGCCAAACAAGCGGACCGTTGCGGGCGGATACTCTTTCAAGGCTCTCCCATTCTTGCATTTGAGTTCGTGAGGAAATCTTTCGCCGCCGGGAACCCCATATAAATCGTGAAAGATAGGATAGATGCTTGAATCGTAGCTAAAGCCCTCCTCAGCAAGAATATCAAGGGCCCACATGCAGTCTCGTGTGATCGACCAACTCGGTGCGCGGTAACCTCTCACCTTTACCCCAGCTGCGTTCTCAATGGCTCGAACGGCTGCGCGAGTGTCCCTCCGGAATTCCTCCGGTGTCAGCGAATAAACGGTACGATGCCAGTAGCTGTGACACGCAAGCTCGTGTCCGCGCGCATGGACATCGCGGACCAGATGGGGAAACTTGTCCGCAACCCATCCAACAAAGAAGAAGGTTCCCTTGACTTGATATTGATCAAATAGATCCAGCACGCGATGGGTATTGGCAACCACACGCGAGGACCATTCCGGCCAACTGCTCCGAGCAACAGAACGAGCAAATGCCTCGACCATGAAATAGTCTTCGACATCCACACTCATGATGTGTCTGGACCGAGCGCCCGGCTGGGCTGGTCGATAGAGAATCGTCTTTTCTGGCGTGTTCATCTTTACCGATTGACCGCAATTTGCTCGTGCTAGGGCAGCGCCTTTTCGAGCATCGGAAGAAAGCTCTTGCGAAAATCTTCAATCCTCGCCTGGGCCGCGGCTTCTCCCCCGGCATCAATCGGACTTTCTATTCTCACTAAGGAACCATCCGTTCGTCCTGTGAGCACGGACATCATCAACATGGCGTAGACATAGCGGATGCGGGTCTCAAAGGGTCGCGACCCCGCGTTGTACCACCAAGTCACCAGGCGGCTCGATCCGAGCCGCTCCGCCTTAATTTCCCTAGCAGTAATTGGTTGTCCGCGGAATGCTCCCCCTGAGGGCGGAGCCACGGGCAAAATGGCCCAGCCTTGTGCCGGATAGCAGAGCTCGGGCGTGTGAACTTCCAGGATGGTGGCTAGATCACTGTAGAATCCCGCGTAAACGATTACGGGAACTTGATTTCCCTTGGTGTAGACTCGTAACAAGCTCAAATCTGCGGGATCGCGGCCATACACTGGGTCAAAGCTGGTATCCAGCCCCTGCCATCCATCGAATGCGTAAGGGACCGCACTCCAGTCTGGCTGTTTCCTCTGCTGTTCGCGCGATTTTTCGGCGCCTTGTACAGCAGCGAACGTCACAGCAAACAGGGCAATCAAAGGAATTAAGCGTTTTTGCATGAGACCCATCGCAGAAGATTTTGCATGCCCAGTAAGCCCAGCACAGCAATCAGGAAAACGGCGATGCCCAAGGCCTGGTGCAAAGATTCATTGGCGACCAGAGATCCCCACTCCGTGGCGATCAGTCCAGTGCCAACAATTCGCATGACGTTGGCTCCAAGTGCCAGGAAGGGCGCGACGATCACCAGCAAAATCCGAGCCCAATACTTTTCATTCATGATCAAGCCGATTGCACATGCTAGAGCCAACAGTGCGAAAATAGATCGGGAGCCGCTGCAGGCTTGCTTAACCTCAAGGACATAGTTTGAGAGTCGCAACAGATTGCCATCCTGGTACACGGGTACCCCGAGGAATCCGAGAATCGCTCCGGATAGTGTGCTGGCCGCGGATTGCAGGTACCAGGAAACCTCGCCCACCGCGTAGGAAGGAAGCGGGACCATAAGGATTAGCAGCACAACGGGGCCGGCGATGAGAGCCAATCGCTGTTTACCCCACAAATACCCTGAAACTCCTGCGATTGTCACGATGAGAGCGACCCCAGACGCGAGCAAAGTTCCGCTCCGGCTAGCCAAGACCTGCAAACCACATCCCATTGTGGCTAGGAGCAAACCAGGGAACCACGTCGAGGTCACGGTGTTCGAGATCCTATGTCTTCGTTTCCAAATCAAGTAGGCGACCATTGGGGGGATCAAAATCCCAAAAGAATATTCTTCGTTGTGCTGCCAAGCGTAGGAGACCTGCCGGACGAAGTTCCCGTAAGCTAAGGCCAGTAACACAAGGAGTGAGCTCCAAAGGCCCAAAGATATCGCTCGTCGGTAGCCGAAGGGCACCATCAGAGAGAGGGCAGCACGATGGGTTCCCCTGTTGTCTCAAGCATAAGTCTCGTAGAATCTGATTTTTACGAGAATTGACAGAAGCGTTAGCTAGGGACAATGGAGTGTTTTTATCCCTTGTGGGCAACGTTTGGGCAATAAGAAGCCAGAACGTTCTTTAGGTGAGGTCGTTTAGGAGTAGCTGTCATACAGCAAGCCGATAAGTAGTACAGTAAGTCTTGTATTTTCATAACTATACTGGGATTTCTGCTCTGTGAGACCTAAGTTCTCCGTGGGAATGCCATGTGCTGGTACGTAAGCAAGCATGACCGAGCCGGACGGTACTGAATCAGTTGTGAGCCGTCACCCGAGAGACCGTGTGAGTACCCGCTGTCTTTCTTGGGACGCGGTATTAATCGGCTAATTAGGAAGCCTTGTCAGTATCATGTCTTTCCCTCGTATTTGCATGGTGACAGGCACGTACCCACCCGCCCGGTGCGGGGTTGGCGACTATACGGAATTGCTCTCTAACGCGCTCGCTTCGCGCGGTGCTGAAATTTCCGTGATTACTTCTGCCTATTTGGGAACACCATGTCGTTCCGGTAACCCAACGGTTCTTCCCATAGTGAAAGACTGGTCTCTGCTGAATGCGAGCAGGGTTCTGCGGAGCATCTTGAGAACTCAGCCCGATATTGTTCATTTTCAATTTCCGACGACTGAGTATCACCCGCACAGACTATTCGATCTGTTAGTGCCAATGATCAAAATTTGGTCGAGATCAATTAAGATCGTAGTTACGCAGCACGAGTCTCTCAGCGTTAAGAAGAGTTCGATACCCGGCCTTTTTAGACCCCTTCGCCACTGGCTTTCCTGCTCTTGGAGCGACGCAATCATTGTCGTGGCGGAATCGTATAGGGATCAGATTCACAACTTTTCGCCACGCGTCAGACGGATCCCATGCACGCCAATTCCCATCGCTTCCAACATTCCCATTTCTAAGATGGGCGTGGACCAATTACAGAAACTGCGGGAACATGCTGGAATATCTAAGAACGATGTTCTGCTGAGCTACTTTGGATTCATTCACCCGTCTAAGGGTTTCGAGCAAGTACTTGATGTACTGAAGTACTTAAGACGCCAAGGCGTGCCTGCTAAGCTCCTGGTTCTTGGAGAGCTGTCAAGTTCCAATTCCTACCACCAGCAGTTACTCGCGGAGATCGCTAAAGAGGATCTCTTGCATTCCGTCAAGATCAAGGGCCATCTGGATCGTAGTGAAGTCGCAAACTACCTGGCAATGTCAGATGCTTGCATTCTGCCCTTTGTTGATGGTCTACATCCAAAGAGAGGGAGTTTCCTGGCCGCAGCGCAGCAAGGGCTGTTGACGGTCACGACGAGCATGGATGGGAGTGGGCTATCCGTAGACGAAAACGTTTTCTATGCAAAACCTGGTGACATTAAGGCCATGGCAAACGCTGTACAAAGCTACGGGACGAGGAGACTGCCAGCCGGCGCGTTTCCTGTGCGGAGTTGGGGAGCGGTTGCCGATGAACACCTTGCGTTTTTTGGTAATTTGTTTGCGTCGGAGACGGCCGGGCATTTGTTGCAAACCCGGCACCGCGTCGATGAGACCGAGGAAAGCAGGTCCGTTTAAGATCCGGACTTGTGCAAGGACGTGCTTATTCCTCAAGTGGCGATCGGAAATGCGGTCTGGGCTCTCCGCGGCCGATCTCGGAGCCGGGTAATTTCCTGGCACGGCCGACTTTGCGCTTGATCTCCACGTCCTTGCGGGCCGCATACGGATTGGATCCGATCACGGTCCCCTTCGCATCCCGCGCCACCGCCACGACCACGATGGTCCTCAGCCCGAACGGCGGCCCATAGGAAAAGCTGTCGGAGATGTTGTCAACTTTACCGTCGGCGTTTTGGGGATTCGCGACCGTGCTCAGGAGTTGCGGCTTCTCCGGATTGGTGTAATCGATAATCTCGAAGTGGTCGATGCAGTCTTTCGCCCGCACGACGCTGCAGGCCGGCTGCGGCGTATAATCATAGGACCAACTTACGGTCACCCTCGCCGCCAGCGCGCCGCTATAGGAAAGGACGATCCCTGTTAGCAGAAGCAGGCTAGCCGTTCCCAAAAGTATTCCTGTCCTCCTCCTCACGCATGCCCCAGTCGCGCCGAACCTAGATTCTCTCACGACTATGCCGAATTAGCACTTTGACGTGCGAAAGCAGACTGTAGGACTAACTGTCGGTTCGGAGCAAACCTACTGCACCACAATCATGCCTCGAATTTCAGTTGTGATGTCAACGAGGTAGAGGACGGCGTCCCCGCTGAGTGTCGGAGTGAAGGTGCCGACCCTTCGGCAATCCAGCCAGCACCGGAGCCGTCACCACTGTGGCGCCGCTGGGGGCATAAACCAGGCATTCGGCTGCGGTCGCCACATTATCCGGCAGACACAATCCTGTGGAGGACAACCCTCCCGGAGGAGTCATCTGTAGCAAGTATGCGACGAAACTTGAACTGCACCGGCGGGACAGCGTACAAACGTTAGGGATGTCATCGGAACTGAGTTTCAGGGGATCGCAAAGAAGCACAAAAGACGTAAGAACCCCGCTGTGGCTGGCATGACCATGGGGAAGGCCTGCCTAGGGCCGCTCAAGATTCGTTGTTCCATTCTCCTAAGTTCAGTCTTTTCAGCCGCCGCGGGGTGCTTTACGATCAAAAAACTGCCGGGAAAATGAATTCACCTTGGGTTTACTCTACTTCCCTTAATCAGAGCGGTTACTTCTTACGGGTAGCCCTTAGGTTCTGCCCTGTACTCTTTGCGGGGTTCATCGTCCCATACCCATCGTAATACCCGCCGTACGTTTCAGCATTTTTGATGGCGTTCATTACAACACCGATCACCTTTCGCTTTTGAAGCTCTTTTCGCGCCTTGGTGGCCGCGGCAGAAGGAGTGGATCGCGCCCGAAGGACCAGCAGGACGCCGTCGCAAATGCCGGCCAAAACATTGGCATCCGCCACAGGCAAACACGGCGGAGAATCGATGATGACCCAGTCAAAGAGAGGAGCAAGCCGATCGAGCAGCTTGTCAAGAGCTCCGTTGGACAGTAATTCGCTTGGGTCGCTTCCTGGACTTCCCGCGGCGATAAAACAAAGGTTCCCTTCCTGACCGTGCTGAATTATTTCGGGATCGCTCGCCTCGCCTCGAAGGTAATCGGAGAGTCCCGGTGTCAACGGGGCTCCCAGCGGTTTGTGTAACGCCGGACTGCGAAGATCCGAATCGATTAACAGAACCTTGCGATCACGTTCCCTGGCAATCGCCTGGGCGAGATTGGTGGCAACAAAGGTTTTTCCCTCAGCCGCCAATGCGCTGGTTACAAGAATCTTCTTCAGTGGCGCTGTTTCCCGCAGGTGATAAAGGCGGCTCCGTAGCGTTCTAAACTGCTCGGCACATGATAGCCCCTCATTCGCTTCAGAAAAAGCGACCGTCCTCGGGTCGAGAGCCCACACAGGCTTGGCGCAGCTCTTCAGCAGATCTTCAAACCGAAGGAATTGGCCAGTTCTCGGGTCTCTGCCGACTGCGGGTGTATGTGGCCGGTGTTCTGATGGCACAGGAAGCGTTGGTGCCTTCGCGATTGTAATGGGAGGGCTCGGAGCCTCGGCGCGCACGGGCACCGGTGTTACATTGCTCGCAGGCCCATCGCACATTACAGCTACATCATCGCGTCCCAGCTGTCCGGCTGGGGAAGAGCTTGCGACGGCCGAGGGCCTTCGATCTCCAGCCGGCGCAACGAAAACTGTTGCGCTCGCCTCTGCGCTGCTACTCTTGCTTTCTGCCACCTGCAGCGCCGACGACGACCTTTCTTCTTCCGCCCTCTTCAGAGCCTCGTGGACCTTGCTCATGACTTCCTTTCGCGAGAAGTTCCAGTCAGCGGCTGGGGCTGGTCCCCTGGCCTCAAATACGTAAACAAATCCCGAAGCAAACCTTCCACGCGTTCGCCCGGCTCCCTGTCGGCACTCAATCGAACGACTGGTCGCGGTGTCGGCGCAAACTCCCCGAGCGTAAACTCGCGCGCGATTTCTTCCACCACCTTCGCAGGTATCGGCTTCAGTCGCTCTGCAAAGGAGTTGATCAGCGAATGCTCGCACAGAAGATTGATAATCCTAGGGATGCCTTTCGAGTATTTCTGAATGGCGTCCAATGCTTCTTTGGAGAAAACCGGCGTACCGTTGGCACCGGCAATTCTCAGGCGCTCGGTTACGTAGCCATGAATTTCCTCTTGAGTTAGCGGGACCGTTCGGCATCGAAAAACAATTCTCTGCAGCAGTTGTCTTAACTGCGGCCGATTCAGTTTGTCGTCAAGCTCTGGCTGGCCGGATAGCACGATCTGCAGCAGTTTTTCCGTCGAAGTTTCGAGATTGGTAAGGAGCCTGATCTCTTCAAGCAACTGCTCCGAAAGGTTTTGCGCCTCATCCACGATTAGAACCGTTGTTTTTCCCGCGCGATATCGATCGAGCAGCCATTGGTTAAGTTTCAATAAAACATGGCTCTTCAAACGGGATTCGCAGGTAATCCCGAAATCCGCCATCATGAAGTCAAAAAGCTGTTTTGTACTTGACAGTTGAGAATTGAAGACAAATGCCGTAGCGATATCGTGCTCGCGCAGCCACTCCAGCAACCCGTTCAGAAGCGTAGTTTTCCCTGTTCCGACTTCGCCGGTTAACAAGATGAAGCCTTTGCGGCTCTCAATCCCATAAGTTAGAGCCGACAAGGCTTCTTGCGCCGCCGGTGTCCAGTACAGGTAGCGCGGGTCGGGGCTGAAATTGAAAGGCAGTTCTTTGAGCCCAAAGAAGTTCTTATACATATCCGATTAGCTCACCGTACCTGAAATCGCTGTCTCAGAACGCTGCGGAACAGTAGCCTTCAGATTGTTGTTGCTGCCCTTCGGCATCTCCAGAAGAGGAATCATGGCCAGTGCCGGCAGTTTGAGCATGCGCTCCACATCTCGCTCCGTGCGAAAGGTCGTATCCTGAGCCTCAAGGGCAAAAACAACCGCCAGGCCAAACGCCAGTCCACCGACAAATCCACCAAAGGCAAAAACCGGACGATTCGGGTAAGTCGGTCTCTGCGGCAGGCTGGGCGGATCTAAGACTCGAAACTGCTCGCCCTGCTGTCTCCTCTCCAGGTCTGTTGCCATTTCCGAATCGCTCTGCTTTTTCAGCAGATCATTATAGACGCTCACAGCCGTTTGATAATCGCGGGTAAGAGCCTTATATTCCTGCGCAATAGCCGGCGTGAGTTGCAGCTTGCCTTGCAATTTGCTGATCTCTTGCTGAACACGGGATTGTTCCGCCGTTTTTTCTTGGATTGTGCGGTTTATCTGATAAAGCTGGGCCCGAAGCTGCTGTACACGCGGCGTTTCTGCCACGACCGCGTCTTTTTCCACGGCAGCCGGTTCAGAACTATGACTTGGGGATTCTTCCTCTATTTTTCTCTGCAGTTGCGCTATATCCTTTTTGAGCCGCCGGACATCGGGATGCGCATCTGTATATTGAGCCTGCAGCGCCGCCAATCGGTTTTGCAGACTCTCGAGCTGTTTCTGTAATATATTGGGGTCCGCTGGGGCGGACACCGCAGTTCGTGCTAATGGCTGCTGATCCAGCATGTTCTGAACGAACATCTTGTCTTGCTGAGCTCTGTTGAGTGCTTGGGATGTAGCTTCAAGTTGAGACGCCAGTCCCGTTAACAGGCTGAAATTGGTCTGCATTTGGTCGGGAAGTTCGCCCATGTAGCGTCGCTGAAAATCAGCAAGCTTGGAATCCTGTTCATCTAATTTCCGCTTGGATTCGTTCAGCTGTTTAGTAAGAAACTGAGTCGTATCTTCGGCTCGCCGCTCTCGGATCAATACGTTCTGCTGCATGAAGAACGACGTAATCTCGGTGCAGATCTGCTGGGCGACATAGGCTTGACCCGCGACCACGCTTACCGTAAACCCCGGAAGCCCACTGGCCCGAGTTTCCGCCATCGGTCGCACCGGACTGACCGTGATGGACTTGCGAAGTCGGGCGACCATGTCTTCCATCGAGATGCGGCTGGCTTGTTCTTTGTACAAACCAACTTTCTCGATGATCTGTTGAAGCCTCGTCCGGCTAAGGATCTGTTCTTGCATCGTCGCTAGCCGCTGATTCACGTCACCGCCTATTACGGGCTTTACAAGGCTTTCGGGTACTGCCTGCTCTTCCACGAGGACAACTGTCTCCGATGTGTATCGGCTCGCGAGAAATAAGGAAATCGTATACGCGCCAATCGCAAAGACCGCAGCGGGGACCACGATGATCCAAATGCGCCGGCGCAGGATCGACAAATAATCTTCAAGGGTCAGTTCGCGGTGCACTATCATCCCAGCGTAGTTCCTCTCTTGCACGTGCAGGCTGTGTTCATTCCAGTACGATCGGCCGCAATCCCCAGTTGTAACCTATTGAAATCGTCTGGATTAACCCATTCGTTCGGCATGCTGGAAGGGAGCAGACCGCCGCAAGGCTCGACTGTTTCGAAGCATTGTAGGAAAAGAATAGGCTCCCGTAGCGCGCAAAGTGCCGGCTGGCTTGGGCTCCGGCGAACCAGCCCTGCGGAGAAATTCGATTAGCATTGAGGATGGTTTGTTGCAGGGATTCATTTCTAGAATACCCCACGAAAGCACCAATGCCCCACCGCCCAAGAGTGCGGCTAAGCTGTCCGGAAACCATATCGGTTTGTGCACCCGCTAAGATGCCGCTCCCTCCGTTCAAAAAGTGGGAGTAGTTAAGGCCTACTTGCATATGTCGAAACTGGAACTGGTTGCCCCCTATCAGCCCGGCTGACGCCACCCACGTCACAATCGTGCTCGGGCCAGCAATGGGTCCGCGAACAATCTGGATATCAGGCCCCGCTCCTACCTGAAAAGCCAAACGGCCCGTGATTCTACGAGCGAAAGAAGCCTGGACGTTGTGGTCGTCTATCCCTTGTGGTGAGTTCGATAGCCGTAGCCGGCCGAATCCATAAGATACGGACATTGAATTTTTCGGACTCAACAGATAGTTATAGCCGCCCCGGAAGGAGGCGCCATTACTATCCTGCAGTCCACCATCCAGAAAGTGGAGTTGCGAGTAAGCGCCGACAAAACTCAGCGAAGAACGATAACCCAAAGCGTAAGTCGTTTGCGCGATTGCGGTATTGCTAATCCTTCGTGCTCCGTTCGTCATAATCGACTGATTCGGGAGGATATCCTGCCGAAATCCGGGGGCCAACCCCACTGCACCTAATGGCACTCCAAAACTATTAAGCCCACCGAATCCCCCGAAACCGAAGGACGATGCGGGAAGATCAGTAAACTGATCGCCGAACATCTGCGACCACCGTCCCCAATGCAAAGTCTCCGAAACGTCCAGACTCTGAATCACTGAGTTCCCTTCGTTTGAGTAACTTGAAAAACCTCCTCCCGCTAGGTAGTCGAGCAATAATTCCGATCGCCCGGAGATCTTGTTTACACCTATTCGCCCACTGATAAAGCTCATCGAAATCCATGCCGGAGCATTCGTTTGACCGAAAGCATTAGGATTTGCCTGCGCTTGTGTTATCACCCCGAAGCTGGGCAATAAGAAACTATGGCTCGTGTGAGTTCCCAGAGAGAGGTCCTGCGCACCCGCCGGTGGCCGAGTATCCGGCACATCTTGCGTTCCGCTGACCTGCAAAGCCGCCGAATTGTCGCCCGCCATCGCGGGCTTCGGGGCGTCTCCCGTTTCCTGCGCTTCGGCTGTCAAAGTGCAAACCGAAACGCTGACCAGCATCCCTATCGTGAAAAGCTTCTTAAGCATTTCTCCTCCTAAGGCACCACAATCCTGTCCCCAGGCTTCAACGTAATATCGAGTTCCGGTCGACGACTATGCAAGGCTTGCTTGTAATTGAAAGGAATAGTCGTCACCGCTCCGTTTTCCTTCCGAAGAATGTAGATTTTTGTTCGCTTGGCAAATGGCGTAAATCCGCCTGCCGTCGAAATAGCATCAAGCGCCGTCATGTTAGGTAGGAGTGTGTATGTCCCTGTCCTCGATACCTCGCCCACGACGAAGATCCGGTGGCTGTTTATCCTAGTTACAATTACGGTTACCTGAGGCTCGGAAATGAAATTCTTCAGCCTCTCGGTTATCGCGGACCCTAACTGCATCGGTGTCAAACCCGTTGCCTGAACATCATTCAACAGTGCTAACGAGATCTTGCCGTCCGGCCGCACCGGCACAGTACGGGAAATATCCGGCTCTTTCCACACACTGACAATCAGTTCGTCCTCCGAGCCGATAACATAGTTAGGATCGTCGGTCGCCGGTTTAATAGCCGTATCCACCGCAGGGCTGCTCGGCGCTGGGTGATCCTTCGCTATCTCGACCTTGGTATCTGGTCCCTTAATTGACGGACTTTGAGCGCACGTCGTGATTACTGGGACGGTCAAACTCAGGATCAGCGAAAATAAACTCTTTTTCCTCATTACGTCTCGCATGTTTCAGACCTCCTTCGACTCAGGTACCTGGATTTGCTTAAGCTTAAACAGCAGCGATTTGTAACTGATCTGCAGCGCTTCGGCTGCTCTCTTCCGATTCCAGTGAGTCCTCTCCAATGTCTGCAGGATGAGTTCACGTTCCGCTTGTCTCGATGCTGCTCGCGAAGCTGCTTTGAGTGAGCGTGAGGGCGCCGCAATAGCGGCGTTGGGCAGGGCGGAAAGCATCGGCGATACCTTTAAGTCCACGATCCCGAGGTCCTCATTCTCCAAAGCCACAATTCTTTTAATCACATTTTCCAACTGACGGATGTTCCCCGGCCAAGGGTGGTCAACCAGAAGTTGCATCACACGATCGCTGAGCGTCATTTCTGCGCGGTGGAAGATCCTCGCGTACTTGCTCAGAAAATGGCGCACGAGCAGCGGAATGTCATCCTGGCGCCGGCGGAGCGGCGGAAGTTGCACGCAAACTCCACTAAGTCGATAAAAAAGCTCACTGCGAAACTTCCCGTGGTGAACATCACTTTCTAAATCGCGTGTGCTACACGAAACGATCCGGCCGCCGAGTGATTGACCGGCCGGAACATTGCTACCGTCCGGAATAGAATGGAGGAGGCGCCGCTGGCAATCCTGGTCAAGTTCTCCTATCTCATCCAAGAAGAGCGTTCCCGTGCGGTCGCCGTTCTTGTCGCCATTTGCAGAGGGACCAAAGTGACTTTCCAGCGATTCGGGCATTACGGTCGAACACGCTACTTTCACAAAGCACAGGCCTTGGTATTGCGACAAGCTGTGAATCTGCATCGCCGCGACTTCTTTGCCGGTACCGCTTTCTCCAAGCAATAGGACCGGTATGTCTGTTGGCGCAATCTCAGAAATCAGCCGTTGCACAGGCTGCATTTCCGCGCTTATGCCAGAAATATACAGTTTGCCCCCTCCGCTCGGCATTACGTGGGTGCCGTTGCCGCCCCATGCGTTTAGCTCGTTCAGAATCACAGGTGTCCTAAGAAAGGCCAAACCGACCAATAAACGGACCAGCGCGGGTAGGAAAAGCACGGTGCTTGCCAAGCAGAACACCTTCCTCTGCCGAATCAGGGCAGAATAAGAGCTTTAGGTTGTGGGTCTTAGCTGATTCCAGGAGATCGCCGAGAAACGCTGGGGTTCCAAAAAGTCCAGAGAAGTTCCACAAAGTTGCCAATTCACAGCCGTTCTGTTCCGGTTTTGTGACCTCGGCGTTATTGATTTACCATCTCATTCATAATAGGACGTTTAGGTCTGGACATCTGGCATAAGGCAAAGAATGGAATCTAGGCTGCGGCACCGTAAAGTACTAGTTAAAAAGGAGTTGTGCCATGGATGCTTCTCCAGGGAAGGCCAGCGTTCAGCCTGTCCGAGTATCAAATGTTCTTGCAGGACTCGGAGCGTTGTTGCTATCTATAAGATAATGCGCTACTTGGATATGCCGACACTCGGCTCCGCTTGGCCCCTCAATTGCCATACCCATCGGGGAGACGTGCACAATGAAAAGTTCCGCCAGACTTCTTCTTTGCTTACTTGCTTTGCTGCTGCTGCTCCCATCCACTGGTTGCTTTCGCAGCCCGAAGGTTCGGATGCAGAAATATTACGACAGCGGCCTGAAATACGCCCAAAAGGGTAAGTATCAGGAAGCAGCAATTCAGTTTCAAAACGCACTCCAGATCGACAAGAACTTCGCAGATGCCCACTACCAATTGGCACGGTGCTTCCTCCAACAGGGACTCTGGCCAAATGCCTACCGCGAATTGCAGATCACTCTAGATTTGGCTCCACAAAATTGGCACGCTCAGTTGGATCTCGGAAACTTGCTTTTCGGAGCTCGACGTTTCGAGGACGCCAAGCAGCATGCCGATGACATTCTGAAACAAAATCCCAATGAAGTCGGAGCGCAACTCCTGTTGGCGAGTAGTGATGCGGAGCTCGGCAATTTGCAAGCCGCTTTGCAAGAAGCACAGAAAGCCGTCGGAATGGCGCCAGATAAATCCGAACCTTATCTAACATTGGCGCTCATGCAAGAGCGCGCCAAACAGCTGCAGCTCGCTGAGGAGACCTTTCGGAAAGCAACCGTTACTGATCCAAAGTCCTTGCCGGCACGTTTGGCCCTCGGCGGCTTTTATCAAAGGCAGCGGCGGTGGCCGGAAGCAGAAGCTGAATATCGTCGCGCGGTAGAGATTGCACCGGAGAATGCGGTAGCACGTACGTCCCTCGCAGCTTTTTTCCTGGTTTCGGGTAAAAAGGAGCAGGCAGAGCAAGCTCTCCAGGAAACCAAGAAAGCTATACCCAACGATCCAAATGCGTACCGCCTTCTGGGTGGTTTGTATATCGGCGAAAGGGAAACGCAGAAAGCATTATCAGAGTTTGCCTCTCTGCTTAAGCAGCACCCGCACGATCTCGTTGTAAAAAAGCGCTATGTGCAGCTATTGACTCAGAACAAGCAGTTTGAACAGGCTCTCAAGATCGATGAAGAGATTTTGAAAGAGAATTCGAAGGATACTGACGCTCTGGTCTTGAAAGGGCGACTCTTGAACCTGGACCAAAAGGCTGCGGAAGCCATACCCTCGCTCGAGCAGGCGGTCAAAAACAGTCCAGAAAATGCTGCCGCTCATTTTGAACTTGGATCTTCTTACGGCAAGACCGGCAACCTTGACGGCGCCGAGAAAGAATTCCGTGCTGCAGTCAAGCTACGTCCTTCGCTGCTCGAAGCGCATGAGGCACTCGCAAATCTGGCGCTTCGAAAGAGAGATATGGCTCTGCTCGATCAAAGCGCCTCGGCATGGCTGCAGTATGCGCCCTCGGCTCCTCAAGGCTATTTGATGCGAGGCACGGTTCGTGTGAGCAAATCCGATGTCGCAGGCGCGGAGAAGGACTTGCAGCACACCATCGAGCTTGAACCTAAGAACGCCATTGCCTACACCCGCCTCGGCGACGTGCGCCTCCTGCAAAAGCGTTTTCCCGATGCAGAGAAGCTCTATGAACAGGCTCTCCAGCTTGATCCCGGCCAAACAGAAGCACTACAGGATCTCGCCAATCTCCTGATGGCGCAGAAGCAGCCGGAGAAGCTGTTGAGTCGCGTACAGGCTCAGGTCGTGCAGGTTCCAGGAAACAGCAGCTTCCACTTCTTACTTGCGCAAGTTTTGCTCTCTGCCCGCAAGGTCGAAGAAGCCAAGATTGAACTGAAAAAAGCTATCGAGCTCGATTCTACGAATCTAAACGCCCTCTTTGTTCTCGGGCAGACGCAACAGGAGACCGGTCAGCTCGATGAGGCCGCGTCCATTTACCAGCGGCTGATTCGCGAACACGCAAAAGAAGTGAAACCATACGTCGCTCTGGGTGCCCTGGAAGAAGCACGCGGCAACTGGCAGCATGCCGAGGAGCTTTATAAACAGGCCCTTGACCTCGAACCGAGGAATGCCACCGCTGCAAACAACTTGAGCTACCTTCTTTTGGAGCGTGGTGGCGATACGAATTACGCTCTATCTCTGGCTCAAATAGCCAGGCGCGGGATGCCGGAATCCCCCAATGCCGCCGATACTCTGGCGTGGGCATACTATCAGAAGGGCATCTATGACCCGGCTATCGAACTTTTGCAGGAAGCCGTTAAGCAGGTTCCTCAGAACGCCACCTATCGCTACCACTTAGGCTTAGCGTACCAGCGAGTGAGTAAGGTTTCGCTCGCCAGACAGAGCTTTCAGCAGGCTCTCCTAATTGATCCCAAATCGAAGCGAGCCGATGAAATCCGCCAGGCGCTTGCAGATCTGAGCTCCAACTGAACACAGCGGGCATTTGATCGGCTTTGGACAGATTCGCTTCGCCGCGAACAAAAAGCGGCGGTCATAGCTGGCCGCTTCCGCTTTGCTGAGTAAAATTATTGCGCTTGCGCTAGGGAACGACTGCCCCCACTTCGTTGGAAAAGACGCTTTCGTTCCCGCCCCCATCTACCGAAGTGGTCACGAAAAAGTAAGTCTGGCCGCTCAGTACTGTCGTGTCTGTGTAGGTCAGCAACATAATTAGAGGTCCGTTCAGTTTAGTGTACGGACCTCCGCTCACGGTTCCGCGGTACACATTGTAGCCAGAGACAGCCGACGTGCTCGCTGTCCAGCTCGCCGTCGCTGTGTGCGTCTGCGCTGGCGTGGCAGTGAAATTTATTCCCGTCACGTTCGCCCCATTCACCGTCGTACTCTGGCTGGTGGGGTTAAATGTGTAGCCCGTGCGGCTCGGCGTCACCGCGTATGTCCCCTTGGCCAACCCAGTAAATGTGTAGGCACCTGAGGAATTGGCCGTCGCTGTGGCGCTCGCCGCTCCGCTTAGCGCAACGGTCGCTCCGCTTCCGCCAGTTGTAGGGCTGATCGTCCCAGAGACGCTGTAAATTTGCCCTTGCGGCGGCGGGGTTGACGGAGAACTGTTACTGACCACGCCCGAGCATCCGGCTATGAGCGCCAGCGGCGCGAAAAAGACCGCTGTCAGCAGGCCTTGGATTGCAGCGCTGACCTTTGTGCGGAATTCCAGTTGGGCCCCGGTGTCAACATGTACGCGAATCATAACGAGCTATCTCCAGACCTACGCCTGTGCGACAGGATAAGGCCGGTTTAGGGACCCGAATACTGGTTGAACGTCTAGTTTAAGTACAGGTAGTGATACTGTACGCCCGCAAAAAGCCGTGCCGTATCAGGCATCCAGCGCAGGAAATTTCAAACATCCTCAGGCGGCACCAAGGCGCTCCGGAGAAGTGCCTCCGCGCCAAAGGAGCCACCTAGGGTATCACTGCTGTCCCCTCATTAGAAAAGACACTTTCATTCCCGCTGCCGTCCACCGAAGCGGTCACATAAAAATAGGTGCGACCGCTCTGTACCGTTGTATCCGCGTAGGTCAGTGCGCCAATCAGTGGGCCGTTCAGCTTCGTATACGGACCCCCGGTCACCGTACCACGGTAAACGTTGTAACCCGATACAACTGAGGTGCTCGCCGTCCAACTCGCGGTCGCCGTATGGGTCTGCGTAAGTACAGCGGTGAAATTAATCCCTGTAATATTCGCGCCGTTCAACGTCGCGTTTTGGCTCGGGGGTGTGAACGTATACCCTGTGTTACTGGGCGTCACTGTGTACGAACCGTTCGCCAATCCATTGAACGAGTAAGCGCCAGAGCTGCCGGCTGTAGCGATAGCGTTTCCCGCACCGCTCAGCGTCAATGTTGCGCCGCTTCCGCCCAGTGTTGGGCTTAGCGTGCCAGTGATGCTGAACGTTTGCGCGGTGTTAGTAAAGTTCACTCCAGTCACGTTCGTCCCATTGACGGTAGCCGTCTGACTGGTCGGGCTAAACGTATAACCCGTACGGCTCGGCGTAATCGCATAAGTTCCATTTGCCAAGCCGGCAAATGTGTAAGCACCGGTGCTGTTTGCGGTCGTCGTCGCGGACGCCGCACCGCTCAGGGTCACTGTAGCTCCACTTCCCCCAGCGGCTGGGCTGATGCTTCCAGAGATACTAAACGTCTGACCGACCTGCACCGCAGCCGTGAAATTGACTCCAGTAACGTTGGCGCCGTTTACTGAAGCATTTTGGCTGCTCGGCGTGAAGGTGTAACCCGCGCGGCTCGGAGTGACCGTGTAGGTTCCATTCGCTAAACCGGTAAATGTATAGGCGCCAGAACTGCTCGCAGTCGTCGTCGCATTCCCAGCGCCACTCAGGGTCACCGTGGCGCCACTTCCGCCAGCGGTTGGACTGATCGTTCCAGAGATGCTGAAGGTTTGGCCGGTCTGTACTGTTGCAGTGAAGTTTACCCCGGTAACGTTCGCGCCACTGATCGTCACGCTCTGACTGCTTGGGCCGATCGCGTAGCCCGCATGGCTCGGGCTAATGATGTACGCTCCGTTGGCCAGTCCGGTGAATGTGTAATTGCCGGAACTGTCCGCGGTTGCATTTGCGCTTGCTGTCCCGCTTAACGCTACTATCGTTCCGCTTCCACCGGTCGCAGGACTGATTGTCCCCGATATGCTGAAGCTCTGCGGAGGTGGCGTGTTCGGCGACGTTTGACCGCTAACAACGCCTGAGCAACCGCCAATCAGCGGCAGCATAGTTGCCAAAAGCAAAAGCGAACTGTAAAAGGAAAGCGTTGTCTTGCGGCGAAACTCTTCGCCTTGCAGCGGCAACTTCGTGCATTCCATGACCGTTTTCCCCCCAGCTTTCGTCATTGTGGAGGGTAGGCTGCGCACTTGCGCTGGGTATACTGGCGTGAGGACCTAATTCGGAGCAGGCGAACTGCCTGTACACACTCATTGCCTTCGGACAGGTCAAAGACAGGGATGGGCCATGAGCGCAGTTGCTCTTTGTGCCAAAAGACTTGTGGCCGACTCACAACGGACTAGTCTGCTGGGGAAGTTCCAGGGAGAGAGAGAGGCTCGGAGTGAGGCCGCACAAGACCGCCGCGGCGGGATACCAGCCCGGCGTCGCGAATTTTGTAAATAAGAGCGCGATAGCTGATCTTCAGCGCTTCCGCTGTTTTACGACGATTCCACTGATTCGTACGCAGAGCTTCTAAGATGACGTTCCGTTCCAGTTCGCGAATTGCTTCTTTGGCAATACTCCTTAAGGGCAACCCTGGAGCGGTGGCGGAGTCAGCGGAACTAGAGATCGCCCTCTTATTCGGAAAATCTTGAACAGCGAATGCATCTTGGCCAATCAATACGTATCTAGCAATGCAGTTCGACAGCTCGCGGACGTTTCCCGGCCAGGGCAAATTCTCCAAGTAATTCAGCATTTCCGCCCCCAGTGGATCGCACTCCTTTGCAAACTGCCTCTGATACAACGCGCGAAAATACTGTGCCAGCGCAGGCACGTCTTCTCTGCGTTCACTCAGCCTGGGCAGCCTTATCTGGAATACGCTGATCCGATAGTATAAATCTGGGCGGAATCTACCCGCCTCGATCTCCCGCTCCAAATCGCGGTTCGTCGAGCAGATGATTCTGGCCTCAACAAACTTCTCCGATTCCCCGCCAATCCGCGAAAACGTTCCGTCCTGCACGAAATGAAGCAATTTGCTCTGTAGACCCATGTCTAAATCAGCGATTTCGTCCAGAAACAATGTGCCTTTATCCGCGACTTCGACGCGTCCCGGCTTTAAGGCGTGCGCCCCCGTGAACGCTCCCTTTTCGTACCCAAACAGCTCGCTTTCCAGCAATGCACCGGGAATCGCCGCACAATTCACCTTTACAAACTTTCCCTCTTTGTAGGGCGAACGGAAGTGCATCCATCGAGCAGCCGTCTCTTTGCCCGTACCAGGATCTCCGCACAACAATACCGGGACATTGGTATGGCAGATCTTTTCCACGCGCTTGTGGACAACAGACATCTCCGGGGAGCGGCCAAATACTATTTCATCGGGGGGCACATGGCTGGAGCCGCCGAGTAACTCGGACCTGTTTTTGATAACCGGTGGCATGTCGGCGCAATGACTTGACCACCTCTGACGATGCACCTACAGGCCCAATGACCCACTCCACCGGGCGCGGCTAGAGCCCGCGCATTGGGCTGCTAAGCTACTAATCAACAATAACTTACGGGTGAGGCTGCCCTCGGGTACTAGAACAGCCCCCGGTGCCAGGACAACGGAAGAACAAGAAAAAAGTGTCCGAACTGCGACAACAGTTTCTCTCCACGCCAACTCGATTGCCCTCGCGGGCAAGTGAAACTGGAACAGGCTGAGGCTGACGGTTCAAGAACTGAAGCAGGGATCGCTAGTAGACGTTACCGGTCAATTGAAGGAACGCAGGCCTTCTAAGGGAGATAATAGCGCCCAACTAGGCCTTCCCATTTTCGCCGCGAACGATGTCATACCGCTCGATCACCGCCGCGACACCCATCCGCGAGCTTCCGTCTTCCATGCGTTTCTCTACGCGGACGACCTTCCCCAGCGCCCGCACGAAAACATCCGAGCCATGCGTAATCTCCGCGGGAAGCGTTAGGGTAATGTCCAGTTCCGAACCCGGTTCCAGATCCTGATCCAACACGAAGTAAACGCCTCGTGTTGAAACGTCCCGCGTTTTGCCTTTTTGGCTGTCCGCAATGCGCTCCGTCGGCACACGAATAATAACGGGCAACGATAAATCGTAACGCCGTGCAATGCGCCGTTCCGTCATTACCCCCATCCTCCTGGCTCCCCCGCGGCGGGCACGGTGATCCTCTGCGCCCCTTTTCTTTGCTCCGCCTTAGTCGGTGACTGTGGCGTCCAGCCGAGTTCTCCCCAGCCTAATTCGTTTTAATATCGGGTGACAATACCGGAATCGCGTCTCTTGCGCTATGGGAAAATTGGCCCGGTACCTACAGGCCTCACGGTCCCTGCCTCGATTGGCTTTGCGCACCGCTGTCAAATACATCTCTTTGGCGCCTACGGGTTCCGAATGGCGCCCACTGGTGCCGTTTCTTCAGCCGTAGCCGCTGCCGGCGCCGACCGTCGCGTTCTCGGCGTATCTAAATTGAATTGCCGCATTTTGTAGAGCAGCGCTTTGTAACTGATGCCCAGCATCTTCGCCGCGTCCTTGCGGCACCAACGCGTCTTTTCCAGCGCATCGGCGATCGCTTCCATCTCCGCCTCGTCCTTTAATCCGCGCACCAAAGCCTTCAGCCCCTGTTCTCGTGGCGGCGCCGGCTCTTGTCGGGGCGAGGTTCGCTGCCGCGCCGACGACATCTCGACCAATTCGCGCAGGCTGCCTTCGTCATCCTCAAGGATCACATAGCGTTTCACGAAATTTTCGAGCTCGCGCAGGTTCCCAGGCCACGGATAATTCAGAGCCGCATCCAGCAAGTGCTTCGACGGTCCGTGCAACGGCTTTCCAAATTTCTCGCTGTATTTCTCAAGGAAATGGCGGAACAGCAGAGGTATCTCCGCGGTCCTTTCACGCAGCGGTGGCACCAGAATAGAAAGCACATTCAATCGGTAGTACAAATCCTCGCGAAAGCGCCCGGTCTTCATCGCTTCCTGCACATCGACGTTGGTGGCTGCAAGCACTCGCACATCCGTGTCAATCATGTGCCGCCCGCCCAGCCGCGAATACTGATGGTCTTGCAGTACGTGCAAGAGCTTTGCCTGCAGATGCGTGCTCATCTCCGCAATTTCATCCAGGAAGATGGTGCCCTTGTTGGCCAATTCGAACTTCCCAGGCTTGGCGCGGACCGCCCCTGTGAATGCTCCTTGCTCAAACCCAAAAAGTTCGGACTCCAACAACTCGCCAGGCAGCGCCGCACAGTTCACCTTCACAAATGGCTGATTGCGCCGTTTGGATCGCAAATGAATCATGCGCGAAACAACTTCTTTTCCAACGCCGCTTTCTCCGCAGATGAATACCGGCACGTCCACCGGCGCGATTTGCAAAATTTGCTGCCGGATTCGCACCATCTGCGGACTAGCCGCCAAGAAACTCAAGTCTTCCGTCACCTGGTCGCAATAGTCGCGCAGCGCCTGATTTTCCTGCGTCAGTTGCTTCTTCTGCCGCGACTTCAGCATCGCCGCATCAAGCTCGGACTTCTCGAAAGGCTTGGTTAAGTAATCATGCGCGCCGATACGAATCGCCTCTACCACCGTGCCAACCTCATTCGAACAGCTCAACATGATCACGTTTAGGCTGCGGTCCAGTTGCATCAATTCCTTCAGCGTGTCCAGCCCGTTCATCTCCGGCATCAAAACGTCCAGGATAATGAAATCCGGCCGCTCCCCGGCGTTTATCTTTCCAAGGGCCTCTCTGCCGGACCCGACCGTCTCCACATCGAACCCATCCACCTCAAGCAGCGTCTGTAAGTACTTTCTTATGCTCGGTTCATCATCGACTACCAGAATCTTTTCTTTAACAGCCATCGAAATCTCCTTCACTCCCACTCATCCGAATTGCAAAAACTGCGGCCGATCAACTTTGATCCATGGGCAGTAGAAACGTAAATTTGCTGCCGCCCGCCGGCTCGCTTTCCACCCATATTTTCCCGCGATGGGCCTGGATCAGCCGCTTCGCAATCGCCAGCCCTAAACCCATCCCTGTCGTGTTGCGGTCCACGCGCACAAAATCCTCGAAGATTTCCTGGTGATGTTCCGCCGGAATCCCTGGCCCACTATCCGCTACGGAAACTTCAACGCTATTGGGGCGCGGCAAGCGAAACCGCCTCCGCTCCTGGATTGGTGCGACTTCCTCCACGCGCCGTTCCCAAAAGTGCGGCCCTGCATGGAGCGTCACCATGCCGCCGGCCGGAGTGTGCTTCAACGCGTTGTCCAGCAAATTCGCCGCTGCTTGTTGCACCTTCTGGTAGTCAAATCGGAAATTTGGTATCGAAGGATCGAATAAAGCCTCAAGCTTCACTCCCTTGCGCTGAAATGCTTCTGACCATCTCTTCGCTACCTCCTCCAGGCAATCGCGCAAATCATTTTCGCGAAGCTGCAGCACGAGCTTTCCGCTTTCAAGCGCCGAGTAATTCAAGAACATCGACACCAGACGAACAAGCCTCTCGCAGCTTTCCTTGGATTCTTCCAGTATGTCTTTTTGCTTGTCTGACAATCGTCCCAGCGAACCGGCCAACATCAAATCGTAGTAGCCCTTGATCACCGCCAGTGGCGTCTTCAACTCGTGCGCCGCGGAAGCCAAGAACACGGTTTTCTGCCGGTTCACTTCCTGTAGCTTCAGATACGCCGCCAGAAGGTTGCGGTACGTGATCTCGCGTTCTTGCAGAAGCTCCTGCACCGTAATCTGTGTCGCCGGGTCGGGCGCCGGCTGTATCTCTTGCTGCTGTTGGAATTGCACTACGACCCAGTCCGGCTCTGGCATCCATTGCACCACGGCGGAGAATCCCTCGCCGCCACGCGCTACCTCCAGGCGGACTTCATGCTTCCCGCTTTCAATCTCCCGGAAGATCTGCTTCGCGTCAGATTGCAACAATTCAGTAAACAGGTTGATTTCCGGCTCCGCCCTACCTTCAAGGCCTAGCGACTTGCGCGCTCGGATGTTTATCAACACGATTCGTCCACTGCGCTCCGCGATGACCAACGCAGCATCCAGCGTGTCAAGAAGCCCGACAACCAGCGCTCTTGAATACCCTGTTGCCCCACGCGAATCGGCTAGCGGCGGATTTACAATTGTTCCACTCATTTGCGGTGCTTTGAGGCCACCCACACTTGTGGGAAAAAATTTTCCCTTTCTGCGGTGCCGTCATACTCCCAAACCACCTACTCCACTGTCAATGGGAAAAGCGTTCCATTTGCACATTTGGGGAAGCAGCATGGCCCGCAAAGTAACCTTGGTGGCTTACCCTATCTCCCACGTCTTTTGCTGCGCTACTTAACTGCTAGTGCCCATTGCTACTTACAGGCGCTTGCCCCGAGCTTATTCCCTGGCATTGAATATGCACAATCGTACTAGTTCACTGGTACTACGGGGGAAGTTTGGAAATCCAAATAGACAACAAAGGCGAGCGCCTGGATCCTGTTCAGCGCCGCCGGTCGCCGCGTATCCGCCTCCAAGTACCCGTTTTTCTTCGGGGTGTCGACACTTCCGGTGTTGAATTCATTGAGCTCACGAAGACGCTCAACATCAGCGCGACGGGTGCCTGTATCGCTTCGACGCATTTCCTCCGCCCGGACCAGGTCGTCAGCATCACCGTGCCAGCTCCCTCACCCCATTCTTCCTCCAGCGTCGTTCCCAACGAGACACCCCCAATCTCCGCTAAGATCCTTCGGCAGTCTTCCGCTGGCGATATTCGCCTATTCGGGTTGGAATTTCTAAGGCCACTTGAGTAATTAACTGCTCTTTTGCAATCCCATTGTTCTGGGTAGTTTTGTTACATCGAGTTGGGTCCGCCTGTCCCCAAAGTTCGCCTTTCTCGCAAGTACAACCTATCTTTATTGTTTGCTTTAGGATAGGATTACTTGTCGAGTTCGTGCCTCTGTCGAATGTGGGGCGCGTCCGGCGGCTCCGTTATGGTACGGATGGACCGCCACTTGCTCCCTTGCAGCAGAGAAGTTTCGTTCTCTCCCCACACCCCGCGGGGATCAGCAGAGGTCAGGTAACGACCCAGCTATGCCCAGCCCTGGCGCCCCTGTGCCCCCTCGTCTGCCAGTAGAGGATTCCTACCTCGAGCTACTTGCCGACACGCTCGAAAGCCTTGACCTGCCCGCGCGCGGACAATTCCTGCAACGCTACATTCGCGCTATCACTCACCTCGATCTGCGCGAGAGTCAATGCATTCAGTTGTGGGACGAAATGCTTCTGCGTCGCCGCGAACTGAGTGAAAACCTCGGCCGCCAAGTCGCCCTAAAAACCGCCTTGATGGACGTCCTCGCTTCCGCCGGACTGTTCCGCGTCCCGATTGTTATCGAATACGATGAGCTTAAGACATTGCAACTAAATGCCGTCACGGATCCACTCACCGGACTCTACAACCGCCGTCTCTTCAGCGAAACGTTTGAAAAAGAGCTCAATCGCGGCCGACGCTACGGCTCGCCGTTGGGTCTGGTAGTTCTCGATCTGCATCGCTTCAAGGAAGTGAACGATAAGCATGGCCATCCTCGCGGCGATGAAGTTCTGCGCGCCGCCGCCGCTACGCTCAAAAAGGCTCTCCGTACCTCCGATTCTGCCTTCCGCATCGGCGGAGATGAGTTCGCTCTTCTCTTGCCACAAACAGACGCGGAACAAGCATTAGCGCTTAGCCGCCGTGTGGAGACGGTTTTTACCGAAATGCTTCAGCCCTTGCAATTAAGCGTCGGCGTTAGCATGGACCATGGCGTCGCCACTTACCCGCAGGATGGCGAGCAGGCTGATCAGTTAATCCGCGTTGCCGATGAACGCCTTTATCGTCTCAAGCACGCAAACCACGGCAGGTCCACTAACGGCGGAACTCGCACGCAGTCCGACTCCCCTTCAGCAGAGCCAACTCAAGCGCCAGACCGCTCCACAACGCCGCCGCCGCCGATTTCCATTGAATCTGGACGCGCGCCGGAACGCTCCGAACCCAAGCCTGAAACTCCCGACGTATCGGCTGCCTCGAAAACGTCCACGCCTTCCCAAGCTCCGCCTCCGCGCGCTTATGCAGTTCAGCGCAAGGCCGAGCGCGTCTCGATGGCCGGCACGAACGCTTATGCCACGCTCGGCGAACAAGGCACCCGCCGCGCCCGCGTTCTCGATCTCGGTTTCGGAGGGGTGGCAATCGAACTGGACACCCAGGAAGATCTTCCAGAAAACGTCTTGGCGGTTCTGCACGTACCCATTCTTCCTCCTGTCCGTGTCAGCCTTAAGCCCGTATGGTTTCAGCGCACCACGCAAGGCAGCTTCCGCGTCGGCTGCGCCTTCGTTTCATAAACCCTGCGTACCAAGCAAGGTGAAGAAGGCCGTTTGCGTTTTTCTCGCTAGAGCCGCAAAACGAATTCATAATCCTCGTTCTGCTTGCTAGAATGTGCCCGATTCCCCGCCTTCGGCGGGGCGTGCCTCATGCTTGAACCAAAAGCGAGTCATCCGTACTGGCCAGATGCGCTGGAGAAGCCCAGCGACGCTTCCTCCGGCCTCAAACCATGGTCTTGGGCGCTCGAACGCCTGGAAAATTCTCACAACTACTGGATCGCCACCTCTCGGCCCGATGGGCGGCCACATCTCATGCTTGTCTGGGGCATTTGGTGGCAGGACGCCTTCTGGTTCAGTACTGGACGTCGCACGCGCAAGGCAAAAAATATCGCCGACAACCCTCGCTGCGCCGTTGGCACCGAAAAAGCCGACGAAGCGGTAATCCTCGAAGGCATCGTGCAAGAAGTGACCGATCGCGCAGTCTGGAAGCAACTAGTCACCGTCTATAACCACAAGTATGGCGGCGATGTCGGGCCTCTGCTCGAGTCTTCCGGCGGCTCCATCTTTCGCGTCATTCCGCAAACGGTCTTCGGCCAAGACGAGCACGCAGAAAATTTCACGGAAGCGGTCACCCGTTGGACGTTCACGAAATCTTGAGCCTACTCACTTGCTCCAAGTTGCGTGCCTGGCCGTACGATACTTCTATCGGCGGCAAAATCGAAAGTAAGCTAAATCAAATGCTAACCTCTTCGATCGTTAAAACAGGCAAGCATGCTCGCTGACGCTCAGGGACCTCAGCCTTCCGCGAGAAACGCCTTCAAGAACCCCCTACTTTATTCTTCGTTCCTAGTGGGTATCGTGCTCCTACTTTTGGTTTGGACCTTGTTTTCCCGCTGGCAGGACAACCAATCGATTGAACGCCGAGCGCGCGAAGAGAGCTCCCGGAAACAACTGGAATACGACCGCGTCACCCTGGAACGGCTCGGCGGCAAGGACCTTGCCATACAAAGTTTCTATGCGAGCCCCGGCAGCATCCACAAGGGAGAGAGCGTGCAACTCTGCTATGGCGTAGCCAACGCCAAAACGGTAAAACTCGAGCCTCAGCCAAATGCGGTTTGGCCTTCCTACGCGCATTGCGTCAGCGTCTCGCCGCCAAAAAGCACCACCTTCACGCTCACCATCAGCGACGCCTCGGGCAATACCGAGGCGCAGTCACTCCAAGTCACGGTCGAATAGGTCGCGCGCGTCTCTCGACGCAACCCGCGGCAAGCCCATAGCGCCTCCCCTAATGCAGCCGTTAGGGCCAGTCCTGGTGAACGCCGCCTTCGAAGGTTCCTCGTGCCCTAGTGTTTTTCCTCGCTCCTGTGCTACAAACCGGCACGCGTCTTGTGGCAGTAATTCGACCCCATCTATAATTGCCCCCATCTATAATTGGTGGTAGCGCGGGTATAATTGATTGTTTGCGTAGGGCCTCTGACCGAATTTGGTTCGCCCTGCTTGGATAGGTCTCAATTCGCCATGTCTGACCCATTGAAGAAGATTAAGCAAAAAATTCAGGATGAGCTTAGCGCGCTCGAGCACGAACTCAGCGTCGACCTTCCCAAGGAAATCGCCGTTGCCCGCGCCCACGGCGACCTCTCGGAAAACGCCGAGTACAAATTTGCCAAGGAGCGCCAGGGCTTTGTGAACGCGCGCATCGGCCAGCTGAAAAAGCGCATGGGCGACTTAGGCATGCTCAACCTAACCAACATCCCCAAGGATCGCGCGGGCTACGGCTCGCGCATTGTCGTGCTCGACACTCGGCGTGACGTCAAAATCGAATACAAGCTGGTCAGTACCGAGGAAGCTGACGCCGAAAAGGGATTTATCTCCACAACATCGCCCATCGGCCGAGCTCTGCTCAACCGTAAGGTGGGCGATGAGGTTCAGGTCTCCACCCCCGCCGGACCCAAAGAGTTTGAAGTCGTGCGCCTCGTCACCATTCACGAAGACGAGTAACGCCGCGGCTCATTTTCGCGTCTTAACCAAAGCGGTCAGCCTGCGAGGAAATATGTATTGGGGTGAAGGCTCGGCTCTCGGACTTCTCACGTTTGTGGGCTACTTGATCTTCATGTTTGGCGGGGCCCTCGTCTGGCGCGGCCGCGATGAAGTTTCCGTGTGGATCCAGGACGAAACTTGCGCTGTGCGCCGCAGTTTTTCTCGCTATACCGTGGTTGGACCCTTCTACGGCCCACGCCCGGAGTCACGCCTCAAAGCCGTGCCTGTAAGTTTTGTCCGCTCGCTTCGCCGTATTCCTCGTAACCCCATCAGCGGCGGCATGATTCTCGCCTTTCTCGGACCCTTGCTGGTCCTGCTCGATTTCTTCGTCTAGCAGCAGTCCCTCATGGCCAAAATATCGCCCACGTTTCCTGGACAACCGCCCTTTCGCTTTGCCATTCTCATCCCCTATGAAACCTTCGCTCATCGTTCACGGCGGCGCTTGGGACATTCCCGATGAAGCTGTCGACGCGTGCAAAGCCGGTTGCCAGCGTGCCCTTGCCGCAGGCTGGTCCACTCTAAACCACGACGGCTCGGCCCTCGACGCGGTGGAAGCCGCTGTCGTAGTTCTGGAAGACGACCCCGTCTTCGACGCCGGTTTCGGCTCGCATCTGACGCTCGACGGCTACGTGGAATGCGACGCCATCGTCATGGATGGCGCCACGTTGCGCGTAGGCTCCGTCGCGGCGCTCCGCCGCATTCGCAATCCCATCCGCCTCGCGCGCCAGGTTCTCGAAAATTGCCCACACATGATGCTCGTCGGTGAAGGCGCCGAACGTTTTGCCGCTGACCAAGGGCTGACACTGTGCGCGCCGGAAGAACTCATTGCAGAGTCTGAGCGCGACGCTTGGCTGAAGTGCCGCAACAGCAAGCACGCCGCCGCGCATCACCGCGGCCATAACCAGGGCACCGTTGGCGCCGTTGCTCTCGATAGCAAAGGTCGCTTGTTCGCCGCCACCAGCACCGGCGGCACCTGCTGCAAACTTCCAGGTCGCGTGGGAGACTCACCGCTGATTGGCTGTGGCTGCTACGCCGATGTGGAGGCCGGCGGCGTTTCCTGCACCGGCTACGGTGAAGCGATCATGAAGGTAGTATTGGCAAAAGCGGCCGCCGACTTCCTGCGCCATCCGGTCGGTTCCGATCCCAACCCTTCTTCGTCCATTCTGCCGAAGCCGTCGACACCGGATGTAGCCTCTCTCGCCGCTCGCGAGGCCGTGAGCATTCTCGCCACGCGCACTCACGCCACCGGCGGCCTCATCCTTCTCGACGGCAAAGGAAACCCCGGCTTCGCCTTCAACACTCCGCGCATGGCCTACGGCTACGTCGCAGACGGAAATTTCATAGTCGGCGTCTAGCACTCGAGAGAAAAATCGTCGCTACTGATTCGACGTCACCGCCGCGCTAGCATTCCCATTCCCAATCGCATCGCCATTCACCACCAGCTCCACGCGACGATTCCGCTGCCGCCCCTCCGCCGTATCATTCCCTGCGACCGGCTGCGTCTTCCCGAACCCGCGTGCGCTAATCGCCGAGCCCGGCACGCCCTGCTCCGCAAGAAAATCTCGTACCGAATCCGCTCGCCGCTCCGAAAGCGCTTGATTGAACTCATCGCTTCCCACGCTGTCCGTGTGCCCTTCGATCTGCAAATTCAGCCCCGGATGCGCCAGCACGATGCCGGAAATCTTCGCCAACTTCTCGCGCGCCCCCGGTCTCAGCGTGTAGCTTCCAGTGTCAAACAGCACATCCGACATATTCACGATCAGCCCGCGCGCCGAATCCCGCGTCTGCAAAATCGAATTCAATTGCGAAAGCAACTGCGAGCGAAGCTGCGTCTTCTCCGCTTCGGCCTGTGCCGCGGCCTGCCGCGCCTTCTCCGTCTCGGCTTCCGCGGCTCTTTGCTGCGAGACCGCAGCGGCCCTGTCCCGCGCCGCCTGCTCTGCCGCCGCCTGAGCCACTTGCTGCTGCTGCTGAGCCGCCGCGCGAGCTTGCTCGGCTTCCTGCTTTTGCCGAACGGCATCTTGCGATGCCTGCTCCGCTTCTTGTTTCATGCGCACTGCTTCAGCTTTCGCCGCTTCTGCCGCCGCCCGCGCCTGATCCGCTTCCTGGCGCCGCTTCACTTCTGCGGCCGCGTCGGCACGTGCCCTGGCTTCGCGTTCCAGCGCGGCCCTCTTCTCCGCCGCCACGGAAGCCTGCGCATCTTCCTCCGCCTTCTGCTTCACGGCCATCACGCGCGCCTCTTCCGCCGTCTCCACCACTTCGCGCGCCGCCGCGTCCACCGATTTCTTGTCGCGCCCGGAGCGATAAACGTCCTCCGCGCCCTTCAGTTGTTGTTCCGCCTTGCCCATGATCGATGCCGCGTATTTATCCGCCAGCGCGATGCGCGCGATTCTCACCGCATTGCGCGCCTCGAACAACTCCAGCGGAGTTTTGCGATCGATCCCGAAAATCGCATTCTCAATCTTCGTGTTCGATGACGAGTAAATCCCGCGCCCCAGCAACTCATACCTCGCATCGATATTTTCGACCTTCGACATCGTGTCCGCCGGAATCACGTTCTCCAGCACCACCACATTCCCCGGCTGCGTCACCGCAAAATACGGCTCCGCCGTCACGATCATCCCGAACGTCTGCATGTCGCTGATCGCCTTCACGTGCCCGCTGCCGTGATTCAGCACCACTTCGCCCAGATTCACCGCGCGTCCCTGCGGTGAGACGGCCCACATCACATACGTCAGGTATTCCAGCCCAAACTTCGTCGCCTGTTCCAAATTCTCGAATTTCGCGTCGATCTCAATCCGGTTGCTCTTGCTGTCCACCTTCGCTTCGCCCGACGCCATTTGCAGCAGTTCCGTACCTTGAAAACTAAGCTTGGTCGACCCGCCCGCCCGCCGGAAGTTCACCGCCTTCGTCGTGCGCGACACGCTCGACGCTATTGGTGCTGAGCCAGCGGTCTGCGCCAGTGCTGGCGCCGCCGAACCCAAGATTCCCGTCACTACCAGGCAAAACGTTGCCTTTTTCACGTCAGTTCTCCTCTTCGCCTGCAAGCGGCCACAAACCCGTCCAGCCAAATCCTCTGGCCCGAGCGTGTTCCGCGATTTTTGGGGACCCTGCTGCGACCTAACTACGTCAAGCCACGCGCCATTCCCGAAAGGGGATCTCGCGCAACCATAAGTACTTGCGTAATTTCAGCCTAGCAGACATTCCGAAGGAGAAAACGCCAAAGCAAGCCCATTTGCACAACTAATTACCGGCCAAATGTCCAGGAGACCGCGCCGCGATGCCAAAAAAAATGCGCGAGGGCCGAAACCCCCGCGCACCAGGAACAGTTTGAAGAAACTCGTTAGAAGATAATCTTCGCCACGAGCTGCAAGTTGAACGCTTCACCGGGGCCAAGCCCCGGCGCGCCATTGAAGTCACCGATCGTGTCGCTCACGAAACCGAAGCCCGCGCTAGTGTTGCAAGGTGCGCCAGGCACCGTTGTCCCGCAGCTACTGCCCACGGCCCCAACTCCAGAGGCGAGGTTGACCCTGTTGAAGAGATTAAACATGTCTGCCCGAAGCTGTACTTTAACTCGCTCGGTAATCGGAACGTTCTTGATAACCGAAAAATCCACAGATCCGAAGCCTGGCCCATAGAACTTATTGCGAGCGAGGTTGCCGACCCCGGATACAGGTACGGCGAACGCTGCGGGATTCCACCATTGCGTCCCCGCGGAGAACTTGTGATCCACACCCTTGTACGGGTCGCCGATTAGGTCCAAGCCCAGCCGGTTCTCGTCGGATGGCTGTCCGGTGTGGAAGTTCATCACGCTGCTCAACTGCCAGCCGTTAACAGCTCGGCTTGACCAGGCGCCTTGAGCCCACGAAGCCCGCGGGATGTCATACGTCGCGCTCACCGTAAAGAGATGTCTGGTGTCGAAATCGCTATTCCCATAGTCCAGTTTGCGGTTGAAGGCATCATCCACAATCGCGGCGCGGTACTGACTGATCTCATCAAGAGCATGAGCCCAGGTATAGGCGAATTGCGACGTGAGCCCATGCCAACTCCTGATCCTGTAGACCGCCTGCAACGAGTTGTAGTTGGAAGTCCCTATGGTGTTCAGTTGCAAAATGTTGCCAAAGTTCGGAAAGGCCTTGCCCTGATTGATATTGGATACGAGGTTCAGCTTGCGCCCCTGGCTGCCTACATAGCCGATTTGCAATACGGCAAAGTTGCCGAAGCCTTTCTCTACCTGCAGGTTGTAGTTAAAGAAGTAAGGTGTGCGGAAGTTCTGGCTCACCGAATAGGCGCCCAGCCCTTTTGGATCAGTAGGCGCCGCGCAATTTGGATCGATGCAGGGATTGACTCCCGGAAAGATCGCTGCCCCACCAGCCTGGGCCGTTTCCCAGTTATAAGTACTGCGGCCGTAGGTCGAAACAGGCGTGGCACCGAACGGGTTGCCCTCAATTCCCTGCGGCGCGGCGATGGGCGGGCGGAAGTCCAAGAAGGGGTTAAGGTTGATCTGGTCGTAAAAGACACCAATTCCACCGCGCACCACGAGGTTACTCCAGCGGGCCGGCTGATACGCAAAGCCGATTCGCGGCGCGAAGTTGTTCCTATCCGGCGGGAAGAGGGAGTCGAGGCCCGCTCCCTGAACGCGGAATCCCTGTCCCGGAATGAAGTTCGCGATGTCCTTTTTATCGCTATGCATCGGCCCGAAGTATTCGTACCGCAGACCGAAATTCAAGCTCAGGTTCCGCGTTGCTTGCCAGTTGTCTTGGAAGTAGAGGTTGTAGGCGTTCACCACGACAAAACGCTCAATATCCCCAACCGCGATCGTGGATCCTACTAAGTCGGGGAAAGCGGGCGTGGGTCCCGCTACGCGTCCAGCCAGATAATCAGCCAGAGCTTCAGCGCCGGGAAGCTGATTGTTACTCGCTAGTGTGGTGCAAGCTGCAGGAACAGTCGCAGCGCCGCATCCTGTAGCACCGCTCCAGGGTCCCTGCAATCCGTCAAAGATGAACTTCCCAGTCCCGCGCCGATGATAGAACTCGTTCAGGTGCGCTTGACGGACTTCCGCTCCGTAGCGCAACTGGTGAGTTCCCATACTGTGAGAAATAATGTCTGTTATGTGCCAAGTAAGGTCATTTCGTCCTTCCGGCGGCGTAAGCCCAATTTGTTCAAATATGCCGCCCTTTGGACCGATAACGATATTCGGAGCCCCAAGGATATATTGTCCGTTATTCGTCGCGTCAGGGCTTAGGAACAAGCCCATCGTCTTGGTGTTAAAGCCATTGTTGAAGTCGTGGAAGATTTGGTTGAAGTAGTTTGCGCCGAAGAGCAGCTGATTGGTCAGCTTATTCGTGACCGTAGAGTTCAGGACGGCCGAGTAGTTAAATACGTGGATAGGAGCGACTTCGAAGTAGTCCTTCAAGTTGGAACTGGCTGTGCCAAGCGCTGGACTTCCTCCCAGAGGGGCGATCTGGTTGCCCTGCCCGCCGAACCACCGCAGGTACAGGTGGTGCTTGTCAGAGAATTGATGGTCAATCCTGGCCACGCCATTGTAGCTGTAGCCGGTCTCAGCGATGGAACTGAAGAAGTTCCCTAGGGTCGCAGGCAGGCCGCCTATCACGTTCCTGGGCCAGAAGCCGTTCGCGCCAATTAGGTTCTTAGACAGCGTGCTTGCCGGCACAGGAGCGTACGAGCCGTACTTTTGTCCGGGATTATTGAGCAAGTCCGTCGCTAGCGAAATCCATGCATCGGAGGGCTCTGTCGCCAATCCCGAAAGGCCGATGATGAAGTCCTGCTTCTCATAACTCGCAAAGTAGAACGTCTTATTCTTGATAATTGGGCCGCCCACCGCGAATCCGTAGTTTTCGTTGCGCAACCGTGGAGTTTTTGTCCCTGACGGCAGGAACGGCGATCCGGCGCCATAAAACTCATTTCGGTTGTAATAGTACACAGAGCCGTGAAGTACATTGCCGCCAGACTTGGTGACCAAGTTCACTGTGCCACCCGCATTCCGTCCCGCCTCCGAGCCTGACTGGGTCTGTGCCGAGAATTCCACGATCGAGTCAATCGGCAGCACCACGCCGGCGATACCGGACACCCCACCCTGATTCACCGCGGGAATGTTGTGCCAGAAATCGTTATTATCCACGCCATCGATCTGCCAATTGATCTGGTTCGCGCGCGTGCCATTAAGAGAACCGAATCCGCCCACGTTATAGCCGCCAAACCCCGGCGAAACAGAGATCATCTGCGTAAAGTCACGTCCATTCAGCGGCATATTTTGGACGATGTCCTCGGGAAGGGTCATGGTCTGGGTCTGCGTCGTTGTATCCAGCGTAACGGCCGCAGCCGAGACTTCCACCGTTGTAGTCGTCGATTGCAAAGTAAGCTTGACGTTTAGCGTGTAGATCGAACCTGCCGTCACCGTGACATTGTCCACAGTATTAGCGGGAAAGCCTGCAGCCGTTACCGTAACCTTATAGGCCCCCAGCGGAAGGTCCTGAAACGCAAACTGACCTTCCGTGGTCGTCACCGTCGTGTGATCAATCCCTGTTGAGCTTTCCGTCGCCTTCACCTGCGCGTTCGGCACCACGCCACCCGACGGGTCCGTTACCGTCCCATTGATGGCTCCGCGAAATGTTTGCGCATTTCCCGCAACACCCAAAGTCAAAATCATAACCACTGCGAGTAACAATCGCCTCATACTTCCACCCCCTGATCGATTTTCAGAGCAGCCTTCCAGCGCCCATCCACCCCAAATTGCCGGCGCCGTAAAGCTGACTTCTGCAGACCACCCGCCCCTGCCTTAAAGTGACCACTCCCCCAAAAGCACCGCCACCCGGCACCTGGACGCACCGTTCCTTTGTTCTCGACTATTGAAGAAAGAAAAACTTGCTAGAGCCAAAATGGCTTGATGCCAAGGATGCTACTCCCAAACCGTTTGGCCTGTCAAAGCGGATATTGTGATTCCCCCGATTTGGAATTCTAATAGCGCAGGCGGTTTGCGGCAGATTCTTCTTTACACTTCCCTACCCCCGAACTATTCTCTCCCCACGTGTTCCTTCTCTTTGTAGTCGGCCGAGACCCAGCGGTTATTCGAACATGGAGGATTTCAATGAAGGGTTCCCTAACTTTACTTTCCATAGTACTTGCGGGAGCGGTATTTGCTGCCATGCCTGCGCGAGCCAACCAGGCCGCGGCCGAAAAGAAAGAAGCATCGGCCGCGAAAAAACAGACGAAATGGCAGGGCCACGTCGTCAGAATTTATAAAGACTTGTCGCAGATGGACATCCGTGGCGGCGCCGCCCCGTCGAAAGATGAAAGGAAGATCGCCTACGACAACTCGACCGCATGGACGAAGCTCGGAAAGCCCGGGCAGCAGGACGAGGTCAAGGAAGGCTCGTTTGTGATTGTGCTGGGCCATGTCGACGATAAAGGCGTGCTGCACGCGTCGCGCATAGACCTGCGGCTGCCACGATGACTTTTTTCGAGATGTAATGCCCCGGGGACCTGGCCGCGGCGCAGAGGCGTTAGCCTTTCTACGCGCAGCGCGCGGCGGCCCCGCAGCGTGAGGGATTTACGCCGGGCCGCGAAGGGTCAAGACTTCGCGGCGAGAGCTTCCAGGCGGAGTTTCGCGGCACGCGCCGTTTCGCGCAGCAAAGGGTCCGATTCGTTCAGGCACCGGTCTAATTGGTCTTCCAAAGATTTTATCCCCAGGGCTCCGATGGCGTAAGCCCCGCACGACTTCAACCATGGATCGTCGCTAGCAACGAGTTCTGCCACGGCCTGTTCCTGGCTTTCGATTTTGACGCGCACCAGCCGTTGTGCGATCTGCGCTCGTTCTGCCACAGTGACCTTGCTATCCAGCAAAGGCACGAGCATGTCTCGCAATTGCGATTTTAAGACGTTATCGAGGAATTCCAAGGCATTGTCGTGCACGGCGACGCTCGTGGACTGCAGACCTACATAGGCACTGTGCAAATCGAGCCGGGGATGCAGCAAATTCAGCAAACGAAAGATGCGCTCCAGTTCCTGTTGCATGGCCTCCTTCAGCGCTCGCGCGAGAGGATCGACGCCGTCTGTCGTAGCCCCGATGGTAGCCAAAATCTGGTATGACCGGTAGTGCCCCAGAATCTCGGCCGCCAATACGGTCTCCAGCATCTGAGCGTCCAGCACGATCTGGGGATTCAGCCGGCAAAGTTTGTTTAGAGCGGCAATCGTGCGAAAGCGCAACGTGGTATCGCCTTGCAGCAGGTTGTCAAGCAGTACGCTTGCGGCGGCTGACGTTCCGAGAGCCACCAGTACGCTCGGAATTTCTCTGCGTGCTTGGATGGGAACGGCGGAATCACAAAGGTGGTCGCGTAACCCTCCTACAATGGAGTCCCCGAATCTGCCCAGTGCCTGCGCAGCCGCGGGGGCGAGTCTATGGTCTGCGAGCCGGTCTAATAGCTCAGGGACTAGCCGGCGCTTGCGCAGCATTCCGACCGAATGGATGGCCTCGCACACCACGTGAGTGTCGGAATCGGCAAGAAGCTTGGAGAGTAAAGGATCGAAACAGTCCGGCAACTCGCCGAGCAGCCGGGCGGCTTCCACCCGGTTACGCAGGCCTTCTTCTCCTGCTTCGTTGACCATAGAGTCCAGGATATTTCGCGCGGCTTCCAAGTTCTGAGCCTCGCCGGGCTGCGCCAGAAAGGCGACGACTGCCGACCGGACCGAGAAGTCGGGGAAATCGCCAAGTTGCTCTATGACAGTCAGAGGATCGATATGTCCATGGTGGCTCAGAAAAAGCAGGGCTTCGGTGCGCACACTGAGCTCCGGGTCCCGCAGGAGTCGTTGCACTTCTGAAACCGCGGCTTTGTCGCCCGCCGCCGAGAGAATGGCGATTGCCTTCTGCCGCACTTCCGGTGCGGAATGATTCAGCAAAGCCCGTATCCCCGGATGCGCGGCTCTTTGCTGTTCCACTTCAAAAAGGGACAGCGCGTAAAGAATGTCCTTGGGATCGGATGCGGAAAGATTGGTGGCCAGAAGGTCCGTAGTCGACCGGTCCAGCACTGGCGCGCTGGCTTGTTCCACGTCGAAGCGATGCTGGCTAATGCTTTCCCTCAGCGTAGCGACGTATTGTCGCCGCGCGACAGAAACTGCCACGAGCCAGCCGCTGGCCAGCAGCAGCACCACCCAGCTGATTTGACGCGGGGAGAACTGCAACCAAGTGGCAAAGATGAGGACGATTACCCCAGACAGCCCATCACCCAGGCGCCAGATGACGGTATCGATGAACCATTTCACCTGTAACTTCACACCAGCAGGGATCGGCAGGTAGAGCAACTCGGCCGTAGACCTGTCCACCGAATAGCGCAACACCGTGTCGCCGCCCTTCAGCGCCACCGCGGAAGCCAGCGTGCCGAGAACCAGCAGACCGGCCGAACCCATGAATACAGTAACGGGAAGCACGAACAGCGCCGTGCCTATACCGAATCGGCGCAAAAATCTTGCGGTCAACAGCAACTGAAACAACAGCCCCAGCACGCCCGCGTAAAAATAAAAGTCACCAAAAAAAACAGCCATTACGTCTTTCTTTACCAGGAACTGCTTACCAATGGCCAGGAACTGCCAGTTCGTTAATGTGGTTACCAACTGCGAAATGCAGATGACCGCTGCGATGGCCCCCAAATAAGGCGAAGCAAACAACAACTTCAAGCTAGCGGACATGTTCCGTTGGGCTGTTTCGGCGGATCTTCCGGCTGTACGCTGCGCGTCACCCACCAACACTCGCCCGCTGCGCCAGACCAAGATCACCAGACCGGCGCAGATCAAAACGAACAGCGTCATAGCCAGCAGCAGGCTTTCCGTTCCGACCCTTCCGGCCACGGTCTTGGAAAGGAAACCCGCAAAAATCCCTCCCGCAATGCCGCCCGCGCCCACCATCCCAAAAACGCGCTTGGCCTCGCGCGTTGTCAGAACGTAATTCGCCAGCGTCCAGATCTGCGTAGCCCCCAGTACGCCGAAAATTTTTACCCATACGTAAAAGGCAGGAAAAACCCAGATCAGGTGGGAATAGTAATGGGCTAGCCCCCAAAACACCGCGCAAGTGCTGGAGAAAAATACCATGCTGCCGACGAGCAGATCGCGGAGAAGAACCCGCCGCGCAATAAGCACGTAGCCCGCTATGACCACCGCGACCAGCACCGCGCTGGAGATGTCGGCGTAGGCAAGCTGACTCGCCTGGAAACGCGACAGGAATAACGCAGCTCCCGCCACGCTGCCGATTTTGTAGCTGGCGATAACTAAGAACAGGCAGGAGCACAAGAGTACGCCACGCCCCAAATCTCCGGGGCCGACGTTCAGAGCGCGCTCAATCCACCGTTTCATCCGCAGAACCTTCCTTCGTAACCTGTCTGTCTCATTGGGGTGCGCCCGTCGTTCCGGAACATATACGGTCGGCGGGCAAGACGGCTACCTTTTCCGAAACCGTTGTCCCATTCCCCGCCCCAGGCCCTCCGCTTTGAGGCGAAGACCCAGGGGAATCGAGAAGCACTATCTGCTGGTCCAGATACACAGCGATGAATTTGCTATCGCCGCAGATTTCCAGAGCTGACGGCCTGCCCCCAGGGTAGTAGCTGCTGAGCATGCCGGTGTCGATCAGGAACACTTTGTTGCCAAAGCGGGGCCGGATGCGGCCGCTGTTCTGCACCGTGTGCCCCACCACAAGGTGTGTTGCCTTGTAACTCTCCAAGACCTTGCTCGCCTGCGGTGCACCCTCTTCTTCGCTCCACTTGTCGTAACCGCGAAACCACAGTGGGCCATCCACTCGCACGCTTAACCAATCTTGATGCCTCAAGAACTCCTGGATCTGAGCCTGGCGTTCAGCATTGGCGGAGACATGGGACTTGATCTCGGCAATGACTTCCGCTTGAAGCACGTTGCTGATTTCCTGCAAATTAAAGAATGGCAGGATCAGCTTTTCATTCTGCAGATACTGTTTCGAGGCGTCGAATCCCTTGATTTCGTCGCGGATCCGGCTATTGATCGCATCAAGTTTGGTCTTGGCTAGATCAGGATGAATTCCCCCGTGCAAGAAGATGGTTCCTTCAATCTCGGCCACGGCAGCATGTCCTCGCAGCCACTTGCCGTATTCTCCCGTTGGACCAAACGCCTCGCGCTGTTCAATGAAACCTGCGGGATGACGCGCCATCCATTCCGCCTCCGTCAACTCCATCGGATGGGGAAGCTCGGCTAGTAACGATGCGTGGCTACTCCTCCATTTCACATACTCGTCATACGCAGCCCTCTGCCGCTTCTCGGAATTGCCATCCGCAAAACTGGCATAGTTCGCGGGAGTGACGTAACGCAGGTCGCCCATGATATTCATTACCTCGTGGTTACCGAGGAGGCTTATGACCTTGCCACCTGCTTGCCCCGCTTCCTTCTCGAGTGCCATCATCAGGTCCATGACCTCGCGCGGCTTGGGGCCGCGATCCAAGAGATCCCCGACCTGAACGAATGTTGTCTTACCGCCTGTCCAATGGTTCTGCTTATCGATAAGTCCGGTGCGCCGGAGAATGGCGACGAAATCGTCTAAATCATTGTGGACATCGCCGATGGCGACTACGGATTCCCGCGGTTCCGCTGGAGCCTTTGCTGGTCCCGCCCACGCTAGCATCGCCGACACCAGGACCAGGAGGACGGAAATACAAGCGCGGTGGGGAGAAACACAGACCGGAGGGCGGACCATTTTCCTGCCTCCTATAACCAAGCAGCAGAATTTTAGCGAAAGCATTGAGTTCCGCAGGGCGTCCTCTATTGCGGTGCATCTTAGGCTGCCAGACTTGGACAAGTCAACGAACTGCAAATACGCATAGAGGAACCCGCAAACGTGGCAAAGGCCGCCACGCAGGCGGCCTGACCAAAACCTCGGCACGGTCGCGGTTCGTGATAGACCGCATGGAAGCACAATCGCGGAGCCATCACAGGAAGGCTCCGCGATCTGGTTACTAAGTGAACCCCGATACCTACAAGAGCTCGGGCGTTTCAACTTGCGTTACAAGATCCAACTCGTCTACGGGGCGGAGTGGGAGAGCCGCTTAGAGATTAGAGTTGCGTGGAGTACGCCGGGCTTGTCATAAGTGCCCTTGCAAATCACGTAGTCCCCGTCTTTAACCTGGCTGGCGTCAATGTCGTTGACCTTCTTGTCGGCGTGATACTGACTGACCCATTTCGTCGAGCTGTCGAACGCACAGGTCTTCTCTACACTCGAACCCGACTTGCGAATAGTCAGAGTAGACTGCTCCTTACTGCTTCTTTCAACTCTACCTTCCCAGCGCGCCTCCTTCGACTTGGCGGGAGCCTTTTGCCCGAACACCGCCGCCAGCGGGAAGGTAAGTACCAACGCGAACAGCAGAGTGAGTCGCTTCTTCAGCATTTTTTCTCTCCTTATTACCGGGATCACCGGTAAAGACGTAATGTGCAGCACGAACACTAGACCCGGGGGACCCAAAAGAGCAAGCTGCTTTCTTTCCCACTCGGGCTTCCAATCCAACGCCTCCGCTGCATCCCTACTCGCCCAGTTGAGCGGTGCAGTTTACTTCCGTGCTCAGATAATTCAGTACAGCACTTCGTTCTCACCTTTTTCAGCGATCATCTTCTGGAACTGCGCCACAATTTTGTCCCGTCGCGCCATCACCGCTTTCACTTCATCCTTGGTGAGATAGTGGCTGGTTTTTTCTGTTAGCGCGTTCCCGTCCAGCGCCTTCAGTTTCTCCAACAATTGCCGGTCGCAGCGTACTAAGTCTTTAGGTTCTTTCACATCCTTGTTGAGGCGAAATGCGCGGGTGAAATCAATCCTCCAAATCTTCCAATTCTCGCCGATTAGCACGTTGGTCAGGTTGGGATCGGCATCGGAGACCAATTGATCGAAGACCCGAACCTTGTACATCTGATTGTTCCAGGCATCTGGATCCGGCGGCGTTAATTTCTGCTTGTGGCGCTCCGCCTCATCCATCTTCACCACCAACCACCAACTCAGCGAGCCTGTATTGCCTGCCCATTTGCGTTCGACATACACCGGCACCATGTCGTCCATGCCAATCAACTCAGCCAGCGCATAAGCAGCGAGATTGTACTTGTAGGAGTCCACGAAGTTCAGTTCGATTGCGCCGCTGGCAAGCTTCATCTCGCGTTTGTGTTCATCAAGACCTTGGAAAGAGGCGTCGTGGGTAACCGTGCCGTCGGAGAGTGTAAGGCGCGAGGTGTGGGTGATGCCTTTCTTTGCGTCGTGACTGTTCACCACCTTGGCGGTGAGAAGGAACTGCTTAATCTGCTCCTTGGTCAGAGTTGGCTCGTCCGCGGCAACCGCGAAGAGTCCGCAAGTCAGACACACCACCACGGCAAGAATCAACCCGCGCCAGCGCAAATGAAGTGAGTTCATGGGAAGAACCTCCACGGAGTTTCTGGGACTCTACTCCTTTGCGCCCCAATCGACAACCTAAAATACCCGGAACGCTCGGCGCACCGAGCCGCTCCCGTATCTTGTAGCGGCCGGGCTTCAGCCCGGCTAGCGAGCAAAGCGAGCGCTCCGGACCTCTTTGTCCGCAGGTGGAAGCCCCTGACTTTCAGTCAGGGGAGCGGTGCCTTCAGGCACCGCGAAAAAGCGTACACAAGAAAATTAGGCTTCAGCCCTTACAAGGAATTGCAGGCTTCACTCGCCACTCGTCACTCGTCACTCGCCCCTGCGCCGGCGTCGCTCGGATTTCAGGTGCGTCCAAGTTTCGGATACAATCCATCTGCTCTGCCTCAGCACCAGCGAGTCGGCGAAGGCGCAACCCGATTGCCCTGCGGGTTCCCAAAACATTCAGGCGAGGTGAAATCACACGAGGTCTATCGATGCATAGTCTCCCGCCACGGCGCCCACGCCAAAGATACGAGTTTGCCTCTTCGGCGATTCTCTCAATTTTGATTTGTCTCGGCGTTTGCTTTGCCGCGCCCTCCGCACACGCGCAGGAACGCCGCGACCGCGAGCCCAATAGCGTCTACGCCGAACGCCGCGCCAAGCTCGCCGCACAGGCTGAATCTCCTATCGTTCTGTGGGGCCTTACCGGACGCGAGGAGTCTTCGCAAACCTACATCTTCAAGCAGGAAGAAAATTTTTATTACCTGACCGGCCACAACGAAGAAGGCGCGGGGCTGGCAATTCTCCCGGCCGCGAAATCATCGACCAATGACGCATCGAATGGCCCGCGCGAAATCCTCTACCTTCCCGCCAAGAATCCTCAAAAAGAAAAGTGGAACGGCGTGCGCATGTCTCCCGCCGATCCCGGCATCGAAGCCCGCACCGGCTTCTCGGCGGTGAAGCCCTTCCCGGAAATGCGCGCCGAAGTCGATGCCCTCGCGAAAACCTATCCCTCCTTCTACACGATTCTTCCCTATGAAAAAGAGTTGGGCGGCTACCCGCATGAAAAAGAAGTGGTGGACTGGCTCCAACAAGCCGCGCTGCAGATCAAGCTGAAAGACATCCGCGCGCAAATCAGCGCCATGCGCCAGATCAAGTCCCCCGGTGAAATCGCTTTCCTTCAGCGCGCCATTGACCTGACGCTCGACTCACACCTGGAAGCCATGCGCATGATGCGTCCTGGACTCTACGAATACCAGGTCGGTGCAAAAATGGTGGAAGTGCACGCCACGGGCGGCTCCGAAGCGGAAGGGTATGCTCCCATCGTGGGTGCCGGGCCAAATTCCACCGCGCTGCATTACGACAGACTCTCCCGCAAGATTGAAGACGGCGACATCGTCGTCCTTGACGTTGGAGCGCAGTACTCCGGCTACTCTGCGGACATCACCCGCACCATCCCGGCCAATGGGAAATTCACGCCGCGCCAGCTCGAGATTTACAATATTGTGCTTGGCGCGCAAAACGCCGCCCTCGCCGCCCTCAAGCCCGGCATGGACCTCTGTCAGAAGGGCGACAAAAGCGTCAACAAGATTTCCCATGACTACATCAATTCGCACGGAAAGGATCTGCACGGAAAACCGCTCGGCCAGTATTACATTCATGGTCTCGGCCACAACATTGGGCTCAACGTCCACGATCCCGGCGAATATTGCAAACCTCTCCAACCCGGCATGGTCGTCACCATGGAGCCGGGCATTTATATCCCTGAAGAAAACCTCGGCGTGCGCATCGAAGATGACGTGCTCATCACCGAAACCGACTATAAGCTGCTCAGCGAGCGCCTGCCTCGCGATCCCACCGAAATCGAAAAAATAATGGCCCAAGCCGCCGCCCAGCGCGCTAAAGCCGCGAAAAGAGGCGACGATTGACCGCGTAGAATTGGCCCGTCTATACTGTTTGTTCGCGCCGGACGCGTTTTAGTTTTTCCGGCGCGCCTCGAGTCATTCCGCGTGCAGCCGTAAGCAGTTCAGCAGGCCGCCAGCTGGAATTTCCGAAATCGCAATTTCTAGGAGCCTCCGGCCGCTCCACGGCCGTGAAAACTATGAGCAGCGTCAAAGCCACACAACTTCGCCCCGGCATGGTCATCCAGCACGAGGGCCAGCTTTTCACCATCTTCAGCGTCGATCACCGCACTCCAGGTAATAAGCGCGGCTCCATGCAAACGCGCATGAAAAATCTTAAGAGCGGCACGATGATTGACTATCGCTTCCGCGCCGAAGAATTTGTGGATCGCGCCATTCTCGACGAAGTCGAATTCGAGTACCTCTACAACGAGGGCGACGATTTCCACTTCATGAACACGGAAACCTACGAGCAAATGCACCTGACCCGCGAACTGCTTGGCGATACGGTCTACTACTTGATTCCCAACACCATTGTAAAAGTGGAATTTTTCGAGGAAAAACCGATCGGCGTCGACCTGCCCGACACTATGGACCTCAAGGTAGTACACACCGAACCCACGCTGCAAAAAGCCACGGCCAGCGCGGTGGGCAAGCCGGCCACATTGGAAACCGGTTTGGTAGTGCAGGTTCCGCCCTTCGTAAACGAGGGCGACAAAATCAAAGTGGATACAACGGAAGCGCGCTACGTCCAGCGCGTCGAGTAGATCTTCCGCCTCCGCAGCTTGCTGCTACGCAACTGGCAGCAAGAAGAGGCAAGAGGGCGCCCCGGTTACCCCGGGGCGCTTTATTTTTTCCCGGCGGAGCCTGCTGCAGATTTTTCCGGCGCCTTCTCCGCAAAGACGCGCGCAAAAATCGCATCGACGTAACGAAGCTGCCGCTGCAAATCAAATGCATGCGCCAGCGCCTTCGCGTCGAGATATTTTGTTATGCGCGTATCGCCGGCGACGCGTTCGCGAAAATTCGAATCTGTCTCCCACGCTGCCATCGCGTTTTCCTGCACGGCTTTGTACGCATCGTCGCGCGGCATGCCCTTCTCCACTAAATCCTGCAGCAGTTGGCCCGAGTACACGAGGCCATGCGTCAATTCCAGATTGCGCTGCATGCGCTCCGGAAACACGCGCATGTCCGCAACAATCGCGGTCATCTTCGCCAGCATGTAGTCCACCAAAATAGTCGAGTCCGGGAAAATGACACGCTCGACTGAGCTGTGGGAAATGTCACGCTCGTGCCAGAGGGCTATGTTTTCGTGAGCAGCGAGCATGTTGGAACGCACCAGGCGGGCAAGGCCCCCGATTTGTTCGGAGGCGACGGGGTTACGTTTGTGGGGCATTGCGGAGCTGCCGCGCTGCTCCCCGCCAAACGGTTCTTCGGCCTCGCGCACCTCAGTGCGCTGCAAGTGACGAATTTCGAGCGCAATTTTCTCGAGAGTCGCCGCAATCAGCGCGAGCGAGCTCATATAGTGCGCGTGGCGGTCGCGCTGAATCACCTGCGAGGATACCGGCACAACCTGCAAACCGAGTTTCGTGCAAATGCGCTCCTCGACTTCCGGGCCGAGATGCGAGGCGTTGCCGACCGCGCCAGAAATCTTTCCCACGGCCATTTGCGCGGCGGCATCCCGGAATCGAGCGATGTTGCGCTGATTTTCCGCGAACCAGTTGGCGATTTTCAGTCCGAAGGTGATGGGTTCCGCGTGAATGCCGTGCGTGCGACCGATTTGCGGAGTGTATCGAAATTCGTGTGCGCGCAAATCGAGCACTTCACCGAAAAGAACGAGGCCGCGTTCGATGAGGTGCGAGGCATCGCGGACGAGCAGCGCCTGCGCCGTGTCGACCACGTCGTTCGACGTCAAACCATAGTGCAGCCAGCGCGCCGCCGACGGATCGCCGATCGATTCCCCGACAGCCATGGTGAATGCGATCACGTCATGCTTTACGCGCGATTCCAGCTCCAGAATCCGCGCAACATCCACTTTCGCCCGCGCGCGAATCGCCGCCGCAGACTCCTTCGGCACCTGCCCGGCCTCGGCAAGCGTCTCGGTAGCCGCTAACTCGACGTCCAGCCAGCGCGCGAACTTGTTCGAATCGCTCCAGACGCGGCCCATGTCTTCACGGGTGTACCGTGCAATCAATTCCGCTCCTCGCTGCGAGCAGCCTGTAATCGGTCCGGCTAACCCGCAAAACCTTTGTAATGATACGGTATTTCCATTCAGGGCGCGACCAAAGGCCGGACCTCCTCCTTCGGGCTCCTTCGGCGGAAAAGCCCCAAAGCCGACCTAACCGCGACCCGGAAATCCTGTCTAATGAAGCGGATGAGGCCGAGCGTCGAGACCATCGTGGAAAGCGACGCCATCGCCGTCGAGCGGACGCTCACGGGCGATCGCGAAGCATTTCGCATTCTGGTGGAACGGCACAGCCGCAATGTGTACCGGCTGGCTTATCGCATGACGGGAAACCAGCATGACGCCGAGGAAGTGGTTCAGGAGGCTTTTTTGCGCGCGTACCAAAAACTCAGTCAGTTTGCTTCGCGCGCGAATTTTGGCACCTGGGTTTATCGCATCGCGGCGAACTATGCGATCGACCGCATGCGCCAGAAAAAGAGCGAAGATTCGAACCGCGCATTGCCAGCCAGAGAAACCGAGGAAGGCGCGGAGATCGACTTGATGAGCACAGTACCCGACGGTGCGCCTTCACCGGAGCGTCTGGCGCAGAGCAGCCAGCTTGCCGTGCAAATGCGCCTCGCGCTCAGCCAGCTTACTCCTGCTGAGCGAACCGCTTTTGTCATGCGCCACTGGGGAGGCTCGGGAATCGAAGAAATCGCCGATGCGCTGAAGTCGAGCAGCAGCGCCGCAAAAAACACGGTCTTTCGCTCGGTGCAAAAACTTCGCAAGGCATTGGAACCGTTTGTGGAGCAGCGAGGACAAGCGAGAGCGATGGGGACAGAATTATGAAACATCCGAAAGAGGAAGAATTGATCGCGTATCACGATGGAGAATCCGCCGGCCGAGAGACGATTGCCACGCATCTGGGAGATTGCCCGGAATGTCAGGCGGAACTCGAGCGCATCGATGCGTTGCTCGCCGCACTCAACACCATCCCCGTACCTGAACCTGGAGAAGACTACGGCCAACGGGTCTGGCAGCAGATTTCGCCGCGCCTGCCGCAGCGCCGCAGGCACTGGTGGGACTTTCTCTTTAGCGAACCGAACACCGTTCAGTGGCTCGCGCCGCGCCGCTGGGTTGCCGCGGGCGCGATTGCCGCGCTCGTACTCGCCGCGTTCATCGCCGGCCGCCTTACTAGGCCAGGCACTCCCATTGCTCCGGTGGCCGTGGACCAAACAAAGGTTCGCGAGCGAATTCTGGTCATGGCCGTCGGCGAGCATCTCGGCCGCTCGGAAATGGTCCTGGTCGAGCTGGCTAACAGCGGGCCGCAGAGCGCAGGGCAGCAGGTCAACATCTCCGGTGAGCAGCGCCGCGCGGAAAACTTGCTCGAGGAAAATCGGCTGTATCGGCAAACGGCGCTGGAACAGGGAGATTCCGCGCTTGCCGGCCTACTCGATGAGCTCGAGCGTGTTCTTCTCGACGTCGCGCACAGCCCGCAGCAAGTAACTCCGGCGCAGTTGGAAGGCATTCGCCTGCGCATCGAAGCGCGCGGCATTCTCTTCAAGGTTCGTGTGGTCGGCAAGGAACTGCAGCAACGCGGGGAGTCGGGGAACGCGCCCGCACAGCCAAACGGTTCCGCGAAAAACGAAAGGAACAAGGTATGAGCAAGGGAGATTTGTCCGTAATGAGAAATAGAGCTTGGATTGTAGTGGCGTTTCTGCTGGCGATGCCGAGCTTTGCACCGCATGCCGCGGCTGCATTCAGCGCCTCTATTGCCGCGCCGCAATCCGCTTCCGCCGCAGAAAGTCAGGCAAGTGACGCTACCGACCGCGACGAAGAAGCCAACGATTTCGAGCAGGGTCGTCAGGACCAGGAGCAGGAAAAGCGCGACCGCGAACAAGAAGCCCGGGATCGCGAGCAAGAAAAGCGCGACCGCGAGGAGGAAAAACGAGACCGTGAGCAAGAACGCCTCGAGCGCTTGACCGAGCTGTACGACGAAGGCCGCGAAGCGCTGGACGAAGACCGCTATGAGCGTGCTGAATCCAAGTTCGACCAGTTGGCGCAGATGCATGGCCCCCAGACCGACGCCGCTCTCTATTGGAAGGCCTACGCCGAAAATCGTCTCGGCAAGCGCGACACCGCCCTCGCCAACATTGCCGAGATCAAGCGCCGCTTCCCACAAAGCCGCTGGCAGAAAGACGCCAACGCGCTGGAACTTGAAGTCCGCCAATCCGCCGGGCAGCCCGTTCACCCGGAAGCTCAGAAAGATGATGAGCTCAGGATGCTGGCCCTTCGCGGAATCATGAATAGCGACCCCGATCGCGCCGTGCCGCTGCTCGGCAAGGTCCTCGAAAGCGGCTCCGGATCTCCCAAAGAAAAATCCCAAGCACTCTTTGTCTTGGCGCAAAGCGGCTCGCCGCAGGCGCGCGAAATTCTGGGCAAGATTGCGCGCGGCCAAAGCAATCCCGATCTCCAACGCAAAGCCATCCAATATCTGGCAATGTTCGGCGGAGCGGAGTCCCGCAAGACGCTGGCGGAGGTCTATGCCACGACTTCCGACCCATCGATCAAGAGGGCCATTCTGCGCGCGTACATGATTGGAGGGGATCGCGAGCACCTGTTTGAAGCCGCCAAGAATGAAAAAGACGACGAAGTGAAGCGGGAAGCGATCCGCCAGCTCGGTCTGGTCCACGCGCAAAACGAATTGCAGCAACTCTATCGCAGCGATAATTCTCCCGCCGTGCGCCGCGAATTGCTGCAGGCTTTTTTCCTTGCCGGCGACGCGCCGAAGCTTCTGGAAGCCGCGCAAAGCGAAAAAGACCCGGAGCTGCGCCGCGTCGCCGTTCGCAATCTCGGGCTGATTCATTCCGAAGATTCAGCCAAGGCGCTCCAGGGCATTTACAGCAAAGAGACCGATCGCGGCATTAGGGAAGAAGTGCTGAATTCCTTTTTCCTGCAGGGAAACGCCGCGGCAATCGTGGCCATCGCCCGCGGCGAAAAAGATCCCGAGCTCAAGAGAACGGCGGTTTCCAAGCTTTCTATCATGCACTCCAAGGAAGCTACGGACTATTTGATGGAGATCCTGCAGAAAAATTAGAAACTCGTGGAACGTTCAGAACAGGACTAGGTTGTCGATTCACCGCTTTGGAGGACTGCAATGCCTGATTTTTTCCAAGACCTTCGATTCGGGATGAGAACGCTGGCGAGGAGCCGCGGCCTGACAATCATCGCGATTGTGACCCTGGCCCTGGGCATCGGTGCCAACACAGCCGTCTTCAGCGTGGTCGACACCGTCCTGATGCGGCCGCTGCCCTACCCAGAACCTGATCAACTCGTCTGGTTTTGGGAATCGCAACCGAACTTGACCGAAGCTCCATTCTCTCCCGCTGACTTCCTCGATTTTCAATCGCAGAACCGGTCGTTCTCGCAAATGGCTGCGCTCCGGCGCCTGAGTTTCAATCTTACGGGCCGAGGACCCGCGGAGCGGATTGCGGGGATTGTAGCCTCACCGAATGTTTTTTCTGTGTTCAGCGTTCAACCCATCCTCGGGCGCGCATTCCTGGAATCGGAAGGCAACTTCGGCGCCTCGCGCGTCGCTTTGCTGACGTACGGTTTCTGGCAGAGCCATTTCGCTGGGGACGGCAGCGTTGTCGGTCGGAACATCGTTCTGGACAGCCAGCCGGTCAAGGTAGTTGGCGTTCTCTCCGCCAATTTTCGCTACGGCCGCGACATCCAAGTTTGGGTCAACCCGGTCAACATCGTTCCCGAAGTGTTCAGCGCGTCGGCTGAGTGGGAGCGCAAGCTGAGCACGAACCGTGAAACGCACTATCTCAACATCATTGGCCGCATGAAACCGGAGGTTTTGCTCCCGCAAGCTCAGGCGGACATCAGCAGCATCATGGAGCGGATCCATCAGCAGTACACGGTTACCACTGGCCACACGATTCGGTTGGTTCCATTACGCGAGCTTTCCGCGAGCCCCATTCGGCAAACGTTGCTCCTCTTGCTGGGCATTGTAGGACTGGTGCTTCTTATCGCGTGCGCCAACATAGCGAACCTGCTTCTTGCTCGCGCGGTTGCACGGCGCCGGGAACTTGCCGTTCGCACTGCCCTGGGCGCCAGCAGGCTGCGCATCGTGCGGCAACTGCTCACGGAAAGCATGCTTCTCGCGTTTGGCGGAGGCATGGCCGGCGTTGCCCTCGCATGCGGTCTCGTACGCCTGCTTGTAGCCGTCAGCCCGCGCGATCTGCCTCGCGTGGACGAGATTTCCGTCAATCCTGGGGTGCTGGCCTTCACACTCGGAATTTGTATCCTAACGGGCCTCCTTTTCGGGCTTGCGCCGGCCTTGGCCGCCACACGTCAGAGCCCTGGCGCCTTCCTGAAAGAAGGAGGCCGAGGTTCCACGTCGGGACTCGCGCACAATCGCATGCGCAGCTTTCTGGTTGTCGGAGAAGTCGCGCTGTCCCTCGTCCTGCTGGTCAGTGCGGGGCTTTTGGTCCGCAGCTTCATCCGGCTACTCCAGGTGGCGCCCGGTTTTAACCCCGATCATATCGTGACGATGTGGGTGAATTTCACCAGCGCGGCGTATTCAGAAAAAGGCCGCTCGACGCAACTACTCGACCAACTTCTCCCGCGTGTTGCCGCACTTCCCGGCGTCGAAGGTGTAGCCATTTCAAATGACCTGCCCCTCGAAGGTGACGACACGACAACCGGCGTGGGCACCGTCGACGGGAGGCAGCCGTTCGAGCGCGGCCATCAGCCATTAATCGGCGTGCACGCTGTAAATCCTGGATATTTCCGCGCCATGAGCATACGTTTGCTTCGTGGGCGCGAGTTTACGGCCTCCGACACCGCCGATTCGCATTCCGTGGCGGTCATCAATCAAAAACTTGCGGAACTTGTCTGGCCTGGCCAAGACCCGATCGGCAAGCACTTCAACATCCTCGGCGACAAAGCGTCCGAGGTCGTGGGTGTGGTCGGCAACGTCCTCCACAATGGCCTGACCGAAACGCCTGGCCCCGAAAGCTATATCGCGTTTGCGCAGAATCCGTGGTCTTACGTCAGCTTATCCGTTCGCACGCACGGTCATCCCTCATCGCTGTATGCGGAAATGCGTGGAGTCGTCGCCGAACTCGACCCTGAGCTTCCCGTACACGATATGCGCCTCATGGAGCAAGTCATCGCCGAAACGATGAGTACGCGGCGGCTCACGCTTTGGCTTGTGGGCGCGTTCGGCGCAATCGCGCTGGTGCTGGCCGTTGTGGGAATTTACGGTGTGATGAGCTACGCAGTGACAGAACGCATCCACGAGATCGGCGTGCGCATGGCCCTGGGCGCGCAGAGGCGAGACGTATTGCGCCTCGTGGTGGGAGGAGGAATGCGCCTGGCTGCCGCTGGCCTCGCACTCGGCGCGATCGCCGCGCTTGTGGCCACGCGCGCGATGACCGGTCTGCTCTTCGGCGTGCGTGCGAGCGACCCCGTCACGTATGCATTTATTTGCCTCCTTTTGGCGTTCGCGGCATTTGCAGCGTGTTATGTCCCGGCGAGACGTGCTACCGCGGTCGACCCGCTCGTGGCTCTGCGTTACGAATAGCTCGCGCCTGCTCGTGTTCAAGCTGAGTTCGTTTGTGAATGGAGGAAAAATGCTCCGAATGACTTTGATTTTCGCAATGATAACGGCCGCCGGGTTCGCCTGCCTTTCTGCCGCCGCACAGAGCAGCGATTCACCGCAAGTGGAAAATGCCCGCGTGGAAAAGAAGGCGCTGGCGGGGCCGCTCGCAGCAGAAGTAAAAACATGGGCAGCAAAGGCCGAGGAGCCGCAATGGCTGGGCTACGCGGTGCCGCAGATGGGGCGAGAGCGAGCGATGTGCTGCGGGGACTATCAGGGCTCGTGGCGAAATGGGTGCGGGCATTGCCGGCTTGAGGATCGCGGCAACGGAACGAACATGACCTCGAGAGGAGATGCAGGGACAGCGAAACTGGAGGCGCCGCGCTCCGTCGCAGTGCTATTCCGGGCCGAAAATAAACGCATCACGAAGATTCGAGTCGTGTCGATGGAATGCTCCCTCGATGCGGGGGGACTGCCTTTCGTGTGGCTCAGCGGAGTGAAGCCTGCGGACAGCGTTGCGTTGCTGGAAACCTTTGTGCAAGGTACGGACCTGGACGCTCATGATGACGACCACGTTTCGCATGGCGCATTAACTGCCATCGCGCTTCACGGCGATCCGGCAGCCGACCGCGCTTTAGAATCCTTCACGCGCACCGACGAGCCCGAATCTCTGCGAAAGCAAACAGCCTTCTGGCTCGGCGCCGCAAGAGAAAAGGCCGGATTCGCCGTGCTGCAAAAAATGGCCAAGAGCGATCCCAGTTCGGAAGTGCGCGCGCAGGTCACATTCGCTCTCTCGGTGAGCCACGAGCAGGGCGCGGTGGAAGAAATGATCCGCATGGCCCACGACGATCAGAGCACGCACGTGCGCGGGCAAGCATTATTCTGGCTGGCGCAGAAGGCCGGACAGAAAGCCGTTAGCGCCATCACCGGGGCTATCGAAAATGATCCTGACACGGACGTGAAGAAGAAAGCGGTTTTCGCGCTGAGCCAACTCCCGAAAGACGAGGGAGTGCCCAAACTGATCGAAGTCGCGCAGACCAACCACAACCGCGAAGTGCGCAAGCAGGCGATGTTCTGGCTGGGACAGTCGCACGATCCGCGCGCGCTCGCGTTCTTTGAAAAAATCCTGACGCAGTAGACGTTCTAAGCGCCGTAGTTAGCCTCTTCGTTGATTGATTGCGTCACAGATCGTGCCCGGAGCCGAGAATCAGTGTCCGCCAATCGTCGCGTTTGCGGCTAACCTGCCAATGCTATAATTCCCTTCTCGATGGTGAAATCCGCGCCAGAAACGGCAGGTATCCCTCTCGAAGTGCTCGCCAAGTACGAGCCGGTGATCGGGTTGGAAGTGCACGTTCAACTTCTGACCAATTCCAAGATTTTCTGCGCGTGCTCGACACGGTTCGGCGACGCGCCGAACAGCAACACCTGCCCGGTTTGCCTCGGGCTTCCCGGGACGCTGCCGATCTTGAACAAGCGCGTGGTGGAAATGGCGACGCGCGCGTCTTTGGCCTTGAACTGCGCGGTGCACGAGCATTCGCGCTTTGCGCGGAAGAACTACTTTTATCCGGACCTGCCCAAGGGCTATCAAATCTCGCAGTACGAACTGCCGCTGGCCACCGGCGGTTGGATCGAAGTCGAACACGGCGGCCTGCCCGGGCAGGCAGGCGCAAAGAAGCGCTTTGGCATCACGCGGCTGCACCTGGAAGAAGACGCGGCCAAGAATTTGCACGAAGGTTTTTCACAATCGGCCACTAAGGCGTACATCGATTACAACCGCTGCGGCACGCCGCTCTGCGAAATCGTCTCCGAGCCGGACATGCGCGCGCCGGAAGAGGCTTACGTGTATCTGACCACGCTGCGTCAGATCCTGCTCTACACTGGGGTCAGCGACTGCAACATGGAAGAAGGCTCGCTGCGCTGCGACGCCAACGTCAGCGTGCGCCCGCGCGGCTCGCAGGAGTTCGGCACCAAGGTGGAAGTAAAAAATCTCAACTCTTTCCGCTTTCTGCAAAGGGCCCTCGAATACGAAATCGAACGGCACATCGGCGTGCTTGAAAGCGGCGGGCGCATTTCGCAGGAGACGCGGTTGTGGAATCAGTCCGCGAACCGCACCGATTCCATGCGCTCCAAGGAGAAAGCGCATGATTACCGTTATTTCCCCGAGCCGGACTTATTGCCGGTGCACGTGAGCGCGGCGTGGCGCGAGGAAATCCGCGGCGCGCTGCCGGAGCTGCCGCACGCGAAACAGCAACGCTTCGTCCGGGAGTACGGAATTACGGCTTATGACGCGGAAGTGCTGACCACCTCACGGACTCTTTCAGATTATTTCGAAGCAGTTGTCGCGGCTGGAGCGCCAGGAAAGAGCTCAGCAAACTGGATACAGACCGAACTGATCGGGCGGCTCTCCGAGGCTCGCAGGGCATTCGCTGATAGTCGCATTACACCAGCTGCGTTGGCTGAGTTGCTCAAGCTGGTGGAGTCGGGGCAGATCACCGGCGCAGTCGGGAAGAAGGTGTTTGCCACCATGTTTGACAGCGGGCGGAGCGCAGGCGAAATTGTGGCGGCGGAGGGCCTGACGCAAATCAGCGACACTTCCGCGATCGAGCAAGCGGCGCGCGAAGTGCTCGCGAAAAATCCTGACAACGTAGCAAAATACAAATCCGGGAACGAAGGGGTGTTCAAGTTTTTTGTAGGCCAGGTGATGCGGGCGACGCGGGGGCAGGCGAATCCGCAGACGGTGAATGATATTTTGAAGAAGCTTCTTTCGTAGAATAGCTTGTGTTAGAGCAGCTTGTAATATCGCTCGCATCGTAAAAGCGGCAGCCAGACTGCCGCACTCCAAGAAAACCTCGAGGTGATTGCAAATGCTGAAGGCTGGCGACAAAGCTCCAGAATTTCACGTTAAGGCCGACGACGGCAAAGACGTCTCGCTCTCCGATTTTCGCGGGAAGCGCGTGCTGCTCTTTTTCTTTCCGAAGGCGAACACCACGGGTTGAACGATCGAAGCGTCCGAGTTTCGTGACGCAAAGAAGCAATTCGACAAGTTCAACGTGGTGATCCTCGGGGCTAGCGGCGATCCCGTAAAAACGCAAGCCAGTTTCAAAGAAAAGTACAAACTGAATTTTCCGCTGTTGAGCGACCCCGATTTTAAAATGATCGAGGCGTACGGCGCGCGGCGCATGAAGAATTTTCTCGGAAAATCGTTCCTGGGAATTGTGCGCAGCTCGTTTCTGATTGGCGCCGACGGAAAAATCGAGCGCGTCTGGGACAATGTAAAAGCGAAAGGCCACGCCGCCGAAGCACTCGCCGTGGCCTCTCAAAATAGCGGTGGCGTTTCAGCCGCCGCTAAACGAACTTGATGTAATTAATTGATGGAGACCGCGGCGCGCGTCGTGAAACTTAGCCGCGTCTCGGCGGGGAACTCGACTTCTTTCTTTCCCGTGGCCGCGGCGCCGGCGGTCCCGGCTCCTGCTCCAGCGGCCGCGCCAATCGCAGCGCCTTTGCCGCCACCAGCGAGGGCGCCGATGAGCGCGCCGCCAGCTGCTCCCCCGCCGATAAATCCGGCGTCGCGCTTGCCTTTGCCTCCCATGGTTCTTCCGGTGGAGCTCGTCGCAATCGTGTAAGTTTTTCCGTGAACTTCAACGCTCTTCAGCCGCAACCAAAGTTTGGCGGGAGTGGACAATCTTCCGGAAGCTTGCGCGCTGCTCACTACCAGCTTGGCGTGCGAGCCTTTGGGGATCACCACTTTGCCGTTGGCGGTCACGTCTTGCGCCACGGTGGCCACGACGCCCTGCCCAACCTTGGCGTTTTTCGAGCTGATGGACTGATCGATGGTAACCGTGATTGCCGTGCCCGCCGGAACCGAAGTTGCTGCATGGCTCAGAGCGGCCAGGGCCAAGCAAAGGGAAAGGGCCATGAGAGATACAGAAAATCGCGTACGAAAATTCATCTCCGTCACCTCCAGGTGGTTTGCTGCATTGGGCCGAGAATAACAGGGGCGCGATACTCCGGCGGAGTATCACATTGGCTACAGATGGTAGGCGAGTTCTCCGGAATCGCCAACTGGCTCAATGTACAGGTTGTCGATGAGGCGGGTCTTGCCGATGAATACAGCGAGCAGAGCGTAGCAAGGGCGGTCGACGCGCGTAACTGGCTCAAATGCGTCGGCATCCACGACTTCCGCGTAATCCACCGCGGACACCGCCTCGGCTTCCAGCACGCGCCGCATTACCGCTTGCAATTGCAGTGAGTCGCGTGTTCCGGCACGCAGTTCTTCGCGTGCCGCCTCCAGCGCGCGGTGCAGAACGGTGGCGGCGCGGCGCTCCTCGGCGTTCAGATACGCGTTACGCGAAGAAAGAGCCAGGCCGTCTGGCTCGCGCACGATTGGGCAAACCACAATTTCTGTATCGAGATTTAGATCGCGCGCCATCTGAGAGATGATGCGCACCTGCTGCGCGTCCTTGCGTCCGAAATAGGCAAAATTTGGCTGCACGATCTCAAGCAATTTCATGACGACGGTGGCGACGCCGCGAAAATGACCCGGCCGCGAGCGGCCTTCCAGCCGGTCGCTGAGTCCTTCGACGGTGACGTAGGTGCGGAAGCCGGTGGGATAAATTTCGGCGACGTCGGGTAGGAACAGGGCATCGGCACCAGCTGCGGATAATTTTTCGGAATCCGATTCGAGCGTGCGCGGATATTTTGCGAAATCTTCCTTGGGAGCAAATTGTTTCGGGTTCACGAAAATTGACGCGATCACGGGGGCGCATTTCTGCTTCGCGCGCTGCACCAGTGCCGTGTGCCCAGCGTGCAGAGCGCCCATGGTGGGGACGAAGCCGATGATGCGGCTCTCCGAGCGCGCTTGCCGCGCGGCTTCTTTCATCCAGGCGATGGTTCGGATTGTCTCCACAATTGGCGGCGAGAGAAGACTTAGGCTTTGGCGGCGACCGCGCGCTCGCGGTAGAAATGCATCAAGTCCGTCAGGATCGCTGGCGCGCCGTGCTGACGCAACAACGTGGTGACTTGCCCGCGATGGTAGCTGCCGTGATTGACCAGGTGCTGCATCGATTGCCATAGCGGATTGCTGTACACGCCGAACTTCAGCGTTTTATATTCTATTACGCGGTCGAGATCGCTTTGCGTCAGGTTGCGAGCGAAATTGAGAAGGCGCGGCTCGAATTCTCCCCAGCGCTCGCCCAGGCTTGCGATGTCGGGATATTGCGCGGTGTCCGGAAGCGAGGATGGGGAGCGGCCCTGAAAGCGTTCGAGCCAAATCCATTCCGCGCCGAAAATGTGGGCCAGCGTGTCACGCACGGAAGAAAAGCTGGAGCCCATGGGCTTCGTGAATCGCTCCGGCGTCAGCGCAGCGGCGGCGCTCAGCGAGCGGCGATTTGCCCACGCGTTGTAGTCGTACAGCAGGCGCATTTCTTCTGGAGACATCGCACTCCCTCACAAATGGGTTTCGTGTTGCGATTTCTTGTTGCGCGATCTAGCAAATAGAAATACGAACTGGCTTGTCGTCCTTCACCGTCTTGCCCGAATGATAGGACTCGCTGTCGGATGGGAAGGCGCCGCCGCGCACATCGTCACAATAGCCGCGCACGGCGTTGGAAATGACTTCGCCGACATTCGCATACTTGCGCGCAAATTTTGGGGTTTGGTCGAAAGTGAGGCCGAGCATATCGTGCACGACTAGAATTTGGCCGTCGCAGTCGGGGCCGGCGCCTATGCCGATAGTGGGAATGCGCAGCTCGCGGGTAATCTGCGCGGCGAGCTCGCGCGGCACGGCTTCGAGCACGACTGCAAAGGCGCCGGCCGCCTCCACGGCGCGCGCGTCGCGCAGCAATTGCTCCGCGGAGTCGGTGGTTTTGCCTTGGACGCGATAGCCGCCGAGCGCGTTCACGGATTGAGGCGTGAGGCCGATGTGGCCCATCACCGGAATTTCCGCTTCGGTCAGCCGCGCAATCAGTTCTAGGCGCCGCTCGCCGCCTTCTACTTTCACGGCTTCGACCCCGGCTTCTTTTACGAAGCGTACGGCGTTGCGCAGCGATTCAGCGGTGTCGGAGTGATAGCTGCCGAAAGGCATGTCGGCGACGAGGAGAGCGCGCTTGGTGCCGCGCCGCACCGCTCGCGCGTGATGGAGCATTTCGTCGAGCGTGACCGGCAGCGTACTGTCGTAACCAAGCACGACCATGGCCAGCGAATCGCCCACCAGGATGACGTCCACGCCCGCTTCGTCTAGCAAGCGCGCAGTCGGATAGTCGTACGCCGTTAAGCAGACGATTTTTTTGAGATTGTGGGGGGAACCTGCAGCCGATGCTTTTCGCTGCAGGAGTTCGGGCACGGTGACTTTGCCGTTGCCCGCATTCGGAAGGACACTCATGATGGCCTCCGGTACCGTTCCCTAGATTCGGGATACAGCCCTGTACCTAACATTTCAAGGATATCAAAATTCGATTCGGTCGAGCAAAATATCGATGGGTGTAGGACTAAAGCGTGGGAAGGAAAAGCCGCAGGGCTCCGCAGACTCCGCCCTGCGCTACAGGTGGTGCTGGACTGCGGGAAAAGCCTCAGGGCCAAAGGTGCGGCCTTGAAAGTGACCCCTCCCCCCGTGTTTCACATAAGTGTTGATTCTAAACACAGTTAAAGTGGCTTGTTTTCATACACTTTTGCAAGTGTTCATTCTAAAGCTAGTTACCCGGGATGAGCGGATCCTGCTCGGATTCGGGGGATGTGGCCGAGGATGGGGTAGGAGTGGGGGCTGGCGGCGGGGATTGGGAATCGGGCGACATATGCTTGGCAGGTTGGTTATGGGAGGCGCGGACGGTTTCGCGCCACGAGTCTGTGCCGAAGGCGTTGATGTATTCATTCTGGGCGAGGTGCAGGTTTTGGACGAGCGTTTGGCCTAGATAGGCGAGGGTGGAGGCGGTTTTGGGCTTGATCTGACCTTGGGCGACTGCGGAGAAGAGGCGTCCCAGGGCGGAGCTGAGATCACAGGCGGAGACATACCTGCCGGAAAGGTGATAAGCGATCTCCTGGCCGGCTTCGTGGCCCGCGAGGGCTTGTGCTTCTTTGCGGGCGTGAAAGGCGCAGAGGTGCGGATGGCCGTCGCGGCGCGGAGTGCGGCAATGGCGGCCATCGGCAAACGTGAAAGAACACAAGGACGAACGGTCCTTGGAGCGATTGGTGGACATGGAAGTCTCCAGAAAGAAAGATTTGGGATTTTTCGGGAGTCTCGCGGAGGCGAGGCGCAGTACTGAACGGAGACAGTCTACCAAAACTGAACTTGTCGTGTCAATTAGATTCGAGCAACATTAGGTTTAAACGGAAAGTTGGTTCGTACGATGGCACGCAAATACAAGAAGCGAACCTTATCGCGAGCATCCAAGCCAGGACACCACCGGAAATTCGGAGTCGGAGACAAAGTAAAGTCATCGGGCTTCCACGCATAACTTTCGCTCCTGGTGTAAAGGATGAGCTTGGAACGGTAAGACTATTCAGGAGCATGCTTGGAAAGGTCTACACCATCCGAGGGTTCGGCAAATACGGGTTCGTCGAACTGGAACCGAAACGCTTGAATAGTGTTTGGATCGAGCCCGAATTCCTCAAACTCCGCGCCAGAAAGAAAAAAAAACACTCTAGACTCACTAACTCAATCGTGAGGTTTGTGAGCGGCCTTTCCATTGGGCGCCGCGACCGAGGTAGTAGCGGGCGGCGGAGAGGCATGTGGCGTAGGTGTAGAAGAGGGCGGTGAAAGGGAGAGTTGCGGCCCAGATTGGGGATAGGCGATAGAAGCGGATGGTTGGGAGATAGAGGAGGGACATTAGCAGCCAGGTGGAGGCGGCGAGGATTCTCGGGGCGGAATCGTGGGCGAAGAGGAGCGCGATGGGCGCGAGATAGGTAATGAACATCGCTAGGAGCGTGCCGATGAGAAGCAGCGGGGAGTATTGGAGTTGGGTGAAGGCGGTGCGGGCGATCATGTCGCGGATTTCGCGGAAAGCGGTGTAGGCGCGGAGGCTTACGTTGGTGCGGGTTAGGCCCATCCAGATGCGGCCGTTGCTGCTTTTTACGGCGTGGGCTAGGGCGCAGTCGTCGATGACTTCGCTGCGGATTGCGGCTAGGCCGCCGATGCGCTGCAATGCTTCGCTGCGGAGGAGGATGCAGCCGCCGGCTGCTCCGGCGGTGCGGGCTTTCGGATTTGCTGTCCAGCTTGGGGGATAGAGTTTCAGGAAGAAGAAGAGGAAGGCGGGGATTAGGGCACGCTCGGGCAGAGTTTTGGCTTGCAGCAGGACCATTAGCGAGGTGAGGTCGAGGTGGTTGCGCTCGGCGCGGGTTACTAGGCGCTGCAGGGTGTCTGGGGCATGGGAAACATCGGCGTCGGTGAACCAATAATAATGGGTTGCCAAGCTGGGGCGCAGCGGTGCTGCGCCCCTACGGTTGCCCGACGCTGCCGCGCCGGCGGGGCTGACTCCTTCGTTCAGGGCCCAGAGCTTGCCGGTCCAGCCGGCGGGGAGTGGTGTTGCGCTGCGGATTTCGATTCGCGGCTCGGCGTTGAGATCGCGGGCTGCTTGCTTCGCGATTTGCGCGGTGCCGTCTTCGCTGTGGTCGTCTACGGCGATCACGGAGAATTCGCCGGCGTAATTTTGCTTGAGCAGACTCGCTAGCGCTTGCGCGATGGTTGCGGCTTCGTTGCGGGCGGGGACGATGGCGATCACGGACGGCCAGGCGCTCGGTGCTTCGTGGTTTGCAAGGTCGTCGTTGAATTGGTTGAGACGCCAGAACCGGCCTCGCGCGATCGCCAGGTAGAGCCAGACGGCTAGTGAGACAGACGCAATGGCAAGGAGGGCGATGGGCACAGGTTATTTTGCATTGGTTGGATGGGTGGGGGCTAGGAGCCTTGAATTTTGGTGTGGTAGGTCCGGAGTTGCGTCGGGACCTCTTTGCGGGTTCGGTCGTCAGAGCACAGGCAGAAATGCCTGTGCCACTTAGTGCGCAGCTGGCCGAAGCGCGAACTGCGGGGAGAGCTTCTGTTTACGCTATAGCGGCGATCAACACGCGGCGGTCATTTTTGAGAAAAGCCGCAGGGCTCCGAAGACTCCGCCCTGCGCTACAGGAGATGAATACGCTGCAACGTTAGGCTAGGTCTTCGGCGCGAATGGGTAGGCGGCGGAGGCGCTTGCCCGTGGCGGCGAAGACGGCGTTGCCGACGGCCGGGGCTACTACCGGTAGGCCGGGTTCGCCTATGCCTGTGGGATCTTCCTTGCTCGTGACTACGTGCACTTCGATTTTCGGCATTTCTTTCATGCGGGGCATGTCGTAATCGTTGAAGTTGGCTTGCTTGACGCGGCCGCGATCGATGGTGATGGCGTCTTTCATCATGGCGGAGAGGGCGTAAACGGCGGCGCTTTCGACTTGCGCTACGACTCCACTCGGATTAACCGGGCGGCCGCAATCGACGGCGTAGACGATGCGGTGCACTTGGACCGCGCCATTCTTCACGCTGACCTCGGCCACCGCCGCGGTATAGGACTCGAAGGAAAAGTATCCGGCGATGCCGCGAGCTACACCCTTTGGGAGCGGCTTGCCCCACTCGGCTTTTTCCGCCGCCAACTGCAGAACCCCCTTGAGCCGCGCGGTATCCAACGGCTTGTTTTCCTTCGGATTCGTGAAGTCGGGGATCTTGCGCGCATCACCGATCAGTTGCAGGCGGAACTTCAACGGATCAGCGCCCGCTGCCGCTGCCAGTTCGTCGACAAACGTTTCGACAACAAAGCCGCTGCTCGAATGCTCCACCGAGCGCCACCACGCGCGCGGAACGCCCGAATGCGCCAAAGCGTATTCGACGCGGAAATTTGGCGTCTCATACGGGATGAACGCGGCGGTGGCGAATTCGCTGGCTTCGGGCTTATCTTTGCCGTCCTTGTCCCAAACCGCGGCGATGGATGTGGAACTCTGAAAATGCTTCCACGCCGCGACCTTCCCTTGGGCGTCCACAGCGCCCTGCATGCGGTGATACGACGCGGGGCGATAGAAATCGTGCTGCATGTCATCTTCGCGGGTCCACAAAACCTGGACGGGCTTGCCGGTGGCTTTGGCGACTTGCGCAGCCTCCATCACGAAGTCGGCTTGGTAGCGCCGGCCAAAGCCGCCGCCCATCAGAGTGGTGTGCACATCCACATTTTCCGGCGGAAGCCCGGAAACCTTCGCGATCACGCCCTGTGCCCATTGCGGAGCTTGCGTGGGAACCCATGCTTCCGCGCCGTCCGGCCGGATGTGCACTGTGCAATTCATCGGCTCCATGCAGGCATGCGCAGCGAAGGGAAGCTCGTACACCGCTTCGACTTTCTTCGTCGCCGAGCTGAGAGCGGCATCCGCATCACCATCATTGCGCACGGCTTTCCCGGGCTTCGCGGCGTTTTCGACGAAGTGCTTGCGCAGCGACTCGCTCGATTCTTCGGCGTTGGGGCCTTCGTCCCAAACAATGTTCAGCGCTTTGCGGCCCTGGATGGCGGCCCAGGAATTATCCGCGAGGACGACAACGCCGCCGGAGGTGAACGCGCCTTCACCGACAGCGTCGATGGAGATGACGTCGCGGACGCCAGGAACAGCCTTGGCCTTCGTGGCGTCAAACTTTGCGACCTTGCCGCCGAATACCGGGCAGCGGGCAATGACGGCGTACTCCATGCCCGGCATGCGAGAGTCGATGCCGAATTTCGCCGCGCCTGTGGACTTGGCCGCGGCCTCGAAGCGCTTGCGGTCGTGGCCAACGATGGTGAAGTCGTCGGAATTTTTCAGCGGAACGGTGTTGAAGTCCGGGACCGGCAACTTAGCCGCGTCTTCGGCGAGTTCCCCATAGGTCAAGAATTGCTTGCGGGCGCCGTGGATCACGCCGCCGTTCTGGGCCTTGCAAGTGTCGCGACTCACGTTCCAGTGCTGCGCCGCAGCGGTGACGAGCATTTCTCGCGCGGCCGCGCCTGCACGCCGCAGCGGCAGCCAGGAACCGGCGACGCTGCCGCTTCCGCCAGTGCCGTGGTCATAAATTTTCGGATTCGTGGGCGCTTGTTCGACGCTGACCTGCTTCCAATCGAGATATAGCTCTTCCGCGAGAATCATGGGCAGCGCGGTCATGGCTCCCTGGCCCATTTCGGATTTGCCGAGGATGAGCGTCACGCGATTGTCCGGCGTGATGCGCACCCAGGCGTTTAGCGGATTGGGCGTCTTTTTTTCCTGATCCTGTGCGGCGGCAAAGGCCGAGCCGGGAAGATGAAAGGCGACCACCAGCGCCGCGCCTCCGGCGGCTCCGGTCTTCAGAAACTCACGGCGATTCAGAACGGGGGCAGTAGTCATGGCGCACCTCGATTTCGTTTGAGCAGGAAGGCTGAGGGTTAAGCGGATTTGGCCTTGCTTGCGGGCGTGGCCGCGGCGCGGTGGATGGCTTTGCGAATGCGCTGATAGGTACCGCAGCGGCAGATGTTGCCGCTCATGAAGTCGTCGATATCGGCGTCAGTCGGATTGGGTTTCTTGGCTAGCAGTGCGACCGCAGACATGATTTGACCGGACTGGCAATACCCACACTGCGGAACATCCTCGGCAATCCAGGCCTGCTGTACGGGATGGCTGCCATCCTTGGACAAGCCTTCGATAGTGGTGACTTTCTTCCCAGCCACGCTGGAAATCGGGGTGATACAGGAACGCGTCATTTCGCCGTTGATGTGCACGGTGCAGGCACCGCAAAGGGCCATGCCGCACCCGAATTTCGTGCCGGTCATGTTCAAAGTGTCCCGCAAGACCCAGAGGAGCGGCATATCCGGACTGACGTCGACGGTCCGGGACTTTCCGTTGAGAGTGAAGGTGACGGCCATAAAACCTCCTAGCGGTAGAGCGTTATCCTACAACAACTCTGGGTTACGTGAAAACCGCGCGAAATAACTTTCGTGAGGATCTCAGGTGGTGTTTTCAGTTTCGCGCATGTAACGCCTCCTTCATCCAATCCAGAATCAGAGGGATCAGCTCGGCATGGAACTTCATATTGACTGTAAAGTCGTGGCCCATGCCCGGCACATCGACAAAGCGAGCGCGGCCTCGATGTACGCCGTTGACGATTTCGGCGATCGCCGAGCTGTCGGCACGGCTCATAATTGTGTCACTCGAGCCGTGAATGACCAGCACGGGGACCTCGACCTTCTGCCAGAGTTGCCCGAGATTGAGCGCCTGGAGCTGCTGGTAGAAAGAGGCTGGCCGCCCGTATTGACCATCCGGCTCGTCGTACCACAGGGATTTCCGTTGCGGATGCTGGCGAATGATCTCGCCCGGCGTCTGGCCTTGAATCAAGTACAAATCGTAAAATTGGCTGAACGCCTTCACAGCATCATTCACTTCTGCTGGGGATTTGCCGTCGGTGGTCAGGCGCACGCGCTCGTTTTCAAGCATGTGCTCGTACCAGGTGCGACCCCAGGAACTTGCGGCGATGAACCCCGCGATGTGGTGGTCGCGTGACACGAGAGGTCCTACGCCCCCGCCGTTGCTGAGACCCGCAACAAAAATTCGTTGGGTGTCGATGAAGTCGTACTTGCTCACGGAGTCGAAGGCGGCCTGGTAGCCTTCGAGTTCGCCCTGATAATCCGCTTTGTTGCACGGCGTTCCCTGGCTTTCACCTACGCCGGGCTTGTCCATGCGCACGGTGGCATACCCGGATTGATCGATCAGCCGCCGCATTAGAGTGCCGAAGCCGTCGGTTTCCCCGTTCGCGTACTCTACGCTGTCGCAACTGAGCCATCCGACAAAGAAAATGACGGGAACCTTGCCGCTGAGGTTCTTCGGGCGCGTCACAAAAGTGCGCAGCTTGTCGCCACGGCTGTTGGTGACCCAGTCGTACGAGATGTCCGCATTAGCAAAATGCTCGCGCGGGCGATCTTGTTCAGAACGGACGGCCGGCGTTACGGTCAGAGCTACGCAGGCACAAGCGGCGGCGATTCTGGCAAGCACCAGCACCTCCACACCCCAAATGGCGAGCTACCCCTAGCGACTCAGACGGCAGTAGGGCGGGTTCGTGAGCAGTAGACTCAGGCGGGGGCGACGGTGCGCGGGGCTTCCGGTTCCACGCCGCGCCAGCCGACCGGGCGGCCGCTGACGGCTTCTTTCACGGAGCGGAATAGGACCACGTACATGAGCTGGCGATAGTAGAAGCGCTGCAGCAGCACAGGTACGAGCAGGCTCCAGTCTTCTTTCTTTTCGAGAGCGAACGCGAGGACGCAGGTCAGCATATCGATCAGCAGGAAGCCGAGGAAGAATAAAACGGAGCGCTCGAGGTCCGCCGTCGCCGTCGCCGAGAGCAGCGGCAAGCGCACTATGTGATACTGCGCGAGGCCCCAGGCAATCACGGCGCCGAGAAAGAGCAAATCGATTATTGGGGAGATCAGCGGCAGCAGGAGTTGGAAGACGAAAATATTCGGAAGTGCAATTAAGCCGAGCGTGCCGTACTTGGGCCGGAACAGCGTGTCGCTGTGCTTCCAGAAGGATTGTAACGTACCGAAGGTCCAGCGGAATCGCTGGCGGATCAGCATGCCAGGGGTTTCCGGCGCTTCAGTCCAGGCGATGGCTTCTTCTTCGTAGTCGATGTGCCAGCCGAGGCGGCGGATGGCAATGGTGAGGTCGGCGTCTTCAGCTACGGTGTCCGCGGTGATGCCTCCAGCGGCTTCAATCGCTTTTTTGCGCCACGCACCTAGTGCGCCGGGTACGACGGTAATGCAGTTGAGCAGATCGAAGGCGCGCTTCTCCATATTTTGGCTGGTGATGTACTCGAGCGCTTGCCAGCGCGTCAGCCAGCGCGAACGGTTTCCGACTTTCACGTTGCCGGCCACCGCGCCCACTTTTTCATCGGAGAAATGGCGCAGCAGTTTGCCGATAGCGTTGGGTTCGACTTCCGTATCGGCATCGATGGTGACGACGATTTCGGCCTGCACTTCGCCGAGCGCGCGGCTAAGCGCCGCCGCTTTCCCGCGGTTGACTTGGTGAATGATGCGCACGCGGGAATCCTGTCCGAAATTTCCGTCCAGCAATTCGCCGGTGCGGTCACTCGATCCGTCGTTGACCACGATGACTTGTAAATCCTTTAAATCCGAAGCCAGCACGGATTTCACCGTCTGCACGATCACGGTTTCTTCATTGTGAGCGGGAATCAGCACGGTAACACCGGGCGGGGGGTTGGGCATGACCAGGTGATCGGGCCGCCATTTTTCGATCAACGCCAATATGCCGATAATCAGGGCGCGACCGCTGACCATCACAATGCCCACAATGAAGATGGTGGCGATGCTGAGCCGGAACCAGTGCCAGATTCCGAAAATAAATCCGTCGGCGCGCGCTTCGAGCTTTTCTTCGGCGGAGAGCGGCATCATCACTTCGGCACGTTTCTTGCCGATTAGGTCCGGCACGGAGACAAACTGATAACCTTCTTCGCGCAGCTTGTCGATCACCTGGGGCAAGGCAGCCACGGTGTTCGCGCGCTCGCCGCCGCCGTCGTGAAAGAGGACGATGTTGCCCATCTGCGCTTGCCGCAGAACGTTATCGACGATTTCCTGCGCGGGAATCTGCTTGCCGTCCACTTGCCGCCAGTCGTGTGCATCGATTTTCTGCCCGATGATCAAGTACCCCATGTCTTGCGCGAGAGGCAACTGCGCCACTTCTTCCGCATATTCGGGCTGATGATCGATGCCGTAGGGCGGACGGAAGAGAATTGACTTCACGCCGATGGTGCTCTCGATCAGCCGCTGCGTCAGGTTCAATTGCCAGTGCAGTTCCGTCTTGGAGATGTCGTCAAAACTCGGATGCGTATAGGTGTGATTGCCGATTTCGTGGCCCTCGGCGTATTCGCGCTTGACGATCTGCGGCCATTGGCTGGCGTCCACGCCGATCACAAAAAATGTGGCGGGTACTTTCTTTTCCTTGAGGATGTCCAGGATTTTCGGCGTCCAGCGGATATCCGGGCCATCGTCGAAGGTTAACGCGATTTTGTTGTCTGCCGCGCCGATTTGATCGATGTTGTAGGAAAGCGGGTAGGCGTCGTATTTCTCGCTGGTGAAGAGATCGCTCGGCCGATCGTATACAAAGCTGCGGCGGCCGCTCTTGGGTGTATCGGTAAAGTGCCACACGTCGCCGTCGCCTTCTAGAATCAAGTCTGGGCCCGGCGGTATGTCTTTGAGTTTTTCGCGCACGGTATCATCCGGGCGCGGCGAATCCCAAACCGGCCAAATGGAGCTGTCGGATGAGCCAAGCCTCCACAGCGCCGTGCCCTGCACGCCCACGCGCTCGCTGGCGCGCAACTGGTTGTAAGCGGTGACGGCGTCGAGCATCCAGACCTGGTGCGTGTGGTTGTGGTCGTCCGAATAGGAGTAATGAGGATTCAGCGACGCCGCGTCAAACTCAACGTCGGTCTCCGATTCATAAGCGTGCAGCAGCGCCTCTTGCACGCTCATCTCTTTCGCGGCCTCGTTCGCTTTTTTCGGCGCTTCGGACCAGTCGTACGCGTAGTTGGCGATGCCTACCACGACTTTCTGCGCCGGCACATCTTCGAGGACCTGCCGAAGGTTCTCGACGAACCAGTCCTGCGCGGCGACCGGGCCGGGGGGCGAAGTCAGCCAGTGCTGGTCATAGTTCATCAGCACGATGGCGTCGCACTCTTTGCCGAAGAATTTGTAGTCGTACGAGTCGTCGCGCGCGGGAAGCGCGATCATCAATTTCAACCCAACCGAGTGCAGCGCGGGGCCGAGCTCCGCGGCAAATTCGCGAAAGTGCGGCTGCGTAGCGTCGGGAACTTCCTCGAAGTCAACCACTACGCCGGCCTGGTGAGCTCCGACGGTGTAGTCCACGGCATCGCGAACCAGCTTCTGCCGCGCCGTTTTGCTGCCGAGCATGGCGGCCATTTCCTTGACGCGCCAGGTCTGGCCATCGTAATTGTCGAGCAAACCCATCAGCGGCAGCTCGACGTTGGCCGACTTCATCCAGCGGTGCAGCTTGTCGTCCTTCAGGAGGGCTATGGCTTGGGTTGGGCTCGCTTTCACCGTCTGATAGCGTTCGTAGTCCACAATTGTTAGCGCGCCATCGGGTGTCACGGCGTGCAGTTGGTCAGGAATGAGAACGTCGATGTCTTTGTAGTGCTTCTTTAGAGAAGCAAAGCTGGCGGCGTCCCAGCTCACAAAAAACGCGGCGCGCAGAGGATCGTAACTGGCCGGTACGGTGCCGATATTCGAGATGCGGCGATGGCGCCCTTCCCGCGCAGGGACTTTCTTGCTTTTGACCTTTAAGGCGCGATACGCGGGACGCGTCTCCGGCAGGAGTCCCGCGGGGAGCTCCACGCTGACCGCGATGGTCACAAAAAAATAGGCCAACAGCAGCGTCAGCAGCACGCCAGAAATTTCCAGCACGCGGCGCGTGCGGCGCCAGCGGACGCGCTCCGCGTCATAAAATATAGGTCGTCGTTCCTTCATGAACATTTTCAGCCCGGCGGCAAGGCAGGGGCCTAGACATCGTGCCGGGCTGCGTGCGTCTCCCTCGACTGCGGTGCTCTATTGCCCTACGCTCTATTGTAAGATGCGTTCCATCGATGAAGCGAATTTTCTCCAATACCGTTGTCGCGCTGGTCGCCGGTCTTTGCCTGCGGCTTTTTCTAGTCCTGAAATACCCGGCGAATTCCGGCGACACCGTCCTCTACGAACAAATCGCCAGCAACTGGCTCCAGCATCACGTCTACGCGATGAATGTCCACGATCAAGTCATGCCTGTGGACATGCGCATGCCCGGCTACCCCGCATTTTTGGCGCTGATCTACGCACTCTGCGGGCGAACCGGGGAAGCCGCGCGACTGTGGGTGATGATCGCGCAGGTCGTGGTGGATTTACTGACCTGCCTGCTGACTGCCGGCCTTGCGGCTTTACTTGTGCTCATCGCCAACGATCGGGTCCGGCCGCATCGCGTATTCATTGCAGCGTTATGGTTCGCCGCGCTATGCCCCTTCACCGCAAATTACGTAGCTGTTCCGCTGACGGAAGTATTCGCGACATTTTTCACCACGGCAGCATTGTTGCCACTCTGCCTCCTCGTCACCCGCGCGCAAAACCGCGGCTGGCGGCTCGTCGAAAGGCACTGGATTGTCGGCAACGACTATTGGCACCTGGCGGCCTGCGCCGCGCTGCTGGTTGGCCTGTGCACTCTATTTCGCCCGGAGGGGCCGCTGCTTCTGCTGGCAGCTTGGCTGGTGCTCGGCTCGATTCTCATCCGGCAGCGCGAAAGTCTGCGCTGGCTAAAAACTACCGTCCTGATGGGTGCGCTCTGCGCTGTTCCTCTCGTGCCCTGGACGATTCGCAACGCCGTCACTCTGCACGAGTTTCAGCCTCTTGCACCGAAAAATTCCAACCTCCCGGGCGAGCTGGTTCCTTACGGCTTGATGAGCTGGGAAAAGACGTGGCTCTATCGTTTTCGTGACGTCTATCTCGTGCCCTGGAAGCTCAACGAAGAAACCATCGATGTGAACGAAATCCCCGCGCGCGCTTTCGAGACGCCCGCCGAAAAAGAGCGCGTCGCGATGATCCTCGATCAATACAACGACGACCTCACACTCACTCCGGAGGAAGACGCTGCTTTCGCACAGCTCGCGCGCGAACGCACCGCACGTCATCCTCTACGCACCTGCCTTTGGCTCCCCGCGGCACGCGCCCTGACCCTGTGGTTCACGCCACGCATCGAACTGCTGCCGTTCTCCGGTACGGTTTTCCCGCTGGCGCAATCCTGGGAAGACGATCCCATCGATCAATCCGTCACCATCGGCTTGTTCCTGCTCAACATCGGCTATATTGCCTTGGCGCTTTGGGGCGCGGCGCGCTTGTGGCGGCGAGCACCTGCGGCACGAGGGGCCATCGCGCTGCTCACAACCTTCATCCTGCTGCGCACTTTGTTTCTCACCACACTCGAAACACCAGAACCGCGGTATGTGCTGGTGTGTTATCCAGCGCTGCTGGCATTGGCCGCGCAAGTCTTTGCGCGGAGCGCGCCCGCGGACTAGCCTTCGACGGGCTCGGGGTGAATGGTGACGCGGTGAATCTGGGGGAAACGTTCCTTCACGCGGTCTTCAAGCGCCGCTGTCACGTCGTGAATCTGCGTGATGGGCAGCGCGCCTTTCATTGTGCAGTGGCAGGAAACCAAAATGTGGTGCTCGACCTGGCGTGTGCGCACATCGTGGCAGTTCACCAACTCGTCGAACTCCGCGGGCAAGCCGTTTAAGAATTGCTCCACCGCGCGCGATAGCTGCTTCATCTCCCCGGCGCCGGCATCGGGCGTCGCGATGTGTCGTCCGAGCGGCTCAATGTGAATGTTCACATCAATGGGACCGTCGCGCAGCTCACGAATTCCTTCTTCAAGTTCGGTGGCTTGGCGGTGCGCTTCACGCAAGCTTAAATTCTCATCCACTTCAAGATGCAACTCCACGAAAAGCTGCCCTTGCTGTTGCAGCGCGCTTAGATCGTGAACCGCCAGTCCCATGCGCTGCGCCACCGCGCGAATGGCTTCAAACAAATGTTCACCCTGCGGCGCGCGTGGCTCCGCATGCACCATCACGTCGGACGGAACGATTTCGCCGACGCGCTTTTCGATAGCGTCGCTGAGCGCGTGAACCTGTTCGAGGCTGGCCGTGCGCGCCACGCTCACAGTGGCGTCCACGAAGTGGTGGTTGCCTGCGCGCCGCACCCGCACGCGATCCACGTCCAGGACGCCGTCCATACGGGCAATGGCACGGGCGATCTCTTGCTGCAATCCTTCGGGCGCGGCATCAAGCAGCGCGTCGATCGTACGACGGCCGAGCTGCGACCCGACCCACAGGATCACCGCGGCAACCGCCAGTCCAGCCAGCGCGTCGGCATAAATCAGATAGGGCAAGTTCCAAATCTCGCCGGCCCAGACCAACCCGAATCCGGCGATGACCACGGCCGTGCTCCACACATCGGTTGAGAAATGCAGCGCGTCGGCTTCCAGCGCTTCGCTGGAGTATTTCTTAGCCACATGCGTAAGCGCCCGGGCGCGCGTGAGGTCAATGCCAAGCGCACAGAACAAGATCACGACGGCCGTGATGCTCGGCTCAATGTGCACGCTGCGGAAAAACAGGCGGCTAAACGCTTCGTAAATGATGTACAGGGCGGTCAGCAACAGCAGCCCGGTCTCAACGAAAGCGGAAAAATTTTCGAATTTTCCGTGACCGTAGGGATGTCGTTCGTCTGCGGGCTCATCCGAGACGCGCACGGACAAGAACGTAATGATAGCGGCCACCAGGTCGAGCCCGGAGTGCAGCGCCTCCGACAGCACGCCCAAGCTGCCGGTGCGGAGCACGAGGAAAGTCTTGAGCGAGACCAGCACAAGCGCCGAGGCCACGCTCAACAGCGCCGCGCGCTTCTTCTCCTTCACTTCCTCTAGGACGCTAGCGGTCATCACGGTCCGCTTAGACTATCGCAGTCCGCCTAATTTCGCTGCCTTGGGTGCTGCCCACCGAACGTTCCGCTGCCCTTCCCCGCGTGTATTCAAATCGGACACTTGCCCCTGACACTTAACGCTGCCGCTAAAGGTCGAGCGGTTGTCAATCAACGATCACGAAGACTTACCCGCGGACGCAAAACAATAAGCAAGCCCCATCATTTGGAGAACACAACCGGTCAGGAATTGCTTCTTGGCAGAAAACGCAGCGCCGCGGAATTCATGCAGTAGCGCAGGCCTGTGGGTTCCGGTCCATCCGTGAACACGTGGCCGAGATGGGCGTCGCAGAGGGTGCATTTCACTTCTTTGCACACGACGCCATAACTCGTATCGGTTCTTTCGTAGACATTTTCGGAAGCAATTGGTTTCCAGAAGCTCGGCCAGCCGGTGCCAGAGTCGAACTTCGAGCCAGAATCGAACAGGGCGTTTCCGCAGCAGACGCACCGGTACAGCCCCGGCGCATGTTGATCGTACAAATCACCGCTGTAGGCAAATTCCGTCGCCGCGCGGCGCGTGACCTCGTATTGCCCGGGAGTCAGCAGTTTCTTCCATTCCTTGATGGCGCGGCGGAGCTTTGCGACAGATTTTGCCCCGATCCGCGTGCCATCGTCTGCAAATTGAACGATGGTCACCGCGCCTTGATTGCTTTCATCCTGCTGGTCATCAGCGAAGGCCGAAAAGCACGCGCGCTGCACACCGACCAGCAATCCATAGGAAGCCAGCGTCGCCGATCCAAGAATGAATCCGCGCCGTGTGAGGTCATTCATGAGTTTGTGGGCAACGCGCCTGCAAGCAATTATTTCGCGGCGCTCAGCGGCGGCGCCGGCAACAGGGGCAGCCGCTTCGGCTCTCCGCGCGCGCCGCGCACTTCCAACTCTTCAAAGAGCAGCGACGGAGCCACGACCGAGGCAGGCAGACCGCCTTGCGCCGACCCGAATGCGCCCAGGGCCGTGCCTGCGAAGCCGGCAATCTGGCTCTGCATATAGTTGTACACGAAGTTGTCGTTGCCGATGCCCGCGAGATTCCGAAGAGCTCGCGAGTTCAGTCCGATGATGCGCGCGCCGCGAATGATTTCTTCGCGGCCGTCGGCCGGATAAACCCGGTAGGCCAGCAGCGGCAAGCGGTCGCCGGTTCCGGCGCCTCCGCCGAAGCTGGCGAGCAGCTCTGAAAAATCTTCCTGATGTAAAAGGCTGAGCGCCGGATTGTCCATCTCTCGTACGATGATGCAGTAGTCCAGCTTTTCCGAACGGCATTCGTCCAGGAATTTCTTTTTCAGCTCCGCAGGCGGGACCGTTTCGGAGGCGTTCAACAGGAGATTGCTCATGGTGGCTTTGGCGTCGCCCAGAAATCCGGAACGCCCGTGGCCATTGGAACTCTCCGAATCCGGGCCGGGCCGGCGCGACATCAGCAGTTGCTTCAAATTGCCCTTGTCCACCACGGTGACTTTCTGGGCGCGGACGCCTTCGTCGTCCACGGCATATCCACCTAACAGTGGCGTGCCATGAAAATCCTTGGCGCCCGGATCATCGACGAGGCTTACGGCCGGCGGCAACACCCGCGAGCCAATTCGGCCGCTCCAGTCGCTCTTGCCGCCTAGGCCGCTCAGCATCTGCTCGACCACGGGCTGAAACGCCAGCGGCGGGCGCGAACCATTCATCGCGGGGCCGAGTATCTGGGCAAGAAGTGGCGCCGCGGCGCGCGCCTCAAAGAGCACCGGTCCGGTGTAATCCTGCGCGGGAGGCGCCCCGCGCAGTGCCATCAACTCGCTGGCCGAGACGTTCAGACCTTTGCGCACTGCGTCGACATTCGGCAAATCGGCAGGTCTAGGCGCGTACGATGCGTAAAGGTGGTTGAGCGGCATGCCGTCGCTCGCAAGCGTGTTCATGCCCGCTTCCACCGCGGCATACGTGCGGTTGGTGCGAATTTCGGTGCCTTCGCTGGTCAGCAGGTATTCGGTGGCGTACACCAAATAGTAGGTGACGCGCGTTTCGTAAATATCCGGAAACAAACGAAGCGTAGCCGAAGACTGACGCGCTTCCTGCTCCCAGTTGCGATTCCCCCAGTCGGGAGTGACGAGCGGCTCGAGCTGCTGGATCGGCTCGGCCTTCGAGAAATCGTCGATGTTCGATTGCCGCGCCAAGCTGCTCAGATAGGCCTGCTTGCGCGAGTATGTCTCAACAGCTTGCTTGAATGCCTGGTCCGTGGCGATCCACAGATCCTGGCGCAGCGAATCGTAATCGCGGTCGATGCCGACCGAGCCCTGCGAGCCGATGAAGCCGCGGAAGCCCTCATCACTGATGAAATTGGAACTGTCCAGCTTGTAGTTGCCGACGCGCGCTTCCACGTTCATAAAGCGATTGCGCCCGCGCGTAGTGGTCAGCAGGGTGCCAAACTCCGCCACAATTTCCCGCACATCCAGGTCGAGCAGGCGGTACTCAACGTAGTAGGGACGCACCGGCCGGTCCGTGCCGGGAATTTTCAGCTCCAACCGCGTCTTCGAGCGCGCCATTTCGTCGCGCATGGCGCGCAGCGTCTGGTCACTGTCCTGCGTCGCTTGTGCCGCGCGAGCGACACGCGCGGGAGCAATGCAGCCCAGCAAAATCGCCGCGTAGGCAAATACCTTCGATATTCGCAGGCAGCTCATTGCTGGCCTCCCGTCTTGATAATGTCGTGCGCGGGCGCCGGCAAAATCGGCGGCCGGTCCGTGGAGCTTTCCTTCTTCTGCACCTCCAGCTCGGACGTCAAGATCGCGGGCGACGCCGCCGCCACCGGCACCGAGCCTGATTCGGCGCCACAATAGCCGTTAAATACTTCCTGCTTGTCGCCGGTAGCCACGATCTTCGTCAACGCCGCGAGCGGCGTTCCCACAATGTCCACCCCGCGCACTAGCTCGTCGGGCCGGCCGTCCGCGTAGACTTTGTAAACCACCAGCGGCAGCACCTGAAATGCTTGCGGCTGTCCACGGCCGGTGAACGTGAATCCGCCGGCAATGTCGTCGATCAGCAAGCCGAATTGCTTGCCCTGTTGCTTAATCAACTCGATCAGCTTCGCGCGAAGCTGCGCGTCGGTCATGGTCTTGCTGCTTTCTACGATCAAGTTGCCTTGCCGCGAAACGGGCGAAGCGCCGAGCTGGCGCCGGCCATGGCCGTTCGAATGTGGAAAGCCCACCAGCGGCGAGCGCGACATTTCGAAATCCTTCAACACGCCGTGGTCCACCAGAACAACGCGATGTGCCCTCACGCCTTCATCGTCATATTCGTAATAGCCAAGTAAGTCATTCGGCCCCAGCTTGCGCATGGTGGTGTCGTCAACAATGCTCAGGAACGCGGGCAAAATCTGCTCACCAATCTTTTTCGCGAAGGTCTGCCCTTCGGCCACATCTTTCTGGCGGTGGCCCTCCGCACGATGCCCAAAAACCTCATGGAAAAAGACGGCCGCAGCTCGCCCGGTCAGCAGCGCCGGGCCCACAGAAGGCTCGTTTATCGGCGCAGCGACCAATCCTTCCAACTCCTTGCGCATCGTTGCCTCTGCGGTATAAACCGTCTTGTCGTCAGGCGCATCGGAAGGATTCACCCAATCAAAATTGTAGTAGCGGTTCAGGTCCATGCCGTCCGGCGCTTTGCCCTGAATAAAGAGCTCCAGCCGGTAGCGAATCTGCCCAAATTGCAATTGCGTGCCTTCGCTCGTTACGTGATACGCGTTCTGCGCCTGCGCCGAAAACGTCACAATGGAATTGATCACCGCCGGCGAATCGCGAAAGGCCTTGGTGTACGCGCGCACTTTTTCTTCCCAGGGTTTGCGCTCGAGCACGAAAGAATTCTCCGGGCCGATGGAGGTGTGCGGCTGCTCGTGCGTGAAGTCCGGCGCGCGCCCTTCCGCGGTTTCGACTTTCACTTCTCGCCCGGTCTTGATCTTGATGAGCCATTCCGCGGCGGACCTGTACTGCTTGTCCGTTTCGAGCCAAATTTCGCGCCGCATTACCTCCGGGTCGTCATCGATCGGCACGGCCGTTCCCGGCCCGCCATTCTGCGCTTGCCGCTCGCCAATCTTGTGAGTGTTATCCAGATCGTAGCTTCCGGTTCGAACCGCAACTTCCAGCCAGCGGTTGCGATTTTCGTTGCTGGAGAGCAGCGCTCCGTTCGAACCCGAAACATCTGCGCGCTGTGTGTCCGTGATGGTGTACCCGATGAAGTACGCCGCCGGATCCTGGACGCTCAGCGTCTTGAACGAGCGGTCCAGCTCCGCTTGCATCACCGCCAGCAACGGAGAGCGCTTGGCCTTCGGCGCGTCGGGAGGCATGGCCCTTGCTGCCGGACTCTTCAGCGCTCCAGCAATGGCCAGCGACACCAAGGCACCGGCAAAGAGACAACCACGACTACGAGCAATTGTTTTCAAGGAATCCTCACTCCGAATTAGACGGGGCTGCGAATCATTTAGTGTACGCCACCCAGGAAGACCGCACAAACGTATGGGTCTTTTCCGTTTTTGAGATACGGAATTTTGTCCGAGCGGGAGTCATTCGGCGGTCTGCGGTATAATGGTCGAATGCCGAATCGCCAGGGAAGCGCACTGATGCATGGCACTACTGTGCTGTGCGTGCGCAAAGAGAATAAAGCCGTGCTCATCGCCGATGGCCAGGTGACCATGGGCGATCACGTCATGAAGCACACAGCCCGCAAGACCCGGCGCCTGTTCAACGACAAAGTCATCGCGGGCTTTGCGGGCTCGACAGCCGACGCCATCTCGCTCTTTGAGCGGTTTGAGGGCAAGCTCCAGGAACATTCCGGCAATTTGCAGAAGGCCGCTGTCGAACTGGCCAAGGATTGGCGCAAGGACCGCGCGCTGCGCCACCTGGAAGCGCTGCTCATCGTTGCCGATTCCAAATCCACTTTTCTTCTCTCCGGAAATGGCGACGTGATCGAGCCTGACGACGGGCTTTGCGCCATCGGCTCCGGCGGTAGCTATGCACTCGCGGCCGCACGCGCCATGCTCAAGCATTCCAAGCTGAGCCCAAAGGATCTGGCCATGGAAGCCATGCGCATCGCCAGTGAGATTTGCATTTACACTAACGCGAACTTTACGGTGGAGGAGCTGTAGAGGTTATTTGGAGTGCGATCACATGGCAGAAGCAGGGATTTCGCACCCGTACTCCAAAACCGTTGGACTGAAAGCGTTGTGTCCGCATCTTAGGTAAGATGGAATGGTTAACCAGTCACGAGGGTTGGAACAGAAGGATTGATGCCAAGCAAGTCTGAAAAAGAAATAATTTTGGTGCCCGGCGGCAATGGCGCCGCGCCGGAGGAAGCCGAGGAGCTTCTTCCTGCGCTCGACGACATGACTCCGCGCGAAATCGTCGCGGAGCTGGACAAGTACATCGTCGGGCAGAACGCCGCGAAGCGCGCGGTCGCCGTAGCCCTGCGCAATCGCGTGCGCCGCCAGAAACTTCCACCCGAGATTGCGGAAGACGTCCTGCCTAAAAATATTCTGATGATCGGCCCGACCGGCGTCGGCAAAACGGAAATCGCGCGTCGCCTCGCCCGCCTCGCCGGTTGCCCGTTCGTGAAAGTCGAAGCCTCCAAATACACCGAAGTCGGTTACGTTGGCCGCGACGTGGAATCCATGGTGCGCGACCTGGTAGAAACCTCGATTGATATGGTGCGCGAGGAAAAGCTCGATGAAGTCGCGGATCGCGCCGAGCAAACCGCTGAAGAGCGCGTGCTCGACCTGCTTTTGCCCCCTTTGTCTCCGCCCGCGCAGGGCACCAGCGAAGTGGAGCTTGCGCAGCAGCGCGAGCAAACGCAGCGCACTCGGGACAAACTGCGCGCACAGCTCCGCGAAGGCAAGCTCGATCAGCGCATGGTGGATATCGAAGTGCGCGAACGCTCCATGCCCTCATTTGAAATCATCTCCAATCAGGGCGTCGAGGAGATGGACGTCAACATCAAGGACATGCTCTCCGGCATGTTCGGTCAGCAGAAAAAGAAGCGCAAGATGAGCGTCGCCGACGCCTTCGAGTACCTCATTCAGGAGGAAGAGAACAAGCTGCTCGATATGGATCAGGTCACGCGCACCGCCGTCGAGCGCGCCGAACAAATGGGCATCATCTTCATCGACGAAATCGATAAAGTCGCCGGACGCGAATCCGGCCACGGCCCGGATGTCTCCCGCGAGGGTGTGCAGCGCGACATTTTGCCCATCATTGAAGGCACCACCGTCAACACCCGCTACGGCATGATTCGCACCGACCACATCCTGTTCATCGCCGCCGGCGCCTTCCACGTCACTAAGCCCTCGGACCTGATCCCCGAGCTGCAAGGCCGCTTGCCCATTCGCGTCGAGCTGCAATCGCTAAAGGAAGAAGACTTCGTCCGCATTCTCACCGAACCCAAGAACGCGCTCATCAAGCAGTACGTTGCGCTGCTCGAAACCGAGGGCGTGAAGCTGAACATCACCGACGACGCCGTCGACACCATCGCCAAGTTCGCAACCGTCGTCAATGAACAGACGGAGAACATCGGCGCCCGGCGCCTCCACACCATTCTCGAAAAGGTTCTGGACGAGTTGTCCTTCGAAGCACCGGACCTCAAGAAGAAAAACGTCAAAGTGGACTCCGCCTACGTGAACAAGCAGCTCGCCGAAATCGTCAAGAACCAGGACCTGAGCCGCTACATCTTGTAAAATCCGAAACTCGAAAATGGAAACTCGAAACTCGCGGAGCCCACTCAGGATTCGGCGGCAGCGGATTCCGAATCTTGAGATTCGCGTTTCACTCTTCGTTTCCTTGCTTGTGGGCGGTTGCGGCGCGCCTGGCGAACCCACTCCGCCTTCTCCTCCCATCCCCGTTGCGATTACCGATCTTTCCGGGCAGCAAGCCGGTGACGCCATCCAGCTCACCTTCACCCTGCCGGCCAAAACCGTCACTGGCGAGCGCCTCGCCGAGACTCCCGCCATCGAAATCCTGCGCGGTTCGCTCAAGTCCGACGGTTCTCCCGACGCAAAATCATTTCGCCTGATCGAAACGATTCCCGGGGCACTCGTTGGCGACTATCGCGCCGCGGATAAAGTGCAAATCATCACCCGCATTTCTCCTGATGAGCTTCGCGCCTACCCTGGTGCGGCACTCGCCTATCGCGTACGAACTCGCGCCTCCCGCAAGCGTGCCTCTGCCGACTCCAACACTGCGATCGTGCGGATTCGTCCCGTGCCCGAACGTATCACGTCAGTTCATCCCGCCGTCACCGAGTCCGCCGTCGAGCTTTCTTGGTCTCCTCCAACGCGCACCTCCGGCGGCGATCCGCTCCCTGCAATTTCCGAATACCGCGTCTACCGCGGCGAAATCGACCCTGCCTCCGCCGGCGCCGCGGCAAACGATCTCTCTCAGGCCAAATGGAAATCCCCTCTCAGCCTCCTGGGCTCAGCCACCAGCCCGATGTACCGCGACACCGCCTTCGACTTCGGCAAAACCTATCTCTACGCCATTCGCACTGTCATTTCTGGTGATGGCAGCGCCGTTGAGTCCAGTGACTCCGTCCCCGCGATCGTGACTCCTCGCGACATCTTCCCACCCGCCGTCCCCCAAAGCTTGGTCGCCGCCGTGGTCAGACCTGATCCGAACGCCTCCCCTGAGGTCGATCTGTCCTGGTCCATCAACGCTGAAACCGACCTGGCCGGCTACCGCGTCTATAGGAGTGAGCAGCACGACACGCCGCGTCAGCTTCTTACTTCCGATCTGTTGCTCTCCCCGGCCTATCGTGATACGTCTGTACAGCCCGGGCACGTCTACTGGTACTCCGTGACCGCTGTCGACCGCTCCGGCAACGAAAGCGCGCCCTCCGCTCCCGTCGCCGCCGAAGTCGCGCAACCTTCTTCGTAGATCCGGGTTTTGTATTTGGCAAGCTTTTGGGGCCTCGCTTTGATTGCTGTCCGTGCTCATCTCCCGGGCTATCGCAAGCTCCACGTTTTCAAGAACGCGGCCATTCGCACCGGTGTGTATTCCGGCGTCGGAATGGCCATGGTTCTGGTGGCTTGGCTTTTCGTGGCCAACCGCGCTCCTTCCCTCGAGCGCTTCGCGCTGGAGCGCAACCTCGCCGCCGCCACGGCCCTAGCCCTTTTCTTTGCTGTTCCGGTCCTCCGTTTCTTGCGTCTTCCCGGACCGCTTCTGGCATCGGGCCTCATTGCCTTGAGCATCATGGCCCTCACCTACCGCCTGCTCTGTGTCTACTTTTGGGGACTCGCCCCACGGTACAGCCCCGTGCAGCTCTTCACGCTGGGCGCGATTCTCTACATGATTTTGGCCACGCTCTCCTGGATTGGCACCTGCATTTGGAGAGCTCGCGAATCAGACGTTTCACACTAGCGTTCAAACCACCACGTGAGCTGACCCTGAATGAAATTCTGCCGCTTCGTTCCTCTTGACCGCGCTGTCTCTGCTCCACTCTATGGCATCCTCGACGCAGGCCAGGTCAATGAAATCTCTGGCGCGCCTTGGGCCGAGTGGTCTTCCTCTTCCCGCGCGTGGCCTGTCGGCGCAGTGCGCTTGGTCGCGCCGATCGATCCCAGCAAAATCGTCTGCATTGGCCGCAACTATGCCGCGCACTCCGCTGAACTCGGGAACGAAGTCCCCAAAGAGCCCCTGATGTTTCTCAAGCCTCCTTCCTCCATCGTCGGCCCCCTCGAGCCCATCGTCCTCACACCTTACGCTCAGCGCGTCGAGCACGAAGGCGAGCTCGCGATTGTCATCAGCCGCAGTTGCTCGCACCTCCGCGATTCCGATGACGCCTTGTCTCACGTCTTTGGCTACACCTGCCTCAACGACGTGACCGCGCGCGACATCCAGAAGAGCGACGTGCAATTCACGCGCGGCAAAGGCTTCGACACTTTTTGCCCGGTTGGGCCGCACATCGAAACCGAGCTCGATCCCACCAACGTTCTCGTCGAGACTCGCGTCAACGGCGCAGTGCGCCAATCAGGCAACACTTCGCTCATGATTTATCCTTGCGCTTTTCTCGTCCGCTGGATCTCCCGCATGATGACGCTTTATACCGGCGACGTGATCGCCACCGGTACGCCTGCCGGCGTGGGCCCGCTCGTCGCTGGCGATGTTGTCGAGGTCAGCGTTGCCGGAATAGGAGTGTTGCGTAATCCGGTGCATGCTCCCCCGCCGCAGTAGTCTCTTACCATCTCGCTTCGGTAGAATTGCCTCCGTGGGGTTGCACCCGCTGGGACCCTCGAGTGTAGTGGCCGGTCTTTAGATCGGTCAGTGCCTGCATAGATCCCGCGCAAATCACGGAGCCGTCTCATTGAATACAGTGTCGTCGGATTGGAAACTCATACTCGCGATGGGTGGCGCGGCCGTTGCCGCCATCTCGATGATTGCCTACGCGTTTTTTCGTCCCGCCGAAGATCCCGAGGAAATCGAGCGCAAGCGCCGCCTGCATTTGAATCAAATAGGGCGCATCGCTGAAGGTCAGGTAGTCGAACTCGTCGCGCATCCTCCCGAGCCTCGCGAGACCAAGCGCCTCTTCGGCTCCCGCGCCCGGCCGCTCGCCAACTTGAGCCCGCGGCAGCTCGTCTCCTACAGCTACGCCATTTCCGGCGTCACTTATCACACCGCGCAAGACATCACCGGCCTTGAAAGCCAGGTACGGCTCGACAAGCTGGTCGCCGGCCAGCCCGCCAGCATCAAGTACGACCCCTCCAATCCCACTGACTCGATCCTGGTAGCCGACGACTGGTCCGGTTTACGCTGAAACAAAGTTGTAGGGGCGCGCAGCATGCTGCGCTCCAGCTCGGCGCGATTTGAATGTGCGCGGGCTCGTCGTTCTGATTTCTCAACCATTGCGCTATCCTTCTACAGTGGCTTAGACCCATGAAACGAATCCTCGCCTCCGTCCTGACCACCGTCCTGATCGTAGCCATGACTCTGGCCGCGATGTTCACCCTCGTCCGCACTACGGTTTACGTTACCTCCATCCAATCGCCGCTGCAGCGCGCCGTCGCCATCGCCGCAGAGCTGCTTCTCGGCGTGGTTCTCCTTCTCGGCACCGTGTGGCTAGCCACGCATCTCGCCGTGCGCATCTTCGGCGTCAAGGAATCGGCGCCTCCGGGAGGTTCCGTTGGCTGAACCTAAGCGCGTTTCGCAGTCGCTCAGCAATCATCACGACCGTATGGAAGAGCTCCGCAAACTCGATGCGGAAGCGGAAGCCGGTGGCGGTCCGGAACGACGCGAACGCGAACACAAAGCCGGCAAGCTCACCGCGCGCGAACGCATCCATCTACTCCTCGACGAAAACACCTTTGAAGAGCTCGATAAATTCGTGCGACATCGCTGCACCGATTTCGCTATGGACGAGCAGCGGCCCGCCGGCGATGGCTTCGTCACCGGCTTCGGCCGCATCGATGGCCGTCTCGTCTACGTTTTTGCCCAAGACTTCACCGTCTTCGGCGGTTCGCTGTCCGAAACCAATGCCCTGAAAATCTGCAAAATTATGGATCAGGCCATGCGCGCCGGCGCCCCGGTGATTGGCCTCAACGATTCTGGTGGTGCGCGCATCCAGGAAGGTGTCGCTTCTCTCGCCGGCTACGCTGACATTTTTCTCCGCAACACACTCGCCAGCGGCGTGATCCCGCAAATCAGCGCGGTCATGGGTCCCTGTGCAGGCGGCGCTGTCTATTCCCCCGCCATCACTGACTTCATCTTCATGACCCGCGACACTTCTTACATGTTCGTCACCGGCCCCGACGTCATCAAGACCGTCACCCACGAGGAAGTCACCAAGCAGGAGCTCGGTGGCGCAATGACTCACAACGCCACCAGCGGCGTCGCGCACTTCATCGCTCCGGACGATGCCGACTGCCTCGCCATGATTCGCGAGTTGCTCAGCTTTCTTCCTTCGAACAATGTCGATGACCCGCCGCGCCGCCCCACCTCCGACCCAGGCGATCGCCGCGATGAAGCCCTCAACACGCTCGTTCCCGACGACCCGCAGAAGCCCTACGACATCAAGGACGCGATTCACTCCACCGTGGATGACTCTTACTTCTTCGAAGTCCACGAGCATTTCGCCAAAAACTTAGTCGTCGGCTTCGCGCGCCTCGACGGCCGACCCGTAGGCATCGTCGCCAACCAGCCGGCCTTCCTCGCCGGCGTCCTGGACATCAACGCCTCCGTGAAAGGCGCGCGCTTCGTGCGCTTCTGCGACGCCTTCAACATTCCGCTGATCACCTTTGAAGACGTACCCGGCTTCCTCCCCGGCACGCAGCAGGAATTCGGCGGCATCATCAAGCACGGCGCGAAGCTGCTCTTCGCCTACGCCGAGGCCACCGTGCCCAAAATCACCATCATCACCCGCAAAGCCTACGGCGGGGCCTACTGCGTGATGGCCTCGAAACACATCCGCACCGATGCCAATTTCGCCTGGCCCACCGCCGAAATCGCCGTGATGGGCCCCGAAGGCGCCGTCAACATCGTCTACAAACGTGAACTGGAAAAAGTTCCGGAATCCGAACGCGAAGGCGTGCGCCGCGAAAAAATCGCCGAATTCCGCGATCGCTTCGCCAATCCCTTCGTAGCCGCCGAGCGCGGCTATATCGACGCAGTAATTGAGCCCGCCGCGACCCGCGCCAGAATCATCACCGCCCTCCGTGCCCTGGAAACCAAGCGCGACACCAACCCCAAGAAAAAGCACGGCAACATCCCTCTGTGAAAAGAAAACTCACATACGTGATTCTGAAACGTGGTCGCTAGTACGTCGCATACCTGGAGGAAATCCCTGGTGTGAATACCCAAGGGCGCACGAAACGTTCCGCCCGCCGCAATCTCGAGGAAGCATTGACTCTGATTACCAAGACGAGACGAGGGATTTCTTCCTCCTCTGTGCCCTCTGTGGTGAAATCTTCTTCCTACTTAAGCAAATACTCCCGCAAAAATTCCACTGTCGCATAAAACTGAAAATCCTGATTGGCCTTCTTCCGGTATCCGTGTCCTTCATCCTTCGCGATCAGCAGCCACACAGGCGTCCCCTGCCTTTTCAGCGCATCGGCAATCTGTTGCGACTCGCTCACCGGCACCCGCGGATCGTTCTTCCCCGCAATCACAAACATCGGCTTCTTGATCTTCTCGATGTTGTTCATCGGCGCGATCTTCTCCAAAAACTGCCGCATTTTCGGATCGCGCTCATCCCCATACTCCACGCGCCGCAAATCCCGCCGGTACGCCTCCGTGTGCTCTAGGAATGTCACGAGGTTCGACATCCCCACAATATCCACCGAGCAACGAATCCGGTCGCTGTAAAACGTCGAGACTGCCAGCGTCATGTGCCCGCCGTAACTCCCGCCGGTCACCGCGATGCGCTCCGCATCCAAATCCGGCCGTGTCCCAATCCAGTCAAACAGCGCGTCGATATCTTTGTACGTGTCCTCGCGCTTGAATCCATTGTCCAACCGCGAAAAGGTCTTCCCATATCCTGTCGACCCGCGCACGTTCGGATAAATCAGCGCAATTCCCAGCTCCTTCAAGTAATAGTTGCTGCGCCCCAGAAACGTCGGCTGCGTTTGCCCTTCCGGCCCGCCATGAATCACCACCAGCACCGGCCGCTTCCCCGTAAATTTCACCGGCGGCTTGTACAAGAATCCCGAAATCTCCGCACCATCAAAACTCTTCCACCGTACCAGCTCCGCCTGCGGAAACGCATCCGTCTTCACCGCCGTTTCACTCGCCGTCCACCGCTCCAACTTCCCCGTCGTCACATCGTAGGAATAACAATCGCCCGGACCGCGCGCATTGGTCAGCGAAAACCCAAGCTCGTGTCCATTCCGATGCCAGCGCAAACTGGTCACAACTCCCGCGGGCAAATTCCGCAGAGGAATCTCCGCCTGGTTCCCTGTTCTCCGAACGTGAATGACGCTGACGCCATCTTCGTCTTTGACGTACGCGATAAATTGCCCATCGTGCGACACATCAAATCGCTCGACATCCCATTTCGCCCCCGGCCCGGTAATCAGGTACTTGATTCCCGGCTGGCCTAGCTCCATGTAGGCGAGGTTCATGTACTCGGACCCGAAATCTGTCGTCACGTAGATCCCTTTTCCGTCTTTGCTGAACCTTGCTTCGCCGTACGCGATCTTGTCTCCGCGCTTGGTTCCGCCGGGCACGAGCGACGCCTTCTCGCCCGTCTTTGTATCCACTAGCCACAGATACGTCTCGTTCAGCGAAATTTCTTCCTTCAGCAAAATCCTCGAGTCATCCGGCGACCAGTCTTCCGGTCCCCAACCTCCGCCCTCCAGCTTCGTAAGCAAATGATCGCTCTTCGGGTCTGCCGGATTCATCACCCACAAATCCGTATCCTTCCCCGTCCGTCGCGTTGACATATACGCGATCTGATTCCCACCGGAGGACCACGGCCCCGGTAAGTTCCGCGACTTTCCGTCCGTCAGCAGCGTCACATCGCCGCTCGCCACGTCATAGCGATAAAGCTGATACCACTCTCCTCCACCCACATCTTTCGAGAACACAATGTAATCGCCGCCATTCGGATGAAATCGCCCATTCGTGACCGCGTCGGCAAAGAACGTAAGCTGTTGCCGCTCCCCGCCCGGCGCCTTTACCAGATGCAATTGTTGCGTGTCCGCAAACCGCGTCGCAATCAACATCTCTCGCCGCGCCGGATTCCAATCCGTAAGCGTCGCATTTCGAAACGAACCATATCGCCCCGCAGTCTCCACCAACGAAGTCGGAATCGCCGGCACCCCCTCGACGACCAAATTCTCCGCAGGCGCAATCGCTCCATCTTGTGCGGCCTGCACCACTCCTTTGTAGTGGCGCAGCATGCTGCGCCCGACCTCCGTACCCGGCATACTCAACGCAATTGCCACAACGATGCCCAGCGTCACCGCCAATCTTCTCTTCATAGTTCTCCCCATTCGCGAACCCAAGCCGACACGCTGCCGTTACATCAAACACAATGGACGCGCGCCGCCTAGATGCGGTGTCATCCTGAGGGCATCCGACAAGGATGCCCGAAGCCCTCAACCTAAAGCCCCACTGCAAAGTTCAACCTTCCGCAATTTCGCCGCACCTTCTTACACCCCAAACGATTAGACACGCAACCCGCCCGCTCACCTAGGCCGGCCGGACTCGCATGCTAGAATTCCGCAGCATCGCAAACCCGCATGTTCAACAAAATCCTAATCGCCAATCGCGGCGAAATCGCCGTCCGCATCCTCCGCGCCTGCCGCGAACTCGGCATCCGCTCCGTCGCCGTCTTTAGCGAAGCCGACCGCGCTTCCCTCCACGTCCGCCTAGCCGACGAAGCTTACCCCATCGGCCCCGCGCCCTCCCGCGAAAGTTACCTCTGCATCGACAAAATAATCGACGTCGCCCGCCGCTCCGGCTGCGACGCCGTCCATCCCGGCTACGGGTTCCTCGCCGAAAATCCCGCGCTTCCCCGCGCCTGCGAAGAGGCCGGCCTCGTCTTCATCGGTCCATCCGCCGAAGCAATGGAAGCCCTCGGCTCAAAAACCGCCGGCCGTCAACTTGCCCGCCGCTCCGACGTTCCCATCGTCCCCGGCGCGAACGATCCCATTGAAAAACCAGAAGAGGCCCAGACCCTAGCCCAATCCATGGGCTACCCCGTTCTTCTCAAAGCCGTGTCAGGCGGCGGCGGAAAAGGCATGCGCCTCGTCGCGAGCGATCCCGACTTCGCTTCGGCTTGGCGCGATGCCTCCTCCGAAGCGCTCAACGCGTTCGGTGACGCCCGTCTCTATCTCGAAAAGTATCTCGACAAACCCCGCCACATCGAAATTCAAATCTTCGCCGACTCTCACGGCCGCGTCGTTTCCCTCGGCGAGCGCGAATGCTCCGTGCAGCGCCGCCACCAAAAAGTGATCGAGGAAGCGCCTTCTCCGATCGTCACTCCCGACCTCCGCAAGAAAATGGGCGATGCCGCAGTGCGCCTGGCGCGCGCCGGCCGCTACGTCAACGCCGGCACCGTCGAATTTCTCGTCGACGCCAATCTCAATTTCTATTTCCTCGAGGTCAACACGCGCCTGCAAGTCGAGCATCCCGTGACCGAGCAGGTCACCGGCCTCGACCTTGTCAAACTCCAAATCGCCATCGCCGCCGGTCACCGCCTTCCCTTTGCATGGGAAACCATCACGCCCCGCGGCCACTCCATGGAAGTTCGCCTCTACGCCGAAGATCCCGATAACAATTTCTTCCCGTCGCCCGGAAAAATTCTCTCGCGCCGCGCGCCCAGCGGCCCGGGCATCCGCCTCGACGAAGGCGTCTACGAAGGCTGGACCGTTCCCAACGAATACGACCCTCTCCTCAGCAAACTCATCGCTTGGGGAAACTCCCGTGAAGAAACCATAGCCCGCCTGCGCCGCGCCCTCGACGAATATGTCGTCACCGGCATCAAGACCAACGCCGTACTCTTCCGCCGCATCCTCTCCGAACCCGATTTCCTCCGCGGCGAAATTCACACTAAATGGCTCGACCAGCTCCTCACGCGAAAAAAACGCACCGCATCAGAAGACGAGGGCAGCGCCGCAGAAGCCGCCACCATCGCTGCCGCCCTCTACCAAGCCAACCAGTGGGAGAAGCAATCCCCTACCAAGGATGCCAACCAGCCCTCGCGCTGGAAACAAGAAGCCCGCCGCGACCAACTGGACCGCAATTCATGAAATTTGAAGTGCTCATCAACAACACGCGCCGCATCGTCGATCTCGAGCGCGACGCCAACCGTTGGCGCATCTCGCTCGACGGCGACGCCATAGACGCCGACGCAATCGAAGTCGCGCCCAATATTTTCTCCATTCTCCTCAACGGCGAGTCGCACGAAATTCGCGTTACCCCAACTCCCTCTGGCGCGCTCACGCTGCAAACCGGCCACCGCGACTTCACCGCCGAAGTCATCGATCCGCGCGCTTGGCGCGGCCGCCGCCACAGCACTCTCGAAGCCGAAGGGCGCCAGCAAATTGTTGCACCCATGCCAGGAAAAATTATTCGTGTACTGGTTCGAACCGGAGAGACAGTGCAGGCAGGGCAAGGCCTCCTGGTAGTGGAAGCCATGAAAATGCAAAACGAAATCCGCTCGCCCAAGAATGGCACGGTCGAGCGCCTCTTAGTGAAAGAAGGTCAGCCCGTAAACGCGGGCGAAATCCTCGCCTGGATCGATTGAACCTTTGCGCTCAGCGGTCAGGTTCCAAACTGAGAACTGACTGCTGAAAGCTGACACCTAAATTAGGGTTGAAACGGCTTGACTGGCTTGGCGGTCTTCGCGGCTTCGGGGAGTTTGCCGGCAGCTTCGATCACTTGCTCGGCCAGATAATTGCTCACGCGCGCTTCGTCGCGCGCAATCGCGAGATACGCCGCGCGCAACAACTGCTCTTTGCGATTGCGCAGCGTGTCGCGAATCGTCTGCTGTACCTGCGGATCGGTAATCCCACGCTGCCCCGGCGATTCGCGCGTCACCAGCTTCAAAATCCTGTAGCCGTCCTTCACTGTCAGCACCGGACTCACCTGCCCCGGCTTCATCCCCACGACCATTTTCTTCAGCGCCGGGTCCGACTGATTCAGCGCCGACTCCGGCACATACCCCAAATCTCCGCCGGTCGTCGTCGTGTTCATGTCCTCGGAATAATCCATCGCCAATTGCGCGAAATCCGCGCCGCTGTTCAGCCGGTCCATCAGCATTTTGACTTTGCGCTGCGCCTCGGCTTCATTCGTAGCGTCGTCGTTCTTGCGATTGCGCACCTGCGGCTCTTTGCGCGGAGTTACAACGATCTGCGCGATGCGATACTGCGGCTCCGCCACATTGAACTGCGCCTTATTTGCGTTGTAGAAATCCGAGACGTCCTGATCCGTGATCGAAATCTTCGCGACGACCTCGCGGTTGAGCAATTTCTGAATGGAAAGCTGCCGCCGCAGATCGCGCTTCAAGTCGTCGGCCGAGACGCCGCGATCTTTCAACTGCCGCTGAAACTCATCTTCCGTAAACGGGCTTTTCAGCTCCGTGAATTTATCCTCGACTTCCCCGTCGCTGGCTTCCAGATTCAGCTTCTTCGCGCGTTCCAGCAGAATCTCGTTGTTGATCAGCTCGTCCAGCACATTCAGCTTCAGCGACAGCGCCTCTTCCTGCGAAGGCTCCTGTCCCTCCGGGCTTACGCGCGTGCGGTAATACTTGTCCACATCATCGCGCTTGATATCCTGTCCGTTGACCATCGCCCACACGTCCGGCGACGGCTGCTTGTGTTGCTTGCAGCCTGCTCCGGTAAAGAGAACCGCCGCCAGCGGCAACAACACCGCTGCGCGCGTCACGCCCTTCGAGCGCAAATTCAAGAAAGGGGATTGCAAGGTCAGGTGCTCAGGCAGCTTTCTTCACACGGCCTGCGCGAATGCACGCCGCGCAAACCCGCATCTGTTTTTTCGCGCCATTCACCAATCCGCGCACGCGACGCAAATTCGGATTCCACCGCCGCCGCCGCGTGTTGTTTGCGTGGCTGATCACGTTTCCAAAATGCGGCCCTTTGCCGCACAATTCACACTTCATCGCCATAATATTCCTGTTCAATCCACCGAAAATGTTCAAAACGCAAGCCATCATTCTAGCAGACCCCGCCGTCTTTTCCCACTCGCCGCCCACGCTACCGCACCAATCGCCCAGGTTCGCGTTAGGTAAACGCCCGCGTGGCTGCGGCCTTCGTTGACACTCCTGCCCCCGTGCTGAATACTCTTCTGCGATGATTGGCCAGCTTCGCGGACGTCTCGCCGACAAGCGACCGAATCAAGTCCTCGTGGATGTGGGCGGCGTCGGCTACCTCGTGCAGGTTCCGCTCTCCACTTTCGCTTCACTCGGCGAGCTGCACACCGAAGTCACTCTGCTGATTCACACCCACGTTCGTGAAGACGCCCTGGCGCTTTACGGTTTCCTCTCCTCGCGCGAAAAGCACTTTTTCGAGATGCTGCTCTCCGCCTCCGGCGTCGGCCCCTCTCTCGCCCTCAAAATCTTGTCCGGCATGAGCGTCGAGGAATTAGTCCCCGCCATTCGCGGCGGCGACTTGGCGCGCCTAACGCGCATCCCCGGTGTCGGCCGCAAAACAGCCGAGCGCATAGTTGTGGAGCTCAAGGACAAGCTCGAAGCCGTCGCCATCGAAGCGCAGAAGCCCGCAACATCCTCCCCCGCAGGAGCCGAAGCCGACGTAGTGTCCGCCCTGGTCAATCTCGGCTACGACGCCCGCGCGGCGGAAAATGCCGTCGCGGAAGCCAAGCAGGAAGTCGGCACTGCCAGTTTCGAGAAGCTCTTGCGCGCCTCTCTGCAATCCCTAAGCGCCCCCAAAAGCCGCTCAACCCGCGCCGGAGCATAGGAACGCACCTCGGACTTCACTGTGTTCTCTGTTTACCCTGAGCTTCGAAGGGTGCTCGGCCCTCAGCGCACTCTGTGTTACTGTTTTGCCTGCATGCCCGACGCAAGCGCAAAGCGCATGATGGCTCAGCGGCAACCCAGTCGCATTGTCTCGGGTCAGGCCATCGACGAAGACGCCCGCATTGAAGCCAGCGTGCGCCCCAAGCGCCTCGACGAATACATCGGCCAAAAGCGCGTCAAAGAAAACATCCAGATCGCCATCGAGGCCGCCCGCAGCCGCAGTGAAGCCCTCGACCACGTCCTCCTCTACGGTCCCCCCGGCCTCGGCAAAACCACACTCGCGCAAATCATCGCCAACGAGCTTGCCGTCCCCATCAAGACCAGCGCCGGACCGCTTCTCGAGCGCAAAGGCGACCTCACCGCCATCCTCACCTCCCTTGAGGCAAAGGAAGTTTTCTTCCTCGACGAAATCCACCGCCTCCAACCCGCCGTCGAGGAAGTCCTCTACCCCGCCATGGAAGACTTTCGCGTCGACCTCATCATCGGCCAGGGCCCCGGCGCGCGCATTCACCCCTTCGCCCTCGGCCACTTCACGCTAATCGGCGCCACCACCCGCGCCGGACTCATCACCGCCCCGCTGCGGTCGCGCTTCGGCATCGTCCATCGCCTCGACTTCTACGAGCCGGCAGATCTGCTGATCATCCTGCATCGCTCCGCGAATATTCTCTCCATCGAGATGGACGAAGGCGGCGCCGAAGAAATCGCCCGCCGCTGCCGCGGAACACCGCGCGTCGCCAATCGTCTCCTCCGCCGCGCCCGTGATTTTGCCGAGGTGCGCGCCGCCGGCCGCATCACACGCGCCGTCGCGCAAGAAGCCCTCGCCATGCTCGGCATCGACGAAAACGGTCTTGACGAAGTCGATCGCAACCTAATGCTCGCCCTGCTCGATAAATACGGAGGCGGCCCCGTCGGCGTCGGCACCCTCGCCGCCGCCCTCAGCGAAGAAGAAGACGCCATCGAAGAAATGTACGAGCCCTACCTAATGCAAATCGGCATGATCGACCGCACGCCTCGCGGCCGCGTAGCCACCCCCCGCGCCTACGAATACTTCAACCGCGAGCAACCCCGCCGTCAGCCCCGCCTCTTCTGACTCTGACTTTTCCATTTACCTGAAGCATCCCGAGACGAAAAACAGCGACATGCGAGCGATTCGGGCGAGGAGTCGTTCCTTGTCGCTTGTAATGCCGGAGAACACTCCTTAGGTTTCGGGCGGACCCCATGGTCTCCAAAATGCGGAACGCCGTTCTGCACATTTCTTGCTAGCGCCATCTCTTGCTCTCGGCAGTCCTGGGTCGCAGAAATTCATTTACACTATTTACGACTTGTGGTATACTCTGCCATGTTATCATCGCAATTCCGCGTAAGTCCTTTAGAATCCGCAGATCCGCAAAATGCACCCGTAAGTACCGTTAGAATGAACAGATCCAAATGCATTAGACTTAAAGTCCTTTGTAATGAACAGATCCGAAAAAATGGGGGAGGGGTGGGGCGTTATGGTTAACTACCCATGGCTGAGCCAGTAGTTGAGGAGATGGGCGCAACATGAAAACTTCGCGTCGGGTGGCGTGAAAAAAGCGGCGTACCTATCGCTGGGCTCCAATCTGGGCGACCGCGCCAAGAATTTGCAGGACGCAATCGCGGCGCTAGCAAAGGCGGGCGCACAGGTTGTGCGCGTTTCTTCGATGTACGAAACGGAACCCGTCGACTACTTAGACCAGCCCTGGTTTTTGAACTGCGCCGTGGAAGCGGAAACGGAATTGGGGCCATTAGAGTTGTTGCAGGCCTTGCGCGCTGTCGAAGCGCAAATGGGCAGTAAGAAACTAGTCGCCAAAGGCCCGCGGCTGATCGACATGGACATCTTGCTCTACGGCAACGAAGTGATCGACACGCCAGAGCTGCAAGTGCCGCACCCGCGTCTCCATCTCCGCCGCTTCGTATTGGAGCCACTGGCGGAAATCGCGCCGCAGCTCCGCCATCCAGTTTCGAGTCTGAGCGTTTCGCAAATGCTGGCCAATTCGCCAGATAAAAGTGCCGTGCGCAAGTTGTAGGGACCGGGCTTTAGCCCAGCAAGTATCAAGATGACCGCAACAAAGGAGAGAGTCAGCGCCAAGTCACGATGTGCGATGCAACAAAAGTCGGTGCAATGTCACGATCTTAGGTTGCAACGCATCCAGCTCGATCAACGCCAGCGAACCTTCAGTGATTTCGCGCCAGCGATACACGCCGGCTTCAGTTTCCTGCACTTCGCGGCCGTTAGGCCGGCGCAGGAATTCGCGAGCATCATCAGGGGACGCGGTTTCGCGCAGCGTGGGACGCGCCAGCGCTTCGACGGCATAACTCCGCAGGAGCTTGCTCCAATACTGATGGAAGAGATCGCCAGAAGCGAAGATGTCGCTCCAGGCAACTTCGCCGCCATAAGCGACGACCACGCCGACGACGCGCTCACCCTTCAGGCCGGAAGTGGCGCGCGCGAAACGCCGCTGCACTTGCTCCACGAAGCTGTCCACCGAACCGCCCACGCGGGTGGACTCGTAGATTTTCCGGTAAGACTGCGTCGGCGCTTCGGAGGCAATGGCATCCGCCAGAGCGCTGGAGCTCAGGCGCGGCTGAGCAGATGGCGCCGCGGACAGACTGGCAGCGGCTGTGGAGCCCCCGGCAACCGCCGCCCACACCTCGTTTTGCTTTTGCTCGACCGCGGCTTGCTCGCGGACGCTCGGATGGACGATGGTCTTGGATGCACTGAATTGCGAGCTACTGCCCGTCCAACGGCCGTGCTCGACGCAGAAGACATCGAGCGGCAGTGGTTCCGCGCCAACGGGAACGATGCGATCTTTGCCGATAATGCGATCCTGCTTTCCGCCGCTGACCAGTTCGCCGGCCAGCAGCAGTAGCGGGCGCTTGCTGCGGTTGATGAGCACGAGCTGGTTCACTGAGGCACCGGAGCTGTATTGCGGCTCGGCGCGAACCTGGCCGCGGTTACGCACCATGCCGGCAGCCCCGCGCTCGCTGACGATCACTTCGCCGCTGGCGAGACCTTCTTCCAGCGTCAGAAAGCTGCTGGTGTCTTGGGAGGAGCCGCTAACCACCGGAAAGATAGCAATGTTTTCGTAGGTGACGGGATCGAGGATGCGCCAATCGCCTTCGGCACGCGAAGGCCCCTTGTGAGATTTTGGCGCGGCCGAGATAAAGGCCAGACTACCAAGGGCGGCGATGCTGGCTAACGCGGTGACGACGACGGAAAGGAAAAGACGTTGCATAACAGCCTCCTGTACGTACCTTCCGAACCCGCTTAGCCTTAGAACGCCGGGGGCCGGATTTCTTGCAGGATTTGTGAGCGTGTGACAGACTCCGCCGCGGCTGGAGGGCGAGAATGCGATCTTGGACACGACGAGGATTAGGCTTTGGAGCTGGCCTGCTGCTTGGCTTCACGATGGCCGGGCGCGTTCGCAACGGGTTTGTCTTGTCCGTCGAAATTGGAAGACAAGAAAACGTGCAGATCACTTGCAGTAAGCCGGATTTGCACGCACCCGCGCTTACGGCTGGTGCGTTCAAGGAAGCGATTCGAGTTTCTGCGCGAGACGCGGGCCTGGCGGCGATGGACCTGCCGAGTGGGGCGGGTCATGACGCGCAAAACGTGGCGCGCTTCGCTCCTATGGGAATGATTTTCATACCAAGCCGCGGCGGCGTCAGCCATTCGCCACTCGAATACAGCTCGCCGGAGCAGATCGCGAATGGAGGTGAAGTCTTCTACCGTGCGGTGCTGAGGCTGGATGAGCAGCTAGACGAACAAGCAAGAACTCGCAACTGACCGCGGGTTCAGCCGTGCGGATCGCCCAGATTGAGACGGCTCTTCGGCCTTTTGTTCTTGAGCGCCTCGCCCTCCTCGCGCTCGTATTCGGTAATTTCCTCTTCCGTGTAGGAGTAGGAATCGCGGTTGGCGAACATGGAGTTGGACTTGGCGGCTTTTTTCTTCTTTTTGCGTAGCTCGCCGAACTCGTAGCGCACCTGGCGCAGAGGAGCTTCGATAGCTCTGATTTCGACGAGCAGATCGCTGACTTTTTCTAGGAAATCGTGAAGGTGGAAAGGGCGCAGGACGTACGGAAGCTTGGCACGCTCCAGCGGCTCGAGATACTGCTCGCCGTTTACATCGGGAACCAGATAGAGAGCGCGGAGGCGGCCGCCTTCTTCGGGCGGGACGTTGGTCAGCTCGCGCAGCGTGACGAAAAGGGGGCTGTCGGTACCGGTGATGGTTACATTGGCGATGACCAGGGACCACTCCCCGGTGCGCAGCTCGGCCAGGAATAGCTTGATGTCGGGTACTACGCGCACACGCCAGCCCTCAGAATCGAGGATCTGCTTCAGAGCGCCCTGGCTTTGGACATCGTCATCGAGGATGAGGATGCCCACCTGGCGGGGCTCGATCGGGGCCGCAGGGGTACCCATTGTCAAAGTATAGCGTTCGCGGTGGCTCGGCGGTGCGGGAATGCCAGGGGTAGGCAGCGTATCGGCCAATGGCCAGAGTTCCAAGCTATGAGTTTGTTAGCTCTTTGTGTAGCGGGAATGGGGACATTTTGGAGCTTCGAAGAATAAAGCGAAGGAATTCCTCACCGCTTCGCACAATCTGTAATGACTTAGCGATTCCTTTGGAAGTCAGCTCGCCGACGGCCCCAGGCCGCCCACATGATGGAGGAGGGCATCATAAAGCTGGGATCGTCTAGGCAGGCCATATCCTGGCTGAACTCTTGCTCGGTTATGTAGCCGGAATCGATCAGGGTTCCATGGAGCTGCTCGTAGTTGGCGCGGAGGAGAGCGGCCCCAGCGGAGCAAGATTGCACCATGAACATCCGGGCTTCAGCGCCGACTTCGGTAAGGCCCAGGGCGCGGAGGCGTGTGAAGAGAAGCCGACCGTACCGGCGCTCGAAGCCGCGGTCGGCCATCAATCGTGCCATTGCAGTGTGAGTTTTCAGAAGTACCTCGCCGGGGCTGACTGCCGGAGCCGGTGGGAGGGAATGGGAATCGAATTCCTCATCCAGCAACCAGCCTCCGGGGTTGAGCACGGAGATCAGGCGCTGTAACACCGTCTCCCACTGGGGCAGGTGCACGAGCACCAAACGAGCGTGGATCAAATCAAAAGTTTCTTCGGGCAGGGGATCGGTAACGATATTGTGGCGGCGCACTTCGAGATTCGGTACCTTCAGCGTCTCGAGAAAGCGCGGGTCGATATCGGTGACGAGCACGCGGCCTGTGGGACCCACGCGGCGCGCAAGCCAAGTGGCGATGGAGCCGCCGCCACCACCCACTTCCCAACAGCGCCAGCCGGGAGCTATGCCTCGCTCTTTCAGATGGCGGAACGTTCCCGGATCAAACATCGCGGAGAGAGCAGCGAATCGCGCAGGCGCTTCTCTGCCGGCATTGTCGAGAAGATAGGGAGAAGCGGCAGGCTCTGGTGCTGTGGTCATTTTGTTTTCCATGGATGCTCCTTAGGATTGCGGCGCGTCAGAGCGCCCGCTGCGGTCCCAACGTAGTGTTACTCGGGCAGCTGATCACTTTTTGGCTCACGCAACAAAAAACTGCCGGCAAGAAGAATTGCCAGCGCGCATGCCGCGGTCGTTCCCGCCGAATATGCGACTCGCGCCGACGGGCTCCCGCCGGGCATAACGTTGGAGAGTGTAGTGGTGAAGAGGGCCGCGGAAATGCCGATGGCCCTCCCACCAATGTTGTAGCCAAAACTTTCGCCGGTTCCTCGCAGGTGCGTCGGATAAATTCTGGGCAAGTAATTCCCCCAAAAGCTCATCACGCCGTTGAAAAGAGCTTGCGCGCAGAAAATGGAAGGTATCAGCAGCGTCAAGCTGTGTGTGACGGCGTAGAAGAAAACGCCGCCGAAGACGACGGTAGCCGGGCCCACGAAAATGCGTAGGAGCCTTCGTTGCCTCACGACATAGACAACAAGAAAAGCGAAAGCCAGACGACCTGCAAGCGAGCCAAATTCCTGAATCACGTATACGCGGCTCACGGTTTGCTCGACCTGACGTGGTGCGAGTTTCTGATTGGATATCAGGCCCGGAATGATGCGGGGCATGTGCTGAAGAGCGCCAAACGGCAGGGCGAAACTGCACGCCATCATGACCGTCACCAGCAGCGTGGTTTTGCGCAAAGCTGGCTGGAACAGCTCCCGGATGCTTGGCCTTTTCAATGTCCCTGTGGCTTTCTTTGCACGCCACATCGGAGACTCTGGCAAAAAGGGGCGGACGAGTATCAGCGGAATTGCGGGAATCAGCCCGGAAAGCAAGGTGTAGCGCCAGGGTTCATGCGCGCCGTAGATGGCAGGGAGGCGCTCGGCGTACGTCACCGCCAGATAGTAAGCAGCCGTAACCATCATACCTCCCAAGCCAAACGCGACCTGGGTGTATCCAAGCACAGCTTGCCGCTGCTTGGGATTTTGAAAGAGTTCCGCGAGCCAAGCGATCGCGGCGACCTGTTCGACGCAGGTGCCGATCCAGGTAGTGCATCGCAGAAGCAATAACAACGGCAGCGAGGTGGCAAAGCTGGCGGCGCAGGCTGAGAAAGCGTACAGCAAGATGCTCCAGACCAGCACGCGGCGCCTTCCAAGAAGATCGGTCAGATACCCGCCCAACAGACCGAAGATGCCGCCCGCCGCACCGGGCAGGAAGAAAAATAGGCCAACCCAGAGATTGAATTCGGGAGTACCTGCTGTGAAATTACCGAGACTAGATAGGACGGGGCGTACGATGAGGGCGGTCATCAGAGTCTCGTAGAGATCGAAGGCAAAACCGAGGCACGCAATGCCGCAGATGAGCCACTGAACGGGTGTCAATGGCCGAGAGACAGCCTCCCCTGCGTCGCACTCGATAGCTGTGGCAGTCATTTCGGGTTTGACCGTTAATTCGCTCAAGAAGTCTGCCATCGCCGTGCTCCCTTCAGGGCAGCGCTATTTGAAGTCAGGCGGCTTTGTGATACAAGTTCAAATAATTCAATATTTGTTGAGGAAAACTCACTAATGGATTTTACCTCGCGACAGCTTCGGGCCTTTCTTTTGGTAGCGCAGCATCGCAACTTCTCGCGGGCGGCCCAAGCGCTCTTCATCACGCCGTCCGGCCTAAGCGTTCTGATACGAGAGCTGGAAACCCAACTTGGATTCCGGCTGTTCGACCGAACGACGCGCCATGTTGGGCTGACCGCCTCGGGCAACGAATTGTTCGCGGTTGTTCGCAAAAGTTTAGAGGAATTGGACGCGGCCACGGCGCGCATCGGACGTTCCGCCAGCAGAGCCAGCCAGTCATTAACCTTGGGCGCGCCACCGCTGATCTCTGCCAATATCGCTACGCAAGCTATCAAGGAGTTCCGCGCTCACCGGCCCAACCTGCGGATCCAATTGTTTGACGCGAGCCTGACAACGGTCCTGGAAATGGTAGAAGCCGGCAAACTGGATATGGGTCTGGGTACGTTTGCGCTCACACCCGGCATTCGACGTACGCCATTTCTTCGTTCGCCCCTGATTGTGATTCATCCGGATAAAGATCCCGCATTTCGTCGAGCGTCAATCACGTGGTCCGCGCTGAAGGGAGAGAAGCTAATCTTGCTGTACCCTCACAGCCCGATACAGAAGGTGATTACAAAGCACCTGGAGCAAGCAGGCGTTGCATGGAGCCAGAGTGCATCAATCAACTTGCTGGATACGCAGATTGCAATGGTGGAAGCCGACGAAGGCATAGCCATTATCCCGTCGTTCGGAATACCAGCGTGCCGAAACCGGAAAATAGTGATGAGCCGGCTGATCAATCCTGTGGTGGAGATGAATCTCCATCTGATCAGCAATCGCGGAAAGAAGCTGCCGCCGGAGGCCGAGGAGTTTACATCTTTTCTCAAGAGCTACATCGCTCGCTGGGCCGGACGCGCTGGCCTCCTGTAGGCCTACACTTCACGCCAACCCCGCCCGAGTAGTCCACGAGTTACATTTTTTGGTTGCCTATGATGGAGGGTGGGATACTTTTGGATGATTTGGCTGTTACGTTATTGCCCTACGACGAAATCGGTGGCGGCGATGTAGCGCTTGGCGGCGGACCCATCCCAGAAGACGCGGTAAGTGCTTGATGCGCCCGAGGATAGACGAACAGTATAGAAAATCTGGACACCGTCTCGGGACCATTCGCCGTGACTCGCGGATTGTTCGGGCGGAGTCAGGACGACGCGACGCTTGGCGCGCACCTCGTAGAGAAGGAGCCCTCCGGCGGGGCGATTCGCATTGGCCGGAGCGCCTAGAGGCGCGGTGCTGTAATTGGTGGATACCAGAAGGAGGTCGGGATTACCTGGATTGACTCGCATAGTGTCGGAGTCGCGGACCTCGAAGTTGGGGCCATACATGTCCCGGAGGGGCACAGTCTGTGTGAGTTTGCCGTCGTCGGCGATCCAGTAGGCGCTTTGCAGGTCCGTGGCGAGAAGCAGGTGCGTGTCCACCCAGCCTTGTAAACCACTGACATTGCTGGTGTAAAGAGGCGTAGGCGTTTCTGGGGCTGCCAGTTGGAGCGTCCAAACCTGCCATTTCTGCTCTTGATTCGTGAGATACGCGATTCGCGCATCATCGAGCGACCAAAAGGGCTGGCGGACTGTGCCATGAACCAAATCGCGCGAGCGGCCGGTGTCGAACTCGTAGAGCACAATGGTGCTGTCGGAGCTTGATTTCGAGTCCGAGCGGACGTAGAGCAGTTTCTTCCCGTCGTGGGAAAGAGCAAGGTCGGTTCCAGCAAGCGCGACGATTTTCTTCACAGCTCCGCGACTTAGGACGATTTTGCCTGCGGAATTGATATAGGCGACGGCGGTTGGCGCCTTGAAGTTGGTTATGGTGGTCTCGGGGGCCGGCTTTTTCTTGGCGTCGTCGTCAGAGTCGTCATCGCTCTGATTGCTGATGCGGGGAAACAGCTCAGCGGCGACGCGCGCGCAGCCACTCAGGGTACCGAGCTGGGGATGCTCGACCACGGCACGAAACGTATATTTCGTTGCGGACATACCATCGGAACAGGTTTCGCGCGACAAGTGAACCGCAACGACGACGCCAATTCCGGTGTCTTTGGCATGGTAAGTCCATGAATCCCCAGAAGGTTCGTGCGCGACCTCGGCGGGATCGAGGGTGATGGGCGGGTATCCGGGACGATCGAGGCGTTCCGGACCTTTTTGGCCGATGCGCAGACTCCACGCGGGATTGTTCCCGGAAGCCAGGAGAAGAATCGGGTAGTGCTTGGACTGTGGCGCAGAAGGAGCCGCCGCAGCGGTAGGAGAGGACGGCGGCTTCTTGGTCGGAGAAGGCGCCTGCGCCCAAGTGGAGGAGTAAGAGCTTACAACTACGATGACCGCGCCGAAGAAAGCTGACCGTGCTCGCAAGGGCATGCGCTTGGATGAATCCTCCGGATTGAGGATATCGCGCCGCGGGTGAGATGTACAAATGGTGCTCGGCGAAATGCTGAATTACACTGCTTCTACGGATCACTAGGGTGCGGTGTGATAGCCGTCCGCATAGCCTCTTCTAAAGAGGGGCTCGGAACGCGAATCAAAGCGATTGGCGTAACGCATATAGTCTGGCCTTCTGTTTTCTTGGGAGTCCTGGCGACCCAGGCGATATCCGGTTTCATAGGGATCCCGGTCTGTGTCACGCATGCGACCGCTGCCCTCGCGTCCGTTGTCGTATCCGTCGTAATAGCCTTCGATGAAGGCTTCTTCCAATTGCGGATTGTATTTGCCTTTGTGCCGCGCGTAGGTACGCCGCAGCTGAGACCTGGAATCCTCAAGGCCCAGACTGTAGCCTAAATCGTAGCCACCCCGCTCCGTGCTGTCTGGCGCGGTTCGTTCGGGATAGGCCCTGAAGCCGGGTCCATTGATTCGAAAGAAGCGGAACTTCTGATTATCGCCGGAGTTTGAAGGGAAGACTTGCAAGGGAGTTCCGTTGCTGTGCGACCCGTCAGGCAAATCTAATGACTTTCCGAGCCGAGAGGTGATCTTCACCTCGCCTTCGCCCGCATCGTCGATTCTCCATAGCTGGGTCTCTTCTCTGCTGGGGCGAGAGAGGATTACTGGCATAGCTTCATGAGCGTTTGGCTGTGCGGCATCCAGAGCCATTCCGGTTTCCGCGGACCTGATTCGGACATAGCCATGGCCGCCATCTTCAATGTCCCATTGCTGGTTTCGCGAGTTGTTCGGGGGATTGGGCTGGTCGCCTTGGTGGACCGCGGTCCACTGCCGAACAGTGCGGCCATCCCGGAGATCCACGTCCAAAGCCTTACCACTTGCGACGCACTCGATCTCATAGCGTCCTGGACCGGAATACGCGCGTGGCGATTGCGCCCGCGCAGACGGAGAAGTAAAGCCCAAGGCGGTGATCAGCGCCAGGGCAACTGGGGTCGTGCTGATAATCTTTTCCAATGCGGTCATTACAGAATCCTCCTTGCGAAGAGAGGTCTGGAGTCGAAATCCCGAGTCAGAGTTATGTCCGCCCATGGTTACCTGCGCCAGCAGGGGCGAAACACCAACAAGGTCCGTAGAAATACTGCCCGCGTGCCATGGCATGGAGTCCGACGGACGTTGTGAGGCGATTTAATCAAGGGGACGAGCGGAGGGCAAGGCGAGAGGACGCTGGCGTTGCGTAATAGGCAAGGACAGAGCGCCGGAAGCAGAATGAGCGAAGAGGCAAAGAAAATCCTTGACATAGCGAAGAAAAAGCGAAACACTGGGCCGCTGTGAGGTGGGCCATGTCCCCAGTTCTTTCCAATCCGACGCCGGTCGCTCTTGTCCAGCGCCGCCCCGCTCAACAAACCACGCTGTTCCCAGCCTTTTCCGATGCACCAGGCCCAAAAGCTCGGACCGGATCTGATCTTGCCCCGATCGTGACTGGTCCTGGCGGCATCTCGGGTTGCCCCATGCCGGATTGCCCCCCGGCATCACCGGAAGACCATGGCGCCCAACGTCATGACGAAAGCCGGACCCGAGATGCCGCCGCTCGTTGTGGCGCGGAAGAAACCGTTCGATTTCGAGCGGACGCTTCCGCGCCGCTGGTTGGCATCGCCCGCCTCGCAGCCAATTCTCCCTGCGCGGAGACGCAACGCAGTTCGCCGGAGCGGCCGGAATATTTTCTGCTGCCGGTGAAGTCGATTTTGAATCGATGCGATTCGAAACGCGTGCCGTTCGAATGGACGATCAACCCATACCGGGGATGCGAGTTTGCATGCAAATACTGCTATGCGCGGTACACGCACGAATACATGGAGTTGGACGGCGGAGAGTTCGAGAAAAAGATTTTTGTGAAAAAAGATGCGGCGCCGCTGCTGGCGCAGGACATGCGCAAATATTCCTACGCATCGCGAAGCTCGGGAGGAATGTACCCCGAGCACATTGCCATTGGTACGGCGACCGATCCTTATCAGCCGGCGGAGCGCGAGCACCGAGTGACGCGCGCGTGCCTGGAAGAGTTGGCGAAACGCGAGGGGCTGAGCGTTTCGCTGATTACGAAATCGAACCAGATTGTGCGGGACATCGACCTCTTCAAGAAGATTGCGGAGCGGTCGGAGCTGTCGCTGAACATTACGATTACGACGCTGCGGCCGCGCCTGGCGCGTTTGCTCGAACCGCGAGCGCCGCGGCCGGACCTTCGGTTGGCCGCAGTCGCGCAGTTGCGGGCGGCGGGGCTGGCCGTGGGCGTGTCGGCTTGCCCGCTGATACCTGGGATGACGGATCGCGAAGGGGAGTTGGAAGCGCTCGCTGCAGCGGCGAAGAACGCCGGCGCGCAGTGGTTCTTTTCCAATGTGCTGTTTCTGATGCCATCGTCGGCGAAGCAGTTTCTGCCTTTCGTGCGCGAGAAATTTCCGAAGTTGGCGAAGCAGTATGAAGAGTGGTACGCGAAGAATGGGTATGCGCCGGATGAGTACCGTCGGCAAATGTCGCAGCGGGTGGCGAGGATCCGGCAGGAGTACGGGTTCGTCTCGCGACCGTGGGAGGAAAGGACGCAGAAGACGAAGCGGCCACAGCTTTCGCTGGGTTGGCAGGCGGGCGCTGCTTGAGAGCTTCTAGTTGGAGCGACACCGTTTAGGTTTCGGTGCAAAAGCCATTAGGTTGAGGTCCTGACACGCTCTCCGCAGCGCAAAGGCGATTAAGGGACGATGATGCGGGTTTCTTCGCGCTTTAGTTCTTGGGCTTCGGGGAATTGGCCGCGGAGGAATTCGATATAACGGCGCGAGCGCGGACGGCCATTCGTGCGCAGCAATCCCATGCGGTAGAGAAAAACCAGAAGATAGAAAATGTCAGCGTCTTTCAGGGAGAAGCCGCTGCGTTCGGCTTGCTGCTGCTTCATTTCGGCGATGAAGCTGGTGAGCGCGGCGTAGAGCTCGCGCGGAAGGCGGGCATCTGGCGGCTTTTCGTAGTAGATACCGGTGCGCAGCGTTTTGTAGGTTTCGGCCAGCGCTTGAATGGCGGCGAGGACGTCGGGATCGGTTGCGTCGCGCTGGGACGCACAGAATTTGGAAATGGTGAACGCGAGGGCGGCCATGAGTTGCTGCTGGGTGTGAATGACGTCGGACGGGAGATTGACGTCGAGCAAAGGCGTGTCGAGTGGAAGCGAGCGGGGGTGCTCGTCCTCATAGCGATGGGCAGCGAGAAGGTGCGGGCAATCAGGCGTGCAATCAATGGTTACTTCGCGGCCGGTACCGCAGCAGACGGCACAGATCGTTTCGCCTTTGGCCGGACAAAACCGCGCGCCTTTTCGTTTCTCACAAATCGGGCAGGACAAGATAGCTCCGTCGGGGTGAAGCGAGTACAGCAGAATACGCTGAGTGGAAACAGAATCAAAGCGGAGCGGCGTCGCATGGCGTCTCTGAGGGATCGCAGGGCCGCGACATCTTTCCCCTTGCCTGGACTTCTATTGCTTGGCTTCTATCCTTTACCCCGAGACGGTCAAAGTGCTAAGTTTTCCACGCTTGTGCCACTGACTTCTTCTCGCAGTTTTTTTCAGACCGAGATCAAGCAAAAAACTTCACGTTTCACCGAGGCGGAACGTATGGCCAGAAACAACTCAAGGACGACCCGGGCGGGAGCTCTCGCGGGCATTCTCGTCGTAGCGGCTTCTCTATCGCTGGCGCAGAGTTTGCAATATCCGGCGGCGCGAAAAACGGAGCAAACCGATACCTATCATGGGGTCAAGGTGAGCGATCCCTACCGCTGGCTTGAAGACGACCGTTCCGAGGAAGCGGCGCGGTGGGTGAAGGCCGAAAACGAAGTGACCTTCGCTTACCTGGAGAAAATCCCATATCGAGCGCAAGTGATGAAGCGGCTTGAGCAGGTTTACAACTATCCGAAATACGTACAGCCGTTCCGCCGAAGCAAACTTTATTTCTTTTCGAAGAACGACGGACTGCAGAACCAGAACGTATTTTATGTTCAAACGGGCCTGGATAGGACGCCGGAACTCCTACTGGATCCCAACAAGTTTTCCGCTGATGGCACGACTCGGCTACATGCGCTTACCGTTTCCCGGAACGGTCAATACTGCGCGTATGCGGTGTCAACGGGGGGCGCCGACTGGGAAGAGGCGCATGTCATGGAAGTGGGGAACCGAAAGGTTCTTTCGGACGATTTGAAAGGGCTTAAGTTTTCGACCCTGGCGTGGGCTGGGAAGGGATTTTTCTATAGCCGCTTCAGTACGCCGGAAGCAGGGCATGAACTTTCTTCCAAGAGCGATTTTCAGAAAATCTACTATCACCGGTTGGGCACGCCGCAATCGGAAGACGAGCTGATCTACGAAGACAAAACGAAACCGGAGCAATTCTATTCTCTGGATACAACCGAGGACGAGAGGTTTGCGATTTTGGGCATCGGCGGAAAGGGCCCGAGGGGCAATGCACTTTTCTTTCGCGACCTAACCAAGCCAGAAAAAACATTAACGGCGATCGTGCCGGAGATTTCGGATGATTCGTTTCAGGTGATCGACAATGTTGGGGACAAATTCCTGATAATGACTAATCGAAATGCGCCGAATTACCGGTTGGCGCTCTACGATCCGGCCAGCAAGGATTCCCCGTGGAAGGACGTGCTTCCGGAAAAGCCGGAGACGTTGCAGGAGGTGGCCACCGCGGGTGGCAAGATCTTCGCCGATTATTTGAAGGATGTGACGAGCAGGGTTTATGTCTACAGCCTGGAAGGACAGAAGGAGAATGAAATCGCGCTTCCGGGTGTGGGAACGGCTTCGGGCTTTGGAGGCAACCACGACGACAAGATTGCTTTCTTTTCTTTCACCTCACTGAATTTTCCTCCCACGATATTCCGCTACGACATTGCTTCCAAAAAGGCAAACGTCTTCCGGACTCCCGAAATTCCAGGCTTTAAGACGGACGACTATGAGACGAAGGAAGTTTTCTATGCAAGCAAAGATGGGACACGCGTTCCGATGTTTCTCGTATACCGGCGGGGCTTAAAGCTGGACGGAAACAATCCGGTGCTGCTATTTGCCTATGGAGGATTCAACGCCACCGTCTCTCCGGAATTCAGCGCGCTGCGCCTGGCTTTGCTGGAGCAGGGTTTTGTGTACGCGTCGGCTAACATTCGAGGCGGAGGGGAATACGGGGAGAAATGGCACGAGGCAGGATCGAAGCTGAAGAAGCAAAACGTTTTCGATGATTTCATCGCGGCGGGGGAGTGGCTGATCGCAAACAAGTACACTTCGCGGGAGAAACTTGCGATTCAAGGAGGTTCGAACGGCGGGTTATTGATGGGCGCAGTGATCAATCAGAGACCTGAACTTTTCCGTGCGGCGGTTGCGCTGGCAGGGGTGATGGATATGCTGCGCTTTCAGAAATTCACGATCGGGTGGGCTTGGGTCTCGGACTATGGATCAAGCGACAACGAGCAAGAGTTCAAAGCGCTGTATGCCTATTCGCCTCTGCACAACATCCGTTCGGGCGTGAAGTACCCGGCGACGTTGATCACCACCGCCGATCATGACGATCGCGTGATTCCGGGGCATTCCTTCAAATATGCGGCGGCGTTGCAGGCAGCGGCAAGCCATGACAATCCTGTGCTCATTCGCATTGATACAAATTCCGGACACTCGGCGAGCAGCACTACCAAGAGGCTGGAGCAGACCCGGGATATCGATTCGTTTCTCTTCTACAACCTGGGCGTAACCCCCAAATACTAGAAAAGACAGAACCAGCGGCCTAGAGCCGAACCCAAGGCCACGTGTTCGATTGTTTCGGCAAGCTTCCGCATACCATCGGGTATTCCTTTTTCCAGTTCGTGCGCTGCCGTCGAAACGTATTCCTGCGCTTTCTGGCCCTCGATACTGGCTCGCTGGGTGATTCGCGTTGCGTGGATCCCGGAATCCTCGAACCGCCAGGCGCAGCGGAGGGCAGCACTCGGAAGGTGGATCATAACCACGGCGCTGCAGCCGTCCTGGACGTCCTCCAGTTGCCAATGGATGGGCTCGCCGCCGCGCGGCTTAGTGCTGCCCTTTGTGCCGGATTGAAATGGGCCATCGAGCGAGGCGGATTCCACGGATGAGTCTACTTCTGGCCAGTTGTTGACGTTGGTCCAAAACTGCCAGGCGAAATTTCTGTCCGCTTTGCGTTCCACGGAATGTTCGAAGTTCCACATCGCGACGCTAAGCCATGATCACTTTCTTTTGGAAGCGGCGGGCGGCTACTACGAGCAGAAGGGTGCCCATGGCGAAGAGCGCGAGGGCATCGAGCCAGAGGTGGGAGAGGCCGGCGCCACGGAGGATGATGCCGCGCGTGATGTTGATGTAGTAGCTGGCGGGAACGAAGTAGCTGATGACGTAAAAAAACTTGGGCATGGTTTCGCGGGGGAAAATGTAGCCGGAGAAGAAAATGCTGGGTAGAAATGTGAGGAAGGCAAGTTGTATGGCTTCGGACTGCGAATTGGCTTTGCTGGAAACGAGGATGCCGATGGAAAGAGAGACGAAGAGATACGGCAGGGAGAAGAGGCCGAGCAGCAGCACGTTTCCGTGGATGGGAACTTGGAAGACGAAGCGCATGAAGGTGACGATGGCGCACAACTCCGCGAATCCGATGACCAGGTAAGGCAGGAGCTTGCCGAGGAGCAGGCCGAGCGGGCGCACGGGAGTGACGAAAAGCTGCTCGAGGGTGCCGCGCTCTTTTTCGCGAACAATGGAGAAGGCGGTGAGGAACGTGGTTACGTTCAGGAGCAGGACGGCGGTGAGGCCGGGGAGGAAGAAATTGGGCGAGCGCGAGTCTGGATTGAAGAGCAGCTTGGGACGCATTTCGACAGCCATGGCGCCGCGATCTTTGAGAACGCGGCGCAAGGATTCGTCGAGGCCGATGGCGGTGGTGACGTTGATGGCCTGGCCGGCGACAGAGGAATCGGAGCCGTCGATGAGGACGAGGACTTGCGCGCCGGTTTGGTGCAGCAGACGATCGGAGTAGTCGACCGGGATCTTGATACCGACGCGCGCGCGACCGGCGATGATCTCGTCGTTGAGGTCGCGATCGTTTTGCACATAGCGGCGAATGTGAAAGGTGTCGGAGTTTTTGAGGCGGTCGATGAGCTCGCGGCTTTCGCGGCGGCCGTCGGCGTTGAAGACGACGGTATTGATCTGGCGGATGTTGGTGTCGATTCCGAAGCCGAGCACGACCATTTGCAGCAGGGGAATGACCAGGGAAAAGAAGAGCGTGGAGGGATCGCGGCGGACGTGCAGCGTTTCCTTGAAGAAGACGGCGCGGAAACCGCGGAAGAGGTTAGACACGGGCCGCCTCCGTTTCCGCCTGGTGTTTGTAGGTCAGTTCCACGAAAACATCTTCGAGGCTGGGGGCGAGCGGGCGAATTTCGCCGACGGTGATTCCGTTCTTGAGGAGCTGCTCGCGGAGATCGTTGAGATCGAAATGCTCTTCCACAAGCGCGTGAATGGACTGGCCGAAAATGGTGGCGCTGCGAATGCCGGGAAGTTGGCGTGCGAAGCGCAGGGCGCGCGTGACCTCGGGCGTGGTGACTTCGACGCGCTTGGTGCCGTGAGGCTGCACGTCGGGCAACTCGCGGAGTGAATTGGGAGTGCCGTCCGCGATGAGCCGGCCGTAATAGATGTACGCGACGTGGCTGCAGCGCTCGGCTTCGTCCATGTAGTGCGTGGTGACGAAAAACGTGATGCCGTGGCCGGAAAGCTCGAAAAGGAGATCCCAGAGCTGGCGGCGGGCGACGGGGTCGATGCCGGCGGTGGGCTCGTCAAGGAACAGGAGTTTGGGCTCGTGCAACATGGCACAGCCAAGTGCGAGGCGCTGCTTCCATCCGCCGGAAAGCTGCGCTGCTAGACGGTCAAGGTACGGGCTGAGGCTGTTGAGCTGGACGATTTCATCCATGCGGCGCTTCAGACGATCGGGCGGCAAGCCATAGATCCGGCCGTAGAACTGAAGATTTTCTGTGACGGTGAGATCATCGTAGAGACTAAAACGTTGCGACATGTAGCCAATGTTCTGGCGCACGGCTTCCGGATCGGTGCTGACGTCGATGCCTTCGACCAAGGCTTTGCCGGCGGTTAAGGGCAGAAGCCCGGTGAGCATCTTGATCACGGTGGTTTTGCCGCTGCCGTTGGGGCCGAGGAAGCCAAAAATTTCGCCGCGCTGTACTTGAAAGCTGACGTCGTTGACGGCAGTGAACTGGCCGAAGCGACGAACGAGGTGTTCGGCGGAAATGGCCAGCCCGTTGGATTGCGGTGCCGTGGCCATTTTAGATTGGAGCTTTCAGTTTGACGTCGGCGGCCATTCCGGCGAGGACTTGGCCGGCGGGATCGATGATGCGAACCTTCACGCCAAAAACCTGATGCACACGCTCTTCGCGGGTCTGCACGTTGCGGGGCAAGAATTCGGCTTGTTGATTGATTTGCTCGACTTCGCCGCCGAAGACCTTGTTCGGAAAAGAATCCACGCGAAGTTCGGCTTTCTGGCCGACTTTGACGTGACCGATCTCCGTTTCCGGAATGTAGATGCGGATGTAAATCTGGTCTTGCTCAAGCAGCGTGGCTACGGGAGTGTTTGGAGCGACGAGATCGCCGGGGCGCACGTCGAGGACTTCAATGATGGCGGCGGCGGGCGAAACAACTTGACGTTCGCGGAAGCGCGCTTCGTCATAAGAGAGCGCGGCCTTGGCGGCCTCGACGTCTTCGCGGCGGTTGCCGTGCTCGAGTTTTTCCAGTGTCGCTTGCGCTTGCTGGTAGCGGGCTTGCGCAGCGGCGACTTCCTCAGGGCGATACCCGTGCTGCAATTCGTCGAGCTTGTGCTGCGCGTTCTGGGCCGTTGCTACAGCGATGCGCCAGGCGGCTTCGGCGGTGTCGCGCTGCTGCTTGGAGACTAAATCTTTTTTGGCCAGCGAGTCGTAGCGCTGAAAATCGAGATGGGTGCGATTTTCGTCGGCTTTGGCGCGATCGAGGTCCGCTTGCGCCGCGGCGATGTCTTCTTGGCGGTAGCCGTTCTTGCGTTGCTCGTATTCGGCCTTGGCTTGTGCGGCGGCGGCGCGGGCTTCGGCGATTTCCTCTGGACGGTAACCGCGCTGGGCTTTTTCCGCAGCGGCGCGCGATTGCTGGAGAGAGGCCCTCAGCTCTTTATCGTCAAACGTAACGAGCACTTGGCCGGGCTTCACGCGATCGCCTTCGCGAACAAGTACTTGATCGATGCGGCCGGCAATTTTGGAGCCGACGCGAATGTTGCGGGCTTCGACAGTGCCGGAGCCTTGTAGGGCGGAGTCGCGATGGAACCAGCCGGCAGCGTAGACAGTCGCAGCGAGGGCGGTGGCGATTGTGACGATGACGATGAGGCGTTTGCGATTCATCGAAAGCTTCTCCTACGAGGAAACCGGCGGTGGCGAGACCGCGCCCGCATCGCGGGGCGCCAGGCCCTTCCAAAGAACATTGAGTGCGGTATGGATTCGCTTCGGCAAGCTGGCGTCGCCAAAAAGCGACCAAATCAAGAGTGTGCCGAAGACAGTCTGGCGAAAGACGTGGGCGAGTTCGCCGGCGGGAAGGTCGCGGCGGAAGTCGCCGCGCTCCTGGCCGAGCTGCACGACTTGCGTGAGAAGCCCGTGGGCGCGAGCATGATTTTCGCGCATGGCGCTCCGCACGGTGGAAGTCGAAAGATTGGCTTGCAGGATGGCGCGGACGACGTCGGGAGCACGTGCGGGCTCTTCGGTCATGCGCACGCTTAGTGCAGTGAGGAACTCGGGTATCGGCTGGTTGTGCTCGCGCATGCTGTCCACCGCGGCTTGGAGCTTGGAAATTTGCATTTCGCTGAAGGCGATCAGGATGTGATCTTTGCTGGGAAAATAGTTGAAGAAGGTGCCCTTGCCGACGTCGGCCGCGTTAGTGATGTCTTCTACGGTAGTTTCGGCAAAGCCCTTTTCGGCGAATAGCTTAAGGGCGGCACGGAAGAGGCGTTCGCGAATATCCGCGCTGCGGCGCTGGCGGCGGTCCGAGGCAGGGGCGGAGGCGCGCGTGGAAGATTTTTTTGAGGCGTGACGCTCGCTCTTCATTTTGACCGGCGACCGTATATGACTATAGGTCATTAATGAGCGAAAGTCAATCTGTCCGTGCGGCAACAACCGATTTCTCTAAAAAGAAAGGCCCCGGGGCAGCGATGCGCCGGGGCCCTGCGAATGAAAAGCTTACTTTAGCGAGGCGGGGTCCGACATGTTCTTCGGGGATTTCTGATTGAGATAGGCAATCATCTTTTGCGCGGCAGGCGGAACGGCTACAGCTCCTTTGAAGATGATCGATTCGGCGTCTACCTTTCTTCCGTAAATCCTGGTGTTGGCGTCATTGTCGGGACGCACGGAGGATCCCGAGAGAGAGACGCCGGCGAACAAACCGCGGGCGCGGGAGTAGGTCAGGACTTCGGCGCGCATAGTGACGTCGGTTTCGGCCGAGGCGTTGCGGCCCTTTGGTCCTGCCGCAGCGGAGGCATCGGCACCAAGCTTGACCTTGCTGCTAAGAACAGCCCTGGCGCCGCGCGGGTTCATTATGAGGAGCACAAAGTCTGTGGCCTGGCCGCCGATCTGAAATCCGATGCTGCCGCCCTCAAGGGCCATCATCGTCGGGGCGCTCCAAGGGCCGGTGAAGTGCTCGCCGGTGCGGCAGCTCATTGCGCCGCGGCCATAGCTGCCCCCAAGAACAAATGCGGCTTTCAGAACGGAGGGGTACACGATCACGCATTCAGCCTTGTCGAGCAGGTCCTGCGGAATGTCGTCGGGAATGTCGAGGATTTCCTTCAACACCATTCCGCAATTTTCCAGGCGTTCTGTTTCCTTCTTGTTATCTGCCGCGGAGAGCGGCAACCCAATAGCCAGCGCCAGAACGGAGGACATCATTGGCTTCCACATCAAGTCACCTCGCTTAGTTTTGGGTGATGCGATTCTACGTTCCGAGGTTCTGGGCGCAACCCGCGGAGCTTTCCAACGTTGTCTTCGCTGTGGCGCCCTCCACAAGCGGCGCTGCAAGCGAAGCAAATGTGCTGTTTCGACTATACTTTCCCGGAACGCAATTTGCCAGCAGGAGGAAGGGTGCGGGGCGGCTTTGCACTGATGGTGACTGTCGCGTGCGGCGTGTTGCCTGGCGGTTCTCTGCTTGCCGCGGAGGTTCGCCCGTCGAAACCTCCCTCTGCCGCGGTTTCGAAAGTTAAGAAGCCGCGCGTTGCGGCGGCAACACGGAAGTTTGGCGAACGCGCTGACGCGCTGTTGGCGTCGACGCCCACGAACAAGGGCGAGTGGGGGCTGCTGGTCGTCGATGCAGAAACGGGCGAGACGCTCTATGAGCTGAACGCCGACAAGTATTTCGTGCCGGCTTCGAACATGAAGCTGTTCACCACGGCGCTGGCCCTGGCCAAGCTGGGGCCGGACTATCGTTTCCACACTACGTTGGAAACGCGCGGCACGGTTTCTCCGGGGGGCGCGCTGACCGGCGATCTGTTTCTGGTGGGACGAGGTGATCCAAATCTGTCTAACCGAAAATTTCCTTATAACTTGAAGGAGGAGTTCGACGGACCGCCGGAAAAGGCGCTGGCAGAGTTGGCTGACGCGTTCGTAGCGAAAGGTGTGAAGGAAATTGCCGGAGATGTGGTCGGCGATGACAGCTTTTTTCCGCGCGAGGCGTATCCCAACGGTTGGGAAATCGACGATATGGTTTGGGAGTACGGTGCGGCGCTTTCTGCGATTGTGGTGGACGACAATACGGCGACGCTGACGCTGACCGCGGGGGAATCGGCAGGCGCGCCGGTGCAGGCTGTGGTCGCTCCGGCGACGCCGGATTTTATTGTGCGGAACGATGTGGTTACGTCGGCGGCAGAGACGAAGTCGGACTTAACCTTGACGAGGGAGCCAAATTCAAAGGTTGTGGTGATTCGCGGGATTATGCCGGCGCACAGCACGCCGCGCAAGTTGGTGCTGGCGATTCACGATCCTGCGGAGCACGCAGCGGCACTGTTGACGCGGCTTTTGGCTGAACGTGGAGTCAAAATTGCTGGAGTTGCGCGGTCGATGCATGTTGCGGAACCAACCGCAGCAACTCCGCGCGCGGTGCTCGCTGAGCACGTGTCGGTACCGCTCGGTGACGCCGTGAAGCTGGTGAATAAAATCAGCCAGAATTTGCACACGGAAATGCTGCTGCGGGCAGCGGCTCGAACCACCGCGGTGTGGAACACGCCGGAAGAGCTCATGAAGTTTCCTGCGGATTTTTATGCCACTGCGGGAATTGCTCCCGGAGATGTGATTCAGACGGATGGCTCCGGGCTTTCGCGGCACGATTTGGTCACGCCAAGGGCGATTGTGGCGCTCTTGAAGTACGCGGAGGGTCAGCCGTGGTTTCCGCCGTACTACGCGTCACTGCCGGTGGCGGGAGTCGACGGGACGCTGGAAGCATTGATGAAGAACACGCCCAGCGCAGGGCGCATTCACGCGAAGACAGGCTCGGTCGAGCATGTGCGGACCCGCTCTGGGTTTGCGGAGACTCCGAGCGGGAGGCGGCTGATTTTTTCGTTTCTGAGCAACAACCAGGGCGGAAAGAATCATGAAGCGTCGGATGCGTTGGATGGATTGTGCCTAGCAATGATTGAGGAATTTGATCGCAAGCTGCCGACCCGCAGCCCCGCGGGTAAACGCGCGAATTGATTCAATGAAGGAAGAACGGATCGTCACGGTGTTTGGGAGTTCACGGCCGCAGGAGAGCGATGCGGACTACGAGGAGGCCCGCGAGCTTGGCCGGATGCTGGCGACTAACGGGTTTTCCGTGTGCAGTGGCGGCTATGGCGGCGTGATGGCGGCCGTGTCGCGCGGCGCGAAGGAAAGGGGAGGCAAAACTTACGGTGTGACCGCTGAATTTTTCAGCGCACGGGCTAATTCGTGGATCGATGTGGAAGTGCGCGTGGGGACTTGGCAAGAGCGGCTGTTTGAATTGATCCGAATGGCGCACGGATTCGCGGTCTGCAAAGGCGGCACCGGGACTTTGGTGGAGCTTGCCGTCGTTTGGGAAATGCTCAACAAGTCGGTCATGACTGGGAAACCGCTGGCGGTGCTGGGAGATTTTTGGTCACCCATCATTGAACGTGTTCGCGAAGTGGAATTGGGCCACCACTCACCCTGGGGCGAGGCCAATGGGCGGCTGATCCATGTGGCCGCGACGCCGAAGGAAGCGGCGCATCATCTAAAAGAGATATTGACGTAGCAAACGATGGCACGAACAGCGCAAGACGTTTTGGAATTTGACAAGCTGCGGGAGTTGCTGCGGCTGCGCACGACGTGTGCGCTCGGCAAGCGTGCCGTGGACGCGCTGGAGCCTGGCATTGACCAGCCGGCACTGGAAACAGCGTTCGCGCAAATTCGTGAAGCGCAAGAATGGCTGCGCGCAGGGCGCGAACTCGGGTTTGGCGGATTGGCCGACCCGCAGCAATGGCTCGAGCGCATCGAAGGCCCAGGAGTAGTGCTGGATGCGGGCGCGCTGCTGGACGCGGCGTCGCTGCTGGAGACAGCGGGATGGCTGCGCCAGCAATTTCGCGAGGAGGCTGTGAAGTTTCCGCTGCTGGCGGCGCGCGCAACGTCTCTCGCCGACTTTCGCGATGCCTTGGCGGCGATTCGCCGCTGCGTGCTGCCAAACCGGGAGATCAGCGACGATGCGTCTCCGGCGTTGCGCAGGATTCGCGGGAGCATCACGCAGACGCGCGAATCAATTCAGAAAGCGCTGAAACAAATCTTGCGCGCGCGAAACGCGGAGGCCGGCGAGGACTATGTCACGCTGCGCAACGATCGCTTCGTGATTCCGGTACGCGCGGAGAACCGGCGAAGCGTGCCCGGGATCGTGCATGGCACCAGTGGAACGGGGCAAACGGTTTTTCTCGAGCCGTTCGAGACGGTGGAGACGAACAACCAGCTTGTACAGCTTGCGGAAGAGGAAGGCGCAGAAATCCTGCGCATTCTGCGTGAGTTGACGGAGCGCTTGCAGATGCTGCGCGGGCCGCTGATCGCTGCCGCGGAGACGATTGCAGAACTAGACAGCGTCTTTGCACGGGCGCGGTTCGCGCGGGATTTCGATGCGGCGATGCCGGAATTTACCGCGCAAGGCGAGTTGCGGCTGGAAGCGGCGCGGCATCCTGTTCTGGAAGACAAGCTGCGGCGCGAAAATCGCGCGATCGTGCCGATGTCCCTTGCGCTCGGACGAGACGAGCGCGTTCTGGTGATCAGCGGACCGAACACCGGCGGCAAGACCGTGGCGCTGAAGACCACGGGCATCGCGGTGCTGTCCGCGCAATCGGGAATTCCCGTTGCGGCGCAGCGCGCGGTGCTGCCCCTGTTTGACCGCGTGCTGGTGGACATTGGCGACGAGCAGTCGATCGCCGCAGATCTTTCCACGTTTTCGGCGCACATGCTGAATTTGAAGTCGATGCTGCAGGCCGCGACGCCGCAGTCTTTGGTGCTGGCGGATGAGATGGGCACGGGCACGGCTCCGGAAGAGGGTGCTGCGCTGGCGGTGGCGTTGCTGGATGAATTTCGCGCGAAGAACTGTATCGTTTTGGCGACCACGCATCACGATCGTTTGAAGACATACGCTTCGACAACGGGGGGCGTGGTGAACGCAGCAGTGGAGTTCGATGACGTACACCTGCGGCCAACGTACCGTTTGATGGTAGGCGTGCCGGGCGGATCGAGTGGCATTGCAATCGCCCAGCGGCTAGGGCTGGCGGCTTCGATTATCGAACGCGCCAAGACGTTGCTTACGCCGGAATCGCGAGAAGCCGCGGACCTGATTGCGTATTTGCACCGCAGCCGCGACGAGCTGGATCGCATGCAACAGCAAATGACCGCAGAACGGCACGCTTTGGAAGAGGAACGCGCGAAGTTGCGCACCAAGTGGGTCGAGCGGCAACAGAAGCGCATCAGAGAGCTCGAAGAGAAATTTGTGGAGATGCAAAAGCGCTTCGACGAGAACGTCGCACGTGTGGTCGAGGCGGTGAAGGAACGCGACTTGCGCGGGCAAATGGAAAAATCCGCGCGGCGCAAGGTGCAAGATGTTCGCAGCGAAGCGCGGGAAGAGCTGAACGCTGCGGTGGTGCAGACGCTTGCGGATTCGCAAGCGGATCTTGGCACATCTGCACAAGTAGAAGCCGTGGGCACGGAGCGACTGCAACCCGGCGCGCGGATTCGTGTGCGCGGGTTCAACAAGGCGGTGATCTTCCGAAGGCTGGACGGCGCCTCGGCGGAAATCGAAGCTGGACCCCTGCGTATGAAAGTGGCCGTGGACGAGATCGTCAGCATTGAACGAGGCACACCGTCCGCAGGACCTGCCTCGGTGACAAGTGCTAGCGTGTCGGTACGTTCCCAGCGAGGAGAGGGCGAGCCAACGGAGGAAATCAATCTGATCGGTTCGACCGTCGAACAGGCGACCGAGCGCGTTGACAAATTCCTTGACGATGCAGCTTTGGCACACATTCCCCGCGTGCGCATCATTCATGGGCACGGCACAGGCGCTTTGCGCAAAGGGCTTGGCGAGTTCCTCAAGACTCATCCGCTTGTCGCGCGACAATCTTTCGAAACCGAAGAGCGGGGCGGCAAGGCAGTCACGGTTGTAGAATTGCGGTCCTAGGTTCTAATGGCGGAAGCGGGTTCCACTGCGGAGAAGGTCAAGCAGCAAGCCGACATTGTTCGGGTTGTCGGCGAATATGTGCGCCTCAAGAAAACGGGAAAGGATTTCAGCGGGCTTTGCCCTTTCCATCAGGAAAAAACGCCATCCTTCACTGTTTCCCCGATCAAACAAATTTTCTACTGTTTTGGCTGCGGCAAGGGCGGGGACATTTTCAATTTCGTGATGGAAATGGAGCGTTGCGAATTTCCGGATGCACTGCGCCTGGTCGCGGAAAAGTGCGGCATCTCGATCCCCAAGCCGAAACCCACTTCGCCCGCGGAGCGCACGCAGAGCAGCGTGCGGACGACGCTAGTGGAAATGCACCGAGAAGCGCAGACGTTCTTCGTCAATCAGTTGCAGGGAACAGCGGAAGGAAAGCTGGCGCGCGCTTATCTCGAGGATCGCGGCTTGGACAAGGCGATCATCGATCGCTTCGGGATCGGCTACGCACCGAGCGGCGGCGACGTGCTGCTGCGGCACCTGAAGGGGAAATACGCGGAGAAGCTGCTGGCAGAGTCGGGCTTGGTTTCGCGCGGCGAGGGCGGGCGCCTATTTGACCGGTTTCGACGCCGCATCACGTTTCCTATCGCAAATGAGTCCGGAAAAATCGTTGCGTTTGGCTGCCGCGCGCTGGGCGATGATCAGCCGAAGTATCTGAACTCACCCGAGACGCCAATCTATTCGAAGAGCAATGTGCTTTATCACCTCGACCGCGCAAAGGAAGCATTGCGGCGGTCGGATTTCGCCGTCTTAGTAGAAGGCTACATGGATGCGATTGCAGTGGCGCGCGCAGGCATCAGCAACGTGGTGGCAAGTTGCGGCACAAGCCTGGCGGAACCGCAGATCAAGCTGCTCGGGCGTTTCACCAAGCGGGTGATTGTGAATTACGACCCGGACACCGCGGGCCAAGCGGCCACTGAGCGTTCCATCGCGATTCTGCTCGAGCAAGATTTTGAAGTGCGCGTTTTGGCGCTGCCGGGCAAGGCCGATCCCGACAAATTCATTCGCGAGCAGGGCGCGGATGCCTACATGAAGCTGGTAAAGGAGTCGCCACCGTACGTCGATTACTTGATTGCTCGAGCCCGACAGATGGATATGACGACCGCGGAAGGCAAGCTGCGTGCGGTCAATTTCCTGCTGCCGTACGTGCAAAAGATTCCCAACCGAATCCTGCGCTCGGAATGGGCCACACGCATCGCACAGCAACTTCGCCTGGACGAACCGGTACTTCGCGCGGCGCTGAGCAAGGCCGCAGCCGAGCGCCGCAGCGAGGTGAAAACGCAACCGGAGTTGGTAGGGCGCGCTGCAAAGCCGATTGAACGCCGACTCATTCGCATGCTGGCGGAGGGCGAAGGCTTTCGCGGCGAGCTCGCGCAGCAGCTTCACCAAGGCCAGCTCTATCATGGACTTGAAACTGAGAAGATCTTTGGCGCGCTGATTGTCGCCACCCTTTCCGGGCAGGCAGTGCAAGCGACCGAAATTGCCGCCGCGCTCGAGGAGCGCGACCGTAGGCTGCTCTACGAAATCCTGTTTGAAGAAACCAGCGAGCTGACCTGGGAGGAGGCGCAAAGTTGCGTGGAAGCGCTTCGCCACAGGCAAGCCGAAAAACAGCTTGCCGACGTGCAGCGGAGCATCGAAGCTAATCCCGCTGCGCCGGAACTACGGGATTTGTTGCAAAAAAAGCAGGATCTGATGCGGCGGCTGGCGGCTGCCCGCTAGAGGTCGCTATTTTTTCACAACGTTCCATCAATTAAATCATTGACGCCAACGGACTTAAACGTGTAGCGTATTAGGGTTTCGCGAGTGACGGTTTTGCCGCTAAGTGCATCTAACATAGGAGATTAGCGGCAGGGGCAACCACCAAGCGCGAGACGCGGGCGACGCACGGGCGAGCGACAACTACGCGTGCACAAGGCTCCAAATACGTTCTTGGTGACCGCAGGGCGGTCAATGAACAGAGCGATCTTCTGGGGAAAGTACCCCACAGTTCGCGCCAGCGAGCGAGTCTGTTTGTGTCTCAGCGAATCTAATAGATTTGCCCCGAATAACGCCGAACGCGGCGGACTTACGGTGAAATTGGGGAGGGATTTGTGGCGGTAGTAGGTCTTGAAGAGAAATATGATGCGGTACGCCAGCTCATTGCGGTCGGCAAAGAGCGCGGCTACCTGCTGTATGACGAAGTAAACGATTCGCTTCCAGCCGAAGTGCATTCCTCGGAAGAGATCGACGACCTTCTCACGACATTTGAGCGCAACGGCATCGAGATTTATGAGGATGCGGCGTCGGCCAAGGCCGCGCGCGCAGTCGAAGTGTCCGGCGAAGGCGGCGACCGCGAAGTTGTGGTCAAGGAAGAGGCGCACGAGGGCGAGAGCGATCTGGATTTAACGCCCGGCTCGTTGGAAAAAACCAACGACCCGGTGCGCATGTACCTGCGCGAAATGGGCACGGTCCCGCTGCTGACGCGTGAAGGCGAAGTGACCATCGCCAAGCGCATCGAGCGCGGGCAGCTTGTGGTCATGAAGGCGATCACGCGGTCGCCAATCGTCATCAAGGAACTCATCGCGGTTGGCGATGATCTGCGCAAGGGCGTTCGGTCCATCAAGGAGATTGTGCAGTTCGATGACGAAGAGCTCACTGAAGAAAAGATCGCGAACAAGACCAAACAGACCCTCAAACACATCGAGAAAATCGCCAAGCTGTATGACAGCGCATTGAAGCAGGCGATCCGGCTGGAGAAGACGCCGAAAGCCAAGAAACGTTCGTATATCCATGCAAAATGGGATGTGGCGCGCACGCGCGTGGAAATTTCACTCGCTGTTCGCGATATTGATTTCAACCCCTTTGAGAAAAAACGGCTGATTGACAAGATGCGCGGCACGGTGGAGCGCCTGCAATCACTGGAGCGCGAAGCGGGCCGCCTGGAGCGCCGCGTGGACGTCGCCAAAGGCGATGTAGCCGCCGAGGCACGCAAGGAACTGCGTACGCGCCGCACCGAGCTGAAAGATATCGAAGAGGCCAGCGAAGTCGGACTCACGGAACTGAAGCGCACGCTGACGATCATTCACCGCGGCGAAGCGGAAGCGGAGCAGGCCAAGAAGGAATTGATCGAGGCGAACCTGCGCTTGGTTGTTTCCATCGCCAAGAAATATACGAACCGCGGTCTGCAGTTCCTGGATTTGATTCAGGAAGGCAACATCGGCTTGATGAAGGCCGTGGATAAGTTCGAGTGGCGCCGCGGCTATAAGTTTTCGACCTATGCGACATGGTGGATTCGCCAGGCCATCACGCGCGCGATTGCCGACCAGGCGCGCACCATTCGCATTCCGGTGCACATGATCGAAACGATCAACAAGCTGGTGCGTACGAGCCGCCAGCTAGTGCAGGAACTCGGCCGCGAGCCTACCAGCGAAGAAATCGCCAAGCGCATGGACATTCCGGTGTCCAAAGTGCGCAAGATTTTGAAAATCGCGCAAGAGCCGATTTCACTCGAGACGCCTATCGGCGAAGAAGAAGATTCGCACCTCGGCGACTTCATCGAGGACAAAGCGGTGGTGTCGCCTTCTGATGCTGTGATCAACCTTAATTTGAAGGAACAAACCTCGTCGGTGCTGAAGACGCTGACGCCGCGCGAAGAAAAAGTGATCAAGATGCGCTTCGGTCTGGACGACGGGAGCGAGCACACGCTCGAGGAAGTCGGCCAGTCCTTCGCAGTCACACGCGAACGCATCCGCCAAATTGAGGCGAAAGCGCTGCGGAAGCTGCGGCATCCTTCGCGGTCACGCAAACTGCGCGCCTTCCTGGAAGGCCCATCGCGCGATTACCTCTAGAAATACCGAAATACGAGACGCAAGACCGATAAGCGAAAATGCCTCCGAGTTTCCCGGAGGCGTTTTTCTTTGTAGCTGGCGTCTATCGCGGGACCTTCGAGAAGTGCGTAATGAGGCGAATGATTGAAATCGCGACGAAGGCGAGGAACGAAAGAATGGCGGGCACGAAAGCAGCGGTGTTGAGCTGCGGCGGGGTGCGCAAATTGGCGCGGAAGACTAACTCCATTACAAAAAGCAAAAAGGCCAGGAGCGCGCAGCCAAACCATGCGGACCACACGCGAATATAGGACAGCGAGTCGTCGCGCCGCTCGGGGCTGAGCCAGAATTCCTTATGCGGCAGGTTGATCAATGAAATCGGCACGGCCGCGATGAGACGGGGAATACCGAAGGAAACGAGCGTCGCCAGTACAATGATCGCCAGCTCCGTTGAGAAAAACGCCGTCTTTGTTTGCCAGGCATTGACGAACCCGCCCCGTACAAAGTGCGAGCCGAGAATCTCCGGAATACGCGGTGCGTAGTAGGTGGACTGTACGGCCCCCAATACAACGAGCATGAAGAAAATGGAATTGGGCAGACGCGTATTGGGCATGGATCCTCTTTCCGAAGAGTACCCACGGGCAGCCGCCGGAACAAGGTTTGCGCTCGCCCCTTGTGCCGAAAGCGCCCTAGCATATGCAGCGCCGAACGGCTAAGCGCTGGCGTAACCCCCGGTAAGGGTTAGAATTGGGAGTTCTATGAAATCAAAGCAACGCTCAGCCGCCATCATTCTGCTCCTACTGCTAGGTGCCACGGTGTACGCCCTGGTTCGCACCCGCACGGCGCCGCCGAGTCTTGTCGCGCCAGTCCCGAACCCTACTGAGCCTGAACTTGTCGACCAGACGCCGCTGCAGACAGCGCAGCAGTTTGCCAAGATGGCGACCAGCGCCGAGGAAAAGCCGTTTGCAGACGAAGCCTTAAGGCTCAGCGATCATGAGATGGACCTCGCGTTTGCCGCAGCGGTGCACGACGCGCAGGAGCACCCGCCCGTCTTAAGCGCGCAAGCCAAAACGATTCAGGCGCGTCTGCAAAAATTAGAGGACGCTCTGGATTCCGACAAAAAGCGCGTCGACGCGCTGACGGCCGCGGAAGCAAAAGGGAGCGGCACCAAGAAAGACGCTTTGGACGACCAGCTCGACTTAGCCAAGGCCCAGCTTGAGCTGGACCAAGACGAGGTCGACGAGGCAAAGCAAGACTTGACTCATGCTGGAGGCGATCCACAAGGCCGCATTCAGGCCATGGTGGAACAGCACGAAGCTGCGTCGCATGCTTCAGACACCACGCGCGTTACCGTCAGCGCGCCTGCGGAAGGCCGCGGCCTGATTCACCGTTTGCAGCGATGGTCGGCGTGGCACCAGAAGCAACTGCAGTTACGGCGCGCCAAGCACGACGCAGAGTCCGCGGTAACTTCGCTTTCTCTAAAGCACGCTGCACTTGAGAAGCAAGTCAATCAGCAAACGGAGCAATTCGGCCAAAGCTCTCCTCGTTCCCAGGAGCAGGCCAGTCGCAGCCGGGAAGAATCCGCCGCAATTGTAAAAAGTACCAAGCGCCGCGCCGGAGATCAGAAGGCGCTGACGATCCTCGATAAACGGATTGGAGACGAGAAACAGCTTGCTGACCTTTACGGCAAATGGATCTCTGTCGTAGCCGCGAAGCAACGAGCCGTTTTGCACCGCGGCATGATCGGTGTTGCCATCATTCTTGGAATCCTGTTGGTCGGCCTGTTCTTCGATGGGTGGCTCGAGCATTTGCTGGGAAAGACATCGCTCGACCGGCGCCAAGTGGAGACGTTGCGCACCGTTACTCGCGTTTCGCTGCAGGTCTTCGCGGTACTGTTCATTTTGCTGGTCATCTTTGGGCCCCCGAGTCAACTCGGCACGTTTCTCGGGCTGGCAGGCGCCGGCCTGACTGTGGCGCTAAAGGATTTCATCGTGGGATTTCTGGGCTGGTTCGTGCTAATGGGCAAAAACGGAATCCGCCTGGGCGATTGGGTAGAAATCAATGGCGTGACGGGTGAAGTAGTCGAACTCGGGATGTTTCATACGGTTCTGCTCGAAACCGGGAATTGGACCGATTCCAGCCATCCCACCGGACGACGCGTGACATTCACAAACAGCTTCGCGATCGAAGGCCACTACTTCAATTTTTCAACATCGGGACAGTGGCTCTGGGACGAGCTGCAGATCGTCGTGCCTGCGGGGCAAGATCCCTATCCCATCGTGGCCGCCATTCAGAAAAAAGTGGTCGAAGCAACTGCCGAAGGCGCGCAACAGGCAGAAAAGGAATGGCAAGGCACGGCGAGATCGCGAGACGTGAGTTCGCAGACTGCCGCGCCCGCGATCAACATAAAGCCGGTAATTGGCGGTATCGAAATCGCGGTGCGCTACATCACGCGCGCCAACGAACGCTATCAATTACGCGCCAAGCTCTACGAGGCAGCCGTCGGCCTGCTTGGACAGAAATCCCCAGCCCTGCAAGAGAAAGTCTTAGGCTAACGCCGCCAGAATTTCATCACCGCCGAGTAGTCCAAATCTTCCTTCGCGCTGCCTTTTACGTAGCTATAGATCTCGCGCGCCGCTGCCGTCGCGGGCAGCGCCACGCCGATTTGATTGCCCAGGTCGAGCGCCAAACCTAGGTCCTTGTGCATCAGTCGCAGCGGAAAGCTGGGTTTGTACTCGCCTTTCAAAAGATTAGGCGCTTTTATGTCCAGCACTCCGGAGCGCGCCATGCTCGATTGCATCACTTCCACGAGACCCTCGCCTTTCAGCCCGGCGCCGGTGACCAGCGCCAGCGCTTCGGCCAGCGCGTCTACTTGCAGCGCGAGAATCAGGTTCATCGCCAGCTTGATCGTTTGGCCGGCGCCGTTCGGGCCGAGATGAAACCAGCGCTTCCCCAGTACGCCGAGTATGGGCTCAACCGCCTTCAACGTCTCGGCGTCCCCTCCCACCATGAAAACCAATTCGCCTTTCTTCGCGCCCCAGTCGCCGCCGGTGACCGGCGCATCGAGGAAGCGCACTTTGCGTTCGGCGCAGGCCGAGGCAATTTTTCTCGCGAGCGCAGGCGACACAGTGCTGGAGTCGATGTAAGTGCTGCCCGGTTTGAGGCCAGCCAGTGCGCCGGAATCTTTGCCGTTTGTTCCCCAAAGGATGCTCTCCAGCGCCGGCGGGTCGCTGACAATGGTTATCAGGACATCCGACGCCGCGGCGACTTCTTTCGGGGACGTCGCCAGCGCTGCTCCCATAGCTACCAACTCATTCGCGCGCGAAATCGTGCGATTCCAAATGGTCAAGGGATAACCGGCTTTCAACAAATTCATGCCGATCGGCTGGCCCATTAAACCAAGACCAATCAGGCCAACTTTTGTTTTGGAACTGGCGGCGGATTCCACGAGACGTCTCCTATACGGGGGTGTGTCGCGAAGCTAGGACCCGAGTCGATTGTACAGGTCGGCGAGAGATGCTGGAATGCATTTGCCAGCCAATCGTTGGCTAATTCGGGAGAGCCGCCTTTGAGAATGATCTAAGCGGTTTTTGGCCGATTTCGCAGCGGGAGCAGTCCGGGCGCGCCGCCGGAAGCGCTGACCGCGGCGCGAGAAACTTGCTCGTTTGGCTCCTTGCTCACGGCAGGCGCTTTTGCCTTGCCTGGGTCGCCACCTTCTTCGTCCCCGGTCTTTTCTTCCAAACGCACAATATATTGATACGGAATTTCCCAGCGGAAGTGTTTTTGCTGACCGCGCTGCACAAAGCTCTGTTCGAGGAAGATGGAACGACCCGAATCAGCGACAAAAATGCCCGCAGCTGGCAGCAGGACGTCGCCGGCGCGGTAATGCACCTCGACCCTGCGCCCCAAAAAAGCGGAATAACGGGCCATACTCGCTCAGTGTCGGGGCAGATAGTAAGGGGGTCAATAGTACGGAAGGACTCCCCTGCGGAAGAGTGTGGAAAACCATGAAAAATGCCGCGCTGCCCATGTCGTGCTTCAAGTAAGCGATTTCACTGCGCAAAGCGCGCCATGCAATCCTTGACTTTTTCCGCGAGCAAGCTATCGTCGTGCGTTCCGGGCAAGGCGGGAAGCGTATCGAGAAAGATCCGAAGAGGAGAGAATCCATGCGCAGATCGTGTGGCTGGCTGCTTGTTGGTTTGGTGGCGGTGCCGGTGCTGCCCGCTCTGGGACAAACGCAGAAGGCAAGCAAGACGTACGTGCTGAAAGCCGCGCGGATTTTCGACGGCAAAAGCAACGCGCTGTCAATTCCCGGCTTGATTGTCATCACAGACGGGAAGATTGCCGGTGTCGGCGCGAAGGCCGCTGTTCCCGCCGGCGCCGAAACCATCGATCTCGGTGACGCCACACTCCTGCCCGGCTTCATCGACGCTCACACGCACCTCACCTCGATGTTTTCCGACGATTGGAAGCAGAGCACGCTCGACCGGTTACAGAAAACCGTTGCCGAACAAGCCCTGGACGCCAGCGCGAACGCACGCATAACCCTAATGGCGGGCTTCACCACCGTGCGAGACGTCGGCTCCAGCGATTATCTCGATGTTGGCTTGCGCAACGCTATTCGAGACGGGGTCGTGCCCGGACCGCGCATGCTCGTCACCGTGCACGCGCTCGGCTCGACGGGCGGCCATTGCGACCACGGCGGCGGCTTCCGGCAAGGGCTTTTCGGGAGAGAGAGCGACCCCTTGGACGGTGTCATCAACGGGCCGGATCAAGCTCGTTACGCCGTGCGTCTCGACCACAAGTATGGCGCCGACATTATTAAGGTATGCGCGACCGGCGGCGTGCTTTCACTCACCGACGATGTCGACACGCCGCAACTCACACAGGAAGAGCTGAACGCTGTCGTCGACGAGGCTCACGCGCTGCGCCGCAAAACCGCCGCACACGCGCACGGCAATGAAGGCGCCAAGCGCGCCATCCGCGCGGGCATCGACTCCATCGAGCATGGCTCCTTTATGGAAGACGAAACGCTCGACATGATGAAGCAACGCGGGACATATCTTGTACCAACGCTCATCGCCGGCGAGAGCTTGGGCGAAAAAATCGCCAAAGGCCTGTATTTGCCTCCCGCGATTGTTGCGAAAACGCGAGCCGCGCTGGCCGCGCGCTCGCAAATGTTCCAACACGCCTTGGCTAAAGGCGTGAAGATCGGCTTCGGCACGGATGCTGCTGTCTATCAGCATGGCCGCAATGCCGAAGAGTTTCACTTGATGGTCGGTCTCGGCATGAAGCCCATCGATGCGCTGCGCTCCGCCGCGCTCGCCGACGCCGAACTTCTAGGCCTACAGGACAAGATTGGCACGCTGGAAGCCGGCAAGCTCGCGGATATCGTTGCTGTCCAGGGCGATCCGCTCGAAAACATCCGTCAAACCGAAAAGGTGTTCTTCGTCATGAAAGACGGCGTGATCTATCGAGATGATCGCAGCGCGCCGCGTCGCTGACCGGGAGTCCCTGATGCCCCAGCTAGCAACTGTCCCTGAATGAACTCGCCTATCGAGCTTCCTGACAAGCCCGCCGCCGCTCCTTCTGGTGGCTGGCGGCTCGCTCTTCTTCTTTCTTTCTGCGTTTCGTTGCTGATCGTGGCTCCCTTTTTCTGGCTCGGCAGCCCGTCCGGCCACGATTTCGAATTCCACGCCACCTCCTGGCTCGACGTCGCCGGGCAATGGAGGCAGGGAATTCTCTATCCCCGCTGGGCAGACTGGGCCAATCACGGTTTCGGCGAGCCGCGGTTTATTTTTTACCCGCCGCTCTCTTGGCTGCTGGCTCCCGCGCTGAGCCTTTTCATTCCGTGGGATTACGTGCCAGTAGCCTTCATCGTTTTGGTGCAGACTTTCGCCGGACTATCCGCATTTGCGTTTGCGCGCCGCCTGTTGCCGCGAAGTTCGGCGCTTTTCGCCGCCGCCTGCTACACCGCGAACCCCAACGCCCTGCTGATGATTTATTTCCGCAGCGACTACGCTGAACTGCTGGCGTCTGCTTTCTTTCCCCTGCTCTTTCTCGCGGCTCTGCAACTTGCGGAGGTTATAGAGGCTCGCGCCGGATCGTGGTTGCGGACGTTAGTCTTCTTTTCCGCGATATTCGCCGCCGTTTGGCTCTCCAACGCCCCTGCAGGCGTCATGGCCACGTATTCCGTGACGTTGCTCTTCGCGTGGGCGGCTCTGATCCGCAAATCCTTTACGCCATTGCTCCGCTGCACGGCCGGATTGGCGCTCGGCTTTGGCCTTGCCGCGTTCTATATCGTCCCTGCGGCGTACGAACAGCGCTGGGTCAATATCGCGCAAGCGCTCTCGCCCGGGTTGCTTCCATCCGAGAATTTCTTGTACACGGCCATCGACGACCCCGAGCACACTTTTTTCAATTACATTGCTTCCACCATCGCAGTGGCGATCATTGTTTTCACCGGCATCGCTGCCATTGCCGCCCGCAGGGAACGCAGCCAATCAGACGGGAACAGCAATGGCCGCCAGCTTTGGAGGGCGCTCCTCCTCTTGGCCGCCGTTGCAACAGCGCTGATGCTGCGTCCTGCGTCGGTCCTTTGGCAACTGCTCCCGAAGTTGCGCTTCGTACAATTCCCATGGCGCTGGATGTCGATTCTTACTGTTCCGTTCGTCTACTTCCTAGCGGCGGCGTTTTCGCGGCGAAGACTTCGCTGGCTCTGGATTATCTCTGTCGCTGCGCTCATTACCGGCACCGCGGTCTTTCTGGCGCAGCACACCTGGTGGGACGACGAAGGCTTCTCCACCCTCCGCGCCGCTATCGCCAGCGGAGAAGGCTTCGACGGCACCGACGAGTACGACCCCATTGGCGACGACCATTACAACCTCCCACCGAAGGCGCCGCGCGCGCAAGTTCTCCCGCCACCTGAAGACGCCGAAAGCCAAGCCGCGAACGTCGCCGCAACTCCGTCGAACATTGTCGTTGAACGCTGGACGCCGGAGCGCAAAATCGTGCGCGTCGAATCACCCCGCCCCGCCCGGTTAGCGCTGCGGCTGCTGAACTATCCGGCCTGGCAAGTTGAGGTAAATGGCTCTCGCATTCAGCCCGCGTCAGCAGAAGACTCAGGCCAAATGATCATCTCCATACCCGCCGGAAAATCCCGTATTACGGTGCGTTTCGCGCGGACCGTCGATCGCACGATAGGCGGCATTCTTTCCATCCTGAGTTCACTCGCGGCAGCGGCCCTGCTGATCTGGCGCCAGCGAGCGCGCCAACAATAAGTTCCTGCCGGTTCTCTGGGAACGCAGGTCTCTGCCGCCATACCACGCCGCAGCGAGTCGGGGACGCGTCCATCCACGCGGCAAAGTGCGACATTCGCTTTCGGAAGGGGATTGTCGCTCCATGTCGCTTGCCACAAGCAGAATGCATGGCTACAGTCGCGATCAAACGCAAAGGTCCGGTGGATTGTAGCTAACCGTGTTAGCACTAATGTTCGCGCAATCTCACCCGGCGGAGAAAATCATGTATTTCAGGCGAGTCGTCCTCATGCATCCCGACAGTCATTGGGAAAATGCGAAGAAGGACAGACGCATTTCAGGCCATGCGGGAGACCATGGGACCGGGTGAAGATTGAACAAACGCAATATCGCTTAGGCTGCGTCAGCGGCTAAGCCGCAGCGACCAAGGAGAAAGAAAATGAAGCACTTCGCTTGGTTTACGTTGGCGATTCTCGTGTCGTCCATCCCAGCGCAGAGTCAGGAACAGAAACAGGCCGCGCCTGAACCCATAGGCAATACTAAACCATGCTTGGTTGTGAAGCATAAAGGCACCGTAGGAAGGCGTCTCCTCTGGACTGCCCTGATTGGTATACCGATAGCTCCTGGAGCAAAATATGACCATGTAGATGCCATAAACTTCCAGAAGGCTAAGCCAAGCTACAAGGGCAAAGAACTGCAAGAGTTTCAGGCACAGGGAGTTCGCGTAATGATCTTGGAAAAGAACTATAAGCAGGAGAACCTGGATTCTGCACGCAAAGCTTGCCGTGAACCAGAGGGCCCGCCGACGCAACCCAAGCACGAGTCCAAGTCAGCCGACCAAAAGCAAGAGGCCAAACCACCAGCTTAGTCGCGGCCTCTCTACCACAGAGGTTCTCGCGGCTGACGCCGCGAGTCAGCGCCGATCCACTGTAGGATGCCGCACGTCCTGCCCCTGCACCATGTAGATCACATCCTCGGCGATGTTCGTTGCGTGATCGCCGATGCGCTCCAGGTTTTTCGCCACCAGGATCAGCTCAAACGCCGGAAAGACCACGCTCGAATCTCCCATCATGTAGCTGAGCAACTCGCGGAAGATCTGGTCGCGGAACTGATCCACCTGGTCGTCCATCGCCAGAACTTTTTGCGCCAGCTCCACGTCGCGGCGCACCAGCGCGTTCAGCGAATCGCGCATCATCTCTTCGGCAACTTCGCTCATCCGCGGCAGGTCCACGTAAGGCTTCACACGCGGGTGCCGCAGAATGCGCAGCGAGGCTTGCGCGATGTTCACCGCCTGGTCCCCAATGCGCTCGAGATCGTTGTTGATGCGAGACACCGCCAGCACCAGCCGCAGGTCTGTCGCCATTAACTGGTGCAGCGCCAGAAGCTGCACAACGCGATCATCGATTTCCATCTGCAATTCGTTGATCGCATCTTCTTCGTCCAGCACTCGCTTGGCCAACTGCTCGTCCGAATCCAGCACCGAATGCACCGCTTGATGTACGGCTCGCTCCGCCAGGCTGCCCATCCACAGCAGCCGCTCTTTCAACTCGTTCAGATCTCGCTCGAAGTGGCGTTCCATGAATCGATCCCTTCAACCTAGAACCGCTGGCCGAACTCAATCTTGCCCAAGCTCACCCAAAGCGCCCGGTGATATACGCCTCAGTCCGCGCGTCCCCCGGCGTGGTGAACAACTGTGGCGTCGGGCTGAACTCGATCAATTGCCCCGTCAACAAAAACGCCGTGAAATCGCTGATTCGCGCCGCCTGCTGCATGTTGTGGGTCACCGTCACAATCGTGCAAAGGTCCTTCAACTGCACGAGCAGTTCCTCGATCTTCGCCGTGCTGATGGGGTCCAATGCTGAGCAGGGCTCATCCAGCAAAAGCACCTCCGGCTCAACCGCCAGCGCTCGCGCAATGCACAGCCTCTGTTGTTGACCGCCAGAAAGCTCATACGCCGACTTTTGCAGGTGGTCCTTCACTTCGTCCCACAACGCCGCGTGCCGCAAGCTCTTTTCTACGGCTTCGGAAATCGGCAGTTTTGATCCGTTAATACGCAGCCCGTACGCAACATTCTCAAAAATCGATTTCGGAAATGGATTCGGCCGCTGAAACACCATCCCCACGCGCCTCCGCAACTGCGTAACGTCCTGCGCCAGAATGCTCTGCCCGTCCAGAAGGATTTCCCCTTTCAGCCGCGCATTGCGCACCGTTTCATGCATGCGATTGAGTGTCCGTAGCAACGTCGATTTCCCGCAACCTGATGGCCCAATCAGCGCGGTGACCTTGCTCGCCGCTACTCCCATGCCGATGTCAAACAAGACTTGCTTCGGCCCGTAGAAGAAGTTCAACTCGCTGATGTTCATGCGCATCGGCAAAGCAGCTATCGGTTCGCGACCAATCGCCCCGGTTTGGCTTGGTGTAATGTTCAAAGACACTGCCGGCCTCACGGATGCATGCATATTACGCCCTCGGAACCGCGATGCCGCGAGCCAGAATTGCCCGCGCAACAATGTTGATAACTAGAATCAATCCCAGCAGAACCAACCCCGCCGCCCACGCTTGGCGATGCCAATCCTCGTATGGCGCGACAGCATACGTGAAAATCATCACCGGAAGCGACGCCGTCGGCTGATTCCAACCGGGACTCCAATATCGATTCCCAAAAGCTGTGAACAGCAGCGGCGCCGTTTCTCCCGCCACGCGCGCGAACGCCAGCAGCACCGCCGTAAGAATGCCGCGATACGCGGCGGGCACGATTACTGTCACAATCGTCTTCCACTTGCTCGCCCCCAGCGCCATTGCCGCTTCACGCAGAGCGCGCGGTACCGCCAGCAGAAATTCCTCTGTGCTGCGCAGCGTGATGGGGACCATCATCAAGCCGAGCGCGAAGCCGCCGGCCAGCGTCGAGAAATGTTTGAACGGCAGCACCACGAGGCTGTACGCAAAAATCCCGATCACGATCGATGGCACGCCGTTCAGCAAATCCGCCGCATAACGCACGACGAACGCCACTTTGCTTCCGCTGAATTCCGCCAGGTAAATCGCGCCCAGAAAGCCGATCGGTACGCCCAGCAACGAGGCCGCCAGCAATAATTTCGCGCTGCCCACGATCGCGTTGGCCATCCCGCCGCCCGTCTCCCCCACCGGCGTTGGCAGCTTCGTGAAGAAGCTCCAATTGATCGACGTTCCTCCGTGATAGACGAGGTACCCAAGGATGAAAAACAGAACGCTGACGGCCACCAGCGCGCAAACCCCTGTCATTGCCAGCATGAAACCGCTCACGAACTTCCGCCAGCGCAGCCGCGGGCTCATGCGTGAGCCGTCCCGCTGCCGCGCTGCGAGGTGATCACAATCAGCAGCCGCGCAAGGCCATTCAATAAAAACGTCAACAGAAACAGCACCAACCCCAGCTCAACCAGTGCCTGCAGGTAAAGATCGCCGGTCGCTTCCGTGAACTCATTTGCGATCACCGCCGCAATCGTGTACCCCGGCGAAAATAGCGAGGCGCTAATCGTCGGCGTATTCCCGATGACCATCGTCACCGCCATCGTTTCGCCCAGGGCGCGCGCAAGCGCCAGAAAGATCGATCCCATGATACCCGTGCGCGCAAACGGCACCACCACTTTCCACGTCGATTCCCACCGCGTCGAGCCCAGTCCCAGCGCCGCCTCCCGCTGGTCCCGCGGTACTGACATCAGCACCTCGCGGGACACTGAAATTATGTACGGGATTACCATGATTGCCAGCACGATTCCTGCCGTCAGAAACCCGACCCCATATGCCGGCCCAGAAAATAGCGGCAGGAATCCGAGCGTCGCCTTCAGCCCGGGTTGCACGTAGTCCCGCATCAACGGCACCACGATAAAAACGCCGAGCAGTCCGTAGATAACGCTCGGCACCGCAGCCAGCAAATCGATGAAGAACTCCAGCGCGTCCGACAATCGCGCCGACGCAAGCTCGGCCAGGAAAATCGCCGCCCCGATGCCCAGCGGCACCGCAATCACCAGAGAAACCGTCGCTGTCATCAAGGTGCCGTAGATGAACGGCAGCGCCCCGAACTGCTCCGCGATCGGATCCCACACTCGAGTGAAAAAGAACTGCAAGCCAAACTTGTGCCGCGCCAGCGCCGAGCCCTGCCACAAGGCGAAAATCAGCAACAGAGTGACCAGCACTACCGACACCGCAAACAAAAAGGTAATCAGCCGCGCGACTTCATCTCCTTCGCGCAGCCGCCTTACAAAAGACCGCGAGCCCGAAATCGGGCTCGCGCTCGGAACCGAGGTAGTTGCAGCCATTGCTTCCTTAAAACGGCGCCGCTACTGAATGCTGCTGAGCGCCTTCTTTTCTTTAGCGATCACTTCCTTCGGCAGCTTCGCGTAAGACAACTGCTCCGCGTAGTTCTGCCCGTCCGCCAGCATCCAGTTCAGAAAGCCTTTCATGGTGTCACGCTTCGCCGCGTCCGAGAATTTCGCCGGAATCAGCAGCCAAGTGAAGCTCGCAATCGGATAAGCCTTCTTGCCCGCTGGATCGGTGATCGACACTCGAAAATCGTCCGGCATCGTCTTAGCGGCAGCCGCTGCGGCTTCGCTGACACTGGCAAGGTCGGCCTTAATAAAACTCCCAGACGAATTCTTCACATTTCCGTACGGAATATTGTTCGAAACGGCGTAGATCAATTCCACGTAGCCAATCGAATTCGGCGCATTCTTGATCTGTCCGGTCACGCCTTCATTCCCCTTCCCGCCAAGTCCCACCGGCCAATTCACCGACGTGCCCTTCCCAACTTTGTTCTTCCATTCCTCGCTGACCTTTGAAAGGTAGTCCGTCCACACATATGTCGTCCCGCTACCATCGGAACGATGCACGACGACAATATCGTTCCCCGGCAGGTTCACTCCCTTGTTCGCCCCGGCGATCGCCGGATCGTTCCATTTCGTGATCTTTCCCAGGAAAATTCCCGCCAGCGCCTCCGGAGTAAAGTCCAGCGCTGCCGTCACGCCCGGAATGTTGTACATCGGGACAACGGCGCCCAGCACTGTCGGAAAATGCAAAATCCCAAATCCATGCTTCTCTTGAAACGCCTTCAGTTGCTCGTCATTCATCGGCCCGTCAGACGCCCCGAAATCCACAGTGCCGTCCGTCACCTGCTTAATTCCCGCGCCAGAGCCGACCGACTGATAATTAATCTGAATGTTTCCATTGTTCTTGTGATATTCGTCAAACCATTTCGAATAAATCGGGTTGGGGAACGTCGCGCCCGCTCCGTTGATTAACAGCGCTTGCGCCGAAGCCACGCTGGCAACAACCAGGGCGACCAGGAAAATTCCTGCGATTCGCTTCATGCATTTCTCTCCATCGATTGATTTACCCGCCTGATGCGACAGTGTCCCTCTCCTGTGTTACAGCATTGTTACAATCGGCGCAGCTTCTGTTGAAACCTAACCTTCCTTTGTTCGCCGCCTAACACTAATGCCTGCCAGCACTTACGACCAGTCACATTCTTAACCGGGGGGTCTGGCAGCGCTCGCCCGTCGGACAACGGTTTGCCTACTGCACCGTGAAAACAAGAGAAGAGGGCAGCTAACGCCGAGCTGCCCTCTTCTTACACGCTTTTGCTTTTTTACTCTTCTACCGATTTAAGGTATGTAGTAACGGAACGACGTCCAAATCATGTTGTCCGTTGCTTTCGGCGAAATCCCCGGTGTACCCGCCGGCAGACCGCCGCTCCCCGACCATCCGCTCTTCGTGAAGTACGAATATTGGATGCCCCAGCGCAAGCCGCCCTTCGGCCCGGTGTAGAACTTGTGCCAGAAACCGAGCGTGCCTTCGGTAATGACTCGGATGTCTCCCGCGCACGTCCCGCCTGCGGAAGGTGTGAAGGAGCTTGACGGTAGCCCTTCCGAGCTGCATCCGCTGTTGTTCGCAGCGGGCGAGCCGTATCCGCCGATGCCCGTCAGCGAAATCGTCGTGTTCGTGGTTGCAGGAATTGCCGGTGATGTCGCCGTTGCGGGAATCGCAGGAGTCGCTGTCACCGCAATCGTCGTGTAACCGGTGTACGCGGCGCGCCACGCATACTCTGATCCGCCATAGAGGTAAACGTCCAGCTTGGCATGCGGGTGGAACTCAAGCCCGCCGTAACCGTGCGCCGTGCGAATCAGCGCCGCCGTACCGTCCGGACGGAACGTCTCATCCGCAAGCTGCGCCGAGCCATAACGCCCGATGCCGTCTCCCGCTACTGCCTTCACCACAAAGTCCAGCTTCTTGTTCAACAGCGGCAAACGCGCGCTCGCGCCCAGACCGCCGCCGACTCGCGTATCGTTAAATGCGCCGACGGCGCTCCGTACCGGCGTTCCCGTCACTGGGCATGTCACCACCGTTGGTGTCGCCGGTGCTGGAGTATTCCCCGCGTTCGTTCCCGCTACCGCGCAAGGAAAGATCCGGTTGCGGAACGTGCTGATGATCCCAAATAGTTCGTAGTGCCCAAATCCCGGATCAAATGCGGCCTTGGCAAGAATGTCCGGAGCCTTATTCACGGTATAGCCAGTGGGATCGAACGCGTTGAACAATCCGCCGTTCGCTCCCGGCGCGTTGATAAAGAAGTTCTGCGCAGTCGTCACCGCGCCCGTCGCCGAAGTGCTTGTGAACGTTGTGAACCCACGCCCGCCGAGGGTAGCCTGCGGTCCTTCGATGGAAAGCGCCAACGCCACTTTTCCGCCGAAGTCCTTCACCACCCGGAAGGCGTACTGCCGCGCCCACGTGAAGCCCACCACGTATTGCGGGTCGATCTGCATTGGCAACGCTTCCTGACGGTTCTGGATTCCCTTTCGGTTTTCCGTCGCCAGCGTCCACATCTGCCCGCCGGTAAACGACAACCCGTTCTCGAGCGCTACCTGTCCCCACACTTGGCGCTGACGGAACACGTAGCTGTTGCTCTGCCGGTTGTTCGATGTCGTGCCCGCCCCAAGGAAATCACCCTCGTAATATCCGGTGACCTTCGCGCTGCCCACCTTTGTGTCCACCAGCAACGTCGCCCGCGATTGCCGCGCCGTGAAGTTATTCTCCGAGACTCGCGCCAGCGAGTTCCCCGGATACGGAATGCCCGTGAACGGCGTATTGATGTCGCCGCTCACCGCGCGTGTGCGCGACACCGTTTCCGCTGCGAGGAATCCCCCCGGCGTGATGTTCACTCCCTTGTAGCGAATCGTCGCCGGTCCGGTTTCTTCCGCCTTCTTCGCGTCTGCCTGCGCGGTGGCTACCGTCGTGCGCAGTGATTCATTGCTCACTTTCAAGTCGCTCACCGTCGAATTCAGCGAGCTCGCCGCGCTCTTCACTTCCGCGCTCGTGCTCACCGCTTTCGCGGCCTTGCTGGTCGCCTCGATGGCACGACTATTCGCCGCCGCCGCTGCATCGCGCGCCACATCAATCTGCCGGTCGCGCTTGGCCAGCTCTTCCTTCAACAATTGCAACTGCTCCTGCTGCGATTGCAGTGTCTGGCGCAGCTCCTCCAGCTCCGCGGCAAACCTCGCTTCTGTTGCTTCTGCGCTCTTCGCCGCTTTTGCTTTCGCAGCCTTGCCAGCTTTCGCAGGCGGCGCATCAGCCTCCTTCGGTGTATCCCCCAGCGCTGTTCCATAGATCAAGAAAATCGACAGTGTTAGTGCTGCAAATTTTTTCATCGCCTCTCTCTTTGAAGCAAAATTCGACGCAATACCGGTGAGTATGCGAACCACCCGTGCGGCCAGAAGATAGAAGTCGCGTCTTACTGTTGCGTCAAACGAATGTGAATATCCTGTAACAATCGACAGGACCTCACTCTAATTCGTTGATGGATTTGAAGTTACGAAACGTTCGCGGCTTCAACAACAGGCAAGACGATTGGGGTTCCGGTTCGCTACGAACCAGACCAGTCCCGCGGACTGTTCCAGAAATACGCAACGCACTCCCGGTTCCCCCGACAACTTCCCCTGGCACCCAGAATGGACTCGCATCACTTCGGCGACCAGATGGTATAAGTTCCCCTGACTATCCGTCAAGCCACCTTCCATCTTTGTCACCCCCCGCACCACGCCCATTCTGCGCTAGACTCTCGCCCGGAGGTCCGCTCATGTTCCTCCGAAGCACGCGCCTTTCCAATCAGCTCCCGCAGTTATCGCTTCCGCTACCTCGGTACCGCGAGCCTATTGCGCCAAGCTCCCCTCCCCGCCACCATTGCCAGGACGCACCGAATTGCTTTTCGGGCGCTGCCCGTCTCTCAGCGGACAGGTGGAAACAGGCATGGCGACCATCAATCGGAAAGAACTCGACCGTCTCGAACGCCGCGAGCTGCAGCTCACCATCGTCGCGTCCGTCTTCGTATTCGTGCTGGCCAGCGGCTTGGCCGTCTTCATGTACCCGCTCGTTTTTGTCCACGCCGATGCCGCCAATAAGTGGACCCTCCGCGTCGCCTTCTTCGGCTTCTGCGTGCTCACCCTTCTCTTCATCGGCTACTTACTCGAGCGTCAACGCACCGTCCGCAAGCTCAAGCAGCAAATTCTCGAAGAGCTCGAGCGCAATATCGAACTGCGCCTGCAAGCCAGCGCCGATCTGCTGCAAAACATGCCGGACATCAATCACTTCTGGGATCGCCTCACCATGGACTTTCGCCGCGCCATGACCATGCAGCGCAACCTCACCCTGCTGCTTGTCAGGGTCAAGCTCGGCGTCGCTTCCGCCGGCACCGACAACACTTCCGCCCTCGGCGACGCCGCCAAAGCCATGTCTCGCAAGCTTCGCCCCACCGATTCGATCTATCGCCTCGCCCCCGACCTTTTCGGCCTCGTCCTCCCCGAAACCGATACGCTCAACGCCAAGCGCATCGCCGTGCGCCTGCAAGAAGAGCTGCAAAGCGTCCGCGCCAAGCACGGCGGCACCTTCGAGACGAGCGTCCACAATTATCCCGAACATGTGCAAAGCTCCCACGAGCTCGAAGACATCGTGAAGTCCATGCTCCCCGTAAAAGAGGAATACGCCGTCCCTGTCCCCGCACCGGTCAAAGCCTAAGAATTTTTTGTAGAACTGGAAAGTGAGACCTAAGCGAGCGCCTGCTGCAAATCCGCAATAAGATCTTCGGCATCCTCGATGCCGATCGACACGCGCACCATCCCCGGAGTCACGCCGCCGCGCGCCAACTCTTCCGCGGTCATGTTGTAGTGCGAAGTATAAGCCGGCAAAACCACCAGCGATTCCACGCCGCCAAGGCTGGCCGCGAGTAAAAATAATTGCACGCGATCGCAAACGCGCCGCGCCGCCGGCAAGCTGCCTTTCAAATCAAACGCCAGCATGGAGCCGAATCCGCGCATTTGCCGCTTCGCCAATTTGTGATCCGGATGCGAAGCTAGCCCTGGATAAAACACACGCGCCACTTTCGGATGCTTCTCCAGGAATTTTGCAACCGCCATGGCGTTCTCGCCTTGTTTTCGAACGCGCAGTCCCAGCGTCTTAATCCCGCGATTTAGCAAGTACGCCGCTTCCGGGTCCATGGAGCCGCCCAGATAAATCACCATGTGCTGCACGCGCTCCATCCATTTCTTATTTCCGACGGCCACGCCCGCGATTACATCAGAGTGGCCAGCCAGCGCCTTCGTTGCACTGTGCACCACCATGTCGTACCCGAGTTTGATGGGCTGCTGTAGAACGGGAGTGGCAAAAGTGTTGTCGATAATAGAAACGAGTTTGTGCTTCTTCGCAAACTGCGCAGCTTTCTCAACATCGACCAAACGCACAGTAGGATTCGTTGGACTTTCCACGTACAAGACTCGCGTGCGCGGATTGACCAGCTCTTCAATTCCGGCAAGGTCGGTCCCCACGTGATGCACTTTGATTCCCATGTCGGGGAACACATCGCGCATCAAGCGATAAGTTCCGCCGTAGAGTTGCGCGGTGGAAATTAATTCATCGCCGCATTTCAGCGCGCCGAGCAGCGCGCTCGAAATCGCCGCCATCCCCGACGCGGTGACGACCGCGGCTTCCGCGCCTTCCAGCGCCGCGATTTTTCCTTCCGCAATCGCGAGCGTGGGATTGCCATAGCGCGTGTAGATGTACGCTTTGCTCTTGCCTTCCGCCCACAACTTCATCTCCGCCGTCGAAGAAAACGTGAACGTGCTAGTGCGCGCGATCGGCGTGCCCACTCCCACGCCCACACCATGCTTGTTCCCTTCACCGGCATGCACCGCATTCGTCTGGGGCCCGCGCGGCCGCGAAGGTGCGGTGGCGCGCGAACTGGTCGTTCTGCGCGAAGATGTGGTTTTCATAGTGCCGCCATTTTGCAATCGCCTTGCCCGGCAACAAGCGCCAATATGGGCTGCCGAGAAGCTTCCCGCCCCATCTGCCCGAGGAACCTGAACCTGCTTCGATTGCGGCAGATCGGTGCTGCAAGGGAGGCATTTTGTGGGCTGCGGCTTGTGTGCTAGGTTTCTTTGTTTATGGCTAAGCGCATAGGCGTGCTGCTGAGCGGGCGCGGGTCAAATTTTGAGGCCCTGGCGGACAGCGTGGCGGCGGGGCGCATACCGGGCGCGGAGATTGCCGTAGTGGTCAGCAATCGGGAGGGCGCGCCCGGAATTGAGAAGGCTAAAGAGCGGAAGATTGCGGCGCGGGTGATTCCTTCGAAAGGGCTGGAACGCGAGGCGTACGACCGGCAAGTTGTTGCGGTCTTGAACGAGCACAAAGTGGATTTGGTCTGCCTGGCCGGATACATGCGGCTCCTTTCGCCCTTTTTTGTGGCTTCGTTTCCGAACCGCATCCTCAATATCCATCCTTCACTGCTGCCGTCGTTTCCGGGACTGGAATCGCAGCGGCAAGCGCTCGAATATGGCGTGAAATTTGCCGGCTGCACAGTGCACTTTGTGGATGAGAATCTGGATGCCGGGCCGATCGTGCTGCAAGCCACTGTGCCGGTTCGCGATGACGACACGGAAGAAACCCTGTCGTCGCGGATTTTGGCCGAGGAGCACCGGATTTATACCGAGGCAGTGCGCATCGTGCTCGAAGGCAAGTACAAAATCGTCGGGCGGCGCGTAATCAAAACGAACTGAACGGGAGCGCCAAACAGGCCAATGACACAGGCAAAATTCAAACCGGTGGACGAGCAGCTCGCATACCTGAAAAAGGGCGTGGCGGAAATTATTCGTGAGAGCGAGCTGAGGGCCAAACTTGAAGAATCATTGAAAACGGGCAAGCCGCTGCGCGCAAAGCTCGGAGTGGACCCCACTGCCCCTGATTTACATCTGGGCCACACCGTCGTAATTCGAAAACTGAAACATTTTCAGGATATGGGGCATACGCCCGTATTCCTGATTGGCGATTTCACCGCGCTGGTCGGCGATCCCACCGGGCAGTCGGAAACGCGGCCGCCGCTCTCCCGCGAACAGGTGCAGGCCAACGCGAAAACGTATCTGGAGCAAGTGTTCAAGATTTTGGACCCGAAAAAAACGGAGGTTCGCTACAACAGCGAATGGCTCGACAAGCTGACCAGCTACGACATTGTGCGGCTGTGCGCGAAATATCGCGTGGCACGCATGCTCGAGCACGAAGATTTTCGCACGCGCCTCGAAAACGAGCAGCCCATCTCCATGCACGAGCTGCTATACCCGCTGATAGTGGCGTACGACTCCGTGATGCTGAAAGCGAATGTGGAGCTAGGCGCCACCGAGCAAAAATTTAATTTGCTGATGGGGCGCGAAATCCAGCGGGAATACGGACAGGAATCGCAAGTCTGCATGACCATGCCGATCCTGGTGGGCACGGATGGGCAGCGAAAAATGTCGAAGAGCCTGGGAAATTATGTGGGCATCACGGAAGCGCCGGGAGAAATGTTTGGCAAGCTCATGTCCATTTCCGACGAACTGATGTGGACGTATTGGGAGCTGGTGACTGACCGCACCGAATCGTGGATCGCGGAAATACGCAAGACGGTTGCCGAGGGCACCACGCATCCGATGGATGTGAAGATGCGGCTCGCGCAGGAGATTATCGGCCAATTTCATGGAAGGGACGCCGCGAAGCAGGCGGCGGATAATTTCCAGCGCGTGTTTCGCAATCGCGAGGCGCCGGAGGAAATACCGGAGATTCGGTTGAAGCGCGTCGCGGGCGGAGTGCATGCCACGTTTCTAAAGCCTGGGGCCATCGCGGAGGAAGTGACCCTGCCACTTTCCAGCGGATCGGAAAAATGGTCGAGAATCCTGGCTCTGCTGGAACAGGTGCCTTCTGCATCAGAAGCGGAACGCGTGATCAAGCAAGGCGGATTCGAAATCGATGGCGTGCCGATTGGCGATCCCACGTCCAAATTGAACCTAGAGCAGCCGAATTCCTATCGCATACGCTTTGGGAAGAAGAAATTCCTGCGGATCGCTGTGGAATAGCTGACGTTCAGTCCATCATTTCTTCGACCATTTTGGCGACGTGAGTGGCCATTGGACTGCGCTCAGTTGACCGTCAGTTTCACATTGGCCGTATGGCTGAGATTGGCAGAGGCGCCGGTCACGGTGATGGTAAAGGCTCCTTGCGGTGTGCCGCCGTGTTGCGTGGGAGGCGGGTTAGTCGTACTTGAACTTGAACTGCTATTACCGCAGGAAGCGCACAACAACATAATCGGCAGGGCAACCGCTGCGGTCAGGAGGAGACGCTTACGTGGAATACGAGCGAGTCTCCAAAGCATCGCACAAACGAGAAGATAGGCCAAGAGCTTGGCGAGGAGTTCCCCAAGCGGGAGCGGCGGAACAAATCGCCGCGGCGCGACAAGCGGGAAGAAGGAACGCGCGGTCGTCGTAAGCGTGACGCTCGCAATTGCGGGATCGTTGCCGTTAAGAGTTACCTCTGAGGGGGAAATCGAACAGGTGCTCGCGGCGGGCGCGCCGCCGCAGCTTAGCGTTACGGTCCCTTTGAATCCGCCCACAGGCGTAACGGAAGTGGTATAGCTGGCCGACTCGCCGGCGGCGATGGAGGCGTCCGAGGGGGCGGCGGAAATACCAAAGTCAGAGGAAGGTGCCGGAGCAAGCGAGCCAAGCGCAAGAACCAGATTCAAACGGCCGTGGCCCAAGTCCGGCCCCACTACGTCCGCATTGGCGATCGCACCCGCAGCCACGGAATGAGTAATGCTTGGTTGCTTGTTCACCAACAAGGAAGCTCCGCCAGAAACGAACGGGGCACTAAACGAGGTTCCCCATCCGGCCGCATAGGTGGCGAACGGATAGGTGGTAATGATGGCTTCGCCGGGAGCGGCTACAAAAACGATCGCATCGCCATAGTTCGAGAAGGAGGAACGCGTGTCCAGGTCAGAGGTGGATGCGACGCCCATGACTGCGGTGGTGAAGCCGGCTGGATAGACAGTAGGGTTCTTCTGTCCGTCGTTCCCTGCGGAGGCCGAGCAAACGACGCCGAGCTGATTGGCATAGTTGATTGCGGTTTGCAGCTCAGGGTCCGGGGAGCTTACTTTGAACTCAAAGCTCATATTCACGATCTTGGCGTTGTTCTGCACGGCGTAGTAGATGGCCCGCAGGATATCGGAGAGGTAGCCGGTGCCGTCCGAATTGAAAGCCTTTAGAGGAAGGAGTTTCGCTTGCGGAGCAACCAGGTGGATCACACCCATCACCATGGTGCCGTGGCCAAAGGCGGCGTACTTGAGGTTTTGGTCCAAGATAGCTGCGGAAGATTGATCCAGAATCGCGGCACTGGACTGGTTCACGATGGCCGGTTGAGGACAAGTCGAGCCAGAACATGCGGAAGGCGGAAAAGCAGGAAAATCCGTTGGAGTTAAATCGTTGATCTCCGAAGCGCCTGCCTGATTTCGAGTGAAGTCGTAGCCCTGCAGAAGGACACCCGCGAACGCCGGGTGGTTAGGATCGACGCCGGTATCGATGTCGGCCACGATGCCGGCGCCGGTCACGCTGAACGTATTTTGTGCATTTGCGACCTGAACCTTGGCCGCTGCCGGTTGGTTAACGTAGCCCTGCCACACCGACGCGCCGTAATACGTTACGAGGGTAGTGTTCGAAAGTCCGGACGGTAGGGGGGTGACTACCTTGTTTAGTCCGCCGACCATCGAAAGCAGTTGGTCAAGCTCGGCGGCGACGATTCCCGGCGTGCCCCTCAACGCCGTCAAAAAGATCGTGGGATCCACCGTTGAGGGCGTTGTAAGGAGAAAGAGTCGATTCAGGCTCCCGTCCAGCCCGCCGACAACCGTACACCCCAAGGTCGGCGGCGCGCAAAGCTGTGTCAGCGCCTGCGACCCGAGCGTCGAGCGGACGATGAAGCGGTTCAGATTCGCCGCGGGCGTAAGCCGTGGAAGGGCCAATACCAGACTGAGAAGGAATATTCGCCGCTTCATGGCTCTCCCCCATCCTCCATGTCGTCCCGGTAACGGGCTCATGACTACCGGAATGGCGAATCGAATGGGCAGGGCGGGGTATTGCCGCGCCGGTTCGCCACAGTTAATAAGGGGAGGATGGGCACTGGAAAATAGGTACCTGGATTTACCTAGGGTTTGAATAAGGTAAGAACCCGATACTCGGGTCAGGCGATTCCCGGACGAGCGTTACCTCCTGAGGGCTAGGTCAGATGTGCGCTCCGCGCCATCTAACGCAAAAGGGCGTTTGGGCCACGTGAAAATATATCCATGCCTTGCTCTAAGCGCGAGCTGCAGGCCTACACTATTCGATGCACTGTCTTTCACGTATCCCATTGAGTCCGTAGCTGGTTATCTTCAACAGACACCGACATGGAAATTGAATCTGAACTGAATTAGCTCCTTTGGTCGGGAATCCATTTAGGAGGTTCCTTTCAGTCCATCATCTCTTCGACCATTTTGGCTACGTGAGCCGCTATTGCCGGGGCGGCGGTTAGACCCGGGGACTCCATGCCGACGAGGTGGATGGCTTGCGGCACAGCCGTGTCCCGGATGATTACGAAGTCGGCGTAGCCTTTGCCTCCGGGCGGAACGAGCTTGGGGCGGATTCCGGAATAGCCGAGCTGCAAGTCAGATTCTTGCACTTCCGGTAAGAGTGGTTTTGCGCCTTGCACAAAATCCGCGATGGTCAAGCGGTCGCGCTCGTAGTTGTCTTTCGCGTCCACATATTTCGCTGTTGGTCCCAGGAGCACCGTTCCCCACAACGTTTTTGTGAAGTGCACGCCGAGGCTGAGTGCGTCGGCGTGCGGGAGCGGATAGACCAGATTGTTGATGAGCGTGCGGCGCGGCCCGCGAATCTCGCAGTATTCACCGCGTACGGGATAAATTTTCCACGACGTGTTGCCGAGCAGGGCGGCAACTTCGTCGGCGTAGAGGCCGGCGGCGTTGATGACGCACCGCGCTTCGATCGTTTCGTCCTGCGAATCTTCTTCGTCGCCGATGCGGAGCCCGACGCGGATTGCCCCGGGGCGAGCTTCGAGCGAAATTACTTTTGCGCGCTGCACGATGTTCGCGCCTTGATCGGCGGCGAGGCGTGCGTAGGTGCGGACGAGATCTTCGGCGGAGACGATGCCGGTGGAGGGGACGTCGAGCGCGGCGACTCCGGCGATGTGCGGCTCCCGCGCGCGAATTTCCGCGGGCTCGATGAGGCGAAGTCCTTCGACGCCGTTCTCCTCACCGTTTTGTTTCAGCGCGAGCAGAGCGGGTTCTTCGTGCGCGTCGGCAGCTACGACGAGTTTGCCGGTGTGGCGGAAGGGGACATTATGCTTGCGGCAAAACTCATACACCATCTGGTTGCCTGCGATGCAGAGGCGGGCCTTGAGGGAATTTTTCGGGTAGTAGATGCCGGAATGAATTACGCCGCTGTTGCGCGTGCTGGTGGCCATCCCAAGCTTGGGATTTTGCTCGACTAGGAACACGTCGTCGGAGCGCTGGGAAACAGCGTGCGCGATGGCACAGCCGACTACGCCCCCGCCGATAATGAGAATATTGGCCTGGTCCATGTGAGCAAAGAAGAAGATTTAACCACAGAGTTCGCAGAGAGCACAGCGAAGACAAGAAAGAGCTAGTCGCTGACAGCGGTCTCGTTGAAGTAAGTGGCGCAATCAACGAGCCGCGCTTCCGTGCCGTCATGGACCGCATACGTGGCGCGCCGTTCCTTGTCGTACGCGTTGCGCCACAGAGACGCTGCGCCGTGCACGCCGTCTTTATTCAGCGCGTAAAAAAAGATATGAAAAGTGGCGAGCTTCTTTTTGTCGTTGTTGTAGTTGCGCGCGATGCGTGCCATGGCTTCGAGGCAAGCGTCGGTGGGAGAGGTGCCCTTGCGCATCATTTCGATGATGGTGTGGCCGCCGGAGATTTTGATGTTTTCTTCGCCTTTGCCGGTGGAGCCGGCGGCGCCGACTTCGTTATCGACGCAGCAACCCGCTCCGATGATCGGGGAATCGCCGACGCGGCCAGGAATTTTCCACGCAAGGCCTGAGGTTGTGGTGGTGGCGGAGATGTCGCCTTTTTCGTTGACGGCCATGCAAGGGATCGTGCCCGTGGGCGGATCGGCGATCACGCGCTGCGCGTAAGCCAGAAGCGCCTGGTCTTCGGGCGTGTCGCTGAAAAGCGTCGACATTTTTTCTTTCCATTCGGGGCTGTCAATTCCCGGGCGCCAGTTGAAAGAGCTCGACGCTTTCCACGCCAGCCAGATTTTGCGGGAGTGTTCGGTGAGGAGATTCATTTCCTCAAAACCTTCAGCATCGGCGAAGCGGCGCGCGCCGTCGCCAACGATCATCACGTGATTGGTGCGCTCCATCACGGTTTTTGCGAGGCGCGCTACGTTCTTGATGCGCCGCACGGAAGCGACAGAACCGGCGCGATGCGTGGGGCCGTGCATAACGCTGGCGTCGAGCTCGACTTCTCCCTCTTCATTGGGCAGTCCGCCGTAGCCGACGGAGTCATCGTTTGGGTCGTCTTCGACCACAGTGACGGCGGCAACAACAGCGTCGAGCGTGTCGCCGCCTTTTTTGAGGATGTCCATGCCGCGGCCGAGCGCTTTGACTCCGTTGGCGCTGGAGATGATGAGCGGGCGCTTCCCTTGCGCCGCGGGCGTAACTGCGCGAGCGCCATTGCTCGCGGCAGCTGCGGGCGTTGCGCGTTCAAATAGATTGGTAAAGCCGGCGGCAGCGCTGCCGGCGAGCGAGGTGAGAAAAAATTTGCGGCGTGACCACAGACTCATAGCGCCTCCAAAGTTGGTGCGCGCCAATATACAACAACCGCAGTTGGAAATTGGAACTTCGAAGCTAAAGGTTCGAAATTGGAGGTTCGAAGTTGGAAGAAGAAAACTTAGAAGGCCGCGTTGAATTGCGCGAAGATGGCTGCTTCGGCGAGCAACTTTGCGCTACGGGAAGATCGCAGTTTGCGCGAGCGGCTTTGCGCTACGCGAAGATTACGCCTTTAGGCGAGCGTGATTTCTTTTTGGAATCGTGGTGCGCCCACCATCGCTGCCAGGCTTGCGCGTTATTGCCAAGCGGCTCACCCGTGATGAGGCGAAGCGCGCCGTAAACCCAGCCGCGCGTGTCGGAGTCGAGAGCATCGTCGTCAAGAAGATTCAGCAGATCAGGGACGGCGGCGAAGCGCTGTTCATGCGTGAGCATGCCGGATTCAGCGATGCCGACGGCGGCACGCTGGCGTACGCGCGGCGAAGGATCATGCGCGAAACGATCCAGCAGCGGATCGATCGCGCCGTCAGTCCCGAGCATGGCGAGGCCCTCGACGGCCCAGAAGCGCGTTTGCTCGTTGGGATCACGCGCGAACGCGAGCAGATACGTGAGCACGAGCTTTGGCTGCACGCCGCGATTTCCCAGCGCGCCGAGGCGCCACAGAGCGAAGGGACGCTCCGTTGGATCTTTGCGAATCAATTTCACCAGGCGCGCCACGGTTTTGGGCGTCTTGCTCAAATTGTTGGCGGCGAGGTCGACCTCGATAGCTGCGCCGCGCACGCGAAGATCGTCGGACTTCATCGCGGTGAGCACGAGATCGAACAAGTGATCCGTATTTTGCAGGCGGCCGCGCCAGCTATCCGCGTTTTGGCGGATCAGTTCGAGCGAGGCTTGCTGCCGGCGAATCGCGAGCTCGAGCAATTGCTCGGCTTGCTGCTGCGGAGCCAAGCGCGTAAGCTCGGCGAATTCCGCATTAACGGCGCCGGCGGTGGGCTGCGATACCGCGGCGCTCGCCGCGGCGAGTTCTCCCACTTTGAGTTTGGCCCAGACGGCCTTGATGCGCCCGACTTCAAAACCGGCGACGGCGGAAAGGACTGCCAAGACCAGGAAGGCCAGGCCGTACCAGCGCAGGATGCTGAGCGTGAGCGGGCGGGATTCCCCCAAGCGCGGATTGTGCGGAGCAGCCACGAATTGTGCCTCAGGCCGCTCGGTGCAGCGGCGTTCAGGCACAAAGTAGAGGTGGCGTGTGACGCCAACAATGGTACGGGGAGCCAGCAGTCCGGTACGCGAGGGCAAGTGCGGTAAGCCTTGCGTTTACAACTAGATAGACCAGTGTAGGGGCTGCGGAAGGGCGTCACTGCTGTCCCCCGTCCGAAAGGGCAGGCAGACTGTTCAATTGGTGACGTGGACGCTGATCGCACGTCACACCCCGCTCCAACGCGCGCCCGCTGGTTTCCGCATAGCGGACCGGCCTTTGCGTGTAGCGCGCCGTCGCGGAGGCGCAGGGACGTCGTGCACGTGGGAAATGTCGAAACTGGTTAACCATAGTAGGCCCCACCCCCTGTTTTTTCGGATCTGTGGCAAGCAAAGGACTTGCAGGAGGGCTTTTTGGATCTGTGGCAAACAAAGAGGTTACGGGCGAATTTCGCGGATCTGCGCATTCCAAAAGAGTTAGCGAGCTTGGAAGGTCGGAACGTCGGAAGGTTGAGAGAGACATGAGGGTACACCCCCGTGGCGACGGGAAGTATGCGGAAGATGCTGAGAGCAGTAGAGATATTGGCGCCACGTGATGCAGGTGACGGGAGGAATAGCTGGTTACGCGAAAACACACGGGGTTGCGGAAGAAGGAAGGGACGAAACGGGGACACGGTCAGCAGAACCTTGGTCTAGAGATTACCGCATCCTTTACTATTTGTCAAGTGATAAATAAAGCTCGTGAATTGAGTGGTTTGCGGGCGAGCGCGGGGAGCGAGCCAACGGGAGCACAAGAATGCCCCCTTCCCGATCGGAAGGGTAAGGCCACGAGCCGAGTTTTTAGGGCGTCCGCCAGGCTACAGATTCTGCGGTATTGATTGAGGTGCTAGCGGCTGGCGTAGACTGTGGTTGCTTTAAAGTAGCGTGCTTTGAAGTTTTGAGCGCGCTCAGATCTCAGGGCGGCCTTTAACGAGGTCGCCCTTTTTGTTTCCGGAAATGCGATATTTCCGGGACGCTCCTTCGGAGAGCTCGCTCTGCAAAGGAAAGGACGCACTTTTTTTCCTGCCTAGCTTACACGAAAGAATTCATGTTACGTATCCGTGCTGTTGCAACGCTGTGAGGGGGCGGGCGAACTAGCGCTTACCGATGGCGTCTCAGATGTTTCTTGATGCTCCTGGCGATTACACGGCCAAGCAGCACAGGAACTGCATTGCCAATCTGCTTGGCAACTCTGGTTGTGCAAATTCTCTCTGGCTCTTCAAATTCGTAGTAGTCGGGAAAGCTCTGAAAGGCTGCAGCCTCACGGAGTGAGATTGCGCGATTCTGGGTTGGGTGTCCGAATCGACCAGTCCCCAATGTGACGCAGTGTGTTGTCATCGTTGGGGCCGGGTCATCCCACCTCATTCTTCCATATACGGATGCCATAAAAGACTGGCCTGACTTGCGCCGATAGCATTTCGGAATCAAATTCTGGGTCCAATGTTTGGCGCCGCCGCCATTTTTTGGTGTCGCGGCTATTCTTTTCTTGTTTAAAGGACTCAATTTGCTAGCACGATGGAGGGGGTCAGCAGGATCGACTTGGCCATCCCTTATGGGGCGAAGTCGCTTTATAGATTGGCGGACCGTCACAATATTCCCCTCGTCGTGCGTTTCCTTGATCAGAGAAATTTCTCCAAGGCGGGACGCCAGCATTACTAATCTCTTTCGCCTCTGCGGCACACCGTAACGGGAAACATCGACGGTCTTCACGGTAAACTGGTAGCCAGCCGCCTGCAGTCTCTGCGTGAATTCTCTGAATATTGGATATTTGTTTTCGTTCGCTAGATCGGGGACGTTCTCCATCGAGACAACGTCGGGCTTCACGTCCTCAATCAGCTTGATGAATCTATACAGCGGCTGCCAGCGGACGTCTTGATTTTTATAGGCAGAGCCTTTCTTGTTTAGGGACGAGAACGGCTGGCAGGGAGCGCAACCAATCAGAATCTGTCGCGCCGAGTCCGCGTAAAGCTTTCTTAGCTCGCTGGAAGAAAACTTACCTATATCTTTATGTATGAACGTGGCCCGATTATTTTTTTCAAACGCGTATTTACACGATTTGTCGTTGTCCACGCCAGCAACAACGTTGAACCCCTCAAGCACCAAACCGTGAGTGAGACCACCGACGCCACAGAATACGTCCACTACCTTAACTTTCGAGAGGGCAGATCGACGACGGGTTTTCATACGAAAAGTACAGTGTAAGACAAAGTATCAAAAAACGCCTATCAGCTTTTATTGAAAACCACCAGTTGTGCTTTCTTGGGCAAGACGAGCGTGGGGTACACGAACGGTTTGCCGTCCCACTCCGCCGGTCTGTTCGAGTCTGCAAAGGTCATCTCAATGACCCATAGGACCGGATTGTCTCCAGATGCGTCGGCAAGTACATCGGGGCCAGCGAGTACGCCTTGAGATAGCAAGCCATTGGTATCGCCTGCAGTACGGTTTGCCTTTCTGAATTTCAAAATAATCCCGTCCTTAAATTGTTGGCCTAGATAAGAAAGAATCGTCGGCATTTTCTTGTCGTTCCATACGTTTGTGCCATTCGTCTTTATGAGGGACACGAGCGTTTTAGCGTCCTCGATGCTAATTTTTTTGCCAGAGCGGCCCTTTGTCTTGTACTCGGGAAATAGCTCCACAAGTTCGGCGTGGACCTTATCGACTGTCACTTTCGGTGCTCTGAAGAACGGGTAATTTGGGTAGATCTGCCTGCCGGGAATAAGAACGTCCACCTTCCGGGCGTCCAAAACGGAGCTGCGTGTGGCCTTAATATCTGCTGCAATCCTGACAGGAAACGACGCGGCTGATCCTCTTTGCTCCTCGATAAAGCTTCGCAACTCCTCGTCGCTGACGTAAATCCGGCGGAATCTCTCATATAGTTGCGGAGGCAAGAACAGTCGCGTGTACGGAAGCGTTGGGTTTCGATATCCGAACATACGTGCATGCTGGTACATCGTATCCATTTGGGTGACCTTGGCCTCACGCACGTAGTAGGTAACGAGAAGATTTTTGATTGCCAACCCACGGCCGAGCGTGTTGCCGCCGATTAGGAAATTGAAATATTTGCTGTAGTTCAGTTCGTCGCCAGTGGTGTTCTTGTTCAAGACTAAGACCTCTCGGGCAGGCATATTGCTTCTAATGGTTTCTAGCAGCGAATCGAAAGTCGGAACCGCCGGATTCTGCTTTGATAAGGATTCGTATGATGCTTCGAGATCCTTGCGCATGGGGTGGGCCGCGTCTGTAAGAGCGGCAGTCAAATCGACCAGGTACTTCCTAACTAGGTCAGCGACCTTTTCCTGATCAGCGGTTTTTACACTTGGATGACATAGAAGCTTGTAGCCTTTGTTGTCGTCCGGCCAGTTCAAGGTGCTGGCTGCGGCGGCTGAGGCCGAGAGCAAAAATAGTCTTATTGCGCTCTTCAAGCCGTGGGGGAGTTCACTGTCAGGCGCCCCAAGCAGCTCAACGCGTTCATTTTCGCCGATGAGGGTAATCAGTCGGTTCTTTTCTGGCTTGGGCTCCGAGAAGAATACGTCACCTCCCACGTATTCCTTGCCCGCTTTGAGCAGTTCAACAAATGACGGGCGCGACTTGTTATCGGTATTTTGCAGAACGATACCCGAAGGAGTACCGGTAACACTAACAAAGATGTGGCGAGGGAGTGCCTTGCGCAGGGACTGCACCGCCGGATCGTGGATAAGCTGGTGAGTTCTGCTTGGAGGAATAAGCGGTTCTTTCGTTGATCTTTTCAGGGTATTGGTATCGAGTGTTGCTTGGTCACCCTCATCATCAAAGATGACCGCCGGATACTCTTTTGCGCCTATTTTGTCCAGAAAGTCTATAGCTTGGTTCAGACGTGTCGCACCTTTGGAACAGATCAGAACGATCCCGCCGGTTTCGGAAGTGAGGATCTGCCTTGCTTGACCGACTTCTTTCTTAAAATGAGCTTTTGAATACACGCGAATGCTGCCGGGAAGTCCATTCTGGAAATCCTGGTGCGTCTGGTCCACCAAGCGATTGTTGTTGGTGGTGATCACCACTACCACACGGAACTTGTTGTCGAATGCCAGTGCGGTGCTCGTGATCATAGCCCGCGTCTTGCCGCTTTGAATCCTTCCGTACACCAGACCCGTACGCGACGAATCGTTGCTCTTTCCGATTTGCCCTTTTGGTCCGCGTCCATTTTTTCCGACCTCGCCGCTCTTTACCTCCGCCTCATACGTGTTTACGATCGCGGACACGATCTGAGCGGCATTATCAGTGGCCTCTCGTCTGCCGCCGGCACTAAGGGGCGGTCTTATAGCGTCTAGTGCCTCGCGGAGGTTTTGCCCTTTGAGGGTTAGCATGGAACTGAGTAAGATACCTCAAGTTATATTCGATAGTGTGTAATAATCGATCGATAGATTTTTTCATATCGTGTTCCCAAATTCGAAATACGGTCCATCCCCGGCGGCGGTAGAATGCACTCACTTTCTTGTCTCGGGCCTTGTTGGTTGTGATCTTGTTCTTCCAAAACACTCCTCTCACAGCGGGGAGGCGACAGTGTTTTCCGCATCCATGCCAAAAGCATGAATCCACAAAAATGACCGTTTTGTATCTCCGGAGAACGATATCAGGTGTGCCGAAGTATTTTCTTGAGTTCGTGCTGTAACGGAATCCCCTTCTCCATAGCGCCTTTCGAAAGAGAAGTTCAATTTTTGTATTCTTTCCCTTCACAGCTCGCATTACTTCGCTTCGCTTTGCTTTTGAGAAAACATCGGCCATGAATTGGGCCCTTTCGGCTCCGAGAATACTTGAAATCGCAACATGATAATGCTACGCAGAGCTGCTTGTGTTGCCAAGCATACTGGGCGCAAGAGATTTCAGAAAGGTGCCCGCCTCAGAAGCTGGCCGCTACGAAAACGAAGAGGCGCCACGCAGCGGAGAGCTTTCTTCAGGGGTTCTCCTGCGGCGAGTAAACCCTTCGAAGCTCCCTTCGCTTACTTTTGCTCAGGGCAAGCAGGGTGAACTGGAAACTCCCGCCTCCTGAGGAAAAACGAAGAGGGAGGTAGAAAGACAGTTGGGTTCCACCGAAGTAGGTGACGCTGCAATCTTGCCACGATCCTTCCACTGCGCGGGCCGGCGCACAAAAAACGTGCGCAGGAGAAAACCGGCCCACTTCGGTCAGGACGACAGGCTCGCTTTGCTCGCGGGAGGGAGCACAGCCAGAAATGGCTGTGCCACAGGGTTACGGCAAAAAAAATTGAGGGCGCAACTACCGGTTAAGGTTGTTGCGCCCCTTTTGAAATGAGCCGTAAAACTTTTTTGCTTTTTGGTTCGAGTTTGGCGACGCAACCGCCGTCAGGCTGAAGCGCCCTCTAAACTGAGCCGTAAAGTTTTCAAGCTTCCCGGTTCAATCTGGCGTGGAAGATAGTGGTTGTGCCGCAGGGCGTCAATCGAATTCTGCCGGGACGTCTGTGCAAATGTGTGGACGGGTGTGCAAAAAACGAGGAGGCGGGGCGTCAACAAGTCAGTTGTGTCTCACCGACCGAGGTGGCGCAGCAGCCTTGCCACGATCCCTCCACTGCGCGGGCCGGCGCACAAAAAACGTGCGCAGGAGAAAACCGGCCCACTTCGGTCAGGATGACAGGCTCGCGCTACTCGCGCAAGGCGAGGAGGCCGAAGCGCGGCGGGCGCAGCATGCTGCGCCACTACAATGGAGAGAGGCGCTTGGGCGTGGAGGAAGTGGGGCGGGCTAGGGTTGTGCAAGCGCGTCGTCCCACATGTGATGGGAGATTTTCCATTCGCCGTTGGGCTGCTTCCTGAGGACGTTCAGAAACGTTCCAGTGTGCGAGGCACTGGTGGTCTTGTCGCCTTGCACGGTGGTCCAAGCGACTTCGTCGGTGCCCCAGGCGTAGGCGAGCTGGCCATCGCCGCCGATGCTCCGCAGAGTTACGACGAGCTTGGTTATTTTTGTGGGCGGGGCGTCCGGCGCGAACCAGAATTCGTTCAGTCCTTTCCGGCCTATCCAGGGTTTACCGGCGTGCGGCGGAAGGAGCACGCTGTCGTCGGTAAATAAAGTACGGACGCCGTCGGCGTCTCCTTTTAGCCATGCTTCTTCATATTGCTTGTGCACCAGTCTTATCTTGGCGACGTCATCGGCGGAAAGCGTGTTTTGCGCGAGGCCGAGGGCAGGGCCTGCGAGGAAGAGAACGAGGACCAGCACAGTCTTGCGAAAGTGCATAGACGCCTCCGTGACGGGATTTAGGTTGTTCGACGGATGGGCGCGAGTTATGTAAGGAGGCCAGGCTTTGCATTCACGGCTTGAGGTCCAACACTGCTTTGCCGGTGTCGAGGTCGACCGGGACGGAAATGTGGTCATGGATGGCTAGCCAGTGGCCGTGGGTCTTGCGGTAGCACTCGGTAAAACGCACCCAGGCATCAAATTTCTGGCCGTTTTTCAATGTTCCACTCATCCGCTCGAATCCGCGGCTAAAGGCGACCTTGTCGCCGGCGATGATTTTCAAGTCGCGAACTTCGACATCGACCGGACCCTGAAACTGATCGAGGAATTCCTGATAATCCTTCTTGTAAGCTTCGAACCCGGTGTATTGCAGCGGCGGCACGATGTCAAACGCCACGAGTGCGTCTCCCGGCTCGTAGATAGACATAATTCCATTCAGATCCCTGGCGTGGAAGGCCTTAGCCCAGTGGTCCAACAGTTGGCGGATTTCGGCTTCGTCGTTCGCGGCGGTGCGTGCTTTGGGGATCCAGAGAATCGTGGCACAGGCAAGCGTCAGCACAAATAACGGGACGAATCTTCTCATTATCGGCGCTCCTTTCACTGCGTGATTGCATGGCCGTGACCAGGCCGGAGTACGAGAAAACGGCTGGATTATCTGGCGGGCGTTCGGCGCCGTCAAGCTAGCGCAGGTGAAGTTCGCCGGTGAGCAAGAGGTCGGGGCAACGGAGCGTCTGGAAGGGTTCGGCGAAAAAATTAAGGGCGCAACCACCCGTTAAGGTTGCTGCGCCCTCTGAACTGATCCGTAAAGTTCTTCCGCTTCTTGGTTCAATCTGGCGGCGCAACCGCCGTTAGGCTGCTGCGCCCTCTAAACTGAGCCGTAAAGTTTTCAAGCTTCCCGGTTCAATCTGGCGCGGAAGATATTCGTTGTGCCGCAGGGCGTCAAGCGAATTCCGCTGGGAAGTCTGTGCAAATGTATGGACGGGTGTGCAAAAAGGCGGCGGGAACCCACCCTTGCAAAAATCGCAAGGGTGGGCACCCGTGGGGCGAGGGGCGAAGTTATTTTGCGGCGAGCTGGACTTTGCAAAGATCGGCGGCGTGGAGGAGAGCGGTTTTCATGTGGCTGGCCATGCTGGCGTAGTCCGCGCCGGGCTTTCCAAATTCGAGGGCGGCGATGGTGGTGAAAGTAGTGGTGGTTTGGGGCTGGCGGTCGAACGCGCGCCAGACGCGTTGTTTGTTGAAGCTAATCGGAGTGGCGGTGGTGAAGAGAACGTAGCCGCGCGGCGGGCCGCTTATGGTACCCCAGAGGACGTCTTTTACGGAATCCAAGGAAACAGAGAAGGTGTCGGTGTCGGTATAGCCGGTGGGGGTGGAGGTGAAGGTGGTGAAGCGAAGCTGGCAGGCGTCCATGGAGACGTCTTTGTAGGTGACGACGGTAGCGTCACGGGTGTAGCCAGCGGACTCAGTGAGGGTGGCGACTACCCAGTCGCGGGTCTGATCGTAGGTCGGCTCGGGGGCGTTGGCGGAAGAGGGCAGGGCGGCGACGATAAGAATTGCCGCCAGAGCTGCCGCGCTTGGTCGTTTCATGGGCGTTGCCTTCCGTGACCTACAATGCCTCTTTGGTTTTGCCGCCGTTGGGAAACTTCTAGGGTATACGCCGAGAGGAGCATGGCGGGTTCCATTTTGGGGGTTTTGTAAAGTATTTAGAAAGAGGGAGATAGCTTGAATCGAGGTCTGCTAGGTTGGCCAAAGTAGGCTAAGGGCCGCGCCGGGATGTGCAAAGTTTTTCCACAGGGGTCGAGCGGAGCAGTGACGGCCTGGACAGGCTAAAGCCCGTCACTACATGTCGTGGGTGGCGTCGGCGACTTGGCGGGAGGCGGGTTTGGGTTTGCGGCGCAGGGCGGACATGGCGGAATCGTCGGCGGGGAGGAAGTAACCGACTACGATGCCCATGGCGCCTGCGGGGAGCGGCTTGCCGGTGGTGTTGTCGTAAGTGGCGGTAATGCGGAGCTGGTCGCCAGCGGCGAATTTGTAGCCGCCGCGCTCGTAGAAGGTGACTACCGGCATGCTGAGGAGCTGGCCCTTTTCGTCGAGCTTGGCGTCGAGGGTGGCGACGGTTTCCTTGCGGGTGGCGTCTTCGAGGACGATTTGCGTGGCGTAATCGTGCATGTGGCCGCCGACGCCGAGCAAGATGCCGTTGTATTTTACGGTGACGGTTCCGGTGTTCAGGTTCTTGCCGACTTTGAGGTCGTAGCCGGAGTTGCCGCAGGACTGCACGTCCATCCAGGTGGGGTAGACGCTCTTGGTGGAGGTGGTGGAGTCGGCGTAGGGAATTTTCACTTCGAGGTAGACCTTGTCGTAGGCGGTGTCCGTGGGATTGTGGACCATGGTCTCGATGCGGATTTTGTCGCCCTTTTGCACGCGATAGCCGTAGCCGGGAATTTCGATCCAGTTGGTGAGCTCGCTGCCGGCGCCGAAAATGTGCTCTTCCTTATTGGGGCAGAGAAAATCGGAGCGGTCGGTGTTCCAGAAGGCGGTGTGATGGAGGACAGTGCCGGGGACGGCGTTGCCGTTGGCGTCGACCAGGCGCGGAGTGTAGGCGAGGAGAAAGGCGTCGAGCGGAATGGTCCAGAAGACGTCGGGAGGCTGCGGCATCTTCATGTGGCTGGTGTTGGCGGGGAGAGTGAGGGGGCCTTCGCGCACGGTGATGGTGTGGGTGGCGGCGTCGACTTGCTGCTCGATCTTGATGCCTTTGGCGACGGCGTGGTGCATGCCTTCTTGCATGAAGCCGCCGTGGTTGTGCTGCTTGTGGGCCATGTCGTGAGGTGGTGCCGCGGGCTTTTGCTGCGCGGCTGTGGAGGCGAAAGGCAGAGAGAGCATGAGCGCGATTATTGCCGGGAAGAAAGACATTCGCGACTGGGAAGAAGGATTCATGATGGCACCTCGCTGATTCGACCGCGCACCGGAGCGCTATCGCTATGATATGCCCGCGATAGGTCTAGTGGTAGAATCCCGGCGCTTGATGTGCGGAAGAATGCGCGGAGGATTCGCATGCGGAAACTGCTGGTTAGTTTGATGCTGGTGGCGGGCGCGGCGTTGGCGGCGCCAGCGGCGTGGAGCGGGCAACAGCAGGATTTCTCGAAGGTGCAGATCAAGGCGACGAAAGTTTCCGGCAACATTTATATGCTGGAAGGCGCGGGCGGGAACATCGGGGCGTCGATCGGCGAAGACGGGATCGTGATTGTGGACGATCAGTTTGCGCCGCTGGCGGAGAAGATACAGGCGGCGCTGAAGAGCTTGGGGATCACGGACAAGCCGGTGCGGTTTGTGATCAACACGCACTATCACGGGGATCATACGGGCGGGAACGCGCCGTTCAGCAATGCGGGGTCGACGGTGATCGCGCAGGACAATGTGCGCAAGCGGCTGGAGACCGGCGGGACGGCGGGGAATGGCGGGTCGATCAAGATGGAAGTGAAGCCGGCGGAGAAGGCAGCGCTGCCGATTATTACATTTGAGCACGACGTGACCGTGCATCTGAATGGCGAAGATATTCGCGCGCTGCATTTTCCCGCGGGGCACACGGACGGAGATTCGATTATTTTTTTCCCGAAGAATAATGTGGTGCACATGGGCGACGATTTTGTGCGCTACGGATTTCCGTTCATCGATGTGGCCAGCGGCGGGAGCGTGCAGGGGATGATCGCGGCGATGGAGAAAGCGACGGCGCAATTGCCGCCGGATGTGAAGGTGATTCCGGGGCACGGCGCGCTTTCGAATTTGGATGATGTGCGCGAGTTCACGAAGATGCTGAAGGAAACTTCGGCGGTAGTGGAGAAGGCGTTGAAGGCGCACAAGACACTGGAGGAGATGAAACAGGAGAAGATTCTGGACCCGTGGAAGAAGTGGTCGGGCGATTTCGTGAATACGGATGCGTTTATCGAGACGCTGTACAACTCGCTGACGGGAACGAAGGGCGAGTTTCTGAAGCACAACTAAGGGTTGCGCGCCGGTGTGCGCAAACCGGCGTAATGACTTAAAATGATAAGAGTGGGCGTGTAGCTCAGTTGGGAGAGCACCTGCTTTGCAAGCAGGGGGTCGCCGGTTCGAGCCCGGTCACGTCCACCATTTTTCTTCTCACCCGCTCGTTTGTTACCGCTGCGGTGAATCAACGCCATCGGAACGGCATTTGACTTTGTTTCCGCGCCGCCTCTACCATGACGGCGCAGAATCTCCGCGAGAACGTTTGGGGGACGTTTTCCGTCAGCAGGCGGCGAAAATCAAAGGTGATCCGGATGAAGATATTGCGAGTCCTTGGTGTGGCCAGTGCGTGCCTTGCGTTTGGAATCGGCGTTGGTTGTAAAGCGCCGGCGGAAACGGCGGCGAAGGCCGGCGATGTGAACGAGGCGCGAGTGGCGTCGGAATCAGCAGCGGGGACGAATTGGCTTCTGAACGGGCGGACGTTTGACGAAGCGCACTTCAGTCCGCTGCAACAGATCAGCGACAAAAACGTGAGCGGCCTTGGTCTCGCGTGGTACCTGGATATCGGTGGGGCGATGGGCGTGGTTGCGGAGCCGATTGTGGTGGATGGAGTGATTTATGTCAGTGCGCCGCAATCGAGAGTGTACGCGGTGGACGCGGCCACGGGAAAAGTGATCTGGAAATACGATCCGCACGTGCGACTGGACATGGCGATTAACGGATCGTACTCCGCGCGAACGAATGCGGGCGTGGCGGTGTGGGAGGGAAAAGTTTACGTGGGAACCGGAGATTGCCGGCTGATCGCGGTCGATGCTTCCGCGGGGAAGCAGCTTTGGGAAGCGACAGTTTGCGATCCCACGCAGACCGGAATCACCGGAGCACCGCGCATCGCAAAAGGCAACGTGTTGATGGGCTTTAACGGGTCGGACGATGGCGTGCGCGGCGCCCTGATCGCGTACGACGCGGGCACGGGGAAAGAGGTGTGGCGTTTCTGGACGGTGCCGGGCGATCCATCGAAGCCGTTTGAAACGAAGGCGCTGGAGATGGCGGCGAAGACGTGGTCCGGAAAGGATTCGTGGAAGATCGGCGGGGGCGACGCCTGGAACGCAATCACGTATGACGAAGCAACAGGGCTGGTGATATTCGGTACTGCGGGCGCTGGGGTGGATTACGGCGAGCTGTCTTCCATTAAGGTGAACGGCGACAAGCTCTTTGCGGGATGCATCATCGCGGTGAATGCGGATACAGGGGAATATGTCTGGCATTTCCAAACGAGCGCTCCTGGAATGCAAACGGAAAACAATCACATCTTGATGGCCGACTTGGCGATCAACGGCGAGAAGCGGCGCGTGGCGATGACCGCGCCGAAGAATGGATTCTTCTATGTGCTGGAAGCCAAGACGGGCAAGCTTCTTTCGGCGAAGCCACTGGTGAAAACGGTTTGGGCCAGCGCGGTTGATTTGCAGACTGGCCGCGCGGTGGAGATTCCGAAGTCGGCAGGCGGCGGCCGCCAGTGGACGGTACACAACTGGTGGCCGATGAGCTACAACGCGCAGACTGGCTTGGTTTACATTCCGACGACGGACCGTCGTGCGGATGCCAAAGCAACAGTGGAATCGGGAGAAAGCGGCGTGGGCCTAGAAGGGCGGCTGATCGCATGGGATCCGGTGAGCCAGTCGGCGCGCTGGTCGGTGGAGGAGCAAATTGCGACGAACGGGGGAGTGCTCTCCACCGCGGGCAATTTAGTTTTTCAGGGGCAAGGCACGGGAGAATTTGCCGCGTTTGCCGCGGACAGCGGGAAGCAACTGTGGTCGATCAAGACAGGGTCGGCGATCGAATCCATTCCGGTGACGTTTTCGGTGAAGGGCGAGCAGTATGTGATAACGCCGGTGGGCTGGGGCTCGGGATCGAGATTGTTTGCGCCAGCGCGCACCATGGTGACTCCTGAGTCGGCGCGCGGCCCCGTGCGGCTGTTGGCTTTCAAGCTCGGGGCAACCACAGCGTATGCCGTGCCGCGAGTGGTGATTCCGGCAGTGCCGGAGCCGCCAAAATCGACTGCTAGCAAAGAGACTATCCACAAGGGCGAGGTGCTGTACCAAAAATTTGTGTGCGATGGCTGCCACTCCCCAGGTACCGACGGCAGCCGCGCGTGGGTGCTCGACGGCGCAATTCCAGATCTTCGCTACATGCCAGCGGATGTGCACCGCGATTGGTATGCGATTGTGCTGGGCGGCTCGCATGCGGACAAGGGCATGCCCGGGTTCGCCGATCCGCCAAAGTTTGCGTTTCCGAACGCCAAGATGACGGTGCAGGATGCCGACGCGATTCATGCGTACGTGATCGCGCAATCCTGGAAAGCCTACAAAGGCGAGCAAGAGGCAGCGCACTCAAAGCGAGAGAACTACTAGCCCGGCAAGAAATCACGGCGCAAGCTACAATGAAATGACACGGAAGCGCGTACCGCCGTTATTTTTCCATGCCCGCTTGCGTAGAACTAGAGTCGAGGCACAAAAGCCAATTCCCCGATGAACCGTTTGCGCTCCTTCACGCTGGTTTCTCTTTCCCTTCTGTACCTGTTAGCGGCGTTTCCTGCGCTGGCTGAAAACCCGAGAAACATACATCCGAGCGGGTATGTCACCGATCTTGCGGGCGTGATCGCGCCGGACACGAAGGCGCGGCTGGAAGCGCTTTGCCGCGAGGTCGAAGAAAAGACCGGCGCGCAGATCGCCGTCGTTACAGTGCACTCGCTGGAGGGAGAAAGCATCGAGAATTATGCGGTGGATCTGTACAAGCAACTCGGAGTGGGAAGCAAGCGCGATAGTCGTGGCGTGCTGCTCCTGGTTGCTCCGGACGAGCACAAATATCGCATCGAAGTTGGGTACGGACTGGAGCCGGTTATCAACGATGCGCGTGCCGGAGACGCGGGCCGCGCGATGGTTCCAATGCTGCGCCAGGGAAACTACAGCGCCGCGATCGAGACCGCGACCTGGGTGCTGGCGAAATACATTGCCGATGATCGCGGTGTTACGCTATCGGGCCAGCCCCCAGCTCGGCCGCGCCGGAAGGAAGGGAAATCGTTCCCAATTAGTTTCTGGGGCATACTTTTCATCATCTGGATTATCTTCTCGATTGCGCGAGCCGGGCGGAGAGCCGGACGCGGCGGAAGAGGCGGCGGTGGCGGGTGGTGGATCGGGCCGATGCTTGGTGGGATGGGTGGTGGTTGGCGAGGCGGCGGCTTTGGTGGCAGCTCCGGCGGGTACTCTGGTGGTGGAGGATTTGGCGGCTTCGGCGGAGGCAGCAGCGGAGGCGGTGGGGCGTCCGGGAACTGGTAGAGTCTGAGGAACGCAATGGGCGACGCACATGAGGCGTTGAAAAACCTGGTCGAACGGCTGCACGAAGCGGCGAAGGACAATCTCGAGTCGATAATCTTGTACGGGTCCGCTGCGCGCGGCGATTTTCAGGACGCGCGCTCCGATTTAAACGTTCTCTGCGTTTTGCGCTCGCTGCGAGCGGCAGAGCTGGTGCGCGTCTCCGCAGTGGTGAAATGGTGGACCGATCTGCAACATCAGCCCGCGCCACTTTTCTTTTCCTCCGAGGAACTTGGGCAGTCCGCCGACGTTTTCGCCATCGAGCTCCTGGACATGCAGCAGAGCCATCGAGTGTTGTACGGTTCCGACGCTATCGCCGGCATCACTGTTCCTATGAACTTGCATCGCGTTCAGGTGGAGCACGAGTTGCGCACGCTGCTGCTGAGGTTGCGGCAGCACGTTTTACGCGAGGCAGGAAACCAGCAGGAACTTGGGGCCGTTCTGGTCAAATCGTTCTCGAGCACGCTTACGCTCCTTCGGCACACTTTGATTGCCCTTCGGGAGCAACCACCAAACACTCCGGGCGACGTTTTCGTCCGAATTGCCGCACTTACGTCCGCGAGCGCGCCGGCGTTTGAAACCGTGTGGCGGCTGCGTGAGGCCAAGAGCTTGGATAGAGATGCGCTGCTGCCTGTGTATGATGGCTATCTGGCAGCACTGGAGAAAGTGATTGCAGCGCTGGACCATCATCTGCCGAAACGGCAATGGCAGCGCGCCGGCAAGAACAGTTCCTAATTGTTGAGGAGACAAGAGGTCATGAAAAAAGCTCTCGCGATCCTGGCGATTCTGCTCGTAATTGGTCTGGTGCTGGGCAGCTCATATGTGGGCCGCAGGAATCAGATGGCGATAAAACGGGAAGCTGTAAACGCAGCGTGGTCGCAGGTGGACGTGGTTCTACAAAGGCGTGCCGACCTGATTCCGAACCTTGTGGAGACGGTCAAAGGGTATGCGGCGCAAGAGGTAACTGTTTTTGGGGATATCGCGAAGGCGCGCTCCGCGTTGCTTAGTGCGACTAGTCCGGCCGACAAGATTGCCGCCAATCAGAGGCTCGATTCGGCTCTGGGGCGCTTGCTGGTTGTGGTTGAAAATTATCCGCAGTTGAAATCCAACGAAAACTTTTTGCGGCTTCAGGACGAGCTGGCAGGCACGGAGAACCGAATCGCGGTGGAGCGGCGCCGCTACAACGAAACGCTGCAAGACTACAACACCTATATTTCCCTTTTCCCGAACAACTTGGTGGCGAGCATGAGCGGGTTTGCCAGAAATGACGCATACTTCAAGGCCGACGAGGGTGCGCGGCAGGTTCCCAAGGTCAATTTCGATAAACAAAAAGCACCATCGGCGCCCGCGCAGGCTCCTGCTCCCGCGCCTGCAAAACCTTAGTCGGCGCGCGAAGGAGTGCGCAGATGACCTCAAATATCGCCGGCCTGCGTACTAATCCGCAGGGCGCAGCATCTACGCAATGGAGCAACGCATGCGCTACTTCTGCCTCATTTGCGATTACGACGGCACTATCGCTCACGACGGACGCTGTGCGCCCAGCACCGTAGAAGCGCTTAAGCGCGTGCGCGCATCAGGCCGGAAACTGATTTTGGCAACCGGACGCCAGCTTCCCGAATTGCAGGAGGTTTTCCCAGACTATGCGGTCTTTGACCGAATCGTTGCGGAGAATGGCGCGATTCTGTACCGGCCGGCCAGCCAGGACTGCAAAGTGCTTGCGGAACCGCCGGTGCCGGAGTTTGTCGAAGAATTGCGACGCCGCGGGGTACGTCCGGTCTCGATTGGCCAATGCATCGTGGCTACATGGCATCCGTTTGAATCCACAGTTCTGGAAGTGATTCGCGACATGGGGCTCGAACTGCAGGTTATTCTTAACAAGGATGCAGTGATGGTGCTGCCTTCCGGTGTGAACAAGGCGAGCGGTCTGCAGGTCGCTTTGAACGAACTTCGGCTTTCGCCGCAAAACTCAGTCGGCGTGGGCGATGCGGAAAACGATCAGGTGTTCGTCGGCATGTGCGAATGCGGAGTGGCGGTAGCCAATGCGTTGCCGGCACTGAAGGAGCGCGCTGACCTGGTGACCACCGGTTCGCACGGCGCGGGCGTTGAAGAGCTCATTGAAAGGCTGCTCTGCGAGGATTTGGCGAGTGTGGCGCCACGCCTGAAGGCACTACACGGCACTGGCCTAAAGGAAGACTTCTAACCGAGCGCGCTCTGCAACGCTTCGGACAGCGATTGCTGCTTTTCCGCGCTTAGCTTCTTTGCCTGCTCGGTGAGATAGAACACGTCGATCGCCTTTTGCCCTTCCGTATCGATCAACGCGACTTCGATGTTGCATCCCAGCCGCGCGAGCGTCGAGCCGATGTCGTACAGCAATCCCGGCCGGTCTTGCGCCACGATTTCCAGCAGCGTGCTGTGCTCGGACGAACTGTCATCAAAGCCGGTGCGCGTCTCGACGGCGACCTTCGGCGGCCGCGCTCGGCTCGCACTTTCCCGCCCGCTCAAGAGAGGCTCGAGCGGGGCTTTTCCATTCACCACATCGTTAAGACTCTTCAGAAATCTCTCGATCTCCGTAGGATTCAGCTCCAGCGTGCGGTGCAAATCTGAAAAGTGAAATGAATCGAGGACGATTCCGGCAGCGTTGGCAAACGCGTCGGCTTTGATGATGTTCATTCCCCATCCGGCCAGCACGCCGGAAATGGTCGCGAACAATACAGGACGGTCGGCGGTCAGCAGCGTTAGAGAAAATGCGTGTCCGCGCGCCTGCAGCTCGGTCTGAACGGGTTGCGCGCCAAGTTTCTGGTACAGCGCGAAATGCGCGGCAATCTCCGCCGCGGAATGCACCGTCAGATAACGGCGCGGAAATCCTTCGAGGAAGCGCTCAATTTCTTCCGTGCTGGCGCCGGCCGTTTGGGCGCGCACCTGTTCCAGGAGCGATACTTCGTCGTGCGCGTGCAAGCGGTCGGTATCCAGGGTTCGGCTGAAGTGATTGGACGTTGAGACGTAAAGCTGCCACAACATCTCTGCTTTCCACGGGGTCAGCGCTTCGGGGTTTACCGCATGGATGTCCGCGTAGGTGAGCAGGCAAAGCCGCTGCAGGTGCTCTTGATTTCCGACGGTCGCGGCAAACGCAGAGACAGTGGCGGGATCGAAAATGTCACGCCGCTGCACTGTCGCGGACATATCCAAATGGTGCTCGATCAAGAACTGAACTTCGTCCTTTTCGTCAGGCGACAGTTCAAGGCGCACGGCAGCGCTCGCCAGCGCCTCGAGGCTCCCGGTCACATGGTTTTCGACGGCCATGCCTTTACCGACGTCGTGCAGCAGCAGCGCCAGAATCAGCAAATCGCGGCGGTCCACGGTCTTCCACAACTCCTTGAAGTGCACGCCGCGCGCATCGGCCGACTCCGTCAATTCCTGTAGGTGCTCAATGGTGCGCAGCGTGTGCTCGTCCACTGTGTAGCGATGATAAAAATCGCGAACCACCAGCGAATCGATGCGTGCGAACTCCGGCAGGATTTCCGACAGCAATCCCAACCGCTGCAGCGGCCGCAATGCCACGCCCGGGTAATCAGCGCTGAGGATCTCGCGCAGCGTGGCCCAGGTCACGTTCGCATTCTTCACGGGCAATTCCGGATGCTTCATGATGTACGCAATGCTGCGTTCGGCGCGCCGGCTAAGCGGAACTCCTGCTCGCGCAGCTTCGGTGAAGAGAGAAAACAGGACGGCACGATCGCAAAGTTCCTTGGCGTCGAGCAATTCGAACCGTCCGTCGCGCACCGCGAACGGTTTCCCATTGCCAGGCTCGGATTTTGCCGCGCGCGCTGCACGGAAAAGACGCTGCCGCAAAGTTCGGGGCGCCGCGGCCTTCTGCTCCAGATAGCGCAGCAATTGGCGGTTCAGGGTGCGCGCGTGCCGAAAATACAGGCGCATCCACTCTGCGGCATCGCGCGGCAATCCATCCGTAACGCCGAGGGAGCGCTCAGCGGCACCAGCCTGCAATTCGTAGGTCAAGGTATTGTCGTTGCGCGCGTTGCTATAGTGCAGAAAGCAGCGAATGGCGCTGAGAAAATCCACGGCACCAGACGCCAGTTCTTCTTCCGCGGCACTGCTGGTCAGCGGCTCGCGCTTTTCGCCGCCAATTTGCCGCAGCCACACCGCCGCGTGATAGTCGCGCAGCCCGCCCGGCGCATCCTTAACGTTCGGTTCGAGATGAAAAATCGTGTTGCCGTAGCGCGTGAGTCGCTCCTTGGTCAGTTTGTGGAGTTGCGCCAGTAGAAACGGCCGCGCGGCTTTTTCCGAAGAGGGCAGAATGCGTTTGTCGAGCCTTTCAAAGAGTTGTTCGTCGCCTGCGAGAAAGCGGCGATCCAGCAATGCCAAATGAAATTCCGCGTTGTCTTCCTCGATGCGCTTGCATTCCTCCACGGTGCGGCCGGCAGAACTCACGCGAAAACCCAAATCCCACAGCGTGCGCGCGAAGTCCGCGATCAGCGGGCGGAACTCTTCCTCGGCCTTGTCGCTGCCGAAGAGAAAGAGGATATCGAGGTCGGAATACGGAAAGAGGAGTTTGCGACCGTAGCCGCCGAGCGCCAGCAAGCACAATCCTGAAGCCGGCGGGTTGTGCACGCGCAGCACTTCGCCAAAAATTTGCCGGATGTTGTTGTCGGCCAGGTCGCACAGCGCGCGCAGAGTCTCGCGCGCGCCCGCACCCGCTTCAAACTGTTCGCGGATACGGTGTCGCTCGTCATCGGCTTGCGGGCCGAGTACGGATAAAGGCGTAAGGGAACCTTGCATGTTTCGATCAGGTTGGCGTTCCGGATGGAGACCGGGGCGAGCTGCGGTCGTCACTTCGTTCAGAGCGCGTTCTCGCCGCGCTCCTCATTGCGGATCCGGATGGCTTCTTCAACCCGCGATAGGAATATCTTACCGTCGCCAATCTTTCCTGTCTTGGCCGTCTTTAAAATCGTGTCCACAACGGTATTTACAAGCTTGTCGGGCAGCACCATCTCGAGCTTGAGTTTCGGGAGCAGATCCACGGTGTACTCCCGCCCGCGATAAACCTCTGTGTGACCCTTTTGCCGGCCGTGCCCGCGAACTTCGGTGACTGTCATCCCTTCGATGCCCACCTCGCGCAGTGCATCCTTGACCGACTCGAATCGCGAGGGCTGAATGATTGCTTCAAGTTTCATCATGGAAGGTTCTGCTCTCCCGCTGCGCCAAGTACTTTCTCATTGCACCTGCTCTCACGACTCCAGGTTGTAGGCCTCTTCGCCATGTTGCGTAATGTCCAGACCTTCGATCTCCTGATCTTCCGTTACACGCAGGCCGGTAATTAAATCAACGATCTTCAGCAGCATAAGAGTTCCCACCAGCGCGAACGCCCATGCGATCAGCACGCCTACAAGCTGGTTGCCGACTTGTCCCCAATGTCCGTCGCTGCCGCCAACCGCTTTCCCTGGTCCAAAAATCGGGTTGACCACTTGCGATGCGAACACACCCGTGAGCAGCGCACCGATGGTTCCCCCCGCGCCATGCACGCCGAAAGCGTCGAGCGCGTCATCATACCCGAAGATTGCTTTAACGCGCGTTACCATCCAGTAGCAGACGACCCCCGCCGCGATTCCTATCACCAATGCAGGCATGGGCGCCACAAATCCAGCCGCGGGCGTGATTGCCACCAGCCCTGCCACCGCTCCAGAGATCGCACCGAGCGCGCTTGCTCGCCCATTTTTGATCCATTCCGCCGCGCTCCAGCTCAGCGCCGCAGCAGCTGCTGCAAAATGGGTAGCGACAAACGCGCTCGTCGCCAACGAGCTCGAGGCTAGCGCGCTGCCGGCGTTAAAGCCGAACCACCCCACCCATAGCAGGCAGGCACCGATGAAACTGAGCACCAAGCTGTGTGGGGGCATCGGCTGCTTGGGGAATCCGGTGCGCTTACCGAGGTACAGTGCACAGACCAGCGCCGATACACCGGAACTAACATGCACAACTGTTCCACCTGCGAAGTCGAGTGTTGGAAATCGTCCGCCCAGTGAAGCGTTCAGCAGCCCGCCTTTGCCCCACACCATGTGCGCCAGCGGCGCATACACGACCAAGAACCACAGCGCCAGAAACAGCACTGTGCCGCTGAACTTCATGCGCTCTGCCGTCGCTCCCGTGATCAGCGCCGGGGTGATGATCGCGAACATCAGTTGATACACCATGAAGGTCATCTGCGGAATTGTTCCCGCATAATCGGCGTTCGGCTCCGCTCCGACTCCGCGCAAAAACGCGTGCTCAAACCCGCCGATTACCGGCCCGCTGCCGCCAAAGCATAGGCTGTAGCCAACCAGCGCCCACATGACGGTGATCACCGCCATCAAGGCGAAGCTTTGCATCATGATCGCCAGCGTGTTCCTGCGGCGCACTAATCCGCCATAAAAAAGGGCCAGGCCCGGTCCGGTCATCATCAGCACCAGCGCCGCGCTTACCAACATCCAGGCGTTGTCTGCCGAGGACTGTGCTGCGGTTACGCGCTTATCTAACTGCGCCAGTTTGTCATTTGTAGAATTGGAAGCTTGCGTTGCGGAAGGTGAGCTTTGCGCCGAGGGCGTTGCGGCGGGGGACGGCTGCCGCGCGTGGAGCGGTACGGCTGCGTGCACCATGGCAAAGAGCAAACAACACTTCCACACCATGCGCTTCATATTCTCAGTCCGCCTCCGCTGCGTATGAGATTGCTCCCGATTCGCTCGCCAGGTCTTCCGGGGACTAGACACTTCGACGCGCCGAATTATACGCGTTGCGCTTGTATATCGCTCGCTTATAAGTTTTCATGCCCAGAATTTCCAAATTTTGATGCAGCGATTATCCAAAACCCGCCTGCGGTCGTATAATCCGAACGGTCCGGTTTGCGCGGCAGCGCTAGTTCCATCCCGAGAGAGTTTTAAGAGATCGTTAATGACCGAGCATGTACCCATGGAGATTTCCGTTCGGCAGCAAAGCGGCATTGATTTGCTGGAGGTCCGCGGGCGCCTGACCATCGGCGAGCCCAGCGAACAACTAAACGAGGCGCTGCAATCTATCGTGCGCAATGGTGGCCGCAAGGTCGTGATCAATCTCAACGGCGTTCCGCAGATCGACAGCTCTGGCATTTCCTCGTTGGTGCGCATCTCCATTCAACTCGCTCGGGAAGGCGGCGCCGTCCATCTCGTTTGCGGCCCCGGACGCGTCCGCGACGCCCTCACCGTCACGCGCTTGGTCGAAGCCATCCCTACCTATGAGTCCGATTCCGCCGCTACCGCGAGTTTCGCATAGCAAAGTCGCGCGGAATTCATTAACTTCGCCTCTTCTCACGGCCGGCCCTCTGTGATAGCCTCCGCGGAAATCGCACCATGTCGGCACACCGTTCAGAACTTTGTGCTGTGGGTCGCGCATTCCTCGTTCTCGTGTGGATGGCCTGGGTGTTTTGCGCCCGAGGCGCTGCTCAAGAACTTCTTCCGCCTGCGACCCAACAGCCGCACGCGCAAATCACCGCGCTAGGCGAGCGCCTAGGCGTTCAGCTTCTCGCGGCTAACAGGAAGAAACCTTTCATTCTTGATCTGACTCTACCCAACGATGTCCCCTGCCCGCTGGGCGCGTGGCTCGCCGATAGGCTTTCCGAATCGCTGGCGGAGTCTCATCCGGAACTGGAAGTTATTCCCCGCGGTCGCTGGAGCTCTGCGCGCGCGCCCGCAAAATTCGTCCACGATCAAAACCAGGAATACGCCCAAAACGAGCAGCGGGCGCAATCGCTCGGTGCAGAAGTCCTGGTCCAAGGGAACTTCGCAGCGGTGCCTGACGGCATTGGCATCACCCTGATGGCCAGCGACCGGCTCGCGGGTGGAGAATCTCGCTTCGAGGCCTTGGCGGAGATTTCGATCACGTCAGAGATGCAAGCTATGCTAAACAACCCTCTGCCCGAACGAGCGCTGCTGCAAGGCGCGTTCAAAGCCAGCATCGCCGGGATCGGTTCACCCCTTTGCGAAGTCTGCCCAGCTCCGGAGTACACCTATGTCGCCAAGGCCAAGAAATTACAGGGAGTCGTAATAGCACAGGTTTGGGTAGCCCCGGACGGATCCGCGGGAAACGTTAAGATTGTCCGCACGCCGAGTCCAGCCCTTGCGAACGCGGCCATCCGCACGGTGCACAATTGGCGCTTCAAACCAGCTCGCAATTTTCTGGGAGAGTTTGTTCCGGTGGTCGTCGACGTCGCCGTCTCGTTCCGACTCGATATCATCCCGTCGCCGGTCAATTCGGCCGGTTCCGCAACGGCGATGAGTAAGAAATTCTAACGGTCACCCGCTTTTCTTCAGTTCGGCCAGCACCAGCTTGGCTACTTCGCGCAGCGTTTCAAACACTCCTTGGCCTGTCACTGCGACTGCCTCCAGAACCGGCTCGCCTTTCTTCTGCAATTGCTTGGTCAGTTCCGGCACCGCCATGGCATTCGGCAAATCGCGTTTGTTCAATTGCAGAACGTAAGGGATGGTTTCAAATTTCAGGTTGTGTTCTTTCAAGTGCTCCTGCAGATTTTCCATGGTCTCGAAATTTGCATCGAGCCGCTCTTCTTGCGAATCGGCCACGAAAATGACCCCGTCCGCACCTTTCAAGATCAGCTTGCGGCTGGCTTCGTAAAAAACCTGGCCAGGCACCGTATATAAGTGAAAGCGGGTCTTGAACCCGCGGACGGTCCCTAAATCGAGGGGAAGAAAATCAAAGAAGAGGGTCCGGTCCGTCTCTGTGGCCAGCGACACCATCTTGCCCTTCTGATTTTGACCTGTATGGTCGTAAATCCACTGCAGGTTTGCGGTCTTTCCGCCCAGACCTGGACCGTAGTACACCAGCTTGCAATTGATTTCGCGCGCAGGAAAATTGATGAAAGGCACGTGTCGTTGGTCCGAACTCGGTCAGAAACTTATAGCACACGCGCCGAGGGGCAAGCCAGCATCCCGCCAGGGGATTGTCGCGTGTCTCATACTCTTCTCTATTTTCCGCGAATCTCTCCTTGGCAGGTAAAACTTTTGCGCGCGTAGCCGCCTGTAGGTGACGTTACCGTTATCTTGCCGCATTGCTGCCCTCGTTGACGTGCGAAACCTGCTCTGCTACATTCGCGCCATGGCAAAAGCGCACAAGCCCTCTGGGGGCTCATCCGGCCGGGCCAAACGAGCCAGCAACTCATCAAGTAAGATGCTGAAAAAGAAGAACTTAACTCCTCCCCACCCGCCCCAGCGTGGAGGCGTTGAACTGGTCGATCCCCGGGTGCAGGCTCAACTCAAACTCTACGACGAGGCGCTCGCCCTCTTTCATCAGCAAAAGTTTTCTCGCGCCAAGCAGGAGTTGGAAAAGGTTCTGGAAGGCCCCAGCAAAGAGCTTTCGGACCGTGCGCGCATGCACATCAAAATCGCCGAGCAGCGCATGAAGCCGGTTACCGAGCAAAATCCGCGCACCGCCGATGAGCACTATCAGCGCGGCGTGGCCATGATGAACGTCGGCCGCTGGGACGACGCCCGAGAAAGCCTCGACAAGGCGCGCAAGGCCGCTCCCAAAGCCGACTATATCCATTACGCGCTCGCGGCTCTCGATTGCCTTACCGGCGAAGCCGATTCTGCTTTGAAAAATCTTAAGGTCGCCATCGAGCTACGCCCCGAAAATCGCTATCACGCGCGCAATGATGAGGACTTCGCATTTCTTCAAGAGGACCCCCGCTTCACCGAGTTGCTCTATCCCGAAAAAGACGGGACGGCCGGCTGATTCGAATCTCAGTCAGTTTCCCGGCATAATAGGCTTTAGCTCTGTGCCCGCTGTGCCCTCTGTATTGAATTCTTGTTTCTAAAATGAGCAAGCGCCGTTTGCCGTGAAGAAACGTATCTCCAATTCGAAGCGCCCCTCTCGCGGCCTTAATGTGGTAGCACTGGGCGGCGGCACCGGCCTCTCCACACTCCTGCGGGGTCTAAAGGAATACGTCACGCGGCGCCGCGATGACCCTGCCAATCTGCAGCAGCCCATCAGCGATCTCACCGCCATCGTCACCGTCACCGACGACGGCGGCAGCTCTGGCCGACTACGGCGCGAAAATCGCATTCTTCCGCCCGGCGACATTCGAAACTGCATGGTAGCGTTATCGCAGGACGAAGCTTTGCTGGGCCACCTCTTTCAGTATCGCTTCCACGCCGGCCGGGGCCTCGTGGGCCACAATTTCGGTAATCTCTTCCTTGCCGCGCTTACTCATGTCACCGGCGATTTTGCGGAAGCCGTCCGCGTCAGCAGCAAAGTCCTCGCTATTCGCGGGCGTATTTTTCCGTCGACCATCTCGAATGTCACTCTCGTCGCCACTCTCGAAGGCGGCCGCAAAGTTCACGGTGAAACGCGCATTACCGCCAGCCGAAGACCAATTAAGAAAATCACGCTCTTGCCTCGCACCGTTCGCCCGCTCCCTAAAGCGGTCGAGGCCATTCAGCAAGCCGACCTGATCCTTCTTGGCCCGGGTTCGCTTTACACGAGCATTCTTCCCAACTTGCTCATCCCTGAAATCGCCAACGCTATTGCCAAATCGAAGGCACCGCGTGTGTATGTCGCCAATCTCATGACCCAACCAGGCGAGACCTCCGGCTACGCGCTCGCCGATCATCTCCGTGCCATCCAAAGCCATACTCCCCGCCGCGTCATCGACTGGGTCGTCGCCAATCGTCAGACCGTCTCCCCCGAAGTCGCCAAGCGCTACCGTGCGCAAGGCGCCGAGCCGGTTACGATCGACATCCCTGACCTACAGAAGCTCGGCTACCGGGTCATCTTGGACAATCTCCTCGAAGAGCACGGCGTCATCCGCCACAATCCCGCGCGTCTTGCCCGCCTCCTCCTCGAAGAATTTCTCTCCGGCCACCGCCATTCGCGGACGTAACCGTCGTCCGCTTTCGCGAGTGACGCTTACATGGGGGTCTTACCCCACGCCCTCGTCGAATACAATCGGGACCAAGAGGTAAGCTGCTCGGCACTCCCGCTCTTCTAGAACGCCCAGCGCATCAGCAACCCGCCAGTCGTATACCCAGCCCCCACGGCGGCAAGCAGCACTAAATCTCCCTTGCGCAATCGACCCTGGTCCACCGCGTCGCGCAAACCCAGCGGAATTGTTCCGCCGGTCGTGTTCCCGTATTTGTCGATATTCACCATCACCTTGGAATCGTCCAAGCCCAGCCGCTGCTGCATCGCGCGAATAATTCGCAAATTCGCCTGGTGCGGCACGACCAGCGCCAGATCGTCGCTCGTAAATCCGTTGCGTTCCAGAAGGCACGCCGCCAGCTCCGCCATGCGCCGCACGGCATACTTAAATACCTGCGAGCCATCTTGATGCACTACGTGCATGTTCTTGTCGATCGTTTCGTGCGTCGAAGGATGCAGCGATCCACCGCCCGGCATGTACAAATACTGGCCGCCTGATCCGTCCACGTCGTGCGAAAAATCCAGAATGCCCTCGCCGTCCTTCGCGGGTTCCAGCAGCACCGCACCCGCACCGTCGCCAAACAGAACGCAGGTCGCGCGATCTTTGTAGTCCAAAATCGAGCTCATCACATCGCTGCCGATCACCACTACTTTCCGGTGCGCTCCAGAGCCCACAAACTGTGCTCCGACCGTCAGCGCATAGGCGAAGCCGGAGCACGCCGCGGAAAGATCGAAACCCCACGCACGCTTCGCTCCCAAGCGGTCCTGCACCAGGCACGCCGTCGCCGGAAAAAACATGTCTGGCGTCACGCTCGCCACAATGATCAAATCAATTTCCGAAGGATCGGTCTTCGTCTGCGCCAGCAGGGCCTTTGCCGCTTGGGTAGCTAGGTGCGAACTCGCCGTGCCATCTTCCGCAATGTGCCGCTCGCGAATCCCTGTGCGCGTGCGGATCCACTCGTCGTTGGTCTCCACCATCCTTTCGAGGTCCGCGTTGGTCAGCACCTTCGGCGGCACATAGCCCGCAACACCAGTAATCTTCGCAGCAATACGATGGGACATAACTCTCCTTAAGTTCCCAAAGGGTAGCACAGCCACTTATGCCTATGCTCTTACTGAACTACGTGGGATCAGCAAAACAAACCGCCGCCTGCCGGCCATCAACCTAAGCCTCGCCCCGCAAGATCTCATAGCGCCAACTAACCTTCGCTGTCTTCTTCAGCATCGCCGCCACGGAGCAATATTTCTCCTCGCTAAGCTCAATCGCGTGCTTTACGGCGCCATCGTCTAACTCGCCGCGCAATCGATATACGATCTCCAGCTTTGTCCAAACCGTAGGGGGCTCAGCGGCTCGTTCCCCAGAACAAACCACTTCCAGCGACTCCAATTTCTGCCGCTTTTTCTTCAGCACGCTCACAACGTCCGTCGCCGTGCAAGCTCCCAAGGCCATTAGCACTAGCTCCATGGGCCCGGGTGCCTTGTTCGACTCGCGGTCTGAGTCCATCGCCATCGCATGTCCCGAAGGGCTCGTGGCTACAAATTTTTGCTCCCCAATCCATTTGACCTCCGCTGTCTGCATGTGCCCTCCCGTGTGGCATCACAGAATACCAAACAAGACCGCATCCCTTTGTCACCGCACGCGTCCCGCCGGCGCCTCCCAAAGAGCTCCCACCCAGGTCGCACAACAGCCGCACAAAGATGACATCCATTTGACGCTTCGATGACAAGGCTTGCCCCCGAATGTGGTCAAAATATGGGAGGTTCATATGAATACGGCGATTAATCCGTCCGGGGGCAACGCTAGGCCGCAGCGAGTGCAACTCGCGATGAAAGCACGTCCGCGCCTGCGCCGCGCGCCAACTCAGCAGACGCTAACAAGCACTCCGCAGGCGGGAAAACCGTTGAAGCCGGATGCCGCTTTCCTGAAGGAGGCGATCCGCCTCGCTCAGCAGGGCGATGCCGCGGCTTTTGAGACTATCTACCAACTGCACAGCCGCCGCGTCTACGCTCTTTGCCTCCGCATGATTGGCGACCCCGTCGAGGCCGAAGACCTGACCCAGGAAGCTTTCCTGCGGCTCTTCCGCAAGATTCACACCTTTCGCGGCGAGTCTGCGTTTTCCTCATGGCTGCACCGCCTCACAGCAAATATCGTCCTTATGCGCTTCCGCAAGAAAAGGCCGGTCGCTCTCTCACTAGAAGAAATGACTCGCCCCGACGACGAAAAAGACCGCCGCACTTTCGAAATCGGTGCTCCCGACCTACGGTTGAGCGGGGTCTTCGACCGCGTCAACCTTCACGCCGCGCTCGAGCAATTACCGCAAGGCTACAAGTCCATGTTCGTTCTTCACGATGTACATGGTTACGAGCACAACGAAATCGCCGAGATGCTTGGCTGCTCGGTGGGCAACTCGAAGTCGCAATTGCACAAAGCTCGCAAGCGCCTCCGCGAGCTATTGCATGAGGTGCGCCACTACGCCTCTCATCGGTTGCCGGAGGTTGCTACAGCCTCCGGCGCCTAGAAACCGCCTGGAGGCGCAAGCCAACTCACCTTGGAGGCTACTTGCCCTTGCGGATTAGATGGAAAATCATGGGCATGTCCATCCCATCGTGCCGCCAGGTCCACGTTTCCGTTATGTGATTTTCGTCCTCGAAGCGGATCACCAGGTGATGCTGGTGGCCCGTATTCGGCGAGGGCAGATTGCCGGCACCCTGAAAATCAAAAGTTAGCTCCTTCACTTCATCCGTGCTGGGAACGGCACGCATTCGCGGCTGGTTGTTGGTTGGACAGAAATGAACCAGCGCGATTCCGTCGCCGTCCAGGCTGTACACCGTCACCATGTCTTCCATGCCCGAAGGCGATAGCGTTTCCATCACTCCGGTATTCGAAACGATGGATCTAAAGTTGGTTCTCACCGGCTGGTGTTTGTCGTCGATGCCTTCCCACTCACCCGCAAGGGCCTGCAATTTCTTGAAAGCAGCGGCGGAGTGCGAAGCGGCCAGCACATAACTCGCCATCATCACAGCGACGACGGCAAAGATCGACAAGCGATTTCTCATGAAAACCTCGAGGCTTGGGCTTGAAACCAACCAGATTTGTACTTTTGGACGGGGGGCTCTCCGGAAGGAAAGCAGGCAATCGCTACGAGATTCGAGTGGCCGAAGCTACCTCAATGATGGGATTGGGCATCGCCTTCATCGTGCGCACAAACGCGGCCACGACCTTCGCGTCAAACTGCGCGTTTGCGCAGCGTTCCAGCTCCGCCAGCGCTTCGACGGCCGCACGCGCCTTCTTATACGTGCGGTCGCTCGTAATCGTGTCATAAGCGTCCGCCACCGCGATGATCCGCGCGCCCAACGGAATTTTGTCGCCCGCGAGAGCATCCGGATATCCCGAGCCGTCAAAAAATTCATGATGGTGAAGCACCATGTCCCGTATGCGCGCCAGCGGCGTCAGCGGCTCCAAAATTTTCGCGCCAAACGTCACGTGCGCCTTCATCGTGTCCCACTCCTGAGGATTCAGCGGGCCGTTTTTGTTCAAGATATTCTCCGGAATCGCCACCTTCCCGATGTCGTGCAGCACTCCTCCCAGCCGGATCTCCTCAACCTCCAAATCGCTCAATCCCAGCGCCTCGGCGATCAGCGCGCCATATGCGGATACCTTCTGCGAGTGCCCCTGCGTGTAGTGATCCTTTGCGTCAATCGCGAACGCCAGCGATGTCACCGTGTCGAGCACCGCCTGCGGCAGCGCCTGCGGTCCCTGCGAAATGGCCGCTCCCCCGGTTGGGCCGTTCGACCCTTCCGTTGCCGCCAGCGACTCTGTAAATTGCTTCAGCCTCGAATAAATTTCCTCAAACGCTTCCGGGCCGGTGGCAAACAACCGCTTCAGCGTCACGCCCAGATACGCTTCCAGCACGTCTCGCTTCCATTTCTTCGCTTCGTTCGGGTCGAAATGGTCGGCGGTCGACACCGCGTTGCCGCCCTGGTGCTTTGACAAGTACATCGAAGCATCCGCCACTTGGATCAATTCCTGCGGCGAGGAGCCATGCAGCGGATAGCACGCGATACCGAAACTAGCACTGATATTCTTCTCCCGGAGCAGCGGATCCGCGGACACCCACCCGCGCAGCTTCGACGCCAGTTGCCGCGCGTGCTCCATGTTCGTTTCCGGCATCAAGATCACGAACTCGTCGCCACCGTAGCGGGCCACCACATCCGAGCGCCGGCAATTCGTCTCCAGAATGTGGCCCACGCGCTGCAGCACCAAGTCGCCTTCCAAGTGCCCGTAGAAATCGTTTACGAATTTGAACCGGTCCAGGTCCATCAGCACCAGCGCAAACGAACGCCCCGCGCGCGTCGATCTCTTCCATTCCGCCGATAGCGCTTCCATAAAGAAGCGGTGCGTCTTAACGCCCGTGAGGCCGTCCGTGATTGCCTGCTCTTGTGCTTTCTGGAACGAAAGCGCGTTGTGCAAAGCGCCGGCGATCAGGTCCGCCAGGGTGCGCAGCAGCAGCACTTCTTCCTCGGAAAAGTCCGCCGGCTGCGACGATTCCACATACAAAATCCCGTGTAGTTGCTCCGCATAAAAGATGGGCAGCGCAATCGCCGCCAACGTGTCCGGCAACAGCGGCTTGAAACCGGCATCCGCGGGAATGTTGGCGTTATACGCGGCCAACTGCCCGTTGCGCGCTACCTGTCCGATTAGCCCAGTGCCCAGCGGAATTCGCTGCCCCAAGGCGCCACGCCGCTTGCCTGCTTCCGCCTGAATCACGATTTCCCGCGATGAATATTCCAGTTGGCCGATGCCAATGTGGTCGTATGTCAGGCCTGCCTCGAGCTGCTCGGTGATCTTCGCCAACATTTCATCCGGATTCAGCGTGGCGATCGCATTCCGCGAAATTGTGTTGAGCAGCGAAAGGTGCCGCGCCTTCGTTCGCTCTTCCTGGAACAGCCGTGCATTCTCGATCGCAATGCTCGCTTCGCTGGCCAGCACGCGCAACAGCTCCAGGTGCCCTTCGTCGAACACGTGCTCCTGATCGGAGAAAACCGCCATTGCGCCGATCGCGTGGTCGTATGCCACCAACGGCACGCAGCAGAAACACCCTCCTTTGCGCAGGGGCTCCACTCCCAGCTTGTTCACTTCCGCAATGTAGTTGTCGCGAATCAGCACCGGCTGCCGCGTTCGAATCACATACTCCGTCAGGTGATTCCCTGCGCGACGGCTACGCCGCGGCACGCGCGTCCCCCCGATAACTTCCAGGTGAAAGCGCATCTCGTCCCTAACCGGATCGAGCTCTGCAATATAAAAATTCTCCACATCAAACAGCCGCCGCAATTCCTCCCAGATCTTACTGAGCAAATCTTCCTTGTTCAGCGTCGAGCTCAGGGCCCGCCCGATCTCGTTCAGCACATGCAGTTCTTCGGAACGCCGCGAAGTCTGCTGCACCAAATAGCTGTTCTCCACCGCCATGCCGATCTGGTGTCCCAGCGCCAGCAGCAAGCGATACTCCGCCGGCGCGAATCTCCGGCTATCCGGCGTTCCCAGCAACAGCACGCCGAATGCCTGCTCTTTCGCCTGCAGGCTGATCGCCACCACACTGCGCAGCCCTTGCGCTATCGCCAACTGCCGGAATTTTCTAATCGGCTCTTCCCGTTCCAATGCCGCCACGGACTCCGCGTTGCGCAAATCGCGGAAACCCAGGAGGCCTCCCAGCCGCGAAACCAATCCGACCAGATAGTCGTCCAGCCCTTCGTTTTGCGCCACACGGCAGAAGTCGTCGTTCAGTCCAACCGCCACCACTGACGTCGGCCCCTGCGGATCTCCGTGGTGCAAAAATAGCGCGCCCGCCGGCAATCGCACTACTCCCAGGACGCGGTCCAACGCCTGCGCCAGCATCCGCTGAATCTCTCCGCCAACAAAACTCGAAGTCGCCAAATTCAGGTTCGACAGCGCCAGCATGTTGCGCTCGACGCGCCGCTTCTCTTCCTCGTACGAGGCCATCACCATCAACATAGCCACGAAAGCGGAAGGCACCGCTGATATTGGGCTGTCGATCGCCAGTTCCGCCGGCGCGCTTCGCAGGAGAAAGAAAACGGTAAGCTGTAACACGCACCACGCCATGAAGGAGAGCCCCAACAGACGGTCCGCAAGCGTTTCTTGGCGTTTGCTCTCTTGCCAAAAGATCACCGCCACCGCGCCAAACAGTAATGCCGCGGGAACCACGACCGTGATGTCAAATAGATGCAGCGCGTTTGCCACGGCCCACGCACCGAGCACCACCGCGGCCGCGCCCGCCACGAATTTCCACGGTTTGCGCTGCGCGTAGAGTTGCGCGCCTAAGAAAAAGAACACCGCCGCCAATGCGTACAGCCAGCGATCCAGCGCCGTCTGCAGCGGCGTATCCGGCACCCACTGCGCCAGCGCCGAGCCCAAGTAATGCAATGCGAAAAGCGTCCATCCCGCCGTCCAGAGCAGCAGGTACACCTGCCGCTTCAGGCTGTAGATGTACGCGAAAAACCCCGCCACCAGCGACGTTGCCGCCAACAGGGCCAGCGCTATGAAATTGTTGTAGACCAACACGCTTCGATTTCTCCGCACGACGTGCGGAACCACCTGCTGTGCCTGCCCCAAATTGCAGCAGGCTAGCGGCTCTTTTGTATCCTTAATGCATGCACATGTATGCGGAGGCGCGCACACCTCGCACCACCCGCAAAAAGCGTCATGGACACACAAAATAAAGCACTTGGATTATGGAGCATGGATTTTTGTTGAAGCAAGCGTACCGCGGTACTGGTGGCCAAAAAGGTAGCAGAGCAGAGGTAACCCACCCATGGGGTAACGACTTGACTACACTAGCGCCGCGGGGGCGCTCCCACGCAGCGTTTGGCTGAGTCTGCATTGAGGCCAGGGCAAAGGCCTCAATTGGACCATCTACCGGTGTTTCGCTACACTGAGAAACGGAAACCCCAATCGACCCGGGCAAATGAGCGAAACCCCCAAAAACGCTGCCGGCCCTGTGCGCGTGCGCTTTGCGCCGTCGCCCACCGGCTATCTGCACGTCGGTGGCGCGCGCACCGCTCTGTTCAACTGGCTGTTCGCCCGCCACCAGGGCGGCGCCATGATTCTGCGGATTGAGGACACCGACGCTGAGCGCAACAAGCCCGAACTCGTCCAAGGTATTATCGACGGCCTCCGCTGGCTCGGCGTTGATTGGGATGAAGGCCCGTTCTATCAATCGCAGCGCACCGGGCTGTACCAAGCGGCCGGGAAAAAGCTTCTCGCGAGCGGCAGCGCGTTTTTGTGTTATTGCCCCGCAGAGCGCTACGCCGGCGGCGACCATGCCGTTGAGGCTCAGGATGACGAGCCGAAAGCTGCCGGGCCGCGCCGCATCGTGCGCTGCGCCTGCCGCGTGGGCAAGCCATCAACGCCGGGAACCAAACCCGCCGTTCGCTTTCGCGTCCCCACCGGCGGCACAACCAAATTCTTCGACGCCGTATTCGGCGAGCGCGAGTTCTCCAACGACGAAATCGAGGACTTCGTGCTCCTGCGTTCCGGCAAGGGGGACGAAGAATTTGGCCAGTCCATGTACCAACTCGGCGTGGTCGTCGACGACATCGACATGCGCATCACGCACGTGATTCGCGGCGCTGACCACATCTCCAACACACCCAAGCAGGTGTTGCTGTACCGCGCGCTCGGCGCCCAGCCGCCCGTGTTTGCCCATGTGCCTCTTATTCTTGGCCCGGACAAGTCGCGGCTCTCAAAGCGCCACGGCGCCACGGACGTCAACATGTATCGCGCCGAGGGCTTCCTTCCCGAAGCGTTCCGCAATTTTCTCGCCCTGCTCGGCTGGTCTCCGGGCGGAGACGAAGAGTTCCTGCGCACCAGGGAGTTACTCGAAAAGTTTTCGCTCGAAGGCGTCAGCCGCACCAATGCCGTTTTCGATCGCCCCAAACTCGAATGGTTCAACACCCAGTATCTTCAGAAGCTGCCTATTGAGGATTTGCTGCCGGAAGTGGAAGCAGAGCTAAAACGCACCAATTTGTGGAAAGACGAATGGGCCAGCGGCGCCGGCCGCGAGTGGTTCGCGAAAACGGTGGACCTCCTGCGCCCCCGCGTGCGCTTGCTTCCCGATTTTTCTACCTGGTCCCGCGCGTTTTTCTCCGACGATTTCGAGATCGATCCCGCCGCCAAAGGCAAATTCTGGAAGGATCCTAAAGTTCCGGAGCTGCTCTCCAAACTCGCGGAAAAGCTGGCCGCCATCCCGCCTTCTGATTGGAGCCATGATGCCTGCGACCACGCGCTACGCGCGCTCGCCGAAGCCGAAGGTGTGAAAGCCGGGCTGCTCATCAACGCCACGCGCGTCGCCATCGTCGGCCAAGCCGTGGCCCCGCCCCTATTTGACACGATGGTCACCCTCGGCCGCGATCGCATAGTGAACCGCCTGCGCCGCGCCCTGCCAATCCTGACCGCCATCTGAAACCACATTTAGAAAACTAGACGGCGCTCAGCCTTCGCCGCCTTCCTCGCCGGGCTCAAGTTGGCAAGCGTGCCACTGATCATCGTGCATGTGCGCGGCGCAAAACCAGCGCTCACACTTGTCGCAGAAGATTGCGGCGGACTGATTGCACGGCTCGTCCAAGCGGGAGACAGCTTCACAGGAAGGCTTTGCTTCTTCGTTTGGATTCTCGCGGGCCGGTTTCGCTTTCATGACGACACCCGTGCCGCCATTCTACTCCCAAGCGGGAATCCCGGAACAGGTCAACGGCGGGCACGGTCCTTGCGGACGGCTTCGTCGATCAGCGTGTCCAGTTCTCCGCGCGTGAGCCGCACCTGATCACCGCTCTCGTTTGCGTCGGAGGTCACAGGAAGCTCCGCGCCTCCGCCGGGGGGCGGGGTAACGAAGTAGCGCGATCGAGCAGCCATGAGCTTGGCGACTTCGCGGCCCGAGAGCAACGTCGGATCGCCAGCCATTTCCGCCGCTAAGGTGATTTTCGCAAAGTGCTCGATGGTTTCCAGCCGAAAATATGCGGTGAGCAAGTCCGGGCCGCAGGTCACGGCGCCGTGGTTGGCCAGGAGCAGCGCGTCGTAATGCGGTACGTAAGGCTCGAGCGCGGCGCTGAGCTCCGGCGTTCCCGGCGTAGCGTACCGGACCAGCGGAATGCGGCCAAGGCCAACGATAACTTCGGGAAGCAAAGCCTGGTCGAGTCCGCGGCCCGCGACGGCAAATCCCGTTGCTGTGGGTGGGTGCGCGTGGCAGATGGCGTTCACGTCCGGGCGCATGTTGTAAAACAGGAGATGCATGGCCAGCTCAGAAGAAAACTTGCGTTCGCCGGAGAGCTGGCGACCCTCAAGGTCGGTAACCACCAGATCTTCAGGCGCGAGCATGCCTTTGTTCATGCATGTCGGCGTGGTCAGAATGCGCTTCTGGTCCAGACGCACGGAGACATTTCCCTCACAGGCTACGTTGTAGCCCTGCTCGTACATCCAACGCCCTGCGACGCAAATATCCAGGCGATGTTGCAGTTCGGTTTTTGCGCTACCCGGCAAAAGTGAGTCCGTAGACACGGGGCCGACTCCTTCCTGGCTCGAAGGTTTCTTCCGAGCCGTTCGGGAACAAACTGTCTTGCGATGCGCGCGCCAGAAAGCCACGCGCATCCGCGGAACCTTAAGCGTAAATGCCGCGCAGCTTAAGCGCACTGGCCACGCGATCGATGGCCAGCATGTACGCGGCGATGCGATTGTTCACCTTGTGCGTTTCCGCGTAGCGTACCACTTCATCGAAGGCATTTTCCATAATATCGAACAAGCGCTCGTTGACTTCGCTTTCCCGCCAGAAGAAGCCTTGGCGGTCCTGCACCCATTCGAAATAGCTGACCGTAACGCCGCCGGCGTTGCCGAGAATATCCGGCACGGTGAAAATACCTTTGGCGTCGAGGATAGCGTCGGCCTGCCAAGTGGTTGGGCCGTTCGCGCCTTCGCAAAGAATTCTTGCCTGCACCTGGTTCGCGTTCTTCTCGGTGATTTGATTTTCGATGGCCGCGGGGATGGCGACTTCGCAAGGTTGGAAAAGGATGTCGCGTGCGCTCATTTTTGTGCCGCCGCCCGGAAAATCGTGCAGCGGCTTCTTCTGCGTATACACCCAATCAATCACCTTGGGAATGTCGAAACCTTTGTCGTTGTAAAGCCCGCCGCCGATGTCGGCGAGCCCGACGATTTTGTATCCCGCCTGCTGCATAAGGAGCCCGGCCAAGGAGCCGACATTGCCGAAGCCTTGAATCACTACGCGGCTCCCCTCGCGCTTCATACCCAGCTTGGCCAGCGCTTTGTCGCAGCAGATCATCACGCCGCGGCCGGTGGCTTCGCGGCGGCCCCGCGACCCGCCCAGTTCGATGGGTTTGCCGGTGACAACCGCCGTGGTTGCCTGGCCCACGTGCATCGCATACGTATCCATCACCCACGCCATCATCTGCTCGCCGGTGCCGACGTCGGGAGCGGGCACATCGCGTTCCGGACCAAGCCAGTTCACCAGCTCCGCGGTGTAGCGCCGCGTCAGACGCTCAAGTTCACCCCGCGACATTTTGCGTGGATCGCAAATCACGCCGCCCTTTGCTCCCCCGAAGGGAATGTTCACCACCGCGCATTTCCACGTCATCCAGGTGGCCAGCGCACGCACTTCGTCGAGCGTAACATCCGGCGCAAAACGAATTCCGCCCTTGCCCGGGCCGCGCACCGTGGAATGCAGAACGCGATAGCCGATGAAGACTTCGAGCTGGCCATTGTCCATACCCACCGGAATGTACAGCGTGATTTCTTTGCTGGGGTATTTCAAGTAGCGGTACAGCCCTTGCTCGAGTCCCAACTTATTGGCGGCCACTTCGAAGCGCGCCTCCGCGTTCTGATAAACATTCATCTCTTCGGGGGCAGGCGCTTGCGACATTCGAAGGTCTCCTTTGGACCGGACTTGCCCGACCGGCATGTCCTTTCGCAGTTCGTCCTGGCGGTTTGCGGCGCAGGAAGCGATCTGGAGAGCCAAGAAAAAGGTGAGTTCGGCGGGCTACCCACCCGCCTGACCTGTCACTTGGCCGGGCCGCCAGTATACGAACCTGCCTCGCTGCTCGCAAGCACGAGAGCGCAGCGTTAGCGATTTTTCTGGAGAGAGAGCAATACTCGCCGAGAGGAGATTGTGCGCGTTTAACCGGAGGTGCGCCGGAATCCACACCCGGTGAGAGACGCGCTGACTTTCGCGTCGTTCGCAGCACGCTGGTTCTTGGCCTGCGCAAAGAACCAGACGAACGCCAGCAGCGCGCCAAGAATCATTCCCGCGAACAGCAAGCTGGCCACACGCAGAAGATTGCGAACGCTCTTCTTTGACCACGCCCTGCCGGAGGCCCCAGGTTGCGAAGTTGCATCCAAAACAGTCTTTACAAGTTCCGTGGACGGCGCACCCGGAACACTCGAAAATTCCACGTTGGCGATGAAGCTGTAACCGCGCCGCGGAATCGTTTCGATATAAGCGGGGTTTTCCGGAGAGTCGCCGAGCACCTGGCGCAGCTTGTTCATCGTGGTGTTGACGTTGGCATCGAGATTGGCAAGAAGTGTATCTGGCCAAAGCTGGCGGCGTACTTCCTCGCGGCTGACAACGTCGCCCGCACGGCTCAGGAGCAGCTGGAGGCCGTGGAAGACCTTGGCCTGCACCTTGACGCGCTGGCCATCCTGATACAGCTCTTCGCGCTCGAGGTCGGCCTGGAACGCTCCGAAACATGCGTAACGCGCCGGAAATGCCGGCGGCGACAGTGGGCTCGCGCTGGGCTCCTCGTGGGCTATTGTGCTGGGTCGTGAGCTCATGCTGTGGGATCCTTTAGGTACCGGTGCCGGTCGCGATCAGGCCAGCGATGAACGATGGCTGTGCGGCCCCTTCTAGTCGAACTTAGACGCAAACAGCCTAGCGGTTGAGGCCCCTAAACTTGTCAAATTTATGTCTTTTCGGCGTTTGAGGAAGGCGAGGGCCAGCCTTGAGACGAGAGGATAAATCCGCTTATTTCAAACGGAACTGGATGGTAACGGTAAGATGCATGGAGACCGGTTTGCCATCCAGTGTGGCCGCCTGATACTTCCAATGACGCAGCGCGTCCATGGCCGCTGGTTGCAGCAATGAAGGGCCAGAAACAACTTTCATCGTGGTTACGCGGCCGGTAGCATCAATCAGCGCATCGACGCGCACGTCGCCGGCTATGCGCTGAGTCTTCGCCAGTGCGGGATAGACTGGCGCCACGGAGGAAATCATTCGTGCGGGCTTGACGTCACCGCCAACTTGGATGGGCGCTGCCGGAGCGGCCGGCTGCTTCGAGCCTTCCGCAAAATTCGCGCCGAGGGAGTTTTCTCCGCTTGAAAGCGCGCCACTGCTGACGTCTAGCGCCGGCTCCATCTCGCCATTCGCCTGCACGCCGGCAGAGCGACCGACCTTGGGCTTAGCCAAGCGAAACGCCCCGAGAGAAGGTCTCTTGTTTTCGGGCTCAACGGGCTCGTCTGATTTTACCGGCTTGATAACCTCGTTGCTGGAAACGGATTTGGGGTTGCGCTCGGTAATCGCCGCGGCCTGCACTTTGCCCTGAGCTGTAGAGGAAACCGGCGCTTCTGTCACCGCGCTCGCATAACTCGCTTTCGTCGCGGGCGAGGACGCGTCCGGCGTCGACAACGATGTCACGAGCGCACCCGAATTGACTGCCGGCGTGGCTGGAAGGGAAGCAGGAGCCGCGTGAACCTGCGATGCATTCGATCCGGCCGTCGTGTGCACAGGTGCCAGAGATGTCAACGAGTCCCGGAAATACCACGCTCCACTGGCCGCTGCGGCAACAAGGCCTGCTGCGACCGCCATCCAAATTCCTTTGCTGCTTCCGCGCGGCCTAGTCAACTCTGGAGTGCTTTCGCCCAAGAGAGAATTGCCAAATAACGGAGCGGCCGGCGCGTGTTTTGGCGTCGTGGCCGTGTTCTTTCCCGTTGCTGTTGCGTGCGTTGGTGCAGGAGTGGATTCCGGCGCTTCCGCAGCCTGCCATTCAAATTGCGTGGTGGAATCGCTAGCGCCTTCTTCTACAGGCGCGGAAATCGCTGCATTGCGCGCCAACGGCTCAAGCCAGGCCGGAATTTTCATTTCTTCGTCATCGAAGCTGGACGTTGCCTGCGTGCTTTTCGGCGCGCCGTGCGCTGTAGAGCTCAAGTCGGACTTGGCTGGGACCGCCTCCCGCTTGGCAGCAGGCTCTTCGCTCGCCATGTCGAAACCCTTTGCGGCAGCATCGCCAGGCTCCTGCTTGGAGGGCGGCGTAACCGAGACTGGCGGCTTCGCTTCGCTCTGTTTCTGCTCGGCAAAAAGAAGGGCTGACAGTTGTTCCTGCAGGCGATTCGCTTCGAGTTTCAGCCCGTCGATGGACGGCTCCGCGGGCGCCAGAAGGTCGGCTTTGCTCAGTGGGCGCGAATCCGCTTTGATTTCGGCCTTGAACTCCTGCACTGGGTCAGCAAGATTTGTCGTGACATTCTCAGCGATGGACCTCGCGTTCGCAACCGAGACTGGTTTCGGCTCTGTGCTCTTCGGCGGAATCCCCACAGCCAAAGGCGCGGAGTCAGATTTTCGCGCGGCGGGCAGAGACACGTTGGCCTGAGCCGCATGACGCTCGCCAGGGAAGCGCATGCCCCAAAATCCTAGGACCGGCTGGGTGAATTCCAGCTCCACGTAGCCGCTGACGCTGTGGTAGTTTTTGGATTTCACTACCTGGCAGACGATTTCTTTTCTTGTTTTTTCATTGGTCAGAAAGAGAAGCTGCCCTGGCGCCACAGACGACGAAAGACGAATCACCGCGCCGTTGGCAAGCACCAACACCGTGCTGGTCGTTTCCGAAAATGGCTCGCGCTTGTCACTGCCTTCCACGGCGCGGGCGCCGTTGACAGTGACCGGTACTTCGAGCGCAACAGGTTGCGCGCTGCTAATTTCTTCGCTGGCCGATAGGATTTCCGCGGAGCGCTCCGGCTTTTCCGGAGAGGCGGGAAGTGCGGAGCTGTCTTTAAGCGTCGGGAGCATGTGTCTTACTCGCTTGCGAGAGAAGTTTCGGCTGAACTCTGCCGGCGCAGAGCTGTGCGCGAACCTTTTTATTGTTCAGGCGACGCCAGCCTGCCAGCTATAGTACGTGCGTACTACATTGGAAACAGACTGGCCGTTCGTACAGGTTTTGCGTGCGGAAGAATTTATTTATCGAGCGGAGCTTTGAACTGCTCGTCGATCTCGACTTGATAGCCGGTGACCAGCTTGTTGGTTTCGTTGGCCATGCCGATCACCGCTTGCAGTTCGTGGAACATCGCGTCCGTCATGCCTTTGTTGCGAGCCGAAGCGGTGTGCGAGGCGATGCAGTAGGAACAATTATTCGTGACGCTGACCGCGATGTAGAGCAATTCCTTCGTGAGCGGATCAAGCGCGCCCGGCGCCATGATCTGCTTGATGCTTTCCCACGTGCGCTTAAGTGTCGCGGGGTCGTGCGCGATGCCCTTCCAGAAATTATTGATCCAGTCGGTTTTGCGCGTGGCCATAATATCGTCGTAGACCGCGCGAACTTCTGGGCTGGCATCCTTGTATTCGATCAGCTTGAACGTAGCCATGGCGTTCTCCCCACCGCTTGAACTTGCACTTTGCAAAAACTAACAGGAAGCATGGAGTTCGGCCAGCGATTCTGTTCATCTTCTATTAAAACGTTATAATGGCCGCGTTTTTAGCCATCCCCGGGAGACGATCAATGAAATTGACAAGGTCACGGCTGGCGCGGACGGCCGCGTGCGGAACCGCCTCCGTGGTCGCAATCGGGGCTTTCTTCGCGCGCGATGTTGCCGCGCAGACGGTGCGCGTGGATACCACTCCGGGGCATGCCATCAGGTTTGATCCGGATGCTGCGTTGGGCAGCTCGATGGATATTTTGCCGCACAACCTGGTGGACACCGTCTACAGCGACCCGGTCCTAAAGGAGTCGCTCTCCGCCGGCTGGGGACCAATTACGTACCGTCAGAACACGGAACTAACCGTCGCAGCCTGGCACTGGAATCCCAATGGCGCCTGGAGCGACGCCGCGCACCAGAGTGGGTACTTCACCGGAAGCGCCGCAACCAAGGAGTTTCTGCGCTATTCCTTCGGCTATCCGCTGCCGCATCGCGGCAACACACGCGGTGATGATTCCGCCGACAAATTTTCACGATTGACAGACGGTAGTCCTGGCAGCTACTGGAAGAGCAATCCATATTTGACGAAGAAATTTACGAAGGAAGACGACGCGTTGCATCCACAGTGGATCTTCGTCGATTTCGAAGCGCCCCAGGACATCACCGCCATTCGCATCGCTTGGGCCAACCCCTACGCCCGAAAATACGCCGTGCAGTACTGGAGCGGAGGAGAAGCACTCGACAAGCAAACCAGCGGGTTGTGGACCACCTTTCCCTCCGGCGAACTGCAAGACGGAAAAGGCGGCACGGTGCTGCTGAAGCTTTCGTCGCTTCCGGTACGAACTCGCTATTTGCGCATCTGGATGACGGAATCTTCAAACACCTGCGACACACACGGAAGCGGCGATCCGCGAAATTGTGTCGGCTACGCCGTGAACGAAATCTATGCCGGCAATTTCACTGCGGCGGGAGAATTCGTCGACCTGATCGTTCACGCAGCCGGACAGAATCAAACACCGACGTTTGTCTCCTCCATGGATCCCTGGCACACCGCCGCGGACGTCGATCAGCGGCGCGACCAGACTGGCTTCGATCTGTTTTTCACCAGCGGCATTACCAATCACCTGCCGGCAATGATCCCGGTTTCCCTTCTCTACGGAACGCCGGAGGATGCCGTGGCAGAACTCGCCTTTCTTGAAAAGCGCGGCTACCCAATTTCGTACGTGGAAATTGGGGAGGAGCCCGATGGTAAGAAAACCATGCCGGAGGATTACGGCGCTCTCTATCTACAATGGGCCGACGCGCTGCACCGCCTCGATCCCAAGCTCAAGCTGGGCGGCCCGATCTTTGAAGGAGTCAACGAAGACATCAAGGTGTGGCCGGATGCGCGAGGGCGAACTTCCTGGATGGGCCGCTTTGTCGACTATCTGAAGGAGCGCGGGCGGCTAAACGATTTGACCTTCGTGTCATTCGAGCACTATCCCTTTCCGCCGTGTGAAGTGACCTGGTCGGATTTGTATCGCGAGCCGGAGCTGGTGCGGCACATCTTGCAGGTTTGGCGCGACGACGGCGTGCCAGTAAATGTTCCGCTGATGATCACCGAGAGCAATTTATCCTGGGCGCTCACCGAGCCAATGACCGACCTCTTCGCAGCCCTATGGCTGGCGGACAATGCCGGATCGTTTCTTACAAGCGGCGGCGCGGCGTTTTATCACTCGCCGATTCAGCCGGAGCCGCTGCGTCCCGGCTGTCACGGATGGAGCAGCTACGGCAATTTCGTTGCGAACGAAAAGCTGGAGATTTCTCAGCACACGTCGCAATACTTCGCCAGCCGCATGATTAACCTGGAATGGGTGAAACACGGCGCAGGAATGCATCAGCTCTCGCCCGCGGTTGCCAATGTAACCGACGATGTCGGCCACGCGCTGATCACCGCGTATGCGGCGAAGCGTCCGGACGGCGAATGGTCGTTGATGCTGATCAATAAAGATCCGTCCAACGCGCATGAAGTGAAAGTGGAATTCGACGATGCGAGCGGCTCGCCGCCACGGCAATTCGCCGGGCCGGTCGCGATGGTGACCTTTGGCGCGGAACAATACGCTTGGCATCCCCAAGGCGCGAAGAGCCATGCAGACCCGGACGGCCCGCCCGCAACTACATCGATGAACGCGAAAAGCGGCGAAGGATTTACGTTGCCCAAAGCTTCCGTGACCGTGCTGCGAGGAAAGCTTGATCGGAATTAGGCAATTCGCTGCGAGGAATGACCTGCAGGCTTAGCAGGAGCGCAGCGCCGCGGCGAGTTCGAGATTGGCTTGCAGGCGGCGGTCGATCTGCACTGCAGCGTAGCGGGCGCAGACGGCGAGTTCGCGCTCGCTCCAGGCAGCAACCGCAGGCATGCTGCGGCCGATCTGTGAGGCGATGCCGTCCACCAGGGCGTAATAGAGGCGCACGAGTCCGAGGCCATTGCCGCCAGAACGCAGTTCCGGGGTCAGATCGTGAAGGCCCAGCAATGCCGGGAAATCCTGGCCGCTGAGTTGGCCATTCTGCACGCCGGCGGCGGCCAGTATGCGGTCGGAGACTGGCTGGGCCGCGGCTCCGGCCAGCATCGCTCGCCAGTAGTAGGCGGCGAACTGTGACAGGGCCACGATAGAGATCGCAAATAGCATAGCGGCGAACATCCCTCAGCCTCTTTCTCTTTGCACGCACAAGTCTGCGCGCGGAGCCCTGGCGGACCAATAGTCCCAGAGTACCAGCCGGATAGAACCTCGTAAGATGATGAAAATACGTAATTTACCTCCACAGTGCGCCACGAAGGCTTATGCTTGCGTGTTTCTGCCTGCTCCTCTATTCTCCAGCCCGACGATCTACATAGGAGACGCGTAATGAACATTCGCCGAAACGTCGCCATTGGGGCGGCTTTGCTGGTGCTGTTTGCTTCGGCCGTTCAGGCTCTGAACCTGAGCGCCGCTTCCGAGGAGCGTCAGAGCGATCGCGCTGCGATTACGAAGATTCTCGATGCGCAACAGAGTAATTGGAACCAGGGCAATGTGGACGCGTTTCTGGAGGGCTACTGGCATTCTCCAGATTTGACCTTTTCCGGAAGTGGCGGAATTACGCGCGGATGGGATGGCGTGCTCGCGCGCTACAAGAACAATTATCCCGATCGCGCAACGATGGGCCAACTCGATTTTTCCGGTCTGGAATTTCGATTTCTAGGCACGGATGCCGCGCTGGTGCTTGGACGTTGGCATCTCGCGCGTGCGCAGGGCGACATCGGCGGAGTCTTCTCTTTGGTTTGGCAGCGCTTTCCCGAAGGCTGGCGCATCACTCACGATCACACCAGCACCGTCGAGAAGGCCAAGTGAAGGCAGCGGGAGCAGGCAGCCTGCGCGACAGAGCGATAGCGCAGTTCATCTAACTAAAGCGTGATTCCGGTTTGTGCGTAGCAAGGTTTCTGGTGCGAATGCCATGCGCTTATTGAAGTCGAATCATGAACCCCGACAACTTGCAAGGACTTCTGGATGCTAGCAGAAGCCGTGCATCTAGCTCTCCAGGGCTTGGTGATTGTCGCCACGATGATGTTCGCGCTGTGGGTCGTTCACTTGCTCATGCGCAATGCCGCGGTTGTCGATGTCGGCTGGGCCGCGGGGCTGGCAACGCTCGCGATTTTTTACGCCGCAAAAGGGCCTGGATATCCGGCGCGCAAATGGGCAATCGCGGCGATGGCAGGCTTTTGGGGATTGCGGCTGGCGGTGTATTTGCTTTTTTCGCGCGTGCTGCGCAAGCCGGAAGAAGGGCGCTACGTGCAACTGCGCCGGGAATGGAAGACGAATCTGCCGCTGCGTTTCTTGTTTTTCTTCGAGTTTCAAGCGCTGTTGACCGTGGTGCTGTCGCTGCCGTTTTTGCTGGCCAGCCTCAACACCCGTGCGCCGCTCGGGAAATTGGAGGAGATCGGGGCGGCGATTTGGCTGATCAGCATTTGCGGAGAAGCCGTCGCGGATTATCAACTCAATCGATTCAGGAAGAATCCGGAAAACAAACGTAAAACGTACCGCTCTGGCCTGTGGAGCTATTCGCGACATCCCAACTATTTCTTTGAGTGGATGATTTGGGTTAGCTACGCCGTCTTCGCGCTGGGCTCGCCATGGGGCTGGCTGGGGCTTATCTCGCCCGCCTTGATGCTGTATTTCCTGCTGGGCACCACCGGCATCGCGGCCACAGAAGCGCAAGCGCTGAGGACACGAGGCACGGAGTATCGCGCGTATCAGAGAACCACAAGCACATTCGTGCCGTGGTTTCGCAAACATGCTTGAAGCAGTTTTAGGTCGTTATTTCTAAGTCTTTGCAAGCGACGAGACGCAGCCGGGCCTCAAAGGCGGCTGCGAATCCGCAGCACTCCGCATATCTCGGCCTTAATTCAAAATCTGATCATAGGATGTCGAGGACTTCTTCGTAGCGCTTGAACGGCGGGATTAGATACGCGCCGGCCATTTCCGTGCGCGACCATGTGAGCATCTCGCGTGCGCACTCGAAGCCCCGGTCGCGTGCGGCGGCGCCGGCTGCTTCCAATGATTTCAGCAACGGCTGCGGAATTACGATTCCGGGAACTTCGTTGTTGAGGCGCAAGGCTTGCTTGTAGCTGTTCAGCGGCCAGATTCCGATAAGCACCGGAATCGGCGGCTTGCCGCCGAGTTTTTTCAGGAAGGCGTACCAGTGTTCGGGATCGAAAAGCGGCTGGGTCATCGCAAAGTGCGCGCCGGCTTCGATTTTGGCGTTGAAGCGCGCGATTTCTCCGTCGAGATCGTCGGCAACGGGATTAACGGCAACGCCGATCGCAAAATTTGTTGCACCACCCAGCGTCTTGCCAGCCCAGTCGGTGCCCTGGTTCAAGCGATGCAGAACCTTCACAAGCCCCACCGAATCGACTTCATAGACACCGCTGGTTTCCGGGTAATCGCCGACGGAGGGCGGATCGCCGGTGATGGCGAGCACGTTGCGAACGCCGCCGACAGTCCACGCTCCGAGCAGCATGGCTTGCAGACCGATGATGTTGTAGTCGCGGGTAGTGAGATGCGGCACGGTTTCGACACCGCGCGCTTCCAGCGCGCCTGCCGTGATTAGCGCATCCATGCCGACGCGGGCCATCGCACCGCTGTTGATGTCGATGGCATCGACTTTGCGCGAGGCCATGATTTTGTCGACCTGCTCGTAGACGCGGTCCAGCGCTATGCCCTTCGGCGGGTCAATTTCCACGCAAACGACGAATTCATTTTTTTGCAGTTTTTTCCAGAATTTACTCTCGGGTTCGCGCTGCAAGACAGGGGGCTTCGCAACTGCCTCCACGTGAGCAACGGCTGCTGCCTTCACGGGCCGCAGCGACTTCACGGCGTCGGCCATGGCGCGGATGTGCGCGGGCGTGGTGCCGCAGCAGCCACCGAGAATGCGCACGCCGAGGGCGGCGGCTTCGCGCGCGAAAAGGGCGAAATACTCCGGAGAAGATTTGGGGTAGACGATGCGATCGCCTTCGCGCTTGGGGAACCCGGCGTTGGGCATGGCGCTGATGCGGAGTTCGTCGACGCCCGCGAGTTCCTGAAGAATCGGAAGCAGCGCTTGCGGCCCGAGCGTGCAATTGGCCCCGATGATCTGCACGTTTTTGTTTTTCAGCAGCGCGGCTATCGCGCCGGGGCGCATGTCGCCGAAAATAGTGCCTTCTTCGGAGTAAGTAAGTTGCGCGACGATGGGCAGGCCCGAGAAGGAGCGAATGGCGTCAATGGCGAGAAGAATCTCTTCGATGTAGGAAAACGTTTCGAGAATGTAAAGGTCTACGCCGCGCTCTTCGAGGGCCAGCGCTTGCTCGCGAAAAATGGCCAGGATTTCGTCGGGCTCCGGATGGCGAGCTTGCACGCCAATGCCGAGCGGGCCAATGGAGCCGGCGATCAGGACTTCGCGCGTGGCAGAATCGCGGGCCTCGCGAGCAATTTTCACTCCGTGGCCGTTGAGGCGCTGCACTTCATCACCCAGCCCGAGTGGCTCGAGCTTAAAGCGATTGGCGCCGAACGTGTTGGTCTCGATGATTTGCGCGCCGGCTTCGATATAAGCCTGGTGCACACGAAACACCGCCTCGGGCTCGGTGGAGTTCACTTCGTCGAAGCAGCGTTGCGTCCCTACCGCTTCGTGCAGCATCGAACCCATCGCGCCATCGGCGATGAGAATAGAGTCTTTTAGCCGCTCATTGAAGTCCTGAATTTTCAAAGCTGGGTTTTCCTATCCATCGAGGTACGCGTGAGCCCGGTTCAGCGTTTGGATTCCATCAGCGCGGCGACGGTGCTCATCAAATCGTACTTGGTGAGGATCTCGAAGCGCGTGTCGCCCATTTCCACGAAGACGGCGGGATTCTCGTGGCTGAGGATGTAGGTGATGCGCTCGACCGGCGCGGTGCGTGGCACTTGCGGCAGCGGCTTGCTCATCACTTCGCGGACGACGAGTTTGCGAAGATCTTTGCCCTGCAGCGCCATGGTCAGGATCTGGTCTTCGTAGATGGTGCCGATGGGAATGTTTTCCTCGAAGACGGGGATTTGCGAAATGTCCTGGTCCTGCATAGTTTTCAGCGCGTGGAACACAGTTTGGTACGGGCGAGCGATAACCAGCTCGCGCACTTTGCCGGCTTGATGCTTGGCGTTCACAACTTCCCCGGCGGTGATTTTCACGGCGGCTTCGACGTAACCGCGCTCGCGCATCCACTCGTCGTTATAGACCTTGCTTAGATAGCGCATTCCTGTATCCGGCAAGAACGCCACGATGAATGCTTCAGAGCCAAGTCCTTTGGCAACCTGGAGCGCAGCAGAGATGCAGCCGCCACCGGAGCCTCCTGTGAACAGGCCTTCCATTTTCACGAGACGCCGCGCGACCACGAAACACTCTTCGTCATTCACCTGGATCACGTCGTCGCAGATCTTCAGATTCATCGTGGTCGGGAAAAAATCCTCACCGATGCCTTCGACCACATAGGTCTTGGCTTTCACCGTCTCGCCGCGTTTTACAAAATCGTAGTAGAGCGAGCCGTAGGGGTCGACGCCGATGATTTTGACGTTGGGATTTTTTTCCTTCAGATATTTCCCAACGCCGCTGATGGTGCCGCCGGTGCCCATGCCGCAAACGAAGTGCGTGATTTTGCCTTCGCTGTCTTCCCAGATTTCCGGGCCGGTGGTGCGGTAGTGCGCTTCCGGATTCATGGGATTGTCGTACTGGTTGGGATAGTAGGAATTAGGAATTTCGCGCGCGAGCTTTTTTGCCACGGAGTAGTAGCTCCGCGGATCGTCCGGCTCAACGGCCGTGGGGCAAACGATAACTTCCGCGCCCAGCGCTTTGAGCAAATCCACTTTTTCCTTGGACTGCTTGTCGGTGATGGTAAAAACCATTTTGTAGCCCCGCACAGCCGCGACCAGCGCGAGACCCATTCCCGTATTGCCGGAAGTGCCTTCGATGATGGTGCCACCCGGCTTCAGCAAGCCCTTTTTCTCGGCATCATCGATCATCGTGATGCCGATGCGGTCTTTCACGGAGCCGCCAGGATTGATGTAATCGGCTTTGACGTAAATCTGCGGCTTCAGCCCCTGATTGATGCGATTGAGCCGCACCAGCGGCGTGCGGCCGACGGCGTCCAGAATGTTGTTACATTTCATGCGCTTTGGTTAGCCCAGGCGGCGCGGCAAGCGAGAGCGGCGGCTGTGCCATAATTTGTACAGTCTAGCATGCGCTTGCGCAGCGACGTAGCTGAGCGGGGCGGAGGAGATACGCATGTCTCGTCAGAATATTTCGAGTGGGGCGCCGTGGGAGCCGATTGTCGGGTATTCGCGGGCTGTGCGGGTCGGCAACGTCATCAGCGTGTCGGGCACCACGGCTACCGGGCCGGATGGAAAGATTGTCGGCGTTGGCGATGTGTATGCGCAGACGGTGCAAACCATTCGGAACATTGAGGCGGCGCTGGCGAAGGCGGGCGCGACGCTGCAGGACGTGGTGCGGACGCGGATGTATGTGACGAACATCGCGGAGTGGGAGAAGGTCGGGCGGGCGCACGGCGAATTTTTTGGGACCATACGGCCGGCGACAAGCATGGTGCAGGTGAGCAGCCTGATTTCGCCGGAGATGCTGGTGGAAATCGAAGCCGACGCCGTCGTGGGAGAGTAACTAGGCACTTCCGAAACGAACTCCTGATTTTGTGCCACTTAGCTGAGATTCTTCCCGAAAATCTTTTCCACTCGCCGTAGCAGACAGCTATCCCGTGAGTTCCACTCGTTTGACTTGCCTCGTTTTCGCAACCTAACATGTGTGGCAATGTCAGGCACCGGATCTCTCATCGGCCAAACCATTTCGCATTACCGCATCATCGAGAAAATCGGGGGTGGCGGTATGGGGGTGGTGTACAAAGCCGAAGATACGCGGTTGGCTCGCGCCGTTGCGCTGAAATTCCTACCTGAAGAATTGGCGCACGATGCGCAGGCGCTGGAGCGGTTTAAGCGCGAGGCGCAAGCAGCGTCGGGACTGAATCACCCAAATATCTGCACGGTATATGACATTGGCGAGGAACACGGCCAGGCGTTCATCGCGATGGAATGCCTAGAAGGAATGACGCTGAGAGAGCGCATCCGGCGGCGGTCGATCACGCCAGAGCAACTTGTGGAATGGGGGATCGAGATCGCGGATGCGCTGGACGCGGCGCACGCCAAAGGAATCGTGCACCGCGATATCAAGCCGGCCAACCTGTTCATCACGGAGCGGGAGCACGCGAAGATTCTGGACTTCGGGCTCGTAAAGCATGCGCCAACTGGAACGGGTGGGTCATCCACGCCGACCTTGACGGCTGATGCCATGCTGACAAGCCCGGGCATGGCGCTGGGGACGATGGCCTATATGTCGCCGGAACAGGCGCGAGGGGAAGAACTGGATGCCCGCAGCGATCTTTTCTCGTTCGGGGTGGTCCTGTATGAGATGGCCACCGGACGTCTGGCTTTCGGCGGGGGAACGCCAGCACTGGTCCTTGATGCGATCTTGAATCGAAAACCAACCGCAATGACAGAGATCACGCCGGCGTTGCCCGCGGAGCTGAAAGGCATCGTGAGCAAAGCGCTGGAAAAAGACCGGAGACTGCGATACCAGAGCGCCGCGGAGATGCGAGCCGATCTGCAGAGGTTGAAGCGTGATACGGAAAGCGGAAAAGCGGCCGTGGCAAGTAATAGCGGAAAAAGGACATGGGTCCGCGCCGTGATTGCTGCGACGGGACTGGCATTTCTTGCGACGATAGCGACACTTTTGTATTTGCGACGTGCCGGACCCGCGCGAACAGATGCCGGGAAATGGGAACAGCTGACTTCTTTCACGGACTCGGCAGTGTATCCAGCATTGTCGCCGGACGGACGTATGCTGGCGTTCCTTCGCGGGCCGGACACCTTCTTGGGCCCGGCAGATGTGTACATAAAGATGCTGCCGAGTGGCGCACCGGTGCAATTGACGCGGGACAAGACGTTGAAGCTGAGTCCAGCGTTTTCGCCCGATGGGTCGCGCATCGCCTATAGCAGCGTGGACCCTTGGGACATCTGGGAAGTGGGTGTGTTGGGCGGTGAGCCTCGGGTAATGGTGAAGAACGCGTCTTCGTTGACGTGGATAGCGGGTGGGAAAAATTTGCTGTTCTCCGAAATCAAAAGCGGATTCCACATGTGCCTGGTCACAACGGACGAAGGCCGCGGGCACAGCCGGGATGTTTATGTGCCGGCGGGAGAACGCAGCATGGCGCACCACTCGCATTTATCACCGGACGGGAAGTGGGTGCTGGTCGTCCAAATGAATTCCTTCGGAAGGTTGGTCCAGTGTCGCGTAGTGCCATTTGACGGAAGCGGGCCGGAGCGACTCGTGGGACCGAAAGACGCAACGTGTACCACCGGTGCGTGGTCTCCCGACGGCAAATGGGCGTATCTGAGCGCGAACCCAGGAGGGCACTTTCACATCTGGCGGCAGCAAATTCCGGATGGAACGCCGGAACAGGTCACCTCCGGTCCCACGGAAGAAGAAGGGATTGCCATGGCTGGTGATGGGAAGTCGTTCATCACATCGGTTGGGACGACGGACTCCACCATCTGGCTCCACAACGAAAGGGGAGATCAGCAGTTGACATCGGAAGGAGCCACCTTCCGGTCCACATTTTCCAGCGACGGTCGGCGGCTCTACTATCTGAAGCGCAACGGGACCAGCGGGAACCTGGAACTGTGGGATACCGACCTGGCTAGTGGGCAAAGCGAAAGCCTGCTGCCCGGGTACGGAGTGGAGCCGGGGCTGCTACCAAATTACGCGGTCTCGAGAGATGGGAAACGCATCGCCTTGGCGGTGCGGGACGAGAAAGGCGTTTCGCACTTGTGGATAGCGCCGGCGGGTCGCAGGAGTGCGCCACAACAATTGGAGTCACAAGAGAACGAGGACTCGCCTTTTTTCCTTCCCGATGGCGATCTGATTTACCGCGCGAATCGCGGCGGGAAAAACTATTTGTACACCAAAAAGCCGGACGGCACAGGCGAGAAGAAAATCATCGACGAGCCGATCCTGGACGTGGAGACGCTATCGCCGGACGGAAAATGGGTGATCGCGGCGCGAGGCAACATCAACGACGAAGAACATACCTATCAAATGCTGGCATATCCAACCGGGGGCGGGACGCCCATAGTGATGTGCCGGACGTTCTGCTGGGTCGATTGGGACGCGAGCGGAATGCATATGTTTTTCAAATTCATGAACGGTGGAGACATGAATAGTTATTTCCTGCCACCGGAACTTGGCCGAGGAACGCCGAAGCTGCCGCCCGGCGGCGTGCTTGACGGTCAAGAATTACGAGGGCTGAACAAGGTCAAAGTCATAGCCGCAGAGGTGGAATCGGCGATGACTCCGGATTTTTATTCCTACACGCGAACCACCATCCGGCGGAATCTGTACCGAATCCCGATTCAATAAGTGCCGGAACTGTTCGGCCGGGGGGATCCCTGACATTTTAGACCGGGCGCATATCTGACACTTTCTGGTTCCGTTCGACGAGAGGACCAGGGGAGGGCGAAGGGGACGCGTCCCCTTCGCCCTCCCCTAGTTTAGAGTTTGTGAGCAGAGGCGCCACTCGCAGCTGCTGGCTGTCGAATAGTGCGATGGGATGCTGCGCGAAGTAGACCGTGAACCGGCGGTCGTCTTCCTGCAACAGGCCCACTCGCTCGCCCCACAAAACTTCACTCAAAAACACCTCGTCCTGCTTCCAACGAAAATGGCCTTGGCGACGCACGCTGCGCACCAGCATATTCGCTGGATACTCCGGTTCGCGCACCTGCTCCGGAAATTTTCGCGCGGACGGCTCATAGACCTCCGCCGGCGTGCGCATGCCCAGTGCTTCGTGCGGACGCACCTCATTGTATTCCTGGCGAAAGCGGTCCTGCGCGCGTTGCTGCTTGCGCCGGTTGGCGGCCGGCGGGTCTGCGGTTTCCTGTTTCAGTGTGCGATGCATGCGTTCGTGCCTGCCATTCTGCTCCGGATGCCCTGCTTCGATACGCTCCGGCACGATGCCCAGCTTGATCCACCATACCGCCAACCGCGACAGTCCGGCCAGCGCACGGCTCGCAAACGGCGCGCCGTTATCAGTGCGGATCGCCTCCGGCAGGCCGTACTCGCGGAATGCCGCTTCAAACAGGGCCTGCACTCTGGCCGTGTCGGTCTTCTCTACGGCCTGGCAGCGCAGCAGATACCGGCTGTGCGCGTCGGAGATGGTCAGCGGATCGATGCGCTCTCCGTCTGCGGTGCGGAACCAGCCCTTGAAATCCGCGCACCACACGCGGTTGAGTCCGTCCGCATGCGCCAGCGGCTCGCTGTACGGGGCGGTGCGCACGCGCTTCCGGCGGGGCACCACCAAACCTTCGCGCTGCAGCAGCGCTCCGATGGTGCTGGCCGCGGGCCAGCTTCGCCCGGGCTCGTCCCGCTCCAGAATGCGCTTGAGCTTCCGCGGTCCCCAGCGCATATGCGCCTGCCGCAGCCCCAA
>DATNMD010000032.1:0-43873 GCA_035602505.1 Candidatus Acidiferrum sp.
CCTTCCAGCAAACGGGCGACAAAACGAAGACGTTCCTCCATAACCGAACACTCCTTCCAAGGCATCACTTCCTCCCCTCGGGGAGGAAGTGTCACCTATGTGTCCGGTACAAACTGTCACCCATGTGTCAGGCCGCTCAGAAGCAGACAAACGCAAACAGCAGAGGGGGATTCACCTCTCTGGCCTTTTCTCCATCGTCAGATTATCCAGCGAAGCGCCTGTACCACATTGAATTGACAAAACCTAGTGCATGTGATGCCATATGCTCCCGGCGTCTACCGCAAGGACGGCGCATAGCGGCGTCAACGCAAATCGAGCGGGACGGGCAGTGCAATCTATGCCCAAATCCGAAATCCTCGCCCGCAGTGTAGCCACTAATGAAACCGTACCCCTGGTGCGGCCCGATGGGGTCATCCTCTCCAGCTCGAGCTGTCCCTGGCGTGATTCATTCAAGGTAGAACATCATCGTAGGCCCGCGTACGAGCAGGAGGAGGTTATCCTGCCTCAGGCGAATGTTGTTTTTTTCAGTGACAGAATGAAAGAGCCATGCCCCGTGGAATGGCGCATCGCAGGCAGTTCACTTAAGCAAAAGTCTATACGGCCCGGTGAAATTGGCATCACGGCCAAAGATACTCCCATATGGGGCCGCTGCTTCGCACCTAGCGATATCCTCATTATTTCTTTCAGTCCTAACCTCCTCAATGCGGCGGTAGCCGATGCAGCATCGAGCGCAAAAGTGGAACTTCAGGCATTGCAACACACTCGAGACCGCAAGATTCGCGCCATTGGATCACTCCTGGAAACAGAGGTGAGAGCGGGTTGCCTGACCGGCCGCCTCTACGGTGAGTTCCTCGGCATGGCTTTAGCTGCACATGTGCTTCGCACATACGCCGTATTTCCGCCCAGAACTGTGGAGTACAGTGGTGGTTTGTCAATGTACCGGCTCCGCCACATCGTGGACTACATCCAGGCGAACTTGGCGGAAGATAATAGCCTTCAAGCGTTGGCAGACCTGGCCCAAGTCAGCCCTTTTCACTTTTGTCGGTCGTTCAAGCAGAGCACCGGCCTATCTCCACACCGGTACATCCTTCAGCTACGAATTGAAGAGGCCCAGCGCTTGCTCAAAAGAACCACGCTGGCCATTTCTGACGTTGCGAACCGCCTCGGTTTTTCTGACCAAAGCCATTTCACCATGGTCTTTCGCAAATTCGTTGGTACAACGCCGGCACGCTGGCGAGCAGAGGCGTGATTCGCATTCTTCGATGCACTCTTAGAACTCAAAAAGTCGCAATTTCCTGCTACCGAAAGCAAGAAATTCCTAAATCAGTTTCTATACTGCACTCACCGCTGCACGTGGTCTGACGGAGCGTGGGGGCGACTCTCTTGGACGACGGCACGGTGGTGCCGCCCGTGATCCCCCAGAAACGCGACCTCGACGCGATTATCGGCAAGGGCCGCAGACTGAAGCACGTTCTCGGCCAAGCCGAAACAGTGGCAATCACCGATTCGCCCGTGCTCATCCTGGGAGAAACCGGCACCGGCAAAGAGCTCATTGCGAGAGCGATTCATAAACTCAGTTCGCGCCGCGACCGGCCATTTGTCTCGGCCAACTGTGCTTCCATTCCCGCGGGACTCCTCGAAAGCGAATTATTCGGCCACGAGAAGGGTGCATTTACCAGCGCAGTTGCGCGTACCATCGGCCGTTTTGAGCTAGCTGACAAGGGAACTATTTTCCTCGATGAAGTGGGTGACATTCCGCTGGAGCTGCAATCTAAACTCCTGCGAGTTCTCCAGGAACGGGAAATCGAGAGACTTGGCAGCACCCAAACGTTGCACGTGGATTTTCGTCTTATAGCCGCCACGCACCGGAATCTAACTGAAATGGTTGCGGACAAGCGATTTCGCAGCGACTTGTATTACCGGCTGAATGTCTTTCCCATCCAACTTCCCGCCCTCCGCGATCGTCTGGAAGATGTTCACGATCTCGTATGGCATTTCGTTGCTCGCTACACTCGGCGAATGAATAAACGGATTGAAACCATTCGGGCCGAAGATATGAACGCGCTGGCCAACTATCATTGGCCGGGGAATGTACGAGAGTTGCAGAACGTTATTGAACGCTGCGTGATTTTGTCGTCCGGCACAGTTCTTGCTCATCCCATTCTTGGCCAGTCAAAACCTCCGGAGACGAACGATTCCCTCAAAGTTCGCACCCTCGCCGAAGTACAACACGATCACATTTTGCAAGCTTTGCGAGCCACAGATTGGGTTTTAGGCGGACCAGATGGCGCGGCGGTACGGCTTGGCGTCAAACGTACTACTTTACTCTATAAAATGAGGCGCCTCGGCCTCTCTCGCACCGAAAGCTGACGGATTACTTAGAGCCTTCCATTTGCCCACTCCGTAGCGGATTCGGAGAGCCGTTTATATCTACCAAGTAATTGATTGTAATTTCACAATTTCATTCCGAAAGGCCCATACAGCCGAATCAGCGCGGTGGCGTTGCACCCAGATAATTTCCGTACCCTACGACGACCGTGGACCCCACAAGGACCACGAGACTGAATGCCACCAGCCACTTGGTCCTAAGGCCTGCACCTTTCCACTCCTTCAGAGCAATCCCCCACAAGGTGCTGAAAATGATGATGCTGGCCATGTGCAGCGTCCAGCTTGAAAACTTGAACCTTCCCATTTGAGTCTCGCCCATGGTGTAAAAGAAAAACTGGAAGTACCACGTGGTTCCCGCCAACGCGGAGAAAAGATAATTCGGAAGCATTGGCGCCCGGAGTGTTTCCGCGCCAGTTCCCACAAGAACTGCGGTGGCAGCCATCTCCTCCCCAGGCGCATCGGGCGCTGTTTCAAGGATGTGCTCCTCGCCCCTGGACGGGACAATCCCTCGAATCTTGGATTGGAAGTACTGATCACCGGTTCGATTCCGCTTGTTCAAGATGAGACACCAGATAAAGTTTGTCGTGAAGCCACCCGCCAGCAACACGACCAGAACAGGAAGGCCTTGCCATAAAGTGGACGTGCGATGCTGAAGCGTGATGGCCTTGATGGGATCACCTGCCGCGAGTCCGTAAGCAAAGCAAGCGCTCATGACACCAGAGAACGTCGCCACGAGCAGGCCTTTCTTCAGATCGAACTCTTTGATAGACGCGCGCTTCTGTTCGTCTGACATTTCCCGCTCTTTGGAAACTCCAGCGGCACCGGCAAATGCAATGCCCAAGAGACAGACAACAACACCAGCCAGGATCACCATTCCAGAGCGGGTGCCGAGTACTTCCCGGCCAAACTCACCGCGGAAAATCGGCGGCATTAGGGTTCCGAACGCTGCGGTGTATCCCAGCGCGACGGCCATGCCGAGGGACATGCCGAGATAGCGCATGGTCAGCCCGAAAGTTAGACCACCGAGACCCCAAAGGACTCCAAAAATATAGGTCCAAAGAATGCTCCGCGCGGGAGCTTCGCGCAGCACCGCGAAAAGATCGCTGGTCATAGTTGACGCAAGGATCCATGGCGCGATAATCCAGCTGAAGAATCCGCCGACGAGCCAATAGGTTTCCCAAGCCCAGTGCTTCACACCGCGGTACGGAACATAGAAACTGCCCGATGCCAAACCTCCCAACCAGTGGAAGAAAACACCCAATGCGGGATTTGGAGTCACATTGTCCTCAACTTTGCGTCAGACATGGAAGACTTCTTCGAGCGGTGCCATGGCGCGGTCGGGTAAGGCGCCGTTCGCCTGAACAAACAAGTCCGCCATCTCGTGTTGCCAGCATTCATTGACTTCTCGTGTGGCCATGCCAGCGCGAGCACTCTCAAAGTTTTTGGTCTCGAGATATCCCACGAGAAGACCGTTCGGGCGGAGGAACAGTGAGTAGTTATTCCATCCCGTCTCCCGCAGCGTCTTCAACATTTCCGGCCAAACCGAACGGTGGCGTACTTTGTATTCTTCAAGCCTCTCCAGCTTCACCTGCAACACGAAACAAATCCGTTGCATAGATTCCCCTTTACTATCGTGCGCGGAGATTCCGAAGCAAGTTGCTAACTTTCTTCGTTCTTTAGCTATCGGAGAAAAGCATCTGGCAAACCCCCGTCCACGGGGATGACGTGGCCTGTCGTCCGCGCACTCTGGTCACCCGCTAACCAAACAATTGCTGCTGCACAGGCTTCGGGCGTGATGGGGCGGTTGGTCAGCGTTCGTTGTGCGTAAAAGTCAGCGAGTTTGTCTCTAAGCTGGTCGGTTGTTTCGGATTCCGAGAAGGCGATGGCGTATTTTTGAAGTGACTGCTGCACCCGATCACGTGGAAACATCGTGGAGCCGGCCACAACCGTTGCAGGAGCAATCCCGTTTACGCGCACGGTAGGTCCGAGTTTAATGGCTAGTTCGCGAATCAGGTGATTGAGCGCGGACTTGCTGGTGTCGTAGGCCTCGCTGCCCTTCTTTGAGACGATGGCATTCGCGGAGCTTGTGAGAACTAGGGAGGCAGGCAGATTCTGATCGCGAAAGACCCACTCTGTGGCGCGTGCGAGCAGATAGTTACCCGTAACGTTGACGAGAAAAGTCTTGGCCCACTGCGCTTCGGAGAGTTCACCATCATGACCCGGAACAGGATAGATAGCGGCCGTGTTCACCACGAGGTCGATTCCGCCAAATTCCAGAATTGTGTGGCGGACAGCCTTTGCTAGTGGCTCGGCGGAGCTCAAGTCCACACCGGTGGAGGTCATGAATTCTGCAGAGGAAAGTGCGGCGGCCTGTTCCGCTACTTTTTTTGCTCCGGCCTCGTCGAAATCCGCGACAACCAGGTGAGCACCTTTGCGCGCGAGGAGGAGAGCTACTTCGCGGCCGATCCCGCTCGCCCCTCCGATGATCAAACCGATTTTCCGGCTGAACTCCGCTTCCGGATGCATGCGTTGCAGCTTGGCTTCCTCGAGTGCCCAGTATTCGATGCGAAAAGCTTCGGATCGAGGAAGAGCCACGTAGTTGTGGAAGTGGGTGAAATGCTTTGACTGCTCGGGACGGCGCGCCTGGGGCAGCGGATGTGAAACCTCTTCATCTTCCAAGGCATTTGCGCCAGCCATAACGTGGATAGCGTTGATGAAGAATTCTGTTGTGATCCGCGCTTCTTTCTTATTCTTGCCAAAGCCGAAAAGGCCAACACCGGGAATGATGACCACCGACGGATTGGAATCGCGCAGCTTGGGTGAATCGCTGGTGGCCCAATCATCGTAGTATTTCTTGTAGGCTGCTCGATATTCGACGACTTGCGATTCGATGCTTGCCTTCAGCGCACGCGCGTTTTGTTTCGCAGGGTCCCAGAAGAGGAAAAGAGGGCAGACTCTGGTCCGCAGAAAATGATCCGGGCAACAGGTGCCGAGGGCGCTCAATTCTTTCGACCAGTTCGAGCCCGCGAAGGCAAGAGCGTCTTCGTGGTCCGTGTAGTGCGCCACCACGCGGCGGTTCGAAGACAGAGCTCCGCGCAACGAAGGCAAGATCTGAGCCGCCACTTCCCTCCGATTTTGAATAGCGGCGTGTTCGAGGCCACCGAAAAGTGTGCCCTTCCGGCGCTGGTGCGCCAGAATAAATTCACCCATCTGATCGATCGTGTGAATGCTGTTGAGATAACAGTCGCGCTGCGTGGCGCCCCATGTGAACAGACCATGCCCGCCCAGCAGAATGCCGTTGATCCCGGGGTTGTCCTTCACGGCCTTTTCGATGAGCAATGCCAATTCAAACCCGGGGCGCTGCCAAGGCACCCAGACGATCTTGCGGTCAAACTCTTTTTTGTACTCGGCCAGCTTCCGTTTACCGTTAGCACTCGCGGCTAACGCGATGGCCCAGTCCGGGTGTAGATGATCGACGTGAGGAAACGGAAGAAAGGCGTGAAGCGGAGTGTCAATCGATGCCGCGACACGATTCTCTCCGAAGGCCGAGAGAGGATAGTAGCGAACCATTTCATCTTCGCACTCTTCCCCGCGATAGAGCCCCTTGAGTTGTTCCAGCCGATCCAGGCAGAGCAACGCGAAGCCCGCTTCGGTGATTGACCCCAGGTCGCCTCCGCTGCCTTTCACGGCTAGCACACGTACCGGCTTCCCGGTGAATGGATCCGGAAGCTCCAGCTTCGAACTGGTATTACCGCCTCCGAAATTGGTGATGCGCAAGTCCGCTCCCAATAAGTTCGAGCGGTATTGCAAGAGAGCCAATTGGTTCCCAGCGATCTTCTCGGCCTGTTCAGGATTCCATAGGTCCTGGAGATGAACCGTTTTTATGATTTCAGGCATACACAGCCTCACAGTATTGCTCGAAGCGTTCCGCATGCCGATCCCACTTGTCGGTATCGAGCGGTTCGAAAATCTCGGCTGGATACGATCGATCAATAATATTGCGGACTTCCTCTAGTGACGTTGCACCGCCAGTCGCCAGGATTTGGACTGCGACGTTTCCAAGGGCTGTTGCTTCGGCCGGCCCGGCCAATACTTTTCTGCCCGTGGCATCAGCGGTCATTTGATTGAGCATTCGATTTTTCGATCCCCCGCCAATTACGCGGATTTGTGCGATTCGCCTTCCGATCAGCTGTTCGAGATTATGGAGTACGAAGCGATATTTGAAAGCCAGACTCTCAAGGATTGTACGGACGTAGCCACCCGGACTCTTCGGGGAGGGCTGATGAGTTCTCGCACAGAATTGATCGATCGCGGCAGGCATGTCGGCTGGGCGTAAGAAAGACGCATGGTCAGGATCCACGAGACAGCGAAAGGGATCCGCGCGCTCTGCAAGCTCCATCAGTTCGAAGTGATCGTAGCTTTGTCCTTCCGCAGTCCAGGATTGACGGCAGCATTGCAGCATCCACAGTCCCATCACGTTTTTGAGGAGCCGCGTGGTTCCGTTGACGCCACCTTCATTGGTGAAGTTGAGGCGCAGGGCTTCCGGGGAAACGACGGGAGCATCCAATTCCGTTCCCAACAATGACCAAGTTCCCGAACTGAGAAATGCGGTACCTTCGCGGGCGGAAATTGCGGCTACAGCGGAGCCTGTGTCATGGGTCGCCGGAGCAATAACCGGAGTCCCAGACAGAGCAGAATTCCGGGAAATATCCGGCAGCAGCGTCCCAATTTGTGTGCCGGGCTCCACAATTTTCGTCAGCAAATGGGTGGGCAGCTCGAGGCGCCTTATCAATTCGGTGGCCCACGTGCGCGTCGCAGGATTCACCAACTGGGTTGTCGTGGCATTTGTGAACTCACATAGAGCGTTTCCAGTCAGCCAGTAGTGGAACAGATCTGGTATCATGACGAGCCGTTCGGCCGTCTTCAGCAGTGCGGGAGTGTCTCGCATAGCCGCGTAGAGCTGGTAGAGAGTGTTGATGGGCATAAACTGGATGCCGGTCGCCCAGTAGATCTCCTCCTTTGCGACTTTGCGAAAAACGTCTTGCACCACTCCGTTCGTACGTGCGTCGCGATAGTGATAAGGATTCTGAAGAAGGTCGCCGCGCTCGCCAAGGAGAGCGTAATCGACGCCCCAGGCGTCCACTCCGATTCCCGCCAATTCCATTTCTTCCAGGCCGTGCAGAGCTTTGCGAACTTCCCACCAGAGCCGGGTCACGTCCCAATGCAAACTCCCGCCATACTCCACTGGCTCGTTTTTGAACCGATGGATTTCTTCCGTGGTCAGCACTCCGGAAGTAAGACGAGCAAGAATAGCTCTGCCACTCTCCGCCCCAAAATCGAGAGCCAAATAAGGTTTTGAGGGACCGGTGTTAGGCATAAGAAGTTAGACTCTGCGAATTCCTGGCTGAGCGCTGTTTCGTGATGCGTTCCAGATAGCCACTGTGCTGGAAGGCGTCCATGGGATCCTTCGGGAGCCCTTTAGATTCCCGCCATTCCTGAATTACGGGTCGCACATCGGTGGCGAAGGCGTCCTGCAACAAGGATTCAGCTCGGACCAAGTCACATTTTTCTTGCGCATCGCTAAGCTCGCGGTAGTCGATGAGCGCTGCCTTGGAGAAAAGCTCCTGGGCCATGGTCACAGTTTGAATCATGGCCTCAATCTTCCCCTTGAGGTTATGGCTCTGGTCGATCATGTAAGCGATGTCCGGCTGTTTGCCGCTCTCCCATTCGAAGAAGAGAATCTCGTGGAAAATGCGAAAGACCTGATACGGGTCAATCGATCCGAGAGTCAAATCATCATCGGCGTAACGGCGATCGTTAAAGTGGAAACCGCCGAGCATGCCCTCGGACAGAAGCCAGGCGACGATCTGCTCGATGTTCTGGGCCGCGTAATGATGACCGGTATCGACCAAAACTTTCGCTTGCGGACCAGCGAAACGCGCGAAATGAAGTGCCATACCCCAGTCTGCGATGTCCGTGTGATAGAAAGCGGGCTCGAAGGGCTTGTATTCGACAAGCAGGCGTTGACCCGTCGCGAGCTCGCCATGAGAAGCACGCAAACACTGTTCAAACCATTTCTTACGCTGACGCATGTTCGCGGTGCCCGGGTAGTTGGAACCGTCGGCGAACCACAAAGAGATATCGCGAGACCGCAGGCGGCGAGCGATTTCGATGCCGTCCTTGACGTGCTGGAGGGCGCGCTTCCTGACGGCTGCGTTTGGATTGCCGAAAGAGCCGTACTTATACTCCTGATCCTGGAAAAGGTTCGGGTTGATGGATCCGGCTTGCACTCCAAAACGCTCCGAGAGTTTCTTGATATCGTCAGTGCTGTTCATTCCATCCGGAAAGTCCCACAAGACATGAAGGGCGATGGTGGGACAAACTCCGGTGAGGAGGTGCACTTGCCCGGCATCACTGAACTTTTCCTCCGTAGTTGTGGCCGCAGCAGCTTGAATAAATTTCCCGAAGCGAGTCCCGGTATTGGCGAAGCCCCAAGAAGGTATCTCGATGCGAAAGTGAGTTAAGGCCCGAAGGATTCTCTCGGACTTGGGTGTGTTCATGGGAAGCCCTCGACTCGAAGAGGGTACACATCCACCCAGCCCGAGGTCACGCGGTTTTTGCCGGACGGTACAAGTTTTGCTTTGCGAAATGATAACCTACGGCGAGGCTGTACCCTTAAAATAGCGAACGTCTACGGTGCAAGTCTCAGGCAACCTTGGTGGCCTGACCTCAGTTTCCGGGAGGCAAAAGTGAAGCTACGGGCGTTTTGTTTTCTGGGGCTTTTGCTTGCAGCGGTTACGGGTTCGGCTTCTGCTCGCCCCTTCTATCTTCGTTGTGAGTACCTCGAAAACCCTCTTGGAATCGACAAGGCTTTTCCTCAATTGTCATGGCAAAGCGACAACACCGAACGAAACTGGGAGCAAGCCGCATATCAAATCCTGGTAGCAAGCAGTTTGGAGCAACTGCGCAGCGGCAAAGCCGATGTGTGGGACAGCGGAAAAATAAACTCCAGCGAGTCCGTTGGGATCGCTTACGCGGGTTCCAAGCTGGAATCTCGTCACCGCTATTACTGGAAAGTGCGCGTGTGGGACACACGAGGCCAGCTTTCTGAATCGTTGGAGACGGCGTGGTGGGAAATGGGTTTGCTCATTCCAGCGGACTGGAGAGCACGGTGGATCAGTTGGAAGAATCCAGAAGCGGATCCCGACCGGGCCGGAGTCCGGTGGATTTGGGTTGCGGGGCAAGATGCTTTGAAAGTTGCACCCAAGACCACGGCGGTCTTTCGCGTAGTGGTGAACATTTCGCAAAAACCTCGTGAGGCAGCTTTATTTGTTGCGGTGCGCGGAAACTACATTGCCAGGGTAAATAGTCGCGAAGTCGCGAGAAAGCGTGAGTGGGGTGCTTTCAACCGCCAGGACATTACAGACGCCCTTATTGTGGGCGAAAACAGGATCGAGGTAAGCGTGACCGCCGGCACTCCATCGCCTTTTGGCCCTTCTGCGGGGGCCAAGACGCTGCCCGCTGCCCTGGGAGCCCTGGTGAAAATCTCCCGCTTTGACGGCCCCGTTCAGCGTTTTACGACCAATGAACACTGGGAAGGAAAGCTCGAATCGCAATCAAGATGGCAGCCTTCACAGGTAATCGGCGACCTAGCTGACAAGCAATTGGGCGACCCTGGGCCAATGCCGCAACCTGCTGCGCAGTTGCGGCGAGAGTTTGCACTGTCTGACAGAGTCCGGAGTGCGAGGCTGTATGTCACCGCGCTCGGCAGCTATCGCGCGTATCTCAACGGAAGGCGCGTGGGGGCGGACGTACTGACGCCGGAATTTACCGATTATCGTAAGCGAGTTTTGTATCAGACCTATGATGTGACGACTTTGTTGGTGAAGGGCAAGAACGCCATCGGTGCCACGCTGGCGGACGGATGGTATGGAAGTGGTCTTACCTGGGTTGGGATGCATTTCTTTCCGCCGCCCAATCGGTTTCTTGCGCAGTTGGAAATCGAGTATTCCGACGGTCGGCGCGAAACCATCGTAACGGATCGATCGTGGAAAGGCGCGGTGTCGCCCGTGGTTCGCTCAGAAATCTACTCCGGAGAAGCTTACGACGCGCGTTTGGAAGAGAAGGGCTGGGAAAATACAGGTTTCGATGATTCGCGCTGGACTTCTGTAACTGTCGCCGACGCCCCGGCAATTTCAGTTTCCAGCGAGATGACTCTTCCGGCGCAGGTCGTCAGCACTCTGGAGCCCGAACGTGTTTCTCAGCCTGAGAAGGGAACATATGTATTCGACATGGGCCAGAACATGGTGGGCTGGGTATCCCTGAAAGTTAAGGGCGCGCCGGGCACGAGAGTCCGCCTGCGGTTCGCGGAAATCCTGAACCCGGATGGCACCATTTACACCGAAAATCTCCGGAACGCGGATGCCACAGACCTTTATGTTCTGAAAGGGGGAGAAGAAGAGCGATTCACTCCACAGTTCACTTTTCACGGATTTCGTTACGTGGAGGTCACCGGATATCCCGGCACGCCGAGTGCGGATGCTCTTATCGGCGAAGTCGTCAGTAGCATTCGCGGAGAGGCTGTCGGAAAGCTCACGACCTCGAGCAAACTAATCAACAAAATGTGGTCCATCGGAATCTGGGGGCAACGCGGAAATTTTCTAAGCATCCCGACCGATTGCCCGCAAAGGGATGAGCGCCTCGGTTGGATGGGAGATGCCGGGGTTTTCTGGCGGACGGGCAGCTACAATTTTGACATTGCCGCGTTCTCACAGAAGTTTGTGCAAGACATCGTGGATGCACAAACACCGCAAGGCGCATTCACTAACGTTTCTCCCAACACCCTCCCCTTTGGCGGATCAGAATCGGAGGTGACGGCCGCACAGAGAGAGAGCATGGTGGGCGCTCCTGGCTGGGGCGATGCCGGCGTTATCGTTCCGTGGACGACCTGGGTGCAGTACGGCAACACGGACATCATCGAAAGAAACTGGGACGCCATGCAGCGCTGGATGGAGTTCATCCAAAGCCGCAATCCGGATTCCCTCAGAAAAAAAGGAGTCGGCCCCAATTTTGCGGATTGGCTTGCGCCGGACGAGCACACCGACAAGGACCTCTTGGCCACCGCATATTGGGCGTTGATCGCAAACATGATGTCCGATATGGCGCACGCTGCCGGCAAGGAGGCGGACGCAAAACGCTACACCGAACTGCTAGGCAACATTCGCACTGCTTTCCAGAAGGCGTACCTCAAGGAAAACGGAGAGGTTGGCACCGGGACGCAAACTTCCTATGTTATGGCCCTTTACACGGAGATGGCGCCAAGAAATCTCGAACCCCTCCTTGTCGACAGACTCGTCAAAGATATTGAATCTTGGAATTGGCATCTTTCGACAGGATTTCTGGGGACGCCCTTCTTGCTCTTTACTCTGGCGGACCACGGACGCACCGATGTGGCTTACCGCTTGTTGCTGAACGACACGTATCCATCGTGGGGATACATGCTTTCGAAAGGCGCGACTACGTGGTGGGAACGTTGGAACGGTGACTCGGGTGATCCGGCCATGAACTCGTACAACCATTACGCGTTCGGTACGGTCATTGCATGGGTCTACCGCTATATGGCCGGGATTGATACGTCTCTCAGTTCACCGGGGTTCAAGAAAATTGTCATTCGTCCGCATCTCGATCGTCGCATCGCCTTCGCGAGAGGCGAATACGACTCGATTTATGGAAAAATTGTCACCGATTGGAAAGCAACTGCGGGGGGACCGTTTAGGCTTAGCGTGACAATTCCTGCCAATACCACGGCGGAGGTCTTTTTGCCGGCAGCCGCGCGCGCGCAAGTCACGGAACGCGGCAAAATGGTGGAGACGCGACGAGAAGGAGAGTCATTGGTGGTCTCCGTTGGTTCAGGTTCCTATGACTTTGAGGTGCAATGACCCTATTGGAAGCCGCTTCGAACCCGTCGCGCTTTTTGCCTCGGCGTATGGCTAACCACAGTTAAGTATCGAGCGGCGAACAGTCCTGTCTATCCGGGCTCGAAGGAGAACGAGCTCTACCATTCGTTCCCCATCGCGCGAACAAGTGATAGCATGCAACGTTTTTGTGCGACGCCCCGGAGGTAAGTGTGAAAAGATCTCGCCAAGCTTTCGCTTTATTGTTCGCCGTTTCTCTTATCTTTGTCGCGGCGGTGGCCGACGCCCAGCAGATCGATCCAAAAACTTACGGCGGGATGAAGTGGCGACTCATCGGACCGTTCCGCGGAGGCCGGGCGATCACGGTTGCGGGCGTGCCTTCTCAGCCAAACACGTACTACTTCGGTGCAGTGGCTGGCGGTGTTTGGAAAACCTTGGACGGCGGCAACACCTGGGATCCACTGTTCGACAAGCAACCCGTCTCCTCGATCGGCGCGGTGGCCGTTTCCGATTCTGATCCCAACGTGATCTACGCAGGCACCGGCGAAGCCTGCATCCGCGGCAACATTTCTCATGGCGATGGGGTCTACAAATCCACGGACGCGGGCAAGACGTGGACTAACATCGGCTTGCGCGACACGCGCCATATTGGCGCGCTAGTCGTTCATCCTACGAATCCAGACGTCGTTTACGTTGCCGCTCTCGGTCACACCTACGGCCCCAACAGCGAGCGCGGCGTTTTTCGGACGCGTGACGGCGGCAAGAGCTGGGAGAAAGTCTTGTACCTGGACGACCGCACCGGCGCCATTGAGATCGTCTTCGACCCGAAAAATCCGCACGTGCTGTTTGCAGCGATGTGGGAAGGCTGGCGAACACCATGGACGCTCAACAGCGGCGGCGCGAAGGACGGGCTTTACCGCTCTTCGGACGACGGCACAACCTGGAAGCGCATTGAGGGCAACGGTATGCCAGAAGGTCTGCTCGGCCGCATCGGCGTCGCGGTTTCCGGGGCTGATTCGAACGTTGTCTACGCTCTCATCGAAGCCAAGGGGGGTGGATTATATCGCTCGGATGACGCCGGCGAGCACTGGTCGCTCGCCAATGAGGACCATCGTTTCCGCCAGCGCGCTTGGTATTTCACCCACGTCTGGGCCGATCCCAAACACGCGGATACCGTGTATATTGCGAACACGGGGCTCTTCCGCTCGACCGACGGCGGCAAAACGTTCCAGCGCCTTCCCGCTCCGCATGGCGACCACCACGCTCTGTGGATCGATCCCAACGATCCTTCCCGCATGATCAACGGCAATGACGGCGGCGCCACCATCAGTGTTGACGGCAGCAAGAATTGGACTACGCAAAACAACCAGCCCACCGCGCAGTTCTATCATGTTGCCGCCGACAACGATTTCCTCTACCGCGTCTACGGCTCGCAGCAGGACAACTCCTCTGTCGGCATCCCCACCCGCACCGATCACGGCTACATCGATCGCGGCGATTGGACCGCCGTCGGCGGGGGCGAAAGCGGTTACGTCGTCCCTGACCCGCGCGACTCGAACATCGTCTATGCCGACGACGAAGGTCCTTTTTTGACGCGCTTTGATCGCCGCACCGGCCAGGTTCAGAGCATTCAACAATGGCCGGAGGACATCAGCGGCCACGCCGCCGTCACGCAGAAATACCGCTATACCTGGACGATGCCCATCGTCATCTCATCGCACATTCCGGACGTGATCTATCACACGTCGCAGTTCGTCTTCCGGTCCACGGATGCCGGCCATAGTTGGAAGGAAATCAGCCCCGACCTCACTCGCAACGACAAATCCAAGCAGCAAGATTCCGGGGGGCCAATCACCAAGGACCAGTACAGCGTCGAATATTATGATGTTATCTTCGCTCTCGCCGAGTCGCCGAAACAGGAAGGTGTCCTGTGGGCGGGAACCGACGACGGCCTTATTCAACTTACCCGGGACGGCGGCAAGAACTGGTCCAACGTCACACCCAAAGAAATCCCCGAGTGGGCCGCGGTCAGCCTCATCGAAGCGTCGCCGTTCGACACCGCCACTGCTTATGCCGCAGTGGACGCGCACAAGCTGGACAACTTTCATCCGTACATCTTCAAAACGTCTGACTTCGGCAAAACGTGGACCAATATCATCGGGGGTCTACCTGACAATTCCTATGTCCATGCCGTCCGCGAAGATCCCGCGAAAAAAGGCCTGCTATATGTCGGCACCGAGACGGGTGTCTGGGTTTCCTTCGATGATGGGTCTCATTGGCAGCCGCTTCAGCTCAATCTGCCCACGACTCCGATACACGACCTCATCATTCACAACGATGATCTCGTCGTCGCCACGCACGGCCGCTCGTTTTGGGTGCTCGATCGCATTGCGCCCCTTCGCCAGCTCACCGCCGCTGTCGCAAGCGAGCCCGCGCATCTGTTCACTCCCGGCACGGCAACGCGGACGCGCATCGGCCACATGCAGCCGCGCCGCTATCCTATCGGCGAAAATCCACTCGAAGGGGCCTACATCTATTACTGGCTGAAAGAAGTGCCCAAAGAGCCAGCCAAACTCGAGTTTTTGGATGGACAAGGCAAAGTTATTCGCAGATTCACCAGCGAAGTTAAGAGGAAAGAGGAAGACAAGGAAGAGTTCGACCGTGATCCAGAAGTCGAACACATTCCCGCTGAAGCTGGGCTGAACCGTTTCGTCTGGGACCTTCGCTACGAACCGCCAGCAAAGATTCCAGCCGCCATTTACGATAACGGCCAGCCCGCCGGCCCGCTGGTTCTTCCCGGCGGCTTCCAAATCCGCCTGGCCGTTGCCGGCAAATCCTACCTGGCTCCCATCGAAATCAAGATGGATCCTCGAGTGAAAACTTCCAGCGATGATTTGCGCGCGCAATTCGATCTGCTGTTGAAGCTCCGCGATCGCGAGGACGAAATGAACAAAGCCATCCTCGGGATTCGCGATCTGCGCAATCAGTTGCAATCGCTCGAGAAGCGCCTGGGCGCCAGAGAGGAAACCAAAAACGTCGTAAGTAGCGGGGTGGAGCTCCGCAAGAAAATCGCCGCGATCGAAGAAGAACTGATTCAGGTGAAAGCCACCGCCCAGGAAGACGAGGCGAACTACCCGACAAAGCTCAACAGCAAGTTGGGTTACCTCACCGGCGTTGTGGATAGCGCCGATGCCGCTCCAACGGAAGCCGAACTCGCTGTCTTCGCCGAGCTGGACAAGCAGCTAGAAACACAGCTAGTAAGATGGCGTGAAGTTCTGTCGAAAGACCTGTCGGCGCTAAACGAGTCGATGCGCAAATCAAACGTGCCGTCGGTCGCGCCCGCCGCAACCAAAGCTGATTAGACTGCTCTGCGGGTCATCCCCTGCGGATAGATACTAGTTTCCTGATCGCATTGAAACTATAAGCGGATAAGTGGCGCGCCTGGAGGGGTTCGAACCCCCGACCCTTAGCTCCGGAGGCTAATGCTCTATCCATCTGAGCTACAGGCGCGCGGTTGGCTCCCTGATGGAAGCGAGGAAGGAGACCGCACTTCCCTGCCGTGATTCTATCGCTGATTGGGTGCTGGCGCTAGTCAACGCTAGCCTTTGGTGTGGTCCTTAATTTGTCTGGCTAGCTTTTCAATTTCTTCAGCCTTTTTCAGCATGGCCAGGGAAAGAACTGTGGTGGAATCGGTCTTTTCCACCTCAGCCTTAAGCTGGGCCGCGAGGTCGTAAAGTTTCTCGACATCCTTCTTTAGGCTTTTCTGGCGCTCTTCGAGCATGGCCTTGCTGCTGGCGGCGGGAAAACTCGCTGAGTTCGCATTGTTCGAGGCGTCATCGGAACCGTCGGGGTGGCGCTTGCCACGCGACTCGGTTTGCGCCGCGGAGCCATGAAAGCGCACCAGAATGCCAGCCAAAGTGGCGAACGACATTATGAGCAAACGACGTCTCGAAGATTGCATGGTTCCTCCCGCCAAGGAATCGCGCAGGCGCACTTGCCGCGCAACCCTGAGTGATATACTTTCCCTCCCATAGAACATGATGTCCAGCCCCCTCACCCATTTCTTTGACTTCACGATACCCAACGCGCTGCATCTTGCGGGGATTCTTGTTCTGGCTCTGATTTGCATCCGATTACTACGGGCCGCAACGAACAAACTGGTTAAACCGGCCGCTGCGCAAACGAAGGGGGCGCAACAGCGAGAACAGCAGACGCGAGCGTTGGCGGAAAAGGTCTACGGCACAGGAAGCCAAATCATCTGGATTGTGGCGACGCTGGCGGCCCTTCCCGAATTCGGGATCAGCGCGCTGCCCGGAGTGGTGATTGCGGGCGCAGCAATATTGGGCCTCAGCATTGGAGCGCGGGACACGGTGCGCGACGCTATCGCGGGCCTTCACATCGTGATGGAAGATCAGTTTGTCACCGGCGACACGATTCAAGCCGGGGATACCGTGGGTCGCGTGGAGCAACTGACGCTGCGACGGACCGTTGTGCGAGACGGACGCGGCGCGCTAGTGTCCCTTTCGAACGGCGAGATGCGGACGGTTAGCAATCTGAGCCGAGACTGGTCGCAGGCGTTCGTGGATATCAGCGTTGCCGCAGGCATGCCGCTGGAAAGGACACTGCAAGCCCTGGAAAGCGCGGCGGCGAAGCTGCGCAGTGACGCGGCGTGGTCGCAGGCGCTGGTCGACGGGCCACGCATCCTGGGCGTGCAAGGATACGATCACACGGGGGCGACGCTGCGTTTGCAGGTGCGCACCGCGCCGACGCGGCAGGAAGAGGTGTGCCGCGAACTGCGGCGGCGCATTCAGATGGAATTTCAGCAGCAAGGCATTGCGGTAGCAAGCGGAGGGCCAGCCGGAGGGGCAGGGCCGGCGCTCACTTGAGAGAGCGATAGGCCGGCGAGCTGACGGGAGGAGGACAACATGGCGCAAGTGAGCTATGAGGAAGTCAACCTAATGTTGCGTCTCTATGACATGAGGCGGGAGCCACGACTGCGGCAAGCGCGCGCGTGGTTCGTGGAAAATTTCCATCCTACGTCAGTGGAAGAAATGATGGAGAAGTATCCGCAGGGAAGCGAAGAGAACACATTCATTCGGATGGTGATCAGTTATTGGGATATGGTGGCGAGCATCGTGAACCGCGGGCTGATCAATGACGAGCTGTTTTTCGAGAGCAACGGAGAGATCTGGGTGGTGTGGGACCGCATGCGCACCATCGTGCCGATCTGGCGGGCAGCGTTCAAGAATCCGCGGTTGTTTGCGAACATTGAAGAGACCTACAAGCGGCTGGAAACGTGGCGGGAGAAGCACGCGCCTGGCTCCGGCGCAGCAATGCGCAACATGATGGCGCAGATTTTGTCCAAGCCCAAGGGCGGCTGACGCGCAACGGAGGTCAGCGGAAACGCTCGACGGCCGGCTGGGGCGCGGGCACAAGTTCGCGCCGCTCCCCCTCAGGCCTGGCCAGCATGACATGATTGCGCCCGGCGGTCTTCGCGGCGTAGAGCGCAGCGTCTACTTCGCGCAGGAGTTCATCCGCCGGGCGATGCCCCCAATCAGAGCTCAGAAGCCCTCCCAAACTCATGGTGATTGCCAACGGACCAGCGTCGGTCTGAGCAGGCCGCGTGCAAATGGCCTTGCGAATTTCTTCGGCGCGGGCCACAGCAGAATCCTGCCGGCAATTGTTCAGCACGACGAGAAATTCTTCGCCGCCGTAGCGCCCGACGAAATCATAGGAACGCACGGAAAGAAGCAGCCGGCGAGCCACTTCCCGCAAGACCTGGTCTCCCACCAAATGACCGTGCGTATCGTTGATGCTTTTGAAATGATCGAGGTCGCCGAGCAATACGACGGTGCAGCCGTGTTCGCGCTGCGAGCGCGCCAGCTCGCGGCCCAACAGATCCATGATCACGCCGCGATTCCACAGAGAGGTCAGCGGGTCATGCGTGGCTTTGAAGCGCATCTGCTCGCGAGCTTCCACCAGGCGATCCTCGAGGTGCAGGATGCGCTCGCCGGTTCGCAGACGCGCTTTCAGCTCCTCGGCGTTGAAAGGCTTGACCAGGTAATCATCGGCGCCGGATTCCAGCCCCGCGACGACGTCTTCCTTGGATTCGCGCGAGGTGAGCAGGATCATATAGACGTAGCTGTGGTCGCGTCCTTTGCGTACTTCGCGGCAAACCGCGGGTCCATCGAGCTCGGGCATCATCCAGTCCAGCAAGGCCAAGCGCGGAGCATCCAGCGCGCTCAAGCTCTCGACTGCTTGCCGTCCATTTGCCACCGCAGTCACCTCATAGTCGGCGCGCTCCAGCGTTTTCTCCAGCAGCCGGCGGGACAGCGCGTCGTCATCGGCGATCAGTATCCTCACGGGCGGGCCTCGGCCATGTAACTCTCCATTTCTGGGAGCAGGCCTTGCACGTCTTGTTCAAAGGCGGCAAGAGCGTCGCGCATGGGAGGGATTTGTTCCGCGCGAGCAAGCTGTTCCAGACGGGCAGCGGAAGTCGCTGCCTTGGTCACCGCCAGATTGGAGAGCATGCCTTTAAGCATGTGACTGACGCCGGCCACTTGGGTAGCGTCGTTGCGGGCCACAGCGTTCTGGAGCGCCTGGAGGTGGCCGGGAAATTCGCGCTTGAAAATGGATAACAGGTCACACAACAGCTCGCGGTCGTTATCGACGCGCGCGAGCAGTTCGTGCAGATTGACGCTGGCAGCCTCGGAGGAATGGATGGCTTTGTTCATATTGCTGTCCTCTTGATTGATTGTGATATGAGTTAAGCGGTCGATTTCAGCGCGCAAAATACTGCTTTGAATCGGTTTCGACACGTAGCCGTCCATGCCCGCGTCCAGGAATTTGTCCGCGTCTCCAGCCATGGCGTGCGCGGTCATGGCGATAATGGGCATGCGTCTGGGTTGACCCTTTTCCCACTCGCGAATCGCGCGCGTCGCGTCAATGCCGCTGAGCACCGGCATCTGAATGTCCATCAAGATGAGATCGAATTGTTTCGAGCGCACGGTATCCACAGCTATTTGGCCGTTCACAGCGAGCGTCACTTCGTGACCCATTTTCTCAAGCGTACGAATGCCGAGTTTCTGGTTTATGGCGTTGTCCTCGACGAGCAGCAGCGAAAGGCGCTGGGTGTCGCGCGGCGACGATTCAGGAGCAGGCTGCGGAATGGGATGCGCCGCGCCGCCAAGCGCCTGGCGGATTGCTTCCAGGAGTGCCGCGCGCCGCAGCGGCTTCGGGAGTTGCCGGAAGATGCCGATCTTTTTGGCGCGCTCGGCGTCGGCAGCGGTCGGCGAGGACGACAGAATAAGTATGGCTGGTCCGTCCTGGGGCACAGCTCGGCGGAGGCGCTCGGCGGCTTCGTAGCCGTCCATTCCCGGCATGTTGCGGTCCAGCAGCACCAACGCAAACTGCTTGCCTTGAGTGACGCTGTCGGCGAACGCCGCGAGGGCTTCGAAGCCATCGGAAGTGGGGACCGGCTCCATTCCCCATTTTGCCAGCAGCCCCGCCAAGAGCTCGCGGCTGACCTGATTGTCGTCCACGACCAGCACTCGTTTGCCGTGAAGATCCGGATGAAGTAGCTCGGTGGCCGTCGCGCGGTCACCCGCTGCGGGCGCAAAGCGCGCCGTAAAAAAGAACTCGCTGCCCTTCCCTACCGTACTATTAAGCCCCATTTCCCCGCCCATCAGTTTCACCAGGCGCGCGGAAATGGAAAGCCCCAGACCCGTGCCGCCAAATTCCCGCGTCGTGGAGGAGTCTGCTTGGGAAAAAGCCTCGAAGATTTGCCTGTGCTTTTCCGGCGGAATGCCGATGCCGGTGTCCGACACTGAGAAACGAATCGAAACTTCGCCGCTCGGCGAATCCAACCGCAGGGCTTTCACGCTAACGTGCCCGTCCCTTGTAAATTTAATGGCGTTCCCGGCAAGATTCATCAGGATTTGACGCAGCCGCGTGGAGTCGCCGCTGACTAGCTCAGGGATATCTCCCTCAATCGACCAGGTGAGCTCGAGACCCTTTTGCTGCGCGCGCAGAGCAAGCGGGTGCAGGGCATCTTCGATGGAGTCCAGCAAAGAGAACGGGACGCATTCGAGGTCCAACCGGCCTGCTTCAATTTTGGAAAAATCCAAAATGTCGTTGATGATCCCCAGCAGGGAGTCTGCGGAGGATTTGACCATGCCGAGGTACTCACGCTGCTCTGCAGTAAGGTCCGTGTCCAGTGCGAGTTCGGTCATACCGATGATGCCGTTCATCGGCGTGCGAATTTCATGGCTCATATTCGCCAGGAAATCGCTCTTGGTCTTGCTGGCAGCCTCGGCGACCTCCTTGGCCTCCCGCAGCCGCTCCGCCGCCTGGTATTTTTCCGTCACGTCCTGCACGACTCCGATGTAACCGCGCGAAGAGTCGCCGGAGGCGGAAATGGCGCGCGCAATCACGTCCACGCGAACGACTCTGCCGGACTTGGAAACGTAGCGATAGCCCCACTCAAAAAGCTTGCCGGCGGTTGTGGCGGCAGTCCATTCTTTGTGCACGCGTTCGCGCTCGTCCGGGTGCACGGCCGCGTACCAGCCCTGGCCCATGGCCTCGGCGGCTGTCATTCCGGTCATCTCCATCCAGTGCTCGTTGACATACAGACAGTTGCCGTGCCCATCGTCCATGAAGATGCCCACCGGGGCGGCGGCACTGAGCGTGCGGAATAGCTCCTCGCTTTCCTTTAGGGCGCGTTCGGCCTTAATTCGGTGACTGATGTCGCTGTACAGACCGAACTGCCCGCGCAACGTGCCGTCCATCATGAAAGGCACGCCAAAGGCCTCGACATCGATCAAGTGTCCATCCCTGTGCCGGCGTTGCACGATGGCATGCAGCGCTTTGCCGTCCAGCACCTGCCGTGTCAGCAAGTCCGCGGCCTGGCGCAGATCTCCCGGAGCCACCACCTCGTCGATGGACTTGTTAAGCAGCTCCTCGTGTTGATAGCCGAATAGGTCGCGAAAGGCGCGGTTGCTTAGCTCAATTTTTTTCTCGGCATTTTCAGCGACGATACCGATAGGGTTAGCTTCGATAAGCGTGTGCAAGTACGAGGATTGCTCACGAAGTTGCTGCTCGGCTTGGCGGCGCTCAGTCACGTCTTGATACAAAACCAGGAATCCGCGAACCGCCCCTTCGATCAGCAAGGGCACACCATGAATCTCGACGTCGACGGGCTGTCCATCCTTTCGGCAGCGTTGCGTGGTCTGGTGGATTGCATTTTTGGCGCGGACCTCGGACACGTTCGTTTCGACTTCTTGGCCGAGAGCCCCCGGAGCAACCAACTGTCGTGCTGATGTCCCTATGATTTCCTGCTGTGAGTAACCAAAAAGACGTTCAAACGCCGGATTGGCGAGTTGCGTGCGACCATCCAGCCCCACCACGATGACCGCGATGGGGTTGCTGGCAATCAACGTATTCAGAAAATTGGTTCGTTCGGTGAGCGCCGTCTCGGTGCGCCGACGTTCTTCCACCTCATGCTCGAGTTCGGTGGTGCGCTCGGCAACGCGGATCTCCAAGGTGTCGCGGGCCTCCGTCAGCGCCGCATCACGCTGCCCAATGGCTTCGAGCATGTGGTTAAAATCGGCGCCGAGCTGGCTCAGCTCCTTGCCCGGCAGCGGGGGAGCACGAAGAAGATAGGTCTTTTCCACGGCAATCGAGCGCGCAATTTCCGCCAGATTGACGATCGGCCCGGTCACCGAACGTTGCAGGACCGCAGTCAGCAAGTAAACCACCACAAGGCTGACCACCGCGATCAAGGCCGTCAATTGCATGGACCGGCGCGTGCGCTCCTGAAGGTCTGTCAAATCTTTCTCGATATACAGAGAGCCCAAATAGCGCCCATCCAAGAAAACCGGCGAGGTTAGCTTCAGCCAGCCTTGCTCCGAGGTTTCACCGGCCTGTGCCGCGCGCGGGACTATCACTTTTCCGCTAAGATCTGCCCGGATGTAGGAGGCGAAGAAAGCGCCACCGGGACCGTACAAAACTCCCATGCGGACATGCGGACGGGTGCGAAGGGATTCCAGCAGTCTTGTTCCACCGGCACCATCGTCGAAGGCCAGTGCAGCCGTCGCATTGGTCGCAATCAGATCCGCCAACGACTGGATTTCTTCCTTCTTCTGCTGGCGCTCGGCATGCAAATCGTAGGCCAGATAACCGATGCAGCCGAGCAGCACGCCGATTCCGCTGGTCAGCATAGTCAAGAGCAGCAGCCGCTGCCGGATGGAAAGCCGCTGGACATATGAAAATGGCATGTCAGCCCTTGGCACCCTCGGTTCTATTCACTACACGCCGTGCTAGCGTCAGCAGGCGAGAGCTGATTTTCAGGCGTGCGCTGTCCGCAGCGACCAGATTTACCTCAAACTGCAAAGTGTCCCGCTCGACTGCAAAGCTGATGATTCCGCCGGCCCCTAAAAAGTCGGGTGTCTCGCCCACCGTCAACGCGCCCGCGCCTTCGACCGCTTGCAGTAGCTTTGCGTAGCGCTTCGATTCCGAACGGCTAACGAAAACGATCTGGCAGTTGCGCAGTTCCTGGTCCTTGTGCACCCAACGCACCTCCACCCGCCTGCCATGCGGCCACGCGCCGCGAGCCAGCTCGGCAAGCGAGGTGCCGAACGAGAAATCGCCGCGCACGCAAATAAGAAAGGGAGATTCCGTAGAGGAAAACGCGCTCTCCGGCCAGTCGACAAAGCTGGGGAAAGTCGCCAAAAAATTGGCTTTGCTACGATACTCCGCCACCGCAGACTGCTGAGCAGCAAGGGGCAGAGCCACCCACGCGAGCAGGCAAGCAACAGCCACGACCAGCGCGATGCGAGGCGCGACGGCCTTCACCTCGCACCCGGCGCTATATGCGGGCAACAAAACGCGATGGAATGCGCGGGACACAGTTCGCCACCCTTGCCGGTGGCAAGCCCGGGGCCACAAGGCAACTGAACGTCGAAGCTAAACCATTGAAAACAGAACAGTTTTTAGTGCTGACCGGATGAAGCGGGCGCCAGGAATTTCCAATGCTGAACGCGGGTACACTTTTGGTTCATTGTGAAACGGCTGCTGCCGACAAAGTCCCGCTCCGTTGCCGTCGGGCCGGGCCGGCCTCGCGATGGCTGCACGTTGCCTCACCTTTGCGGTCATTTTCCATGACGCTTTACCGACGCGTTAGCCCTTAACAGTACGTTTTGCCGTCAATCGGTTGAAGAACTCAAGGTACACACTCATCGCCTTTTGTGTTACAGCCTCCACTGTATTGTTGAATTTACCCCCCAGACTTATACCTCAAGAGCGGTGCATCTCTCGGCCAGATGTCCTCTGAAGCCGTGCTCGCACGTTAGGCGTGAAATCAGCACAGCGACCCGGGCACGGAATCGCGCGCGATTCTGAATACAAGGAGCGTTTCCGCATGGAAACCCAAAGCCTTCCCGAACGTACATTGGTTGCAAAAGCGCAAGCGGGTAACGAAGAAGCTTTCACCGAACTGGTGCGGAGACACTCCGGCCAAATCTACGGACTCTCATTGAACATGCTGCGAAACCGAGAGGATGCGGAAGACAATCTGCAGAATGTCTTGGTCAAAGCATTCCATAACATCGGCCGCTTCGAGGGAAATTCCCAGTTCTCCACGTGGCTGGTGCGCATCACCATCAACGAAGCGCTCATGAAGCTACGCAAGCGGAATTCGGAGCGCATCTCCGATTACCACGACGCGAACGCCTCCGAGGATGAGCCGCGATCCTTCCCTGAGATCGAAGACAGCCGGCAGGATCCCGAGCGCGAATACATAAGCAAAGAACTGACCCGCAAGGTGTTTCGCGGACTGAATCCTTCACTGCAAGATACGTTCATACTTCAGAAGGCGGAAGGTTGGACGAACCGGGAGCTGGCGGAGGCGCTGGGAATCACTGTATCTACGGTAAAGTCGCGGGTGTTCCGTGCACGCGTAAGGCTGCGCCACCAGCTTATGGCCTTAACGCAACCAGAGCAGGTTGCCTTGCAAGGATAACTTGTCGCCGCTGCACCACAAAAGCCTGAGTTCTCAATCTCCTGAACCTCTGCCATCAATCCGCTTCCGGCCCCGCTACTAGATGTTTGCTTCCGGGTCTTGAGACGCACTGTGGGAAAAGAAAAGGCCAGTTTGGATTATGCATCCAGATTGGCCACTCATCTTTGAACGTGCGATCCGGTCAGCTCGTCGAGGTAGCCTTCTGGCCCTTCACCTCGATTTCATTGACCACTTGTTTCACGTTCGGAATCGAAGCAACGAGTTTTTCAACTTGCTCGCGTTTTGCCTGCGAGGGTACGTCGCCGGTGAGAGTTACCACACCATTCTTCACGTCATACTTTATGTTCTTCTTCAACCGGTGCTTGACCAGCGTGGCGTCCAGGTTCTTTTCGATGGCCTTGTCAAGATCCGCATCGACCGCCTTGGCCTCGCTTTCATTTCCTGGAGGGCGCACCCCGATTTGATCCGCAACCACGAGGTTCGGGGCACTAGATTTGGCAATCGATTCCGCCTGCTGCTTGTCCGTTTCTGTGGGAACCGTGCCGGTGAGTGTCACCACGCCTTTGTCGCGATCTTCACTGACGCTTACGTCTTTGTATCCGGCCTGATCCAGGGATTTCCGAATGTTGTCGGTCACGTCGGGCGACTTGTTCGTCGAACACCCTGAGAGCGCTCCGGCGACGAGCAGCGGGAGCACCGACAAAATCAATCTTCTCGCTTTCATTTCTCTCCTTTGCTTGCCCGGGTTGCGAAAAACTCGCGCGGCCGGACCACGTAGGCCCGGACATAGAAATACTGTGACGGGACGTCCAGGGTGGCTCAATCAGGCGTTGCACGTAGAAGAGGTTAGGAAGGTCGGGTAAGAGGACGCTCTGACCTTTCCTGCTGGCGTGAGCTTTTCCTCTTGGTGGCGTGAGACTAGCTGCGGTGTTGGCGGGTTCTCGCCGCTTTCGCCGCGGCTTTTTGCCGACCGGTGCGTCCCTTGGTGCGAACTGCGGCCATAGCCGCGCGATTCCGCCCCGCGGAGCCTCCGCGCGCTGCTTCTAGCCTGCCTGGAGACCGCCGCATGAGAAACAGCGCGCCTGCTTTCGCGAGGTAGACCGTTGGAAATTGCGCGCGAACGTTTTGCCGATCCCTTCCTGCTCCTGCGGCCTTTGCTCAAGGCGCGCTTAGCTTGGCGACGAGCCTTTTGAGTGCCTCGGCGCTTTTTCGGCGGTGGAAGCTTGACCCCCGCTCGCCGCGCCTTCGACAAGCCAATGGCTATGACTTGCTGGGCGGAGCGGACGCCATGTTTGCCTTCGCGCACGTGCGCAATTTCCTCGCGAACGAATTCGCCAGCTTGCGTTGAGGGCGATTTACCCTCTTCCGCATCGCGCCGCGCGCGCTCGATTACGTCTCGTTCTGGCATGGACAATTTCCTTTCGAGGGGCGGGCTTGGGAAGCAAGCCGGGCATTCAAGGACATTCAAAGATGACGGGTAACAAACACCTCAATCGAGCCGCGCAGCGACGGAACTAAGCGCATCCTTGCCCGAGCGCAGGGCCTTTGTGACGCGACCCTCACTTTTGTCCAGGACGTCTTGCACCTGATAAACCCAGCGGCGCCCTCGGCGACGTAGACGCTTCAATTTGTCTTCGGCGGTGTCGATCAACCACTCACGAGTTTCTTCGCCGGAAAGGGGTGCAAAAAGCATAGTCAAGCCAATGCCGATGCCCAGCCCCGTCAGAAAAGTAATGGTTCCGCGTCCGTTGCTCACGAGGTCATCCTCCTGGAGGAATTTTGTTGCTGCGCAAAGCATCAAGCTATAGGGATTGGACTGTAGGGCGGCCTGCGAAGGTGGGTATGCCGCCAAGTCGCGGCGGGCGCCTCAATTCGGCGCGTGCGATTCTTCGATGATGGCTTTCTGGGCCAAGTGCTGATCTATACCCGGACTAACATAGGTGCCGTCACCAGCTAGGACGTTTAGCGCGCGTACCAACTCGTGCTCGGCGTCCGACTTCAAGACGTAAGCACGTGCACCCGCGCGGAAAGCACTAAGTACTAGCTCTGTGGAGGAGTGCAGTGTAAGTAGGAGAATCTTCGTATTCGGTAGAATATTGCGAATGATGCGCGTGGCTTCGAGGCCGTTCAGCCCTGGCATAGAGACATCCATGATGATGATCTCGGGCTTTAGCGTTTGTGCAAGTCTGATGGCTTCCTGGCCATTTTCGGCTTCGCCGCAAAGCTTCCACTCCGGAAAAGCATGAAGAATCCCCTGAACGCCGCGACGAATCACAGCGTGATCATCGACAACAATTACTCTTGGCATGGCCCCTCCCTGGAAAATTGATGGAAAGGGGAACCGACATTAAAGCCTTTCGATGACGTGAGGTGAATAAGTCGTCCGAGCGCGCACAAGCCATTCATCAAGCCTCGATGATCTGGTTTCTCACCGCATAGCGCACCAGCTCACTGACCGAGTGCAGTTCCAGCTTGCGCATGATGTTGGCGCGGTGCGTTTCGGCGGTTTTTACGCTGATCCCGAGAGCCACGGCGACTTCCTTGCTGCTCTTCCCTTCGGCGAGTAACTGCACGATTTCGCGCTCCCGGGAAGTGAGCCGGCTGCGAAGGATAGCCATATGGTCTGGGACCGTATTTTGCTTGCAGAACCCGTCGAGTAACATGTCCGCGGCGCGGGAAGTAAAGAAAGAACGGTGGTTGCCGAGCGCTTCCACCGCTGCCACCAAGTCGCGGTCGGCATCCGATTTCATGATGTAGGCGCGCACACCCGCCTCGACAATATCGCGGACGAGTTGATCGGAAAAGTGCAAGGTCAGAATGACGATTTCCGTCTTGGGAAGGCTTTTGCGGATGCGCCGCGCGGCCTCCAAGCCGTTTAGCTCGGGCATGCTGATGTCCATTACTACGACATCCGGCTTTAGCTGCTCGGCCAGAGTTACAGCTTCGCGCCCCGTCTTAGCCTCGGCAACAACGTCCCAGCCGTGGTGCGCGGTCAGTAACTGCTTTAGCCCGCGTCGAATAATGTCGTGATCGTCAGCAACTAAGATACGCAGGGTAATCACCTCATAAAGGGAGTGTTGGGACTTAGGGGCCCGTATCACCTTCAAGGTATAGATATTAGGTGGCACCCTAGATTTACATACCATCTTCCCTGTATTTTCAACAAGGCGAAACCTAACGATTTGTCCGGGGTCTACGTTAGCGGATTGTTGCCTTCACCACACAAGTCAAAATGGGTTGGAGGTTGAATGCCCGGGCCGGAGGCTAGCTCGAGCGACTTCGAGATGCTTACAATTCTGGTGGTGATTCTGCTTATGATAGCGTCGGCGCATCACCCACCTGGCCCATAGCCGAAGCTGGCTACTACCCGAGCGGTGGCTTGGGCTTGGTGGTGCTGATCTTAGTCATCCTTACTTCTGTTAGGCCGGATCTAGCGATCGATTCCGCGACTCTGCGGCCCTCCGACAGCACCCATGAACAACAATAAGGTGGACGACGGGTTCGCGAACGACTGCTCGGCCGGATCACAGCCTTGCTCTGGGTGGTGGTCATCGTCTTGGCAGTCACGTTTTTCTATTTTGCGAGTTCGCTTTGCATCATGCTCCTGCTGGCCTCTTTCCTCGCAATTTTGCTGACTGCCATCCCGCATTGCTTCCTATTTTCTAATCTGCTGGCGGAAACTCCACGTCCGGTGCCGCACTGGCCAACAGGACAGGCTAAGGTCGCGCGAGGGAGCCCGTTTCTGCGTGATCGCTTTCGCGCGGAATACGACAGTAACGAAAGCGTTAGTTTTATCCGCGTCGTGTTCGGTTTTCTTTCCTCGTAGCGAACTGCACGCACGTCAGACAACCATTACACAAGTATTACAAAGCAGCGCGAATGCCCGTGCTACGGTGGTTGCAGATGCGAGCGATAACATTTGTGAGGACACGGGGAATCATGAGCATTTTCCAACAAGACCGAACTTTCCAGCAGCCTTTGAATTGGACCACTACTTTTTTCATGCTTGCTTTCCATGTCGGCGCCGTTGCCGCGCTGTTCATGTTTAGCTGGAAGAACCTCGCCATCGCTACCTTTCTGTGGTGGGTGACCGGAAGCATGGGAATCGGCATGTGTTATCACCGCCTGCTGACCCACCGCGGATACAAAACGCCAAGATGGATGGAATACTTTATGGCGATCTGTGGGACCATGGCGCTCGAAGGCGGGCCCATTGCTTGGGTAGCTACCCACCGCATCCATCATCAGAACACAGACAAAGAGGGAGATCCCCATTCTCCCAATGACGGCGGCTTGTGGGCGCACATGGGCTGGATCATCACCGGCAAAGCCATGCACCAGAATACCGCTGAGTTGCTGCCCTATGTTCCGGACCTCCGTAAGCAAAAATTTTATATGTGGATCAGCAAGTACCACTGGGTGCCGCTGGCCGGACTCGGCACTATTCTCTATGCCATTGGCGGTTGGTCCTGCGTGATGTGGGGCGTGTTTTTGCGGACGGTTGTCGGACTGCACGCCACCTGGCTGGTCAATTCCGCCACGCACATGTGGGGTTCACGCCGGTTCATCATAGAGGACACTTCGACCAACAACTTCTGGGTTGCGATTCTGACTTTTGGGGAAGGCTGGCATAACAATCACCACGCCGCGCCGCAGGCGGCTAAGCATGGCCTTACCTGGTACGAAATTGACGTGAACTGGTACGGAATCGCGGCGCTAAAGAAACTCGGCCTTGCGTGGGACATCAAACTGCCGAAGCTGCGGCCGGTTTCCGAGCCAGCGAAGCCCCTGGAGTCGCCTGCCATCGCGCCCGATCCACTTGTCGAGGAAGAGGCCTTGGTTCCCATTTCCGCTGGGGATTGAACCTAAGGCCTCGCCATCTAGTGCGGCGCTCTCGCCGATGAATTAAACTAGCGGCAATGCGCATTACCAGCCGCACAAAAGCCATCGTATTCTTCATCACGCTGGGCGTTTGCCTTGTTGCCCTCGCGATCTTCCTGAACATCACCTGGATCGTATTCCACTGGCGGCAAGTCGTGCCGCTGGTTTTGGGCATTATCTTTTTCGGTGTGATCATTGCCGGCTTGGTCGTCAACACGATTTTTATCGTGCGCGAGATCCGTCGAAATGAACGGCAAGACAGCTTCCTGAACGCCGTGACCCACGAGCTGAAAACACCGATAACGTCCATACGCTTATATCTTGAGACGCTGCAGAGCCGGCCGCTCGACGAAGCAAAGCGGCGCGATTTTTACCGCATCATGCTCGAGGATTCAGATCGGCTTCTCGGCATGGTTGAACAAGTGCTGAAAGCGGGCGAGGCGCGCCATGCCGACAGGCGGAATTGGCAAGAGGTGGACTTTGCGGGGGTGGCGCGCGACACGCTGGAACTCGCCCGTCTGCGTCACAATCTAAAGCCAGAAGCGCTTCGTTTTGGCGCGGATCCGCCGGAGGACCTGGTAGTTATGGGCAATCCCGAAGAGTTGCGCACAGCAGTCTTCAACCTTCTCGATAACGCCATTAAGTATTCCGGAGAGAACAAGAATATCGTCGTCGACGTGCGCACACCTGACATCGATAGCATCTTTTTCAGCGTACGCGACCAGGGCATCGGCATTCCTAGGGTCGAGTTGAAGCGCATTTTTAATCGCTTCTATCGCATCCAGAACCCCGCTACCGGCAAGGTGAAAGGCACGGGCCTGGGACTTTTCATCGTCCGCTCCGTTGTGCGCCGTTACGGCGGGGATGCCTACGCGGAAAGCCAGGGAGAAGGATTGGGCAGCACTTTTACGATTCGCCTGCCGAGGGTGTATCGCGCATGAGCCGCGTTTTGGTGGTCGAGGACGAAGCACACCTCGCGCAAGGGCTCCGCTTTAACTTGGAAGCCGAAGGCCACTCCGTGCACGTCACCGATAAGGGCGAGGAAGCTCTAACGCTCCTTCTGAAGGACAATGAAAGATTTGATGCGCTGATACTGGACGTCATGCTCCCGGGGAAAGATGGTTTTGCCGTGGCCCGGGAGCTCCGCCAAGCGCAAAACTACATACCGTTGCTGATGTTGACCGCGCGAACCCGCCCGGAGGATGTGCTTGAGGGATTTGAGGCCGGCGCCGATGACTATTTGCCAAAACCATTTGACTTGGCCATCTTATTGGCGCGCGTGGAAAGCCTTTTGCGCCGCAAAAACTGGCTCCGCAGTTCCGGTGCCGCTAAGCCGGAGCCAATTGTTGCGGAAGGGGAATCTCCGGACGTGTTCCAGTTCGACGACCGGACCGTTGATTTCGCCAACCTTCAACTGCGCGGCGGCGGACAAGTCTTCCAATTAACGCTGATGGAAGCGGAGCTTCTGCGCTACTTGATACGCAACAGCGGCCGGCCCGTATCGCGCAAAGCAATCCTGCAAAATGTTTGGAATCTCCACGAAGACACGGACACCCGCGCCATTGACAACTTCATCGTGCGCCTCCGCCGCTACATTGAGCGCGAACCCTCTAAGCCGCGCCACCTGGTGACTGTTCGCGGCCTGGGATATCAGTTCGTGCCCAATCCCAAGACTTAGGATTAGAGAGCCGCAAATATGTTGTAAGGATGATTTTTGGAGGCGCGGGTGGGATTCGAACCCACGAATGGAGGTTTTGCAGACCTCTCCCTTGGGCCACTTGGGTACCGCGCCGAGCTTTTTAGTATAGCGAAAACACCAACGAGTGTCAGGGCGCTGCCAGAGCCGCCAAATTCGCAGCACTGGAATTTCATACGATTTCTTGCAGACGAAAAAATCTTTCAAGCCTTTGCGGATTCTTCGATTCCCTGCAGCTCTTTTCCAGGCTTGAACCGCACCGCCTTGCCAGGCGGAATATTCACCTCTTCGCCGGTGCGTGGGTTGCGGCCGATGCCCGTCTTGCGGGGCTTCACGCTGAAGACGCCAAAGCGCCGGAGCTCGATGCGCTGGCCGCGGCCGAGCGCGTTTTTCAGCGATTCGAAGACGGTTTCGACGGCCTGCTCGGCCTTGGTGCGGCTGATGTTTGTCGTCGTCACAACGGCGTTTACGATGTCGAGCTTGATCACAGGTACCTCCAGCGACTCGGCAGATGCTAGAGGCTGCGTCATGGGTTGTCAAGACGTGGTGGCTAATCTACACTGACCTTCCTTTTTGCACTCGCTCGTTCCGAAGAAATCTGCACGCAGCTCAGGAGGCGTGGATGTCCGTTAAGCCCGACCGCTGGATCCGGCGTATGGCGCTGGAGCACAAAATGATCGAGCCCTTCACCGACCGCCAGATCCGCGAAGGGGTCATCAGCTATGGAGTCTCGTCCTATGGCTACGACATCCGCGTCGCCGACGAATTTCGCATCTTCACCAACGTCAATTCCACAATCGTCGATCCAAAACATTTCGATCCCCGCTCCCTGGTCGACTATAAAGGCGAGTCCTGCTTGATCCCTCCAAATTCTTTCGCCCTCGCCCGTTCTGTCGAATATTTTCGGATTCCACGCAACGTGCTGACGATTTGCCTCGGCAAGTCCACCTACGCCCGCTGCGGCATCATCGTGAACGTCACGCCGTTCGAGCCCGAATGGGAAGGCTTCGTCACGCTGGAAATCAGCAACACCACGCCGCTGCCCGCGAAAATCTACGCCAACGAAGGCCTCTGCCAGGTGATTTTCTTCGTTTCCGACGAAGAGTGCGAAGTCAGCTACAAAGATAAGAAGGGAAAGTACCAGTCGCAGGGTGGAATCGTTCTGCCACGCCTCTAGATACGCGCCACACAATTCAACGTGGACTCCCGAAGCTTAGCGGAAAAGCTTACTAGCAATCTCCGCGACGCGCCGCCCTTGAAAGCGGGCGATCTTCAGCTCGTTCGGGCTCGGCTGGCGTGAACCGTCAGGCCCAGCGAGCGTGGTTGCGCCGTACGGAGTGCCGCCGCTAATGTCCACCATATTCGTCAGGCCCGACTCACTATACGGCACACCGACAAGAATCATTCCGTGATGCAGCAAGGTGGTGTGAAAGCTCGTTATGGTTGTTTCTTGTCCACCGTGCTGCGAAGCCGTGGCCGCAAAAACGCTTCCGATTTTTCCAATCAGCGTACCTTTGGCCCACAAGCCGCCGGTCTGATCGAGAAAATTCCGCATCGGCGCAGCCATGTTTCCAAATCTCGTGGGCGTCCCAAAAATCACTGCATGCGGCTCCGCAAGTGAGTCCATTGTCGCGACCGGAACGTGCGCAAACGCCGCGCGTGCCGCTTTGGCGCCGGATTTCTCCAAAACTGCGTCGGGCACAAGCTCCGCAACCTGGAAAAGTGATGCCTCAGCCCCGGCTACTTCCTTAACTCCCGCGAGCACCGCTTCGGCCATGCGGTAGATGTGGCCATGCATGCTGTAAAAAATGACGTGTACCTTGATGCCCATTGAGTCCTCCAGGGTGAGATTTCGTTTGTTTTGGGAAGAGTTAAACCAGGGCCGCAGTGACCAGCGGATATCCGCGCTCGCGCCAGGCGTTCAACCCGCCTTGCAGGGGTCGGATACGCCGCACGCCTTTGTTCCTTAAGAGCAGCGCCACACGGGCGCTGGTGGCCTCGTTTGGTCAAGTACAGTAAAGAATGACCTCGCGGTCGCGCGGCAAGCGGTCATCCTTCTCTTCCAAATCCTTGGCATCCATGCGAAAAGCACCGGGAATCGTATGTGGGTCAGCCTCGAAGTCCACCGAATGCCGCAGGTCCACTATAACGACATCGTCTCCGGCATCCAGCTTCTGCTTCAGTTCCTCTGCCGTGATGCGCGCAATGCGCAGCTCTCGCAGAAATCGCTGCCGAGCAATAAACTTATATGCAATGTATGCTGCCAACGCGCCGATGACTAGAACGCCGAGGCCGCCGCCGAGATGAAACGCGTGCTCTGCTATTCTTTCAATCTCTCCGCTGAAGACATATCCCAGCCCCACATAAACGCTCGACCAAAGAAGCGCTCCGAGCACATCGAAAAACAAGAATCGTGCCGGGCGCATGTGAAAAATGCCAGCCAGCGGCGGAGCAACGGTGCCCAGGCCAGGCACAAATTTCGCAAAGACCAACGACCGCGCACCTTGCTTTGCGAAAACACCTTCCGTGCGCCGCACGCAGGAATCCGGCTCAAGTGAAATCTTGCAGATTAGCTGGAGAACTTTAATGCCGCGCACGCGTCCCAGCTCGTACCATATGGAGTCGGCGAGGAGCGAGGCGAACACACTCAGGAAGATCGAGCCTGCAAAGCTGAATCGGCCCGTCCCAGCCAGGGCGCCCGCGGCCAAAAGAATCGGCAGCGAAGGCACGGGCAGACCGATCTGTTCGGCAAATACCCACACGAACAAAACCGCATGGCCATGGTGCAGGAGGAAATCGAGTGCGCTGTGCATGATCGAGCTGGTCTCTTGGATGTGTTTAGGTCGCGACGAAGGGAGCAGTATGCCCCCAACCGCCAGTCATGACAAATTCGCCCAGCGGCTTACGCGTTCGCGGCGCCAGCTCGCGGTCACGCAGCTTCTCCGGGAGCGATTCCGGATTCCCTGGATACCCGATGGCCATTGCCGCCACCGGCTCCCAATCCGGCGGAATTGCAAATGTCTGCCGCGCCTTCTCGGCATCAAAGCCGGCCATTTGGTGTACCTGCAAGCCGCGCGCGTTCGCTTCAAAAGTAAGCTGTGCCGTGGCGCTGCCCACGTCGTGCAGAGCCACGCGGTTCGGTTTGCCGTCACGCTGCGTCTTCAGATGGGCTACGGACAACGCGAGCACCGGCGCGTGGTTTGCCCAGTTGGCATTGAACTCCACGAGCACGCCCACCATCTTAGCGAAGTTCTCCGGATCGTCTTTTGTAGCCACCAGATAAGCCCACGGCTGCTCGTTGTTGCTGGACGGCGCCCAGCGCGCCGCCTCAAAGAGGCTCCGCAGAACTTCCGACGGCACCGGCTTGTCCGAAAATGCGCGTGGGCTCCAACGGTTTCGTATCAATTCATGGAGCGCTATATCGGTGGCCGCAGGTTTGTGCATGATCTTGACCTTGCTAGATTGTGAGGAGACGTGCGTTAGATGAGCGAGGTACGTAGGGCGGTGCATTCAAACCGCCCTAACTCTTGGCCGTAAGCGACGCCAATCAATTCCCCGACTTCGGAGCGCCCTTTTGCACCAGCTCGACGTCGATCGTGATCGCCACGTCGTCGCCAACCACCAATCCTCCGCTGTCCATCTTGGCGTTCCATTTCACGCCGAAATCCTGCCGGTTGATCTTGGTAGTGGCGTTCGCCGCAGCCCGTTGATTACCCCACGGATCTTTCACTGGCCCCGTCGGTCCCTCGACGTCCAGCACCACTTGCCTGGCCACTCCGTGAATCGTCAGGTCCCCGGTTACTTTCAGTTTGCCGGCCTCTACCTGCTCCACCTTGGTCGATTTAAAAGTGAGCGTCGGGTACTTTTCGACATCGAAAAAGCGATCGCTGCGCAGATCTTTGTCTCGATCAGGCACGCGCGTGTCCACGGAAGCGGCATCAATCGTTACCTTCACGGAGGACTTGCTGACGTCTTTGTCGTCAAGCTGAACCGTTCCGCTCACCTTGGTGAACGCTCCCCGAACAGTCGAAATTGCCAAGTGGCGCACTGCAAACTGCGCTGCGGAATGGTTCGGATCGATCTGCCAAGTGGAAGTTGCTGCCGCTGCCGGCAGCGAAAGCGCCGCTGCAAGCGCTGTGACGGAAATTGCCCGAGCTAGGAAGTGGCCCATTATTTTCTCCTTTGTATCGCGATTAGAAACTCCTTGCCTGTCCCCTACAGAGAACTATTCACTTGCCGCCTTGCGCGCATATTTCATCAAGCAAGTCCGCCAAGGTCTTCACGCGGGCGGCCCCCATATGCGCGAACTGCCGCTTGTGAAGCTCGCGAATCGGCGTATCGATGCGCTTCAGCAGCTCAAGTCCGCCGCTTGTAATTCTCGTTTTCACCACGCGCCGATCGTCGCTCTGCCGCTTCCGCGTAATCAGGTTGCGTTTTTCCATGCGGTCGAGTAGCCGAGTCATATCCGGATCGTGCGAAATCATGCGTTCGCCGATGCTGCTGCAGGCCAGCCCTTGCGGCTCTGCGCCGCGCAGAATACGCAGCACATTGTACTGTGCGCCGGTAACGCCGTTGGATTTTAGTAGCTGTTCGGCTTGCAGCGCGAGCTTGTCCGCAGCTTTTTGCAGGGCGATGAATGCCCGGTCCTCGCTGGGCAGCGAGGCGCGCTCCGTATGCGCTCGACTCATAGCGCAACGATAGTCGTTGTAACAGAGATTGTCAAGAGGAAAGAGAGGTTGCCCTTTATGACTTCCGCAGCGGCCGCACGTGAATCTCGCTCATAAAACTGCCTGGCCTCTGCGTCACCAATGCCTCTAGCGCGTGCGCCACATCTTCCGGCTGCAGCGCCTTACCGGCGTCTTTGACTCCACGGCCGGAGAATTCCGTCGCCACGCTTCCAGGGCAAATGACGCTGACGCGGATCCCGTAATCTCGCAAGTCTTCCGCCATGCAACCGGAGAGTCCCTGCACTCCCCACTTTGACGCGCAATACAACCCTCCGCCTGTGAACGTGTTTTTCCCGGCAAGCGAGCTGATGTTGATGATGTCCCCTGCGCCTTGCCGGATCATCGATGGAACCACCGCCCGTGAAACTAGGAACACGCTCTTCAGGTTCGTGCTCAGAACGTGATCCCACTCCTCTTCGCTCTTTTCGTGCGCCGGACCGAAAAGCCCAATACCCGCGTTGTTGACCAGAATTCCTATCTGCCCAAGCTTCGCTTCCGTCGCGGAAACGAGTTTCCCGACTTCATCCGCGCGCGTGACATCTGCTGTTTGCCAGAAGGTCTTTTCAGTTAGCGCCTGCAACGCATCCGCGGTCGCGCGCAACTTCTCGCTATCGCGGCCACAAATAGCCACTGCCGCGCCCAGTTCGGCGAGCTTCATTGCAATCGCGCGTCCGATGCCGCGGCTGCCCCCGGTGACCAGCGCAACCCGGCCCGCTAGAGATCCTCTTGTGTTTCCCGTATTCGTTTTGCTTATGCCAACCATCACAATTCTTCTTTCGTCCGGGCGACCCTTTTCATGCAAAACTCATCTTACCATTCAGCCGCAGGGACCGCTGTGCGTGGCAAAACCGTACGGGAAGCGCACTCCGAGGATTCAAGAATATGAAATACATAGGTCCCTGTAGAGTAACGCCTTGCAGATTTACGTGCGCTTTTCCTATAATCCCAAAGTTTTACGAACCAGCGTTATACCCGGCAAGAGCACTCCAGGGTGTACGAGACGTACATGAATAGGCTTGGAGTTTGAGCGAGGAGAATGGAATGAATCGAACACGTAGAGTGGCGCGCCTGGCGATCATCGCAGCGCTTTGCCTGGCGATTGGCGGCGCGTCAAACGCGCTCGCGCAGGCACCCGCCGGTCAAGATGCCGGTGCCGGTAAGCAGCAGTACACGATGGCGGAGTACAACGCCTATCAGGCGGCCGCTGCGGAAAAGAATCCCGCCCAACAGATTAAGCTGCTCGATGATTTTGTCTCGAAGTATCCAAACTCCGCGCTTCTCGTTTACGTCTACCCTCTCTATTACCAAGCTTATAGCCAACTCAAAAATTGGCCCAAGGTAATCGAATATGCGGACAAACTCCTCGCGCTCTCGGACAAGGTCGAGCCGCGCATTCGATATCAGGCCTACTACGCACGTGCCTTCGCTTACAGCAACCTGCCGCCGAACTCTCAGGAAGTGAAGGATCAGGCTCCCAAAGCCTGTGAAGCTGCAAAAGCCGGCCTTAAGACGCTCAATGAATTGCCCAAGCCGGACAACATGTCTGAAGAGGACTTCAACAAGCAGAAGCAACAACCCGCCATTCTCTTCAACTACACCCTGGCGCAGTGCTCGATGATCCAGAAGGACTACCAAACAGCCATTGATTCCTACAAGGCCGTACTGGAAAAGAATCCGGACGACGCGATCACCGCCTACAAGATTGGCCAGGCCTACATGGCCATGAACCCGCCCCAGCAAATGGACGCCTTCTGGTATTTCGCCAAAGCCGTCACCGCCAAGAATGCAAACCAGCAGCAATCCAATCAGGTCAAAACGTATCTCCGCAAGCTCATCGCCAACTATCAGGGAGGCAACGTTTGCGACAACCTGGTCGACGCGGAGCTCAATGAACTTTTGCAGTTGGCCAGCAGTTCTGCCGAGCGTCCCGCCAGCTACAAGCTGCCGAGCGCTGCGGATCTCGACGCCGCGCGCAAGGACATGACAATCGCCTCCGTCATCGCCGATCTGAAGGCCGGCGGCGACAAGGCTAAGATCACCTGGCTGGCTTCTTGCGGCCTGGAGTTTCCGGATGTGCCCGGCAAGTTGATCGAAGTTATTCCGGGCCCTGACGCCGTGCAGCTTAAGGTCGCCTTTGTCACCAGCGATGCCGAGTTCGACGCCAAGACCACTCCGGACATGGACGTCAAGGTGGTCGGCCAGCCCGAAGCTGCCAAGCTCGAAAAGGACAATCCCGTGCGCTTCACCGGCACCCTGGTGGCTTATGATCCCGACCCGAACTTCATGCTGCACTGGGATAAGGCCAAGGTGAACGCCGAGGACATCCCGAAGGAAAAGGAAAAGAAGGCTCCGACGAAGAAGCGGCCTGGAACCAAGAAACCCGGCCGCGGCTAGTGCCGCCCGTACACAGCGGTGTCTCCTTCGGCCCCGCGCCTTTTGCCGGGCCGAAGGATCTCAACTGAGCATTCCTGCAATGCAACGGCTCGCCGACATCTCGGCGAGCCGTTTTTCTTTCATCCAACACCATGCAAGCAAAAATCAGACGATGAAACTGCTCACCGTGCGTGGTGATTCCGGTGGTCAAGTTTATAGACGTCTATCTTGCGGCTCAGCGTGTTGCGGTGAATCCCTAAGATCTGTGCCGCGCGCGACTGGTTCCCTTCCGCGCGCTCCAGCACCCGCTTAATGAACCGCTTTTCAAACTCTCCCACCGCTTCATCAAACAAAATTCCCCGCTCCACCATCTGGCTCACGAGTCCTTCAAGTTGGTCCTTCACGGCACGCTCCAAAGAGAAAAGCGCGATTCCGGCCCGGCGCTAGTCCAACTCGCGCCCGGACAGAATGCGATACGCTTCCCGGTACTTGCCACGCGTTGCAGCCACGACCTCCGAAGGCAGCTCCGGGCCGGGCAGGGTTTTCGGCCAGTGGATGCTCTCCAGATAGTCGCGCACAAATTGTTTGTCGAAAGAGAGCTGCGGCCCGCCAGGTTTGTACTGCGCTGCGGGCCAAAATCGCGAAGAATCTGGCGTGAGCGCCTCATCGATCCAGATCAGCTCGTCTTTGAGCAAGCCAAACTCAAACTTAGTGTCCGCCAGTAAAATCCCTCGAGGCTCCGCGTACGCGGCTGCGCGTCGGTAAATTTCTAGGCTGACATCGCGCACCAGCCGCGCGCGCTCATTTCCGATCAGGGCAGCAGCTCGTTCGAACGAAATGTTCTCGTCGTGCCCTGTCGCCGCCTTCATCGCCGGTGTGAAAATCGGCTCCGGCAAGCGGTCAGACTCGCGCAGGCCCGGCGACAGCGCAATGCCGCAGATTTGTCCAGTTGCCCGATAATCCTTCCACCCCGAACCCGAAACATAGCCGCGCACCACGCACTCAATCGGCAGTGGCACGGTCTTGCGGACTAGCATCGAGCGCCCCGCCAGTTCCTCGCGATAAGCGTCAAATGGCGCAGGAAATTCTGCCGCGCTAACCACATGATTCGGAATCACATCGCGCAGCAGGTCGAACCAGAACAGCGAAAGCTGCGTCAGCACGCGCCCCTTGTCGGGAATCGGCGTCGGCAGAATGACATCGAACGCCGACAGCCGGTCCGTGGCAACAATCAGCAGTTTGTCTCCGGCATCGTAAATATCGCGCACTTTGCCCCGCGCGGCAGGCGATATGCCGGCGAACTTCGTTTCTCGTACTACGCGCATTGCTGCACCGAAGGACACGGAAGAATTTCCTCTGCAAGGGTGTGGAGCATTCTAGCGCAGCGCAAAGCGAAGTCAATCAGGTGCGGGGCTAAAAAAGTATTTCAACAGGAGAAGAAAAAGAAATACCCGCAATAAGAAGAACAGGCTGGACAAACGGAAAGCATTTGCACTGCAATGGGGGCTGCGCTGAAATTCGCCGAAACGAAACGTGCTTGCGGCGATCAAGCCGCGGAGGCTGCTGCCGCTGCACTGTGCTTTCGCGTGGGCGCTTCGTCGCCTTCCCAGCGCACGCTCACCAGCTTCGAGACGCCGGGCTCCTGCATCGTTACGCCGTACAGCACACTGCCCGTCTCCATCGTCTTACGATTGTGCGTCACGATAATGAACTGCGTCTGGCCGCTCATCTCCCCGACCAGCCGCGTGAACCGTCCCACATTCGCTTCGTCCAAAGGCGCATCCACCTCATCCAAAATGCAGAACGGGCTCGGCTGATACCGGAAAATCGCAATCAGCAGCGCCAACGCCGTCATGGCTTTCTCGCCGCCCGACAGCAGCAAAATATTCTGTAGCCGTTTCCCCGGAGGTGAAGCCACCACGTCGATGCCGGCGTCCCCAGAGCTGTCCGGCTCCGTGAGCCGCATTTCTGCCGTCCCGCCGCCAAAAATCGTGTGAAATGCTTCAGAAAAATTATGATTTATGCTGTTGAACGCCTGCTCGAACTTCTCCCGCGAAACCAAATCCAGCTCCGCGATCGCCTGCTGCGTGTCCGCGATCGATTGCAGCAAATCATCGCGCTCCCGCGTCAGGAACGTGAACCTCTGCTCGCACTCGTTGTACTCCTCGAGCGCCATCATGTTTACCGCGCCCATCGATTCGATGCGCGACTTCATCTCCTGATAATTCGTCTCCGCAATCGCAAGCTCTTCCCCGCTGATGAACGCCGTCTCCGTTGCGATCAAATCCTCCGGCTGCGCGTTCACCTCCGCCATGCACGTCTCGCGCAGATGCTGCCGATCCGAATCGTTTCGCGCCCTCTCCACTTCCGCCTGGCTCCGCTGCTCGCGCACCTCTTGCAGCATCTGACGCCCCATGCGCAGGTGATCTTCCATCTGCGCAACGCGCGTGCGTCCGCTCTCCCATTCCTGCTCCAGTTCCCGCTGTCTCGTTTCCAGCCGCAGCTTCTCCGCCCGCAAACCTTCGAGTTGCTGCGCAAGCTCCTCGCTCTGTTTCACCAGCGCCGCGGCCTCTTCGTTGACCGAAGCTTCCTGCTGACGCAGCACAGCCTCGCGTCGTTCTAGTTCCGCACGCTCTTCCGTCAACCGAGACGCCACTGCCTCCGCCGCGGCCAACCGTTCATTCATCGCCGCAAGCTCCACGCGCCCCGCGGCCAGCTCATTTTGCTCCGTTTGAATCGAGCCGCGAAGCTGCACCAATTCCCCCGCAAGCCGCGCGCTCTCTGATTCCGCTTCCGCCCGCGAAGTCGCTGCCGCAGCAAGCTGATGCTGCGCTCGGTCCGCACGCAGCCGCGCATTATCCACGTCCTGACGAATCCGCCCCAGTTCACTCTGGCAAAGTGTCAACTCCAACCCCAGCCGCGCCAACTCCGCCTGCGTCTGTCCGTGCCGGTGCTTCGCCGAATAAACCTCGCGTTCCGCGATCTGCTTTTGCGCGCTCACTTCCTCCAGCGACTGCTCCGCGTTGCGAAGGTCCGCAATCAGCGTCTCCAGCGCCGCACGCGCCTCTTCGCCGCGCCTTTCCAATTGCGCGATCTCCCCGTCCAGCGCCCGTAATTCCCTCTTCATGCCCAGCGGTCCCGCTTCATCCGCCCGCCCGCCGGTTACCATGCGCCCCTGGTAGCAAGTTCCATCCGGTGTCACGAACGCATACTGCGAATTCTCGCGCGCCAGCTTTTCCGCCGCTACCGCGCTATCCGTTAAGTACCCGGCGCGCAGCCGAGGCAAAAACTGCTTCGCCGCCGCGCCCAGCGGATCGCGGAATCCCACCAGTTTATCGAGCCGCGAGATCACACCGTCTTCTGGCCGGAAATGTACAATCGGTTCGTATTCGGTCAGCTTCAAGTTGCGCAGCGAGTCCACGAAAAACGTCGCGCGCCCGCCCACCTCATCGCGCAGTAACGAAACTCCCGCTCGCGCGTGGTCGAACGTCTCCACGACCACATACTCCAATTCATCGCGCAAATATTGCTCAATCGCCGCCTCATGCTGCTCTTCCACTTCCGCGTAATCCGCAAGCACTCCGACCGCATGGAAGTCCCGGCCCGTGCCGCTTTCATTCGCGGCAAACAACTTCTGCACCGCGTCTGCTGTGTACGATCGGTCATTCAAGATTTGCGTCAGCGTCGCATGCCGCGCCCGCACTCCCACCACGGACTCGCGTAGCGCGTCTGCCTGCGCCGTCATCGCCTCGCGTTCCTGTCGCAGCGTCCCAATCGAAGCCTGCAGCTCAGCAGCCTTGACCATCAGCGCGTTCAACTGTCCGTTCGCCGCTTCAAATTCCAAAGCCGCGCGCTCCGCGTCGTCGCGCACCTTGATGGAAGATTCCAGCAGCTCCGCTTCGTTCGCCTCGCCTTTCTGCAGCGCCGCATTTTGATGGACCAGCGCCTCTTCCGCCTGTTTCTGCTCGCCATGCAGACGCAGCAAATTCTCACCCGCCTCGGAAGCTGATGCCCGCAGCGCCTCGATCCGCAACTCCCAATCGCGAATCTGTGCCCCGCGCGATTCCGCCCGCGCCGCCAGTTCCTCCACGCGCTCTGTGATCACCCCGGATTCGTCACGCAGTGCCATCACAGACTGCTGCTGCGCCGCATTTCGCGAATCCCATTCCGCAGCTCGCGCCGCGGCTTCCGCAATTTCTGCTGCAATCTGCCCGTGACGGCCCGCAAGCTCTTCCGTGCGTTGCCGGTTGAACGCAATGCGGTTTTCGCCGCGATCCACCTCCAGCGCCGTCAAATTCAAATGGTTTTGGTTCTGCCGCAGCTCCGCGTCCAGCGTATAAATCCGCTGATTCAGCGAATCCTGCTCGCCTTCTTTCTGCTGAATCTCCTGCGCGTGATGCGTTTCCGCCCCCGTCAATTCCGCGAGCCCCTTGCCGATTCGCTCCGCTTCCGCATCCAGCTCCCGCGCCTTCCCCGCCAGCATCTGCCGCACAATCCCGCGCATCTGGTCGCGAATTTCCGAATACCGCCGTGCCTTCGCCGCCTGCCGCTTCAGCGAACCAAGTTGTTTCTCCACTTCCACCACAATGTCGTTCACGCGCGACAAATTCACTTTCGACGATTCCAGCTTCGCCTCGGCTAGCCGCTTCTTCGTCTTGAATTTCGTAACCCCCGCCGCTTCCTCAATAATCGCCCGCCGTTCCAGCGGCTTGGTCGACAATATCAACCCAATGCGTCCCTGCTCGATAATCGCGTAGGAATCCGGCCCCAATCCCACACCCATAAACATCTCTTGAATATCGCGCAAACGTGCCACGCGCCCATTAATCAAATACTCGCTCTGCCCCGACCGATACAGCCGTCGGCTAACCACCACTTCTCCCGGTTTCATCGCCAACACCGGCTTATCCGCCGCCTTCTTCCTCCGCTTCCCCTTTACAAATTCCGGCTCCGCAGCAGCTTCCTCTCCCGACGCCGCTGCCTCAGGCGCCTGCTCCTGCGTTCCGTCGGTGGCACCCTCAAGCACTTCGCTCTTCTCTGTGCCCTCCGTGTTCCCCACCTCTGTGAACTCTGTGTTAATCCCCTGGTTTTCCGCCGCGCCCTCAATCACAAACCGCGCCGCCTCCGCCAACTCCGGGTCCTCCATCGTAAGCGTCACCTCCGCCAACCCCATTGGCGGCCGCTTTGTCGTCCCATTGAAGATGCAGTCCGCCATGCGCTCCGCGCGCAGCGATTTGTGGCTCTGCTCGCCCAACACCCAAGAAATCGCATCCACCACGTTCGACTTCCCGCATCCATTTGGCCCCACGATGCAAGTAGTCCCCGTCCCGCTGAACGTCACCACCGTCCGCTCGCAGAACGACTTAAAGCCTACGATTTCGACCTTTCGCAGCTTAAGCAAGATGTCCCCTTTTGTCCCTCATTGCACGGTTAACTACCTCGGATTCGCACTCTCATCCGCACCGCGCAATCCCCTCGTACCGGCGCAACATGCGCCTGTCCGGGCCACACGGCGATCCGCGCAAAGAGAAACGAAGCTTTTTTGTGGGGAAGAGGGTGCCGTCGACGACAACTCGACCGTGACGCGGTCGCCCGTCAAAACGTTTGGCAGGTTCTCGATCAGAGCCCAGCCGCCTGGCGCGTGAATGGCGGTACGGGAGAAAACACTAGCACGAAGCTTTCTCGCTGTAAAGCACTCCGCAACGCCTTGTGGCGAACGTGCCCAAAGCCACAAGCGGATTCGCTAACTCGTCCCTGGCGAGTCCTTCTGCGTCCCTTCCTTCTTCAAATACTTGTCATACCAAGCCAAAATCCTGTTCAACCGATCCACCAAATGCTTCTCCTCATGAAACCCATGAGGCTCCCGTGGATAAACCAC
>DATNMD010000044.1:0-4815 GCA_035602505.1 Candidatus Acidiferrum sp.
TTTTGGGGTAGGGAACTGACGGTCGGTTGCCCTGTGGTGGTTAGCCCCCTACCCCGCGAGTGGTCTTGCCTGTATAGACGAGGTGAGGGTGGAATAAGTTTCCTGAAAAGCTAAAGATTTTTGAGGCTGGCCAGGGGCGAAATTGCGAGTGGAATCCCTGGACAGCCAGAAACGGCTGTCCCACTTGGATGACCAGTTCAATGGTCGAAGCAAAACCCACTAAGCCTCAGAGGCTGAAGCCGAGTAAGTACGCCAGCATAATGTCGGAGCTAAAGCTCCGACCCCAGTTCGTTGCCGTGGCTGGCCAGTCTAAAGACTGGCCACTACAACTCTGCTCTCAAGGTGACAAATGAAGAGGCGCGTGCGTCGCGTCAGGGGAGGTCGACGGTGTCTAGGTAGCGGGCGACGGAAACTTTCCATTTGAATTGTTGCTGGATCGAGGCTTGCAAGGATTGGGCAGCGGCGGGTTCGCCGTGGACTAGGTAGGTTTGTTTTGGCGGTGCGGTGAGACCTGTTAGCCAGCGAAGAAGTTCGTTTTTGCCGGCGTGTGCGGAAAATTGACCGAGCTCGACGATTTCCGCATTGACGGGAACTTCTTGTCCGAACAGGTGCAGGGTCTTGGCGCCTTCTTGTAATGCGCGGCCGCGTGTGCCTTGCGCCTGAAAGCCCGCGAGAATGACGGCGTTGCGCGCATCCGGGAGGCGCTGCGCGAGGTGGTGCATGACGCGGCCGCCGGTGACCATGCCGCTTGCGGAGACGATGATGCAAGGGGTTTTCACATTGTTGATTTGCTTGGATTCTTCGGCGGTGCGAGTGAGATGAAACTGGTGGACATCGAGCGGGTCGCCTTTGCCGTCGTTATCTTCGCGCACGTAATCGAGGTCGTGATCTTCGGAGTATTTCAGATATAGATCGGTGGCGCTGAGGGCCATAGGGCTGTCGACGTATACGGGGAGGCGGGGGATGCGCTGCTGATCTTCGAGCTGGCGGAGGTAATACATGAAAGTTTGCGTGCGGCCGATGGCGAAGGCGGGAATGACGATGACGCCGCCGCGCTTGGCTACGCGATTTACGATGGCGGCGAGCAATTCGGCGGGATCGCCCGCTTCATGATCGCGATCGCCGTAGGTGGATTCGCAGAGGAGGACATCGGCGTTCACGGGCGGCGTAGTGGGATCGTTCAGGATGGGCTGATCGTAGCGGCCGATATCGCCGGAGAAGACCACGACGGTTTTTTTGCCGCTATCGGTAATGGTCAGCGCCAGGCTGGAGGAGCCGAGAATGTGGCCGGCGTCGTAGGAGTCAATGTGAAATTCGGCGCTGATGTCGAAGCCGCCGGTGCGCGGCATCGGTTTTATGGAGCGGAAAACGGGATCGACGTCCCCTGTGGTGTACAGCGGTTGCGAGTTGGCATGGTGGCTGGAGCCGTTCGCTCGGGCGCGCTCTGCGTCTTCTTCTTGGAGGTGGGCGGAGTCTTTGAGGAGTAGCGCGGTTAGCTCGATGGTGGCGGGGTTGGCGAAGATGGGGCCGCGGTATCCGTCGCGGACGAGGCAGGGAAGCCAGCCGGTGTGATCGAGATGGGCGTGGGTGAGGACGGCATAATCAAATGTTTTTGGATCGGTGGGAAGAGGCTTGTAGTTGCGATCACTGAGCTCCGGGGAGCCTTGGAAGATGCCGCAATCGACCAGGAGGTGTTTGCCAGCGGCTTCGATTAGATATTTGGATCCGGTGACGGTGCCGGCCGCGCCGAGAAACGTGAGTTTGGGCATAGGCGTGTCATTTTACAGAAATTTGCGATGGCCGCCAGTTCGACGCGTTTGCGATTTCAAAATAAAAAGGGGCGAGCCGTAGAGTTCGCCCCTTTTGTTTAGTTTGTTAGTCGGCGGATTAGCGTTGCCTTGGTGGACGCAGGCACAGGCAAGATTCCCTGTGCCACTTTAGACGACGGCGACGGCTTGCTTTTTCGTGATGATTTGGTCGAGTTGCAGGCCGAGGCCTTTTGCTATGCCTGCGCCGTAAGCGGGATCGGCTTTGTAGAAATGCTGGATTTGCAGTTCCTGGATGCGGCGCGGGACGCTGCTCAGACTGGCGACGATATTGCCGATGAGGCGCTCTTTGGCGTCCGCGGTCATAAGGCGGAACAAGTTTCCGGGTTGCGTGTAGTAATCGGAGTCGAGGCGGTGATTGTGGCGGTCGACCGTGCCGGCGACTTCTTTAGGCCGCTCGCGGTATTGCGCAGCTTCTTTGGGGCCGCCGAAGCTGTTCGGTTCGTAGTTGGGTTGCGCGCCGTGATTACCGTCGAAGCGCATGGCGCCGTCGCGATTGTAAGTGTGCACCGGGCATTGCGGCTTGTTGATGGGCAGGCCGTCGTAGTTGACGCCGAGGCGATAGCGGTGCGCGTCGGGATAGGAAATTAGACGCGCCTGCAGCATTTTGTCGGGCGAGAAGCCCATGCCGGGGACGACGTTGCGCGGTTCGAAAGCGGCTTGCTCGACTTCGGCGAAATAATTTTCGGGATTGCGGTCGAGCACGAGTTCGCCGACCTCGACGAGCGGATAGTCCTTGTGCGGCCAGACCTTGGTTAGATCAAACGGGTTGAGGTGGTAGGTCTCGGTTTGCTTTTCCGGCATGATCTGGACGGAGACGCGCCATTTCGGGTAGTCACCCTCCTTGATAGCGTTGAAGAGATCGCGCTGGGCGTAGTCGGGATCCTTGCCGCGCATATCGTCAGCGGATTCGCGCGTGAAATTCTTGATGCCCTGCTTGGTTTTGAAGTGCCACTTCACGTAGAAGAGTTCATTTTTGTCGTTGATGAGGCTGTAGGCGTGGCTGCTGAAGCCGTCCATGTGGCGGTAACCGTAAGGCGTGCCGCGGTCGGAGAAGAGAATGGTGACTTGATGGAGGGATTCGGGGGAGAGCGACCAGAAATCCCACATCATGGTGGGAGATTTGAGGTTGGTTTCGGGGTCGCGCTTTTGGGTGTGAATGAAGTCGCCGAACTTTAGAGGGTCGCGGATGAAGAAGACGGGAGTGTTGTTGCCGGTCATGTCCCAATTGCCTTCTTCGGTGTAGAACTTGAGGGCGAAGCCGCGGGGATCGCGCTCGGTGTCGGCGGAGCCTTTTTCGCCGCCGACAGTGGAAAAGCGAATGAAAGTCGGAGTTTTCTTGCCCACGGCGTTGAAAAGTTTGGCGGTCGTGAATTTGGGCATGTCAGGGTTGGTGCAGACAAAATAGCCGTGCGCACCTGAACCTTTTGCGTGGACCACGCGTTCGGGGATGCGCTCGCGATTGAAATGGGCCATTTTTTCGAAGAGCAGGAAGTCCTCGAAGACCACCGGGCCGCGAGGTCCAACCGTGAGCGAATTCTGGTTGTCGCCGACTGGGCGGCCTGCGTCCGTGGTCATGATGTTCTTCTTTTCGTCAGCCATCGATCCTCCTGAGCTGCTCCGCGCTTACGCGCTCAAGATACCACTGTAAGCCGCGGGGCAGGTATACTGCCAATATATAGATTGGATAAAGAAGATAGGCATTGCCTATAGGTGAAGGCCGTGGAACTGCATCAACTTCGATATTTTTGCGCGGTAGCGGACAGCGGGTCATTTAGCCGGGCGGCAGAGCAGTCGCACGTTTCGCAGCCGTCTCTGTCTCAGCAAATTCTTAAGTTGGAAGATGAGCTGGGGGCGCGGCTGTTTGACAGGCTGGGGCGTTCCGTGCGGCTAACGGACGTGGGCAAAACCTTTTTGCCGCGAGCGCGAGCGGTTCTGCGGGAACTGGAAGCGGCGCGCGGAGACGTGGTGGAACGGAAGGATTCGATCGGCGGGTCGATTTGTGTTGGTGTGATTCCCACGATCGCGCCGTACTTTTTGCCGGCGCAACTGACATTTTTGTCACGGCGATTTCCGCAGGCGCAGCTCACAGTGATGGAAGAGATCACGCCTGTATTGCTGGAACGGCTGCGCGCGAGCGTGGTGGACGTGGCGATTCTGGCGCTGCCGATTCGCGGACATGAGTTCGAGATATTTCCGTTGCTGACGGAGCATTTGTTTGCGGCGCTGCCAAAGCAGCATAAGTACGCGAAGCGATCTTCGCTTTCGCTGAAGGATCTTCGCGTGGAGCCGTTCCTTTTGCTGCGCGACGGTCACTGTTTTCGCGATACCGCGGTGGCAGCTTGCGACCGAGCGCGGCTGCACCCGCAGATTGTTTTTGAGAGCGGGCAGTTCAGCAGCATATTGAGCATGGTGAGCGCGGGGATGGGAGTTTCCATTGTCCCGGAAATGGCAATGGAGAAGAAATCAGGCTGCCGCTTTGTTCGAGTCGCGGACACAGAGGCGTCGCGGACGATCGGGGCGGTGGTGTTGCGGGGGCGCTCGCTTACGCGGCTGCATAGGGCTTTCTTAGCGCGTTTGCGTACTTCAGCGCAGGCGTAGTCGAGATCGAACTTAACAACAGACCGCACAGACAGAAGAATCGCGGACAGGCTGGAATGTTTAGTGGGGCCGATGGGATTCGAGCCCCGCGCCGCACACATCTTCGGTTTCTGGACGAATCGAAACGCCTGGTGCTAACATTAAACGAACACTGTAGCTCGGTGGGGCCGTGGCGCAGTTGGGAGCGCGCCTCGATGGCATCGAGGAGGTCGTGGGTTCGAATCCCATCGGCTCCACCAACTTATTCTGGTCCGGCCCGGACACATAGGTAACAGAACGTACCGGCTACATGGGTAACACTTTGGGGCCAAACGGATTGTCGAGAGGCTGCAGGGTTTTTTCCTCCAGGTCAACGTAGCCGAGATCGTAATCCATAAAGCTGACCAGC
>DATNMD010000046.1:0-66896 GCA_035602505.1 Candidatus Acidiferrum sp.
GATTCGCTAACTCGTCCCTGGCGAGTCCTTCTGCGTCCCTTCCTTCTTCAAATACTTGTCATACCAAGCCAAAATCCTGTTCAACCGATCCACCAAATGCTTCTCCTCATGAAACCCATGAGGCTCCCGTGGATAAACCACAAACTCCGTGTCCACCCCGTACCTCTTCAGCCCGCGATACAGCTCTTGGCTCTGCCCCAACGGATCAACCGTATCCGCATCCCCTTGCAGGACCAGCGTCGGCGTCTTCGCATTCTTCAAATGCACAAACGGCGAGCTATTCAAGAATCCCTCCGGCTGCTCCCACGGCACCCCGTAAAACCATTCATCGCCAGCCGGATGCTCCTCCATCCCAAATTCCGAAATCAAATTCGCCATCCCCGCGCCCGAAACCGCCGCCTTGAACACGTTCGTCTGCGTAATCGCCCACTCCGCCATGTACCCGCCGTACGACCACCCTCCGATTCCCAGTTTTTCCGGGTCCGCAATTCCTCGCTTCACCAAGTCGTCCACTCCCGCCATCACATCCTTGAAATCGCCGCCGCCCCAATCCCCGCGATTCGCTTCGACAAACTTCTGCCCATATCCCACCGACCCGCGAATATTCGGATAGAACACCGCATACCCATGCGTCGCCAGCAACTGCCCCCAAGTCTCGATCGAATCGCCCCACCGTCCCGTCGGCCCACCATGAATCAGCACAATCAGCGGCAGCTTCGCTTTCCCACCGGGAACGCCAATCTCCGCATTGGCGCTCGGCGAAACTCGCGGTCTCAGCAGCGCCGCCTCAATCTCCACCCCATCAAACGATTTGTACTTGTAGAACTCCGGCTCGACAAGCGCATATTCCTTCCACGAATCGTTCAGGCGCGTAACCTGCTTCGGCGCGCCCTTCTGATCCCACAACCAAACCTCCTGCGGCCGCGTAGCACCCTGCGAAACAAACGCAATCTCCCCATCGCTGCCGAGCGCCATGCTCCCCGCCGGACCGATCGCAGGCGAAAGATCGTGCCGCGCCCCATCCGCCGAATACGTCACCAGCAAATTAGAAAACCCATTCGCCGCCAGCAGCACCACCGACCCATCCTTCTGCCAGTGATAATCCTGCACCAGCCGATCCAGGCTCGCTCCCGTCAAATTCCGCGCCGCATGCGCCGTCACCGGCAGCAACATCAAATCGTGCGGCTCCGGCCCATCCTCCCGCGGTCCAACGTAACTAATTGTCTTCCCGTCAGGCGCGACGCGCATCTCCCCAAAAGGACCAAGCGGCTTCGTCAACTCCTTCATCGCTCCGTCCGACACCTGCACGCTGAAAATTCGCTCCGTGTACTGATCCGATTCCGGCCGGTCCGTGCCCTTCACCACCACGCGATCTCCCGCCGGCAACCAGGCAAGCTCATCAAAATTCCAATTCGGCTTCGTCAACGCCCGCGCCTCACCGCTAGCCACATCCAAAATCCAGAGCCGCGCGTGCTTATCATCCTTATCCACCACGTTCGCGTCGTCCTTATCTTTCTCCTTCTTCTCCTCGTCCTCCGTCTTAGCGTCCGGCGCCAGGAGCGCAATCGTCTTCCCATCCGGCGACCACTCAAACGCCTTAACGCTCCGCTTCCCTTTCGTAATGGCTCGTCCTTCGCCTCCATCTACGGAGATCAAAAAAATCTGCTGCTGGCTCTCGTCGCGATCAGATAGAAACGCCAATCGCTTTCCATCGGGCGACCACCGCGGCGCACTCTCCGACTTAGCCGAAAATGTAAACTGCCGCGCCACCCCGCTCGCCACGTCACAGACCCAAATGTGCCGCAACCGCCCAGTCCCCTTAGCCGGCTCCGTAACCACAAAAGCCAACCGCCCCCCACTTGCCCCGAGTGAAGCCGCGGGGTCCGGCGAAAACTGCAAGTCCCCCACGTTCCGCAAATTAAGCGAAGCCTCCACAGTCAGCGGTTTACTCGCGTCTCCAGTCGAATTCGCCTGCCCTTGCGCAGCCGAAAAGAACCCATGACCCAGAAACAGCACAATCCCAGCCGAAAGAAAGAGCCTCACTCCCATAGAAACGCGCTCCTGTTTGTAAACCATCCATGTCGCAGGCCAATACTCTACACGCAATCGTAGCGGCCACCCTGTAGCGCAGGGCGGAGTCCGCGCAGCCCTGCGGTTTTTCCCCAGCAGGAGCACCATCGCTCGTCGAAGACTGATTGGCCTACAATTTTGCCCTTTGACGTTAGACTTTGTCGTGCCAATCCAATCCCTGAGGTAGTTCTCCGGCCGCAAACTCAAGGTGAATTACTCGACGGGACTTCGGGATCGCACACGCAGATGATGCGTGAAGCAGCAGCGGGCGCATGACTAATGCTCCGCCTCTTGGAACGGTGCAAGTTACGGAGTTCTCCTTCTCCCAACTACCGATCTGCTCCGCGGAGAGTCGACCTTCGCGATGAGACCCGGGAATTACCCGTAACGGCCCGTTATCAAGCGCACTCTCGTCTAGATGCAACCTGATGGCGAGAATTCCGCTCATGACCTCCACTGGAGGTTGTACATGCAAAACTCCAGCCTTCAGCGTCCACGGACCAAATCCATCAACATCCCTACGTTCACGGACAGCGATTGTTAAATCTTGGTGCCAAACGACCTTCCAGTTTGAGCTTCGAGTCTTATTGAAAAAAATCCCTCTAACCGCAAAGCATTTTGGCCCAAGGACAGTCTCCATGATTTCACGCACCGGCCTCGACGTTGCAAGCCCTCGAACACTTGGAACCGACAAGAGATTCCTCTGAGGGCGCCGTTTATCGTCAAATTGTTCGCAAAGGCGTTCCACTGTGGCTTCGTCTAAACACCCCGGAACGACAGCAAAGCCATTCTGTTCTACCAGGAACTTCGACCTGCTGGCCGTATTTGAATTGTTCAGACTCACGTGCCCCCTAACGAAGCATTATGCCTAGTAAAGCCGCATCATCGGAAACCTGATACACAACTCCCCGCCGGCCCTGTTTGTTTTCCATCGGCCCTCAGATACAATCGTCGTTTCTTTTGCACCCGAAAAATGCCCCAAACCAACGAAATCCGCCTCCACAACACGCTTTCCAATCAAACCGAACCCTTCGTCCCGCAAAAACCCGGCGAAGTCACCATGTACACCTGCGGCCCCACCGTCTACGACTACGCCCATATCGGCAATTACCGCACCTTCGTCTTCCAGGATATTCTCCGCCGCTTCCTGAAACTCCGTGGCTACCGCCTGACCCACGTAATGAATCTCACCGACGTAGACGACCGCATCATCGCCAACGCCGCCGCAAAACACCTCAGCATCCGCGATTACACCGAAAAATTCGCCCAAGCCTTTTTCGACGATTGCAAAACCCTCAGCATCGAATCTCCCGAGCACTGGGTCCGCGCTACAGACAACATTGACTCCATGGTTCAGCTCATCCAGCAGCTCCAGAAAAAGACCTATACGTACGAGAGCGAAGGCTCGATCTACTATCGCATCACGAAATTTCCTGACTATGGCAAGCTCTCCAAAATCGATGTAACCGGCATCCAAGCCGGCGCTCGCGTCGACAACGACCGCTACGAAAAAGAAAGCGCCCGCGATTTCGCTCTCTGGAAAGCCCCCAAGCCCGGCGAGCATTTCTGGGACACGCCCATCGGCCGCGGCCGTCCCGGCTGGCACATCGAGTGCTCCGCCATGGCCATGAAATATCTCGGCGACACGATCGATATTCACACCGGCGGCATCGATCTCGCCTTCCCGCACCACGAAAACGAAATCGCCCAAAGCGAAGCCGCCACCGGCAAACACTTCGTCCGTTACTGGCTCCACGCCGAACATCTTCTCGTCGAAGGCGAGAAAATGTCCAAGTCCCTCGGCAATTTCTTCACCCTCCGCGATCTCTTTGCTAAAGGCTACAAGCCATCTGCGTTGCGTTTCGCTCTCGCCAGCGTCCCTTACCGCCGCCAGCTTAATTTCACATTCGACGGCCTGCAGCAAGCCGCCAGCGCCGTCGACCGTCTCCGCAACTTCGCGGATCGTCTGAAACAGGGAAAATTTGAACCGGGCCAGCACCCCGGCATGTCCGAGCGCATCGCCAAAGCCGCCGCCGATTTCGACGCCGGCCTCTCCGACGACCTCAACACCGCGCAAGCCCTCGCCGCCGCCTACGATCTCGTGCGCGAAGCCAACGTCGCCATCGACAAAGGCGAATTTCGCCAGCAAGACGCAGCCGCCGCCCAGCGATTCCTCGCCACTTTCGATCGCGTCTTCGCCGTCCTCGAAGACAATGACGCCGCCAAACTCAGTGAGCTTGGCTATGGCAAAGAGAGCGCACTCAGTGACGACGATATCGAAAAACTCGTCGCCGACCGTAACGCCGCCCGCAAACGCCGCGACTTCGCTTCCTCCGATCGCATCCGCCAGGAACTCGCCGATCGTGGTATAATTCTTGAAGATAATCGGGACGGAAGCGTCCGCTGGAAACGCAAATGAATCACAATTACATCCACGGGCTCCACAGAATTTCCTCCCCGGCCGATCTTCGGCCCAACCTCTTCGGCGTAGATTAAGTCCTCCTCTCACGGCAGGGACGTGCGTCAACGCGGTTCGTGTACGCGCGTCTATACCCGTTTTGCGGTCACCCATCCACATCAACCGCTAACCATCCTTCAAGGAGGAAGAAATGATCGCCGCCACCGAAACGAAATTGCCCCGCCTGCTGATGCAGCTCCCGGGACCAAAAGCCAAGTACGTGCTCGAGCAAGACGCCAAGTTCATGTCGCCGTCGTTCACGCGCGACTATCCGCTCGTCGCAAAGCGCGGCCACGGCGCCGTTGTCGAAGACGTGGACGGCAACACCTTCCTCGACTTCGCCGCAGGCATCGCTGTCTGTTCCACCGGTCATTGCCACCCGAAAGTCGTCGAAGCCATTCAGAAGCAAGCCGCCGAGCTAATCCACATGTCCGGCACGGATTTTTATTACGAAAGCCTGCCGCAGCTCGCCCAAAAACTTGTCAACACCGTTCCCGGCTCCGAGGAAAAGAAAGCGTTCTTCACCAACTCCGGCACGGAAGCCATCGAAGGCGCCATGAAGCTCGCGCGTTACGCCACTAAGCGCGACAAATTCATCGCCTTCTACGGCTGCTTCCACGGCCGCACCATGGGTGCTCTCTCTCTGACCGCTTCCAAATCCACGCAGCGCAAAGGCTTCGGCGCGCTCCTTGCCGGTGTCGAGCACATTCCCTATCCGAATCCGTACCGCTGCGAGCACGGCCACACCGCCGAAACCTGCGGCGCCGAAATCCTCGAAACCCTCGAGCGCCAAGTCTTCAAGCGCCTCTTCGATCCCGAAGAAGTCGCCGCCATCGTCATCGAGCCCATCCAGGGCGAAGGCGGCTACGTCACCGCGCCGAAATTCTTCTTGCAGGAATTGCAGCGCATCTGCCGCCAGCACGGCATCATGTTCGTGGTCGACGAAGTGCAGTCCGGCATGGGCCGCACCGGCAAGTGGTGGGCCTCCGACCACGCCGGCATCGAGCCGGACATTCTATGCAGCGCCAAAGGCATTGCCAGCGGCATGCCCCTCGGCGCGTTCGTTGCGCGCAGCAGCATCATGAACAGCTGGAAGCCCGGCTCGCACGGTACAACCTTCGGCGGAAATCCCGTCTGCGTAGCCGCCGCGCTCGCTACCATGGACCTGATCGAAACCCAATACAAAGAGAACGCCCGCCGTATCGGCGACTATCTCTTCTCCCGCATGGCCGATTGGACCAAAAAGTTCAAAATCGTAGGTGACGTCCGCGGCCGCGGCCTCATGGTCGGCATCGAAATCGTCCGCGACCAGCGCACCAAGGAAGAAGCCGCCGACCTGCGCAGCGCCATCGTCGATCTCGCCTTCCACAAAGGCCTGCTCGTCCTCGGCGCCGGCGCAAATACCGTCCGCCTCTCTCCGCCGCTCCTAATCGACGAAGAGCAATCCGACTTCGCCCTGCAAACGCTAGAAACCTGCATTCGCGAAGTCGAAAAGAAAGCCTAACGGTGCCACAGCCATTTCTGGCGGTGCGCCCGTCGATCCGATAAATGCGGTTCGCAACTCTCGAGCCGCCCCATGTAGGGGTGCAGTTTTATCCCGAGCAAACGCGAGGGAACTGCCGCGCCCCATCTCAGCACGGTTCGCCAGCCGCCTGTAGCGCAGGGCGGAGTCCGCGCAGCCCTGCGGCCTCTTCTATTTGTTATGATATTACTGTTCTATACTCCTCACCCATGCCGCTCATCTCTCGTGCCATCTTCCAACTGGTCCATTGGGCCGCCCGCAAAGGCCTGCGCGACGATCACCACGACTCTCCCGAGCAGCGCAAACACGCCGCCCGCCGCACCGGCATCCGCGGCGAAACCTACGCCTACTGGTACCTCCGCCGTCACGGCTACGTCTTCGTCGTCCGCAATTACACCCCGCGCGGCGTCAAAGGAGAGCTCGACCTCGTCGGCTACGACGGCGAGACGCTAGCCTTCGTCGAAGTCCGCACCCGCACCTTGCGCGATGACCTCACCGCTCTTCCCGAGCTCAGCATCACCACCGACAAGCAGCGCGTCGTGGCCCGCACCGCGCAGCACTTCCTCGCCGAACGCCACGTCACCAATCGCCCCTGCCGATTCGACGTCCTCGCCATCGACAATCACCCTGGCCACTCCCCCGACGTCCGCCTGCACAAAGACGCCTTCACCGCACAACTGTAAAACGCGGCTCCAGACGCGGTACAATCTCAGGCAGGGCAGCGTCCGCAGCACACCCGTTTCGCGTGATTGACTTCGAGGAGGCTTGCTTTGCCGGAGTTGCGTAAAGATCCCATCACGGGCCGCTGGGTCATCATCTCCACCGACCGCGGAAAACGTCCCACTGATTTTCTCCGCGAAAGCGTCCTCGTAACCGGCCCCAAGAATTGCCCCTTCTGCCCCGGCGCCGAAAGCAAAACGCCTCCCGAGATTCTCGTCTACGGCCGCAACGGCGGCGGTGCCAACACGCCCGGCTGGAACATCCGTGTCGTCCCCAATCGTTTCCCCGCTCTCGGCATCGAGGGCGATCTCGACCGCGAAGGCGAGGGCCTCTTCGACAAAATGAACGGCGTCGGCGCTCACGAAGTCATCGTCGAAACGCCCGAGCACATGGCCACGCTCGCCACTCTCCAGCCTCGCGCCGTCGAAGACGTTCTATGGGCCTATCGCGACCGCATGCTCGATCTGAAAAACGACAAGCGCTTTCGTTACGTCCTCATCTTCAAAAATCACGGCGAAGCCGCCGGCGCTTCCATCGAGCATCCCCACTCGCAGCTTATCGCTCTGCCCATCGTCCCTCGCCGCGTTCGCGAAGAGGTCGACAATTGCTGGCATTACTACGATGAAAAAGAGCGCTGCATTTTCTGCGACATCATCCGCCAGGAGCGCGACACCGGCGAGCGCGTCATCGGCGAAAACGAACACTTCATCTCCATCGCGCCCTACGCCTCGCGTTTTCCTTTCGAAATGTGGCTGCTCCCCAAGGTCCACGGCTCTTCCTACGAAAACAACCAAAGCTCCATCTACTCCAGCCTCGCCCGCATGCTGAAAGACATGCTCATGCGTCTTGACGTCGTCCTCGATCGCCCCGCCTACAATTTTATGATTCACACCTCTCCCGTCGGCGAGGAAATCAACGACCATTACCACTGGCACATCGAAGTCATCCCCAAACTCACCAAGGTCGCCGGCTTTGAGTGGGGCACCGGTTTCTACATCAATCCCACACCACCCGAAGAAGCTGCCCGCTTCCTTCGTGAAGCCCGCCTCCCCGAACCTGTCCTCACTGAAAAAAAATAATTCTCGTCAGGGCAAGGCTCGCCGCTGATTGCTCCGCTTTGTTCTTTAGGAGAACGCAAGCCCAGACGTAAACGGCTCGCGCTGATTAGGGGCCTTAGCCCCTAGGAAAGCCTTACTGACGACCAAAACTAACCACCAACAACAGCCCCTCTACTCTTCGCTCAAAAACTCCACCGTCGCCGGCCCCGGCAGCAATCCCGCCGCCGTCCCCCGCGCGATCAGTTCCGTCACTGCGCGCTTTCCGCGCTCCCCATAACCCAGCGTCCATTTATTCACGTACATCCCCACAAATTTGTCCGCCAGCTCCGTCTCCATGTCGCGCGCAAACTGCATCGCATAATTCAGCGCTTCTTCGCGATGGTCCAGCCCGTACTCCACGCTGTCGCGAATCGTCCGCGCAATCGCCCGCCCAATCTCCGGCCCCAGCGCCCGCCGCACCGCATTCCCTCCGAGCGGCAGCGGCATCCCCGTCTGCTCGTGCCACCACACGCCGAGGTCCAGCACGCGATGCAAGCCCATCTGCGGGAACAAGAGCTGCCCTTCATGGATCAGCAGCCCCGCATCCACCACTTCGGTCTTCACCGCCTCCAAAATTTTATCGAACGGTGTCACCACCGCTTCGAAGTTCGGCTCAAACAGTTTCAGCGTCAGGTACGCCGTAGTTTTCAGCCCCGGCACCGCCACGCGCTTCCCCGCAATCTCATTCCCCTTCATCGACCTCGGCGCCACCACGATCGGGCCGTAGTTCTCCCCAAAGCTCGCCCCGCAATCCAGCAGCACGTACTTGTCCCGCAGTCCCGGGTACGCCGCAAAGCTCAGCGCCGTTACGTCATACGTCTCCGTCAGCGCCGCCTCGTTCAGCGTTTGAATATCCGAAAGCACGTGCGTGTACTTGTATCCCGGCGTGTTCAGTTTGTGCGTAGCCAGCGCGTAGAACATGAACGCGTCGTCGGAGTCCGGCGAATGCGCCAGCTTGATTTCCCGCGCTTCCGTGGACGTTTTTGAAGTGGCTTGCCCGCGCATGGGGTTGGTCGTTCCTTTTGTGCCGCAGCTCCCTGTCTCCCGCTCTTTCCCGAAATGCCCGTGTCCGAGAGATACGCCTCCCGCGTGGGTAGCACCCGAGGCGGAGACAGGAGCGAGAGGACGTGAGCAACGCTAGAACTTACGCGGCACGTGCTGCTTCTTGTTGAGCAAAGCCTAGCACATCGCCGCCTCAGCGACAAACCTCCTGGACGTCAAAACGCCTCTGCGCCAGCGTCAGGACGTGGCGATCAAGGACTCGACAGCGTTCATTCCTGGAACGTCACACACACGCCATTGGGATCAATTGCAGCAAACTCTTTCGTGCCCCAGGGCTTGTTTTGCAGTGATCCATTGGGGTGCACTTTTCCTCCGCGGCTTTGGTATTCGGCATACATGGCTTCAATGCCTTTAACGGCGAGCCGCACCATAGTCTGGTCGCCGACCTTGCGCGCTAGGTGCTTATCGGTCATGCCAGCTATGTGCAGGTGGGCCTCGTCGCGGGTGATTCCTGCGTAAGTCGGCGGGTTGGCATCGCGAAAAGTCTCCTTGAAACCGCAGACCTGCGTCCACCAATTCAGGGATTCGGTTGTGTCGGCGGCCGGAAGAACCGGGATCGCGCCTGTGATGATGGGGTTCATGGCCCTTATCCTTATTTATTTCTCGATAGTTTGGGCGCGAAATAGCCGCGCCGCGCCTGCAACTTCACGCCGTCCTGGTCCACTTTGACTTTCAGGGGATGATAAGTCCCATCCTGCTTCACGTTCTCCAGCGAAAGCTCGAGCAGGTACACGTACTCCGGCGCAGCCGCCAGCCTTTGCAGTCCCCCTTCCAGATCGTTGCTGTTGTGAAAGTACGTTCCGCCGGTCCCATCCGCGAGTTCCGACATCACGTCCTCATCCAGCGCCATGGCCTCACGATGATATTGCGACTCATTCCCCGTCACCAACGCCAGAGCTGTGTGTGCGCCTTGTTCGCTGGCGTCCATTTCTGTCGTGTACAACCCTCGCGCATCGAGCGCGCTGATAGTCACGTTGGACCGCGCCGCAAGGTCCAGAATCTGCGATTTGTCGGTCATCGCCTCTGGCACAATTGTTAGGAAACCAGGCGACATCAGGATCAGCGTGCGTTGCCCTGGCAGAGCGCCCATTCTGCGCACAATTTCCCTCACAAATCCGAGCGTTACCCGGGTGTCCTGATCGCCAATCTCCAGCGCTCGCCTCGCGGCTGATCTAGCCATCCCCTCGGCAAGATAGCGCATATCCAGGTGCCCGCAATTTAACGCGTCTTGAACTGCCGCCTCGAATGCCTGGCTGTTGTGCTTATTTTCGATCAGATCTGCTTGGTAATAATCGACATCCGGGCACTCGCGCCCCACATGCCGGTAGAGATCCTGCGTTCTTACCTTCATGATCGCTTCTTGTAACTTCCCGCGATCGGGTGTCATACCGCTGTTGGTCCCAGAAAAGGAAATCACCGCGGCCATGTCCGAATCGGAGAGTGATGCGGCGAGCATCTTCGTTGCTACTTTTTGGACGCGCATCAAATCGCCGGCGCTAAGGTGCAGGTCGTCGAACAAGAACACAATGAAGCGTTGAAGTGCTGTCGGCGGTTGCTCCGTGACGTTCGGATTGACTGGCGGATTGCTTGGGGAATTTCTTGGCGCCGGTCCAGCAGCCGCAACACTGCTGTCCACGGCTGCGCGCGTCTGAATGCTGAATCCGGAAATAGCTTGCTTTTTATCCTTATCGAAGACCTGGAAGTCCTCTTTCTTCAAGTTGCCCACCGCGCGGCCCTGCCCGTCGCGCACCACCACCGGCACCAACACCGAATTCACCTTCACTTCAATCTTGGCAGTGCTGTTCTGAGCCGACGCCTGGGTTGTTTGCTGCGCGGGCGCGTCCTCGCAGAACACGGAAACTAGGCAAGTTAGGGCAATGGCCGCGTGCGGTTTCATAGTGGTATGACGGTCAGAGACGAGTATGCGGTACTCGGCTTCCGCACCCGCAGGTGTGTTGCAAGAAAAGAGTCTAATCGATGAAGCCTCTAAAATATTAGTCGAACTGGACGATGATATACGCACCGAGACCGAAAAGACGTAGACGCCGCGCGCCGCACTCTCTGCGCATTTGCAGGGTGGTGCGGTTTTTGAATTTTCCTTCCACGCCATTCAAACAATTGAACTTACAGTTTACTATTGACAAACGTCCAGATCTGTGGTACCGTTTCGCGTGTTATCTTGAACAAACCTCTCCTACTCGTCCCGCCGTTCCATCCTTAAGCCTCCAAGTTTCACTGAGTTGCGGACTCTTGATTTCTCTTTGCGCTCTTTTTCCCACTCCGATCCTTTGTTTTCAATAACTTCCACACTCTTTTTGCAAAACACTCGGGGTGGCATACCCCCTGCGGGACCCTTACCTTCTAGCCTGCTTACCATCCTGCTTGGCGAGCCCATCTCGTCCCGCCTGATCCCTGACCGCTCCTCCATCTCCTGTAGAATCAACACTTGCAAAAGTGTATCAAAACAAACAACTTTATCCGGGATTATGTACTTGACGCTAGTCCGGCTTTCTCTCGCCACTCGCCACTCACCACTGCCGTTATGCCGCTAGGCGATTTCGCCGCGCTTGGCGAGGGCGGTGATGCGGTCGGCAGCGCGGAAGGCGAGGGCTTCGATGGTCATGGTGGGCTGGCCGCGGCCAGAGGTGACTAGGCTGCTGCCGTCGCAGAGGAAGAGATTCTTTACGTCGTGGGTGCGGTGGTCGGAATTGATCACAGACGTCTTGGGGTCGCTGCCCATGCGGCAGGTGCCGAGGAGGTGAAAGCCCAATTGAGATTCCCGGATGGGCTGCGACCATTTCTTTTGCGCGCCGGCAGCATCCAGGAGCTCGTTGGCACGTTGGTTCTGCCATGCCCAGAGCTTGAGGTCGTCGGGATGATCCTTGTACGTAAGACAAAGCGCGGGGAGGCCCCAGGCGTCTTTCAGGTCGGGATCGAGCGAGAAGCTGTTGGTTTCGACGGCTAGGGACGTGCCGTGGCAGAAGAGCTCCATCGTGCGATTGAAATTGTGGGCGAGGGCGTTCTTGAAGTCCTTGCCCCAGCCGGGAGTGCCGGGCGGGAGACCGCCCATGGCGAAGGCAATGGGGGTAGCGTCGAAGCGCGCGTCGATGCCGCCGCCGCCGTAGAAACCAACCTTCTGCGGGTCAAGCTCGTAGAAATCGTGAAGCAGGCGGCTGACCGCGAAACCCTTGTAGTCGTTGAGCGGATGCTCGAAGACGGCGTTGGTGACACCGCCGCTGTTGAACATGAGGTATTTGCCGACGACGCCGCTGGAATTGGCGAGGCCATTTGGAAATTGTTTGTTAGCGGAGAGGAGAAGCAGGCGCGGAGTTTCCGCGCCATTGGCGCAGACCACGACAGCTTTTGCCTTTTGCAGGTGCGTGTTGCGCTTCTCGTCGAAGTATACCGCGCCGGTGACGCGGCCGTTCTCGTCCATCTCGATGCGATGGACGTACGAATTCGGCCGAATTTCGCAGCGGCCGGTTTTCTCCGCCATGCGGATTGCGGTCGCCAGCGAACTGGACTTCGCGCCGACTTCACAGCCGAACGCGAGGCAGAAGCCGCAATTGATGCACGCGCTTCGTCCGGGGCGCGGCTGGGAAAGAATGGCCATGGGTGCGGGGAAGGGATGCCAGCCGAGCTTGCGGGCCGCGCGCTCGAAAATTACTCCAGAGGATTTCACCGGCAACGGCGGCATGGGATAGGGCTTGGAGCGCGGAGGATCGAAGGGGCTGGCGCCGGCGAGGCCGGATACGCCGATTTCCCATTCAACTTTGGTGTAGTACGGCTCGAGATCGGCGTAGGTGATGGGCCAGTCGCGAAGGTCGGCGCCAGGAACGGGGCCGACTTTGCTGCGCTCGACGAAGTCGATTTCGTGGAAACGCCAGAAATTTGCGGTGAAGTGTACGCTGGTGCCACCGACGCAGCGGCCGTAAACGATCGCGCGCTGCGGCTTGGCTTTTTCGTTGGGCGTTTTGCGGAAGGAAGTAGGCTGAAGCTTGGGCTTGTTGGTGAGCAGATCTTCGCCGATCACTTTCACTTCGTCGTGGACGAAGTCGGCTTCGGTGAGATACGGACCTTGTTCGAGCACGACTACGCGGAAGCCGTTGGTGGAAAGCTCCTTGGCCATGATGCCGCCGGCGGCTCCCGAACCGACGATGACAAAATCAACCTCGTCGGAGGTTTTGTATTTGGGGAGATCGGGCCTCATGCTTTTGTTTTTTCCGCAGCGGCAGGATTGGGCTGCCAACCGGCATAATCCTTGTCGTAGTAGCCGAACGGTGGCTGGAACATGTGCTCGCGGTCGCGCCCGATAACTTTCCAGCCGACGCCGTCGCGATTGCCGCCGGAATCAGGATCTATAAGGAAGGCGACGATCGTGTGAATTCGTACGGCCTGGAAAAAAGAGCTGGACACACCGTTGGATCGAGAATGCCTGCGCGCAGGGTCGGCTTGCTCATCCAGAGAGTGCAGAATTTGGTCTTGCTGTTCCGGCGTGGCGCTTGAGAATTTTTCAAGATTTGGGAATAGTTCGCGCACGCGGGCTTGCAGGACGGGAAGGCCCTCGCGATGGGTTTTCTGGTCGTCAAGCGCGAAGGTGGTAAGCGCACGATCGATGAAGTAGACGACACCGGCTTCGTGAGCGCCGGGGGTTTCGTCGGAGGGAATGATGCGGGCAGTTATGGCTTCAATTTCGGTGGCTTGCTCGGGCGTGAAGAATTGGAATTTCGGAGGCGCGGAAGACTTGGCCGCTTGGTGCGCGTGCTCCGCGGCGGCGACGATTGCGGGCCAATGCGCGGAGAGCCATAGGGCGCTGACCGCGCCGCACGCACGGGTCAAGAAATTGCGACGGCTAAGGTCGTTGATCATAAAAATGAGGGCACAGCGAGCAGCTAGGAATTTAGGATGGTAGTCGCGCAACGTCAAGGAGAAACGGCAGGATTAGCGCATTTGAAGTTTTTCTGCAAAGCGTCGTGCCAGGCCGCGGTTTGCGAGACGCGGCGACGCTGGTGTAGGATTTTGCGGAAGCTGCACAGGCTGGGTTGCTGTGGAACTCGCATTCCTGGTGAATGACGCGCGCGCATGGCTACGCTTACTGGAGCGATTGGCACAGGAAGTAAATGGCTGCTCGACCGCATCGTCGGTGCGCTGGCTGCCACCGGCGTAAATCCTAATTTTCTGACCTTCTTGGGCCTAGTGGTGAATTTCGCTGCGGCGGCGATGTTTGCGATCGGCCGTTTTCGCACGGGCGCGCTGATTATTCTTTTCGCTGGGTTCCTGGACATGCTGGATGGGCAGGTGGCGCGGCGGCAAAATCGCGTGACGGCGTTCGGCGCGTTTTACGATTCCACGCTGGACCGCTATGCGGATATGGCGCTGTATATGGGTTTGCTGGTGTATTACTCGGTGAGCGGACGCACGCCCTATGTGGTGCTGGCGGCGGTGGCCACGGCGGGCTCGGTGATGGTGAGTTACGCGCGTGCGCGCGCCGAGTCGCTGATTCCGCTGTGTAAAGTTGGATTCATGGAGCGGCCGGAGCGATTGGTGCTGCTCATCATCGGCGGATTGTTCAACCGCATGGGGCCAGTGCTGTGGGTGATCGCGGTAGTGTCGACGATCACCGTGATCCATCGCATCGTCTACACGTGGCAGGAAACCCGCGCCGGCCGCGTCCTCCCCGGCATCCGCCTTTCTCTCTGAGTTTTCGCCCTTCAATTTAAGAGCGGAGAGAATCCTCGACGGGGGCAGAGATTATTTTGCGTACGCTGTCACGTAAAGCTGGGACGTCTTCCTTAGTGAGGCCCTTGGTTTCGATTGTGTCGTGGAGATGGACGGTGACCGTGGCGGGCCAGAGCATCCAGTGCCCGGTGCGGTGATGCTGGAAGGAGCCGACGATACTAACGGGGGTGATGGGGACGCCGAGTTGTTGAGCGAGCCGGAAGCCGCCGTCTTGAAATTCGTTGACGTGGCCGTCGCGGGTGCGCTTGGCTTCGGGGAAAATGATGAGGCTGGTGCCGCGACTGATGGCGTCCTGAGTGAGGCGCCACATGCGCTTGATGTCGGAGGGGCGACGCACGTCGGGGACGGGGACATTGCCGAAACGTTTCATTAGCCAGCCATAGGCGGGGATTTTGAAATGAGACTCGAGTTCCCAACCGCGCACGAGTTGCGGGATGGCGCAGTAGAGTATGAAGGGATCGAAGAGGTTCACATGATTGACCATGAAGAAGCAGGTGCGCTGGGGATCGAAACCGGGTGATACGCAAACTTTCACGCGGGCGCCGGAGAGGAACGCTATGCGACGGCTGAAGGCGCGCTGCAGCCAGTCGTGCTTGCGCATATCCAGAAAAATATTGAGAAAAACAAGAACGGGTGCAGAGATGAAGAAATGCAGGAGGCTGAGAATCCAGAGCATGGCGCTGCGCAGCACCAGGAGGGCACCCTTCATATGTGCACGTCCACGGCGCCGGGGATGATGTCGAGCGAGCGGCATTGCAGGGTGGCAATTTCGCCGTCGATCATGACGTCGACCGGGACGGGCAGGTTGAATTCAACGCGGCGCACGGCGCGCCGCGAGGCCAGCGGATGCTGGATGTGCGTGCCGTCGTAAAGTTTTGGCAGCATACGCAAGAGACCGAAGCGACCGATCGGGCCCCAGCGGACAAATTCGATGAGGCCGTCGGTGGGATCGGATTGCGGAGCGATCAGCATGGTGCCACCGGTGTACTTGCTGTTGTTGAAGGTGAGAAAGAGGCAGCGGCGCTCGTCCCAATTTTTGTCGTCGTCGCAGCGGAGCGCGAAGGCGCGGCGTCGAAGTTGCGCGACGCGGATGAAAACTCCGAGAAGATAGCCGACGGGGCCTAGCGCCTTGAAATAGCGGTTGGTCAGTGTTGCCACATCGGCGGTAAATCCGACGCTAAGCAGATTGAAAGCATAGATTTCGCCCGTGGAGTGCGTGAGGCGAAGGAGATCGACGCGACGCTTGCGATTCTCGAGCAGGGCTTGCAGCGCGGCTTCGGCACCGTTTTTCGCGAAGTCGCGAAGGAAAGAGTTGCCGGTGCCGAGCGGAAGAAATCCGAGAGAGATGCGCGCCTGTGCTCCCGCGTGGGTGAAGATGCCGTTGAGGATTTCGTGAGCGGTGCCATCGCCGCCGACGGCGATGAAGCGGCGGTAGCCTTGATCGTAGGCCTCGCGAGCGAGCTCCGCGGCGTGACCGGGACCAGTCGAGGCGATGACGTCGACATGGAGACCCTTTTCGCGGAGGCGCGCGATGGCGGGGCCCGCGAGCTTGGCGGAGCGGCCTCCGCCTGCGGCGGGATTGACGATGGCGAAGAACGTTTCTCTCACAAACGAGCCGACCTCCTGCAGCTCGCAGTTTGTAGAAAAGGCTGAGCCGTTTCCTCAGGGGGCTAAAGCCCGTCGGCGGCAGTCCTTTATGTCGGAGCTAAAGCTCCGACCCCTAAGAGCAAGCCTTGGCGGCTGAAGCCGCTGGGACGCGCTAAGGCACGCCCCTGCAACAGCCTTACAAAGGCAGAATCGTTGAGGCGCGATCTAGATGCATCAAGCGTTCTGCCAGGATATTGCGTTTAATCTTGAGTGAAGCCGTGCGGGGGAAGTCTTCGTTGAAGAGGACGATCCCGTGCACGCGCTTGTAGTTTAGCAGGCGGCTGTTGCGAGCGGAGATGTCGCGGCGAAGTTCGTCAGTTAGGGTTTGGCCTTGCTCCAGGTGCAGGACAAGAAGCAACTGTTCGCCGACCATGGTGCGCTGCGGCCAGACGTAGTTGGCGGCGAACACGCAGAATTCCTTTACGGGCAGGCTTTCAAACGCGGTCTCGATGTCTTCGGGATAGATGTTCTTACCTTCTTCGGTGACGATCATGTTTTTCTTGCGGCCGAAGAGTAGCAGATGGCCAGTGGAGTCGAAGCGGCCGAGGTCGCCGGTCATGAGCCAGCCGTCCACGATGGTTTCGGCGGTGAGTTCGGGCTCGTTCAGGTAGCCGGACATCACGGTCTTGCTGCGCACGGAAACTTCGCCGATGCCGTCCGAATCGGGATTGACGATGCGGACTTCCATGCCCGGGAGAGGTTTGCCGACCGTGTCGGCGCGAAAGGGTTTTAGATCGTTGACGGTGATGGCGGTGCCGGCTTCGGTGAGGCCGTAGCCGTTGGCGACGGGGATTCCGAGATCGTAGAAAAATTGCAGGGTTTGCGGCTCGGTGAAGGCGCCGCCGACGATGATGGCGCGGAGTTCGCCGCCGAAAGCGTTGTGGACTTGCTTGAGGAGGCGGCGGCTTAACGCGAGGCGGGGCTGGCTTTTTGTAAATACCTTATTGACGGCCACGAGCGCGTTAAATAATTTTCGTTTGCCTGACGGTAAGGCGTCGAAGCGTGCTTGAAGGCCTTTTTGCAGATTTTTCAAAACGAGAGGGACGAGGCTGACGTAGGTAATTTTGTATTTCGGAAAGGCTTCGCGGACATACTCCGGGCGGAGGGTGCGGAGATGCACGACCGCGGCACCACAGATGAAGGGGCCGAAGAAGCCGACCATGAAGTCGATGGCGTGATTGGTGGGAAGAATGCTTAGGTAGCGGACGCCGGGAGCGAAGGGATAGATCGACGTGAGGGCGATGCACTGCTCGAGATAGTTTTCGTGGGTCATCATGCAGCCTTTGGGGCGACCGCCGGTGCCGGAGGAGTAGACGATGGTGGCCACGTCGCTGCGGTTGCGCGGAATGAAAGTGGGTTCGCTGGTGCTGCGAAATTCTTCCCAGCGGCGTGCGCCGGAGAGATCGGCCTTTGGCGGCGCTTCAGTGACGAGGATGGTTTTGAGATTTGTGACAGAACCGTGCGATGGTGCGGAGGCGAGTTGTCGCCAGATTGGATATTCGGTGATGAGAACACTTGCGCTCGAATGCTTGAGGAGTTGCCACTGTTCCTCTGGTGTGAGTTTGTAATCGAGCGGGACCAGAACCCCGCCGGAGTAGAAAATCGAGTAGGCGGAAATCAGCCACTTAGACTGATTGGTCATGATGATAGCGGCTCGGTCGTTCGCTGAGAAACCTGAATCCCGCAGCGCCTTGGCCAAGGGATGCGCGCGCTCTTTGAAGTTGCGATAGGTCAGGCGTTCTTTCTCGCGCTCGCGATCTGATTCGACGAGGCAAACCTCAGGAGCGAATTGGTCGAGCGCATCTTTCAGCGCGGCGCCGATTGATTGATACTTCGAGAGATCGAGCATTACAGGCGGGATTGGATGCGGGAGGCGAGAGTGCGGAAGTCGCTTACGCCTTGGACTTCGTAGTCGGGGAGCTCGATGCCGAAGTGGTTTTCGAGGCGGCTGAGGAGTTCGAGGGCTTGGAGGCTGTCGATGCCGAGTTTCTTGAAAAAGTCATCCTCAGGCGCGAGGGAGTTGGCCGGAACCTGGAAATGCTTGGACGCGAGGTCTAGCACCTCCTGCGTGGTTTGGTCGATGGTGCGCATGGATAGGTCAATTTATCACCATCGAGACAAGAATGAAAATTCGGGAGAAGTTGGGTAGTGGGCCAGTTTCGGATTTGCGCGTTACCCGGCCACAGAAGGCGACCTCATCCTGGCTGCAAAGATCGACCAATTCATGAACCTTGGGCCGCAGGTCCGCTTCAATTCGTTTTGTCGTTGCTGGGAGGCGCTTTTGCGGGATGAAGCTTGTTAAAGTCTTTTAGGAACACGCGCAAGCCGGAGTCCGGCGTAATTTTCGCATAGCCCGCCGCAAGCTGTTCTTTGTATCGATCCAGGAAGAAATCGAGTGGATCCTTTGGATCCATGTCGATGAGGATCAAATCCGCATCGTTCATGACCAGCTTGCCGAAGCGGAGACGATTGTTCTTGCAGGCCACGTAATTTCCGGCGCGGATATTTTTCACCGGCTTGGCATCCGAACCGCCAAAGATCTGAATAATTTTGTCGCCTTCAATTCGTACGGAGACCACCTTGCCTTCAATATGGGGAGGCGGCAGGATCTCTTCAAGATCAAGGATCAGATCGTCCTCTTCAGCCCGCACACCCGGAACTTTGCCCTCCTTGATCAACCCGCCTAAATCGATGCCGAAGAGCCCCATCAAACCTTTCACTGGGACATGCATGGCCTTGATTTTCTCGCTGTGCAGGCGAAGTTTTCCGTCAGCGGTGGGAATAAGAATCCCCTCCGTCTCGAACGGGATGTCCCCTTTGTCATGGAGCTTTCCCTTCACTTTCAGGCGCCCCTTCTCGACGATGATGGATAGCTCTGTTAAGGGCGAATGCGGACGCGCGAAAACATAAGAATTGAGAACGTTTGCCAAGTTTGACGAATCAATGGCGATCTCCGCCGTGCTTATGCGCAGGTTAAACGAGTCTTTGTCGTCGAAGACGGGAAATTCATTTTTGCCGAGGGGCACGAGCACACCGTTCAGTGATTTTATTTCCACCGCCACGGTTTCCGAAAAGCGAAACGTGACGTTGCGCATCTGCGTCTGGACCGCGCCCTCCGGTTTATCGTTGGCCGGAGAATTTTGGCTGGCGAAGACTCCCGGCGCCGCAGCGCAAAGGAGGATGAACAGAGCCTGCGGTATCAAAAGCGGTTGAGGTATGTGAAACGACGAGACCAAGCTTTTTACGAGTGGCAATCTTGCACCGCTAGCGAATTCTAACCGGTCCCTTGACTATCAAAGGACGCATAGTGCCGGCTTTGTGCCCACCGAGTCGAGGGACGATCGGGAGCGTCTCCGCTCGGGCTATTTTGGTCTTACTGCTTGGAGCGCGACCAGCATACCCCAATCGCCACCCATGATTTCACGGCGATGCGTTCCTAGGTCTTCATAATGTTTCGACCGGCTGAGCGTTTCTTAACAGGGCCGCGTCCACCCGATTTCTTTGCGGCGCGCTTCTTAGCTGCGGTCATTCTACCGCCTCTGCTTTTCTTTGCCATTTTGAAAGCTCCTTGACCTCTTTTATCTCTTTCCGAACGCCCTTTTTCACCAAGTCGTTGCTGGCCGTGCCGGTGAATTCTCTCTCACGCCCGCTGGTACAAGAACCCGGATCACGTCACAGATGCAATCCGCCGAACAGGTACAAAACCAACAGGATGATAAGGATCAGCCCGACAGTCCCTACGCCTCCGCCCGTCCCCCATCTCCGATATCCGTAATAGCCGCCACCGCCGCCGAACACGAGCACGAGGACAATAATCAACAAAATCAGCAACATAGGAATCTCCTTTCAGCTTCGAACTAACTCCGATCTCGGCCTGCGCTCTGGTCTTTCCGTCGCCTTCTCTCAAGACAAAATTTCCAGCGCCTTCGGACTGGCTAGTCTGCGGACTTCATCACAACTCGTTGTGCCGTCTGACATTCTCACGGACGTGTCCCAATAACTGTTCCTTTTTGGACAGAGCGAAAGCCGTGTGCCGAAAACACGGGATGTTGGCGTGCGGAGGCATAAGATGGAAGCGCGGCGGACTAGGTGTCCGTCACGCTTCTCAGGGTGAGGAGGGAGTGCGTCTGATACTGGCGAATCCTCCCTGGCATCAGCTACTAGAGCGCGCCGAGAAGATTCCGGGAGACAAGAAGCACGAATACGAATTGGGAGGATTTTCTCACAAAGGTATTGGTCGCGCTGTTCAATACAGCACAGAAACCGCCATCCGAGTGGGTAGCGGCCAATACGGTCAATGTTCAAAATGGGGCGGTTTCGCGGATGGGTGTTGTCGCATTCTGTCCGAATGAAAAAGAAAGAACTCACGCCCAAACAGATATCCTCCGTCCCGTGTCCTACATGTGGTGTCGCTGCCGGGAAGCGTTGCGTGCTGCATTCAGGTGCTCCGCGCTCAGAACCACACGTAGACCGGAAGTTTTCCGCTACTGCGGCCATCGAGAAGAAATGAATTCACTTGGTCATAGTTGTTGATAAATCCGCTGCACGCCGGTTATCCGCCTGGCAGCAGCGGGCTAATTCGCGGGTAGTCGAGTAGTGGAAACTGACCTCACTACTGAAGGTGTGCCACAGACATAGAGGTACGGCGACAAAAGGGACGGAGGAAGTAGCAGTGTGGAGACTAGAGAAGGACGAGGCCGCGGCGGATGCCGAGGGCTACAGCTTCGGTGCGGGTGGCGGCGCCGAGTTTACCGAGGATGGCGGCTACGTGGAATTTGGCGGTGTGATCGGAGATGTTAAGGCGCGCGGCGATTTCTTTATTGGCGAGGCCGGCGGCCAGCATTTGTAGGACTTCGCGCTCGCGCCGGGTCAGTGGCTCGGGGAGCTCGGCGAGGGGTTGCGATGCTGGCGCAACGGCTGGGAAGGCTGCACGCACTTCCGTGGGATGCAAGACGACGAGACCAGCGGCTGCGGCTTGCAGAGCGGCGGCGAGCTGATCGGTGGAGATTTCGTTAGGAAGCAGCGCACGAATCCCGGCGTGCAGGGCTTGTTGGGACGCCGCAGGAGAGGCGGCTTCGGTCAGCACGACGATGGGAATTTCCGCTCCGAGGTCGGAATCAGCGAGCGATTCAATGATGGCTTCGGGCGGCTCGCCCGAGGCATCGACCAAAAGTACATCTGCTTGCGCGTCGGAGAGGTCGCCGCCGAGGGCGTCGATGGCCGCCGCAGTGCCAACAATTTTCACGCTTTGCACCTTCAGACGATTTTGCAGCGCGGCGCGAGCGAGCGGCGAAGCGGCGATGAGGAAGACGCGAATCACGCGGCAACGGCGCTCCCGGTGCGCTGAGCGCCGAGCTGGACGCTGACGCGGCGGAAGCGCTCGTAATCTCCGCGCAGAAATGCGAGACGCAGAAGGCGTGGGCCGGAGCCTTGCAGAGAGCTGGCGAGATCATCGAGGGACGCGAATGATTTTACGTCGGTGCCGAGCAGAATATCGCCCGGCAAGAGAGACGCGTTTGCGGCCGGACTGTCCGGTTCAACTTCCAGCAAGACGAGACCGAAAGTTTTGGCACGGCTGCCGGGGCGCGGGACTCGCACGGGCGCGACAATCACGCCGAGCCAGGCGTCGATGGGGTTGGCAGCGAGAAAATTGGTGACCGCGTTGCTGGGCACAGCGAGCGCGAGGCGGCCGGCGACCATGGTGTTGATGCCGATGACGCGGCCGTGAGCGTCGGCGAGCGGGCCGCCGGAATTCCCCGGGGCAAGGCGGACGTCGACTTGCACCCAGGGCTCGGAGCCGAGGCGGCGCAGCGGGCCAACGGCATGGATTACGCCGGTTGTGAGCGCGCCGACGAAGCCCATCGGATTGCCGATGGCGATGGCGAGTTCACCGGGACGGACTTGCGATGAATCCGCGGCAGCGGCGGCGGGAAGATTCGCGGCGTTGATGCGGAGTTCGGCGAGATCTCGGCGAGTGTCGCGCGAGACAACCGCGGCATCGAATTCGCGACCGTCCCAGAGCTGGATGCGCATTTGCGAGGCGCGCGCGACGTGCGCGTTGGTGACAATGACGCCGTCAGCGGACCAGATCACGCCGGAGCCGTTGCCGCGCCCTCCGGGGCAGACGAGAACGGTGGAGCGGCGAAGTTGCTCGGCGATTTCGCCGAAACCATGGATGGCCATGTTACTCGCCTCCGCGCGGGCGCTCGCCGACGACGATGTTGACTTCCTGCGCAGCGCCGCCTCGCACGAATTTGAGCGCGAGCGCCTTGCCGATGGCTTCGCCGTGGAGATGAGAATGGACGTCTTCGAGGCGCGCGACGGGACGGCCGGCGAGCGCGATAAGAATGTCTCCGATGACGATGCCCGCTTTGTGCGCAGGGCTTTCCGGCTCGACTTCGAGAACGATGGCGGCGGTTTTTTCGCTGCGCTGAAGGGATTGGCGGAGAGCTTCGGGCAGACGCACGGGCTGAAGGCCCACGCCGAGGTAGCCTTGCGGGATGTGGCCCTTTTTCAGCAAGGTGTCGACGCTGCGGTCGACGGCGGGCGCGGGGATGGCGATGGCGCCGAAGCGCGCGAAGCGTGGCGTGGCGATGCCGACGGTGCGGCCTTGCGCGTCAACGACGGCGCCGCCGATGGCGGTGGGCTGCAGGCCGACGTCGAGGCGGATGTAGGGCGCGAGGGCGGCGCCGGTCCACGTGCGTCGCTCGGGCGCGACGAGGCTGACTACGCCAAGCGCGGCGACGGGGCCGCTGGCGCGGGTGCGACCGACGACTAGCGTGAGGCTGCCGGGCTTCAGCGACTTCACGTCGCCGAAACCGGGTACGGCGGTGGACGCTTCCGCGCATTTCAGGACGGCGAGGTCCGTTGACGGGTCGCGGCCTACGAGCGCTGCGGGCACTACGCGGCCATCCGGCAAGGTCGCGTGAATTTCTTCGTCGCGGCGCAAGGCGTGCTCGGCGGTGACGATGATGCCCGGGCGCCAGACTACGCCGCTGGCGGAGCCGCGGGCTTCGGCGTGAACGGCGACCACGTTTGCGGCGGCGCGCTCGGTGGCTTGCGCGAGGGCGTTGGATAGTTCGATGAGTTCGGCTGACATTTGCATCCTCCATGAACAAGATGCGGCACGCGCGGGGGCGTGTACATCCGCCGAACGGCTAGGTTTTTCTTGGGCACGCGGCAGGGCTCGGACGCGCTATAGCGCGCCCCTGCAACGTGCACGGAGAGCGTTACGGCTTGGCGCGTTCCATTAGCTCGAGGCGATTGCCGAAGGGGTCGAAGACGTGGACGCGGCGGAAACCGTTGAAGGAAGTGTCGGGCTTGGCGGATATGGCGGCGCGCTCGCAGGCGGCGAGGATTGTGTCTAGGCCTTCGACGATGAGTGCGGGATGGGCACGCTTGGCGGGAGTGAAGTCCGGCTCGATACCGAGATGAAGATTTACGGCGCCGGCGATGAACCAAATGCTTTTCCGCTCGGCCATTTGCGGAGGCTTGGCGACTTCGGTGAAGCCAAGGATGCCGGAGTAGAAGGCGCGCGCTCGGTTTTCACTGGCGATAGGGATGGCGATTTGCACGTGGTCGATGCTGAGGATTGGCATGCGTGTCGATCCTTGAATTCTTTTTCTAAGGAAGATAGGGCATGGCGTCGGTGGATTCTACGAATTTTTTCAGGGCGGCCATTACGGCGGGGCGGGCAAAGAGTTCGCAGAAGAGATCGATTTCGCGGCGGAGTTCGTCGTGCGGGATGGGCTTGATGAATTTTTTGGCGGCGGCGCGGGTGACGGCGTCGAATTTGGTGATTTGGGCTGCCGCAGAGCGCGCGGCCCTCAGGACCTCGCCTTCGGCGCTAAGCTGCGCGACCAATCCAGCCACCTGCGCGCGAGCCGCATTGACGCTCCGGCCAGTCAGAAGCAAATCGCGCGCGAACGCGTTGCCTGCGTCGCGCTTCAGACGAGGAATGCCGCCGAAACCAGGGATCAAGCCTAACCGCAACTCCGGAAAAGCAAAACGTGCCATCTGATCAGCGATGATGATGTCGCAGGCCAAGGCGAGCTCGAATCCTCCGCCGAAACATACACCGTGAACAGCAGCGATAGTCACAAAGGGAGCGGTATCGATGGTATTCAGCACGGCATGAATGCGCTCAAGGAATTGGCGGACGCCTGTGAGGCGTTCCTTTTCGGAGAGCCGCTCGGCGGCGTGATAAAGCTCGCGGAGATCGGCACCTGCAGAAAATCCATGCCTTCGATTACTGCAGATTATGCAGGCGGAAGTTTCCGGCGCGAGCGTGGGGATTGCTGCGGCGAATTGCTCGAGATCGGCCAGCGTGGCCGTGCCTATTTCGTTTGCAGGCTCGTGGTCTAGCGTCAGCTCGACAATGCCATCGCGCCAGTCCCAACGCAGCGTTTTGCCAGCGAAATGTTTCACGACGGCTTTCTATCGTACATGGAATTGATTTCGGAGGCGAAGCGCGCGTTGATGGCATCGCGGCGGAGCTTGCCGTTGGCGGTGAGCAAGCCGTTCTCGGGTGTGAAGGCCTCGCGCACGACTGCAAAATTGCGGACTTGGCGATAGTGCGGGAGGCCCGGATTAACGGCATCGAGCGCTGATTGCACAGCCTGCGGCTCGACGGAGCCGGCGATTAGCGCGCAAAGGTAGCCGCGGCCATTCCCGACGATGACTACGTGCTGCGCGGCCGGAAGATGCCGCGCGATTTTGTCTTCGATGGGCTCGGGCGGAATGTTGTGGCCGGAGTTGAGAATAATCAAATTTTTGATGCGGCCGATGATGCGCCAATTTCCGCGCAAGTTCACTTCGCCCTGGTCGCCCGTATGAAACCAGCCGTCGCGGAGGACGCGGGCGGTTTCTTCGGGGCGATTCCAGTAGCCGGCGAAAATGTGGGGGCCGCGGACGACGATTTCTTCGTTGTCGGCGATTTTCATCTCGATGCCGGGAATGGCCTGGCCCACGCAGCCGGGCTGTATTTGGACGCGCGGGTCGTCCAGCGTGCAGATGGCGGTGGTCTCGGTGAGGCCGTAGGCTTGCAAGACCGGGATGCCCAGCATTAGGAAAAATTGCTGCGTTTCGGGCGCGAGCGGAGCCGAGCCGCAGATCAGCGCGCGAAGGTGGGGGCCGAAGCGGCCTTTGATCTTGCTGAAAATAAGTTTGCGGCCGAGCGCAAGCCAGAGCGCATCGGTGGCGCGGGCACGGCTTGAATTTTGCCGCTGCCAGGCGTCGCGCGCCTTCGCGAAGAGGGAGCGAATCGGAGCGGCGCGCTTTGCGAGAGCATCTTCGACGCCGCGACGGACGCGTTCGAGTAGCGTGGGCACGTTGAGGAAATAGTGCGGCGCGGACAGGCGAATCTCGTCGGGAAGTTTAGTGAGGTCCGTGGATAAGGTGAGAACGCTCTCGCGCGAGAGGCAGGAGAGCAAGAGAATCCAGGAGGCGGCGAAGTTGAAGGGCGCGTAATGGAAGATGCGGTCGGGCTCGCGGGTTTGGCCCATGAGCTGGTCCAGGCGCTCGGTGGTGCAGGAAAGCATGTGGGTCAGATTGGCCGTGGTGAGACAAACGCCCTTCGGTTCGCCGGAGGTGCCGGACGTATAGATGATGGCGACGATGTCAGAGTCTTCGCGCGGATTGGGAGTGTCGGGAATCGGTTGAGCCGCCGCGGACTGCTGCAGGACTTCATCGAAGAGCACGCGACGGGGTGCGCTAGAGGGGGCACCGGTCCATGCTTGCATCGCGGCCTCGCCAAGAGCGGCGTCGTTCACAAGAAGGAGTTTTGGCTCGGAGTCCCTCATCATGGCGACAAGCTCCACGGGCGACTGCCGGGCGTAGAGCGGCACAACAATAAGTCCCTCGGCCATTAGTGCAAGGTCAAAAGCGGTCCAGTGAATTGAGTTGGGCGCGAGGAGAGCGCAGCGATCGCCTGCACAAAGTCCTGCACCACGCAAGTAGGCACGCACGTGGCGGACCTGGTCGAGCAATTCCGTGCCAGTGACGCTGACGAACTGCCCGCCGTGAGTTTCGCGCAGAACTACGCGGCCGGCGCTGCGCTGGAGCTGGGCAAAAATAGTCTCGAGGAAGTTGGGCATGAGGCTCAAAGGCCGTAACCGCTAGCCGCCTGCGGGAGAAAAACGAACCCGTTCATCGCGATGCGGATCCAGCGACGGAATGCTGCGCGATCGTGCTGGTATCGTAGCGCTCCGCCAAGTCAAGCAGAGTTTTACTGAGCGGCGGCAGATACTCTTCCCAAGAAAGCACCCCGGAGCGCAGTGGGAACTCCGGATAGATGTGCCGGACGGTGTCTTCGAGGAGAGTGCCCATGCGCGCCATGACTTTCAGATTGCGGACGACGGCGCGGCCGATGCCCTCGCGGACGGAGTCCGCTTCGCGCACGAGCGCTTCCATCATCTGCAAGAGTTTCGGCTCGAGCTCGGCGTCGTCGACCGTGAGGAAGAGGTGCTCGTGGCCGCGTTCGCGCATGAGATTGCGGATGCGCTCGTCCATGGTGACGCCGGCGGAGGCGGCCAGGCTTGGCATGCAGGTGACGATGCCGTGATAGCGGGACGAAACCATGTAGGAGCTTGCGCGGAGTATGGAGACAAGCTGGAACATGTCGTAGTCATCCGAAGTAAAAACCGGCGCGCCAGGCAGAAACTCCAACATCGAGCGGCAAGCGCGCGCATCGAGCCGCTCCATGGCGACAAGAATCGGGAAGACGCGATGGCGTTCGCGAAATGCAGCCGCGGCTTTTCCGAAGGCGGAGACATACTGGCGGTATTTCGCGTCCACGTCAGCGCCTGACTGATGGAAATACACAGTGCGGTACTGGCTTTCTTTGTATGCGCCGGTGGTGACACGCGCCACGTATTTCGCAATCGATGCCTCCACCGGCCAGACGAAAGGATGGATCGGACAGAGCACGAGGATGGGAGTTTTTTCATCCCAGCCCGCTTCACGGAGTGTCTTGCGCGCATATTCCGGAGGATGCGGCTCAAATGTCCACGCGGTGTCCGTGCCGAGCTCAGTCGAGATACCGAGTTTGCGCAACAAATCTTGCGACTCCACGTTGCGGGTGATGACCAGCGAATCGTGCACGTAGCGGGCGCACATGTCTTCAATCAGGGGATCCATGTGGCCGGCTTCCGCGCCGTAGGCAAGGGACAACTTATTTTCCGCGGAAGCCAGACCGAGAGAACCGATCATCATGGTCGTGAGCGCGTTGGCGAATTTGCTCTTGAACATCGAGCCTTCGCAAGCGATGACACCGTGATTCTGGCGCACTTCGCGGAAGAGGAATGGCGGAAACACATCGGGAAGATAGACCTGGCGCGTGCCCGCGAAGTAGCCGCGGCTGCGATTGAAGTCCTGGGTCATCACGCTGAAATCGACGTTGCCGGCGCCGAGAACATGGCGCACCTGCCGCAGCATTTCCTGCACGCGAACATCGGAGCCGGTGTTGCGCGTGCCGTTGTATCCGGCGAACAGCAGGCGGAGCTTTTCGCCGGGCTCCCAGCGGCGGCCGAGTCCAAACATCCAGCCGACGCGCCGGATTTCGATCAGCGCGCTGACCCAAGCGACGAGGAGAAAATCAGTCATGCGCGGGCGCTCCCGGCGACTGTTTTCGACGGCATGGCGCTCACGGAAGAAGGCCACGGCTTTGCCGGATAGCGAAATTTGTTTTCGCGGCTGAATTTCAGCAAGGGATACGCATAGGTCGAAAACTTTGCGGGCGACTCACCGAGTTCGGCGACCACGCGTGAGTTGTCAAAAACCGTATTCCACTCAAGATAAGGCCAAAAGACTTTCATCAGCGACGCACCATACCCGACGGCGCCTCCGCGATTCGCGAGCCAGTTGACCGTGGCGGAAAACGCCCGACCGAACGAAGGCAGGTAAACAGGGCGCCGCCAGCCGCCAGCTTCCGCGAGACTGTCGGTCAGCTCGCGATACGTCTGCGAGCCCTGGCCAGCGGAAAGATGATAGATGCCGTGCGCGGCCTGCTCTTTCTGATGAATGGTCACGATAGCTTTGCCGACGTAGTCCGCCGGCACGATGTCGATTTTATCGCGAGGACGCAGCGGAAGAACAGGCAAGCGCGCGAGCAGATCGAAAGCCTGCACCATGTCGAACTGCGAGGTTTCCGCGCGCCGACTGTCGCCCATGACGATAGCGGGACGAAAAATGGTACGCGGCACATCCGGCAAGAGTTGCGCGACCATGTGCTCGCAAAATTTCTTCGTGCGCGCGTAGGGATCGTAGTCCGAGCGGCCCCAATCGATGGCCGCATCTTCAGCCACCACTTCATCCCGGCGCTGGCCAGCAACGGCTACCGTCGACACGTGCGAATACCGCCGCAGCCCTTTGCGATTCTGCGCACGGCGCGCTAATTGAATCACTTCGAGCGAGCCGCGCAGATTCACATTGAGGCAATGCTTTTCGGACTTACGGTTCAGCGAAGCGGCGCAGTGAATGATGGAGTCGGTGGTGTCCACCAGGGCGTAATACTCGTCGTCGGATAGGCCGAAGCGCTCGGAGGTAAGGTCGCCTCGGAAGACGCGCACGCGCGAATTGACGTGATCAAAGAATTCCTGGAAATCGAAATGAAGCTGCAGGGACTGCCACAGGCGTTCGCGCGCCTCCTGGTCGGAGTTTGCACGCACCAGCAGATTTAGCGAGTCGCGATAACTCCGCAGCAGCCCGGCGACCAGGTAGCTGCCGAGATAGCCGGTCGAGCCGGTTACGAAGATCGCCATAAAGGATCGGACGGCGGCGCTGAGTTGGGACTGGCGGTGGCGCGCGCCGCTTGCGCAGGCCAATCCAGCTCGCGGGGCGCGCGCGCTTCCAGCGGACGCCCTTCCATCAGCGGATAGCACCAACGGCGGAGCGCCGGAATGTGGATATTGATCCAGTAGTCCCACCAATCGATGGACTCCGGATCAAACGCGAAGAGAGCGCGTTCCTCGGCAGAAAGCGCGGCGGAAAGCAAGCGCGCATTTTCGGACTCGAAAACATGCTCGTTGTGCAGGATGAACGGTTCGTACAGCTCGATCAGCTTTTCGGCGCGCAATAAGTCGCGCTCCTGCCTGGCGAGCGGCGCTTTCTTCATGCGCAGGATCACCGCAACACGGTTGATGCGCGAAACGAACGCCTTCTGCATGGGAATGGACAGCCGCTCGTAGCGCTGCTTGGACACCGGGATGGTCTCGAACTTCACTTTGAGCCAGTGCTCGATGCCCTGCTGGGTGCGGTAATGCTTGCGGTGGGCCAGCCCGGTGAGTTCGATGCTGCGGCCCATATTGACAGGATTGATCGCGGAGGTCGCGAGCTGATACATGCGCGCGTTGCGCCGCGCCACGATGGCCGCAGCGATCAGCGTCATGCCCCGGCAGACCATGTCCACCGGGATCACGTCCAGGCATTTGCGTTCATTCGTCGGAAGCTGGCGGAAATTGGTGCCCAGCAAATAAGAGAGCGGTCCCGAGGTGTTGATGCCTTCATTCCAGCCCATGAAGGGAGATCGCATCGAACTTTCCACGATCGACGGCCGCACGATAGCGATCGGCAAATTTTGTCCGTGGCGGGCAAGGATCGACTCACCCAGGCTCTTGGTGAACGTGTAGGTGTTCGGCCAGCCAAGATGCTGCGCGCGGCGCACGCCCACGCGGAGGAGGCGATTACGCGCCCAGCGCACGCGATTGCGTTTTAGCACCCCATCCAACTCCTCCGCAGGGACCGCGGATGGATCTCCAGCACGGCCCAGCGCCTGTCGTCGCAGCGCGCGATTCAACTCCGGGCTTTCCGCGCGCGCCTCGATGCGCCCAATCATCTCGCGCAGCGAATCGACTTCGCGCTCCGCGTCGAAATTCGCATCCTGCGCCGGATTGTAGTTGTCCTGCAGGCCTTCTGCCACGCGCCCATCGCGCATACCGACCACGTAACACGTGGAAAGGTGCATCAAGCCCGCTTGATTGCACTTACGCAGAAAAGCGAGCAAATGCACGGCGGAATCGACGTTGGAGGCCAGTGCTTCGCGCAGATCGGGATTGAAATCAGTGAGTCCCGCGCTGTTGACAATCACGTCCAGCGATTTCGCCAACCGCGCTTGCGTCGCTTCGTCCAGCCCCAGCCCGGGCTGGCTGACATCGCCTTCCACGACTTCCACTTTTTCCCTCAAAAACGCGCCGAGCTGCCGCCCGTGCCGCGCCTGCAGGGTGTCGAACGCCGGCGACTCCTCGATGATTTTTTCAAAGCGGCGTTGCGCGGAAGTGGTGCGATTGCGCCGGATCAGGAGCGTGATTTTGCCGATATTCGAGACATTTTCGAGTAAATCGACTAGCCACACTTTGCCAATGAAGCCGGTGACTCCCACCAGCAAAATGTGCCGATTCGCCAGCGTATCGCGAACGGCGAGCCGCTCGACGCGGGGAACATCGCCAAGTGCGGCCACCGCTCGTCCAGCTGGCCCCGGCGGACGCGCGGCAGTCTGCGTGGCTGCGTCGAGCGCGCGCTCTTTCCAGCCGAGCTGCGAAAGCAATTTCTCGCGTGGCACGCGACCATCCGTCGAGCCGCTGGCTATCCACGCCAGAGGTCCGCGCGGGCGAACGATCGGGGAAACTAGACGCCCGGTCGCGTAACCATCTCGAAATTCCAGCCGATTGGAGACAAACGAGGAGATGCCGAAGTGATTGGCAAGCGGGCGGAGCACATGGTCGAGAAGCTGGCTGACCAGAACGATCTCTTCACCGTCGCGAACGACTACAAGCAGTTTCTCGAGGGCTTCACGGCGCAATTGCGGCTTGAGCACGTACTGAAAGTACTCTTCACCAAGCAGATCGAGGCGATCTTGGCTGACGCCGCGTAGCAGAGCGTGCAGAAGCCGGGTCGCAAAGGTGCGGCTAGCCGCATAGGCTAACGGCCGCGAAAGGGCCATTGCCGCCATGCCCAACCGCCGAGCCCAGCGCTCCGAGAAGCTCTGCGCATTCCAGGTGAAAAAGCCGACGAGTCGCATGGCGCCTACTTCGAGCAGCGAGCCTTCCACGCGCCAATAGGTCACGCTTCGCGGCGCACCCTGTCCTGGAGAGCCATTCAATTTGGCCATGGTTTCCGTCATACCAACAAACGATTATCCGGCAAGCAGACCGCAGCTATCCCGAATGTACCGGACGAAATGATGTGGGCACCTGAATGAACGACTTGGAGGCAAGCGCCCTTACAGCTCCGCCTCCACACCTGGGCCAATCGTCCCCGACGTAGGTGAGCGGTCACCTATTTGGGAAGTGAAAAAGTAGCATCCTCAGAGGGTTCCCGCAAGACGGGTGAGGTTTCGCCGACCGGCAAGATGCCGCCCACTGCCGAGGCGCTACCGATGAGCACACGACGGCTACTGGCTAGACGCCCCAGCCGTAGCGCTCGGCGTGCTCGAGCGTGCGCTGCATCTCTTCGCGGAGCATTTCCGTGAAGGCGGAGCCGGTCACGGTACGAGCGCCAGGCTCAGCAATATCCGGCGTGCGGTATCCGCCGCTCAAAACGCGCAGCAGCGATTGCTCCACCCAGTCGGCTTCCAGCGACAGACCGAAGGCATCGCGCAGCATCATGGTCACGCTGAGAATCGAGCCAATAGGATTTGCCGCATCCGTGCCCACTAGCGACGGCGCGGAGCCGTGAATAGGCTCGAACAGCGGGGCGCTCGACCCAAAACTGGCCGAAGGAATCACCCCGATCGATCCCGCCAGCGCCGCGGCTGCGTCGCTTAAAATGTCGCCAAACATATTGGTTGTGAGCATCACGTCAAACTGCGATGGCCGCAGCGTAAGCTGCATGGCGGCGTTATCGACGTACATATGCTCGAGCCGGATTCCCGGATACGCCGCGCTCATCGCCGTGACCGTGCGGCGCCAAAGCTGCGAACTCGCCAGCACGTTGGCTTTGTCGACCGAGCAGACGCGACGCGAGCGGCTTTCGGCGCGCGCGAATGCGAAGGTTGCGATGCGCTCAATCTCCGAGGTCGAATACGATTCGGTATCAAACGCGCGTTCCACGCCTTTTTCCACGGCGTTGCCGCGCTCGCCGAAATATATACCGCCGGCAAGCTCGCGTACGATTTCGAGGTCCAGGTCGCCCAGACGATCGGCCTTCAACGGCGAAATTCCGCGAAGCGGCTCCAAAAGCTTCACGGGGCGCACATTTACGTAAAGCCCCAGACCCTGGCGCAATGCCAGCAGCCCGCTCTCCGGGCGCTTGCCGACTGGAAGGGAATCCCACTTCGGTCCGCCCACCGCGCCGAGAAAAACCGCGTCGGCTTTGTGGCAAGCGTCAAGCGTGACGTTGGGAAGTGGCGTTCCCGCTGCATCAATCGCCGCGCCGCCAAGCAGATATTCCGCAAACTCAAACTGGTGATGGAACTCATGCGCGGCTTCGCGAAGCACGGTGACCGCAGCCCGAGTCACTTCCGGGCCGATTCCGTCTCCCGCGAGCAAAACAATGGTTTTCTTCATGGCACAAACCCCGATCGAGAAAATCGTAGTACGTCGCGCTCCGCTTTGCGAAGAAACTGCGGCGAACTCGCCAACACGGCCGCGTTAAGAGCTATGCTTTCGGAAAGCTCAAGCGGGCGATGCTGCTTCCGCCGCGACGGCCACCGTTCCGCGGCGAATCACTTCATGCGCGATAGCCACCAAGTCGCGCTGCCGGACGTCCTTTTGCTGGTCTGCGAGAGCAGTAACTCTCCGGTAGACCTCCGCCAATTCCACGTCGCTCGGCTCGTAGCCAAGATCGCGCAGACTCAAGCGCAGCGCGTTGCGGCCGGAATGCTTTCCCAACACAAGGGACCGCGCGGGGACTCCTACCGTTTGCGGCGATATGATTTCGTAAGTCAGCGGGTTCTTGATGATGCCGTCCTGGTGGATGCCCGCTTCGTGCGCAAACGCATTCGCGCCGACCACGGCTTTATTGGGCGCCACGGCGGCTCCCGTGATTTCCGAAAGCATACGGCTCGTGGGGAAAAGTTCCTCGAGACGGATTCCTGTGGTGACTCCGAAGCTTTCCTTTCGCACGGCGAGGGCAACCACCACTTCTTCCAGTGCCGCGTTGCCGGCGCGTTCCCCGATGCCGTTGATGGTGCATTCAATCTGGCGAACGCCAGCCCGCACAGCGGCCAATGAATTGGCCACGGCCATGCCGAGGTCATCGTGGCAATGCGCGCTGAGCGTGACACCCTGAGGATCACCCAAGTATTCGCGGATCTGGCGGAACATCGCGCCGTATTCTTCCGGCACGGCGTAACCAACCGTGTCCGGCAGGTTCAAGACGGTAGCACCGGCATCGACGGCTACCCGGCACACCTGGCACAAAAACTGGATATCGGTGCGGCCGGCATCTTCGGCTGAAAACTCGACTTCGCCGACATGCTGCCTGCCGAAACGGATCATCGATGCAATAGCCTCGAGGGCCTGCTCACGCGAGATATTCAGTTTCACGCGAAGGTGCAAATCCGAAGTGGCTAGAAAAATGTGCAGCCGCGGGGCAGCCGCGGGCTCCAGGGCCTCAATAGCCGCGGTCACGTCTTCTTTCTTGGCGCGCGCCAGCGCCGCGATCGGCACGTCGCGCACTTCCTTGGCCACCAGGCGCACCGCGTCCAGATCACCGCGCGAAGCGATTGGAAAACCCGCCTCGATCACGTCTACGCCCAGCTTGGCCAACTGCCGCGCCATGCGGATTTTCTCCATCGTATTCATGGAAAAGCCCGGTGACTGCTCGCCGTCGCGCAGCGTAGTGTCAAAAATGCGTACGGAGTCCATAGAGTCTCCCTAGGATAGGTAAACAGAGCCGGGACCGCTGGTCAAATTTATCTTTATTCTACTTTTGATAATACTGCCTTATACTTAGCACCACAAGGAGGCAGGGTGGACCTCGGCGAACTGCAAGTCTTTCTGATGGTGGCCAAGGAGGGCAGCTTCTCGCGCGCCGCCGAACGCCTGTATCGCACGCAGCCGGCCATCAGCCTGGGCATCCGCAAACTGGAAGATTCCCTGGGCCAGCCGCTCTTTGTGCGCGGCTCCCGGCCAGTGCGCCTCACGGACGCCGGCGTGCTGCTGAAGGATTACGCGGAGCGCCTGCTCAACCTGCGCGACGAAGTAAAAAAGGGCCTCAGCGAGCTGGAAGGGCTGAAGCGCGGCGAGTTGTCCCTTGGTGTGAACGAAAGCTCCATCCACGCGCTGCTTCCCGCGCTTTCACGATTCCGCGAGATGCACCCCGGCGTGCAGGTGCGGGTGCACCGTATGTTCTCGCGCGACATTCCCCACGAAGTATTGAATTACCGGCTCGATGTTGGCGCCATCTCGTATGTGCCGCGCGACACACAGTTGCAAGCCACGGAAATCCTGAAGGATGAACTAACACTCGTCGTGCCGTTGAAGCATCCGCTGGCAAAGCGCCGCGAGGTAGACGTCGAAGATCTCGGCAACGAAACCTTCATCGGGCACATCGTCGAATCCCCGTTCCGCCGCCGCGTCATCGAGCTCTTCGCCAGGAACCGCACGACACTCAACATGCCCATCGAAATGCCTACCATCGAAAGCATCAAGCGCTTCGTACAGATGGGCATGGGCGTAGCCATCGTCCCGCGCATGTGTGTGCAATGGGAGATCGAGCGCGGCTGGATGAAAGAAGTGAAGGTGCGACAATTGAGCCTGCCCCGCCACGTCTACCTTGTCACCCGCCGGGGCGCGCGTCTCCCACATGCGGCTGCGGAGCTCATGCGCATCCTGCGCAACGGAGAATAATCCGCCTTCGCATACCCGCGGCGCGTGCGCCCACACCCATTCTCCGGTATGCTGCAAGAGCAGTAGCCACTTGGGGCGCAAGCATGACTAGCGGATTGGCCATCCTCGCAATCGGTTTCTTTCTGGGAACGCGGCATGCCACCGACCCGGACCACGTCATCGCCGTCTCCACCATCGTCAGCCGCGAACGCTCCATTGCCAGAGCCGCCTTCATCGGCGTTTTGTGGGGCTTGGGCCACACGCTGACGATTCTCGCCGTCGGCGCGGCCATCATTTTATTTGGATTGGCAATTCCCGCTCGCGTCGGGCTCACCATGGAATTCTGCGTCGGCTTGATGCTGATCCTGTTGGGCGTACTGAATCTTACCGGCGCGATGAAATGGGTGAGCGTGAAGTTCTCTCCCGTGCATCCGGCGGTCACCGGAGAGCACGCGCACCTTCACGAGCACGACGCGAAGATGCACTTCCACTGGCATTCGCACGCTCCGGAGAGCGAGCATCACGCGGACAGCCTCGCGCCGCCGCCGTCGCTCGAGCGATCGTTCGCGGGCCTCGGCCTCTACCAAACGCTGCGTCCTTTCTTTGTCGGCGTCGTGCACGGCCTCGCGGGTTCCGCAGCGGTAGCGCTGCTGGTCTTGAGCGCCATTCGCGAGCCGAAGTGGGCCGTGCTCTACCTCTTGGTTTTCGGCGTCGGCACAATCGCCGGAATGATGCTGATCACCAGTATCATCGCGCTTCCCTTCTCTTTCGCAGGGTACCGGTTCGCGTGGCTGAACCGCAGCCTGGTCACCGGCTCCGGCATCGTCAGCTTGGCTTTCGGCCTCTTCGTCTGCTACCAAATCGGCTTCGTCGACGGCCTGTTCACCGCGTATCCAAACTGGAAACCGAGCTGAACGCTAGCCCGCCTGTCAATTGCCCATCGCACCTGCAAAAATTCCCAAATTGGGAATTTTTGCCTCCATCTATTTTCCTCTTAAGTTAACTAATTTCTTGACTCATCCAAAAGTCTCGCCGTATATTGCCGGCTGGTCCCTCTCAGAAATCGATTCACCGCCGTTTCGTTCGGCTAAGGAAGAGTTATGGCCCAGCAAGCGCCCCTTTCTTCCCCGTCGCTCCCGGTGTTGAATACGCTCAGGATTTTGCGGCTCCTTCTACTGCAGGCAACGCTCGCAGCCTCTGTCGCCGCGCAGGCTCCTCAGCAGCAATATGTCTTCGGCTCGGTACCCATTACCACCGCCACATCGCAAGTGGCTGCTTACGCAAAGAATGGACAAACCGGCGCCCTCTCTGCGGTCGCCGGCTCGCCGTTTGCCAACAACCTGCAGGGCGGCGCAATGGCCATCGACGGCCTGGGCCGCTTTCTGTTCGTGATCAATATCAGCACCAGCAACATCTCGATGTTCCAGATCGATCAGAGCACCGGAAGCCTCACGGAAGTGCCCGGCTCCCCCTTCTCCACCGGCCCGACCGAAAACCTCAGCATGGCTGCCACTTCGCCGGTTTGTCTGGCGGCGGAAAAGTCCGGCCAGTTCCTCTACGTGGGTTATCGCTTCGGCAATTTTGTCAACCAGGGCGCGATCAACGAGTATTTGATCGACGCCACCAACCGGCAACTGGTGCCTTTGCCCGGGCAGCCGACCACGGACATCGCTTCCGCCCCCATCGGCATGGTCACCAACCCCAAGGGCCTTCATCTTTACGTCGGGCTGGGCCTGAATCCTTCGACAGGAGTGCAGTATGCGGGCACAAATGTCTATTCCATCGATCCCGTCACCGGGGTGCTCGGGCTTACCGGCACTGCGGGCAATGCCATTTCCGCGGGGCGAAGCATCGCCGTCGACCCCCAGGGACGCTTCTTCTTCGATGGCTGGGGGACAACTCTGGGAACGATTGACAGCGCGCTCATCTCGCCGGCGGATGGCACCGCGCTCACTGGCATCTCCAGCGTAAGCTCCGCAAACCAAATTCCGGCGGCCATGCTTGCGGATAGCAGCGGGAAATTTCTATATGTGCAGCAAGGGTCCGCACCAGTGGTCTACGCAATCAACCAGACAACCGGCGCGCTGTCAGTGCCCCCGGCCGCTCTCGCGGTTTTCAGCTTTAGCCCTGGCAGCGCCGCCGCGGATCCTCTGGGCACCTACATCTATTCACTCCAGCACGACGGCGTTCATGGATTTTTGATCGATCCTCAGAGCGGCGCTCTCTCCGAAGTTCCCGGCTCGCCCTTCGGAGGCACTGCCGCGCAAGGAACGCTCGCCATTTCCGGCGCACTGGTGCAAGCGGTCAGCGGACCTGTGGCGGCGATTTTCCCAGCGTCGGAAGATTTCGGTGGCATAACGGTGGGCCAATCCAGCAATTCCAAGCTTGTCACGCTCACCAACACGGGCGACCAGGCGCTCAGCGTCAACTCCATCGGCGTGACCGGCGCCAATCCCTCTGACTTTGTGGCCACTCCCAATTGTTCGTTTCCCACCGTTCTCTCGCCAAACGCCACCTGCACCATCAGCGTGGTTTTCTCCCCCTCCGCCGCGGGACCACGCCAGGCGAGCTTGGCTGCCGCGGACAACGCACCCGGCAGTCCGCAATCGATTCCCCTCAGCGGCATCGGCGCCTCTCCCCTCCCAGCCGTCACGCTGGCGCCGGGCAGCGTGACTTTCGCGAGCACCACGCAAGGAAGTACCAGCGCGGGCGCCGCTCCACTGCACATTTCCTCGGTCCTGCCCGGCGGCGCCAATCCCGCGGATTTCCAAGTGACCAGCACTTGCTCCGGCGTGTATCCCGTCACTTCCACTTGCAATATTGCCGTCACGTTTTCCCCTGTGGGCGCCGGGCAACGCACCGCCAACGTTACGATCAACGACGACGCACCCAATTCTCCCCAATCGGTGCAGTTGACCGGCACGGGCGCAGCGCCACCGCCCGGAACACCCGTTGTAAGACTGACGCCCAACAGCGTCTCCTTCGGCACGGTCACGCAAGGTGCGGCCGTCGCCGCTCAGATCATTACGCTCACAAGTTCCGGCACGGGGCCGCTGCATATCGCTTCCGTAGCTGTCGGCGGCACAAACTCGAGTGACTTTAGTGTGACGAACAACTGCACCGCCCCGGCCTACGCAGTTGGCGTCGCTTGCACAATCGGCGTATCGCTCTCGGCGGTCGCAGCCGGCACACGCGCTGCCTTCATTGCGATCACCGATGACGCGCCCAATTCCCCACAGACTATCGGCCTCAGCGCCACCGTTAGTGCCGCTCTTGCGATTTCGCCGGCCGCTCCGGGCTCAACTTCCGTCACCGTCAAGGCTGGGCAAACTGCGGCTTTCAATCTGCAATTGACGCCTGGCCTCGGCTTTACGGGTAGTGCTTCCTTCGCATGCGCGGGCGTGCCAGCGGCTGCCACCTGCACTTCTCCCAACGTGCAGTTCACCGGCGGAGCTCCCGTTTCTTACGTTGTAAGTGTGACCACTACCGCCAGCACGATGATCATGCCTCCGCCGCACGCGCCGCAGCTCCCCCCATTTGTCTGGCTACATCTGTTTTCGTTGGTGGCGTGCTGCGGGGCTCTTGTGCTGCTTCTCTATGTTTCCAAGTTGCACCGGGTAAGCTCAACGGCGGAGTTTCTGCGCGTCGCAGCGCTAACCGTCCTGGCATCACTGTGCGTATTCGAGGCTGCGGGGTGTGGTGCCGGCGGGGCGAGCGCGAGCCCTCAGGTTGTTCCCACACCGCATGTGATTGGCACGCCGCCAGGGACGTCGACCATCACCCTGACGCCGTCGGTGACGACGTCAACCGGCACATCTTTGCCAGGCATCCAACCGGTTCAACTTACACTCACGGTGCAGTAGTCCTTCGAGCTGCGCCCAATTCGCTGAACTCTAGTGCGTGACTGAAATGCGGTAAATCACCGCCGCTCCGTCATCAGATACTAACAGCGAGCCATCCGGCGCGACGGTCACCCCGACCGGACGTCCGTACACCGTGTCCGACAACGGATCGGGCACAAGCCCGGTCATGAACGGCACCGGATCGGCCGAAGGCTGCCCGTCCTTGAAGGCCACGAATGCGACCTGGTATCCCGAGCGTGTAGAGCGGTTCCAGGATCCGTGCTCGGCTACGAATGCTCCGCCGCGATAGCTCTCCGGAAATTGCTTCCCGGTGTAGAATGCAAACTGCAGCGGCGCCACGTGCGCTCCCAGCAACACGTCCGGCACAATGGCCTTCGCCACCAGGTCCGGGCGCTGCGGCTTCACGCGCGCGTCTACGTTGTCGCCAATATAGCTGTACGGCCAGCCGTAAAAGCCGCCGTCCTTCACCGATGTCAAATAATCCGGCGGCAGGTTGTCTCCGAGTTCGTCCCGCTCATTCACCGATGTCCACACCTGGCCTGTGACCGGCTCAAGCGCCAAACCCACGGGATTCCGCAGTCCGGTTGCGAACAGTCTCGCGTTCTTGCCGTCCGGATCGCAAATGGTGACCGCTGCGCGAATCGGCTCCTCGCCGGGGCTCACATTCGACTCCGATCCCACACCGATAAATACGTGCTTGCCATCCTTCGAGATAACCACCGAGCGCGTGTCGTGCCCGCCGCCCGGAAGATTCAACAAATGCTCGGCTTCGCCCAGTCGCTTGGACGTTTTGGGATCGTACTTGAAGCGGACCAGTTCTCTCATGGCTCCGACGTACACATAGTCATCGTGGAAGGCAATTCCGAATGGCCGGCTCAGCCCTGTCACAAAATTTTCCCGCGCCTGCGCCCCGCCGCTGTTTTGCGGATCGCGCAACACAACGATCTCGCCCGCGCCCGTGTCCGCCAAAAAAATATCGCCGTTCGGCGCAACGGTCAGCCAGCGCGGCCTTTTGAAGCCGGTCGCAAAAACGTTTATTTTGAATCCGGCCGGAACGGCGGGAAGAAATTTCTCTGGAGGACTTACCTTGTCGGGCGCGTTCGCCGATGATTTCGTGGCGTAAGGTAGCGGCAACGTTGGCTTCTTTCCATGAGTCACTTGCGCCGAAATCGCTACCGGAGCGCAGAGCAATACGGTCAGGCAACCGAGAACTTGCATTCGCGAAGGCATTATCATCTCCCTTAGATTGGCCGGCACCCTAGCATGCCTGATGTGCCCACTGTATTTCTACTTCTCCCGCGCTAGTATCCGACTGACTACAGCGTGTTTCAGAATCCGCCTCACTTCGGTAAGGTGGACTAGTCATCCGTCCCGCAACTGCGGGATCATTCGACCCACGTTCAAGCGAGGAACGATGAAAACAATTGCCAGTGTTGTATGCCTTGTGGTTCTCGCCGGCAGCGTCGCCGTTGTGCAAGCCCGCAGCGCCGCCGCTTCCAAACCTATCACCGTGGAAATCAAAGACGCCCAGGGTCAAAAGGTCGGGACCGCCGTCCTCAGCGAAGCTCCGCAGGGAGTAAGAATCAAGCTCGACGTCAAGGGCTTGCCGCCGGGCGAGCACTCTCTGCACATCCATCAGAACGCCAAGTGCGAGCCCCCTGACTTCAAGTCCGCCGGCCCGCACTTCAACGGCGCTTCCGGCCATGCAGGCCACGCGGGTCTCCCTGCCGGAGACATTCCCGACTTTTCGCTGATCGTGGCAGCCGACGGAACCGGCCACGCGACGGTAGTTGCGCCCAACGTCTCCCTCGGTACTGACGAGCATTCTGTTTTCAGCAACGGGGGGACGGCCATCGTCATTCATGCCGTCGCTGGCGGAACTTCCAGCGCCGCTCCTCCGCGCATCGCGTGCGGCGTAATCGGCAAGCCCGAATAGCGCATCATCCAAAATCTCCGCGCCGGCGTATACTTCAACAGCGGCGTTGTAGTCGCGTGCTTCGGCCTGCCTGCGCAGGCAGGCGCGCGTGCCAGCTTCGCCCGCGTCCATCTATCGGGAGCGAAACCGTGCGCAGTCCCACCATCGGCCGCACATTAGCTGTTGCTGCCATCGTCGCTTTTTTCGGTTGGAACGCTGTCCGCTCCATCGGCGCCCGGCCCGCCTCTGAGCCACGCTACCCGTTCCCAAAGCCCGCGGTCGACGCTCCGCTCGCCAGCGGCAAATCCCAGCAAACTGCTGTCCTCGCCGGCGGCTGCTTCTGGGGCGTGCAAGCCGTGTTCGAGCACCTCAAGGGCGTCCGCTCCGTCGTCGCAGGCTACTCGGGTGGCCGCATCAATTCACCGAGCTACGAGATGGTCAGCAGCGGACTCACCGGCCATGCGGAATCCGTCAGCATCACGTTTGATCCGTCGCAAATTTCGTACGGACAGATCCTCATGATCTTTTTCTCCGTTGCACACGACCCCACGCAGCTGAATCGCCAAGGCCCCGACGACGGGACGCAATATCGCTCCGCCATTTTCTATTCTAGCGAGGAACAACGGCGCATCGCCGCCGCCTACATTGAACAGCTCGATGCCGCCAAGGTCTATCCTCGGAAAATTGTCACCGAGGTCGTGCTTTTCAAAGCGTTTTCCCGCGCCGAAGACTATCATCAGGACTACCTGCAGACTCACACCGACCAGCCGTACATCGTCTACAACGATCTCCCAAAACTAGAGCATCTGAAAAAGCAATTCCCAGAGATGTATCGCAACTAAAGGGCTTGTTCGGGAAAGTGGCTTTGCGGCGCTGCTTTCAAAAGTGTGCGCCAGCGGTGACAAACTAACTAGGATTTGGACGCTCCGTCACAGCTTTGCCGGTCGCTCCCGGTAACGCCGCCTTCGCTCCGCCCCGTGCCTCACCCTTGAGCAGCGTTTCCAATCCGTCATACGCATAAATGGTCGGCGCATGATTCTGCATCAACCCGCCGGTGTCCGCCGTTGGCCCGTAGTTGCTATGCAAATCGCGCCCCAGCATTCGCAGCATGGCCATCTGCTGGCCGCGATGATGTGAAGTATGCGTCAGCCGGCGCGTCAGCACCCACGCCCGCGAGCGCGCTACATCAAAAAACTTCGTCTCGTCCTCAAACCAACTCTCCTGCTTTCCCCGCAGCTCCTGCAGCCGCTTCCCACTGTCTTCCGTATAGCGCTTGATGAATTCCAACCGCGTCTCCTGCGCTGGCAGCGGCGGCGCGCCCACCTCAATTCCCAGCATCGTGCGAAACCACAAATCCTCACTCACACACTGGTGCACCATCTGTTCTCGCACGCTGCGTCCGCGCCGGTCATCTGCTCGCGGACGCACCGGCAAGTCTTCGTCGCGAAACTCGCTCCAAACGCTGACCACCTTCACGCGCTCGGTCTCATACGTCTCTACCAGGAATTCGTAGCGCATAAGAAATCTCCCGCGGCGGAATTTCCCGCCCATCTTCGCTCCGCTACTCGACTGGCGTCAACGCTGCAAGAGTAGTGCAGGCCTCTGGGGCCTGTAGCGCGGGCAGCTCAAGGAAAAACTCCTCCCACAAACAAAAATGGGCGAGCATTTCTGCTCGCCCCTTTTACTGTCACTTGCTCGTGGAGAATGTTAGCTGCCTTACTTGCGGCAACTGCGGCTGACCATCTTCACGTCCGTCACCGTCAGGTGTCCATGCTCGTTCGGATTGTCTTGCGTCTTTTCTTTGGCCTTTTCCTTGGCGTTGTGCATTTTTTCGTGATCCACCGTGCCCTTTACACGCACGGTATGGCCCACGTGATCCGCCAGTTCTGCCCGGTCGCTTTTCAGCTCCCAGGTCGAGCCATTGTCCGCCACGAGTTCGTATTCGTCGCCTTCCTTTTGCAGGCAGCCCGTTACTTCACGGACCTTCCCCCGATCGTCATCGCGATCTTGCTTCGCGGCGGCCGCGAAACCTGCTGTCAGCAGAGCCAACCCAGAAAGAGCGAAAAAGCTCAGCGTTAGTTTGCTTTTCATCAGTTATCTCTCCTCGTGAGGAGCCTCGTTTCCGGCACTCCTCCCTGCAAAATTGTTTCACTTCCCCTCTCTCAGCGACATAGGGACAAATACTCAGCATCTCGTAAATCTGACATTACTCGACCCTGCATACTAAGCGATTGCATGCAAAGGAGTTAGGGGCGCTGCAACCTGACCGGCACGTGCCCGGGCAAAACCCTTGACTTTGCCTCGCCGACGGGAGTATCTACCCCTTTACGCGCACGAGCCTTTCCCAACCAACTGTGCGCGCACGTCCAAAGCTCCCTGGAGGATCTCCAATGTCAGCAAGTGTTCGTCCCATTCCCGAAGGCTATCATTCCCTTACCCCGCAACTAACTTGTCGTGATGCGGCCCGCGCCATCGACTTCTATAAGGAAGCCCTTGGCGCCAAGGAAATCATGCGCATGGCCGGTCCCGGTGGCAAAGTCATGCATGCCGAACTGCAGATCGGCGACTCTCGCTTCATGATCGGTGATGAATTTCCCGGAATGTCCGCCGCGCCCAACCCGTCCGCGCTTCCGCCCTTCTCTCTGTTTGTCTACACGGAGGACGTGGACACCGCGTTCAATCGAGCGGTAAAAGCAGGTGCCCGCTCGGTCATGCCTCCCAGTGACATGTTCTGGGGAGACCGTTACGGCAAGTTCACCGACCCGTTCGGCCATCAATGGGGTGTAGCTACGCACGTCGAAGACGTTGCGCCGGAGGAGATGCAGCGCCGCTCCGAAGAGTGGTCCAAGCAAATGGCCAAGGCCGCTGGCCAGTCCAGCTAATCCGAAAATTGCAGATTCCCTGCCCGCCCCGCACCAACGGGCGGGCAGTTCTATTTCTGCAGACTTCTCTTTTCCGCCTCGGTCCATCCGCTGTCGACTCGCAACTTCTTCCTCTGCTAGCATTCGCAAGTGCCCCAAGAATCCAGTTCGACTCGCTTTCTCCTCTCCGCCCTTGTTCTCTTCGCAATCAACACCCTCAATTTCTACGACCGCCACGTCCCCGGCGCACTCACCGAGCCAATCCGCAAAGAGTTCCATCTCACCGACACGCAAATCGGCCTCCTCGGCAGCGCTTTCATCTGGATTTACGCCCTCGTCGGCCTGCCGCTCGGCCGCATCGCGGATTCCGCCAGCCGCAAGAAGCTCCTGGCCGCGGCCATCCTCGTTTGGTCTTCGCTGACCGCGTCCGCCGCCTTCGCCGCCAGTTTCACCATGCTGCTCTTCTCACGCATAGGTGTCGGCATCGGTGAAGCAGCCTGCGCCCCTGCCGCAACCAGTTGGCTCGGCGACCTCTTTCCGCCGGACAAACGTTCTCGTGTCCTCGCCCTGTTCATGCTAGGCGTGCCCGTCGGCGGCGCGCTCAGTTTCTTCTTCAGCGGCCCTCTGGCCCAGGCTTATGGCTGGCGCGCCGCAATGATCCTGGCAGCCGCTCCCGCGCTGCTCCTGGTTCCCGCTTTACTGCTGCTGCCCGAACCCCAGCGCGGCGCCAGCGAAATTCATTCCGCTCCACCCTCCCACAGTTCCATGTGGACCATCTTGCGCATCCCCACCCTCTGGTGGATTATCGCTTCCGGCGCGCTGCTGAACTTCAGCCTCTACGCCGTATCCACGTTTCTGCCCGCCTTCCTCAGCCGGATTCACGGACTCTCGCTCGCATCCTCCGGCATCGCCACCGGCATCATCTACATCACTGGCGGCCTTGCCGGCTGCGCCATCGCCGGCTATCTCGGCGACGCCGCCATTCGCCGCCGCAAGGACGGCCGGCTGCGCGTTGCTGCCATGACCTCGCTGGCCGCCGCGCCTTTCGCCTGCTTCGGTGTGCTTCAGCCCGCCGGCTCGCTGCTCGCCGCCGTCATTTTCCTAACTCTCGCCTACTCTTTGCTCACCAGCTACTACGGCCTCGTTTATTCCGCCATTCAGGATCTGGTCGCTCCCAACCAGCGCGGCGCCACTATGGCCATCTACTTCATGGCCATGTACATGTGCGGCGCCTCGTTTGGGCCGCTGCTCACCGGACGCCTCAGCGATTTCCTCGCCCACCGCGCCGCCACGCTGGCGGGCTCCGCCACGGTCACCGAACCCTTCCGCGCCGCTGGCCTCCAGCAAGCTATGTTGATTATTCCGGTGTTGTCAGTGGTGCTCGCCGCGGTCCTCTACGCCGGCTCTCGCACCGTCGTCACGGACATCGCCGCTCACCAACCGGCCGCATCCGTTGTCGCCGCCGACTAGCCGCTTTCTTTGCACACCGGGGCGCAGTAGCGCTGCGCCCTTCAGCTCCGCTCACTCAGTAGATGTGGCCGTTGTTTTGGGTTGCGGAAATCGGCTCCGCATTCAGCCGCGAAGTCGCCCGCCAATCCACTTCCGTCAAATCCACCGAACCCGTGCCGCCGCTCGCCAGCACATAGCGCAAGCTGCCGCCGTTGATCCGATAATTCGTCACCGCATACACATTCTCGGACTTCAGTGCGATCAGCCGAACGCGCGCGGGCTGGCCGGTAACTACCGAACTTGTCCGCGCCATCAGCGGAGCGGGTGCCTCTGATTTGGCGGCATCCGATGTAATGGCAGCATCGGTCGCCGTCGCATTCGACCCCGCATAGCTAATTTCAGAAATACTCGGCGCGCTGGTCGCCGGCGTTTCTGAATTCTCAAACTTAGCCGGCTTGCGGAACGATTGCGAATGATACGAGGCCGGCGCAGGCGGACGCTCATAAGAACGTAGGGACCCAGCCGAGCGTGGCACATCAATATCGTCCATCAACCGCACGGTGATCTGCGATTCGCCTTTCAGCGTCGGACGCGGGCCGCGCGCCGGCAGCATCAAAATTTTCCACGGCCACAGCGGCGGAATCAGCCACTCCACTGTGTCTCGGGTCGCGTGCCCCTTGCCGACGATGTCTCCCTTTTTGTCCACCCGATATCCTTTCGCAGCGATGATCTTGCTCGGCACAGGAATGTCGCTGTCCGGGAAACCAATGCGGTCAAACTCAATCTTCAAATAGCCTTTGCCCACAAAATGGCCCGGCTCTTTATCCGCTTCCAGGTGTCCTCCCAAATAACTTCCCCGCGGAAAAACTGCTTTCCCGAACTGCCGCAGCGCGCTCAGATGGCAAACCACCGGATCGCCAATGTCCGCGGTTGCTGAGGAAAAATTTGGTTCATCCAGCGTGCAGCGCAGCAGTGTGCCGGCAGGAACAAGAATGTCTTGCCCCTTCGTACTCGCCTGCACGCCAAAAAACAACACAGAAAATGCCAAATACGCAGAGATTCGCCGCATGTACTACCTCCCGGTTCGCAGGCCTGGCAGAACGAGCTCAAGACGCAGGCACGGGGACGACAAATCGGAGACGAGCGTGAGGAGTGCGCTGCCAGGGCCCACCCAATGTTCGCGCCGCGAAATTCCTTCGAGGAGCGTAACCGGAAACTACTCCTCTCTGCGCAACAGATTCAATAGGCAAGATTTACGCACTCTCCGCCAAAAAACGCGGAGCCGCGTATACACCTATTCTTAAACCCACGAACACTCGCATTTCGCAAAAGTTGCGCGCTATAGTGGAACAGAAACACAAGAGTCCGCCACAAGAGGCCTTGTGCCATGAACCTCAAGGGAAAAGTTGTGATCGTCACTGGAGGCAACTCCGGAATCGGGCGCGCCACCGCGCAGGTGTTCGCGCGCGAAGGCGCCAAAGTAGTCATTGCCGCGCGCAATGCCGAGCGCGGCGAGGAAGTGGTGAAAGAGATCCAGAAATCCGGCGGCGAAGTCTTTTTTGTTGCCACGGACGTCTCGAAATCCAATCAGGTCGAAGCGCTTGTCCAGAAAACTGTCGACCGCTACGCCCGCCTCGATTGTGCCGTCAACAATGCCGCCGCTTACACTGGCGCTTTTTCTCTCACCGCTGATTTCACCGAAGAAGAATTCGATCACACCATGGCCGTCGATCTGAAAGGCGTGTGGCTCGGCATGAAATTCCAAATCAAGCAGATGCTCATACAAAATCCGCCAGGTGGCGCCATCGTGAACACTTCTTCCGTGAATGGTCTCGGCGGCGCGCCCATGGGCTCCCTCTATTCAGCCGCGAAAGCCGGTATTCTAGGGCTCTCCAAATCGGCCGCGCTGGAATTGATTGGATAAGAGCGAAGGCTCCGATCGGTGGCCGAGTATGCTTCTGATTGGAGGACCGAAGCAATTCGGTCGAAAGGAGCCTTCGATGATCCTTATTGGATGTGATTACCACCCCAGTTGGCAACAGATTTGTTGGCTGGACACGGTCACTGGAGAGACGGGAGAAAAGAAGTTGGAGCATGGGTCGGGAGAAGCCGAGCGGTTTTATCGGCAGCTGCCCGCACCTGCTCTTATCGGGATGGAGTCCACCGGGAACTGTCAGTGGTTTGTGGAAATGGCCACGACACAGGGGCACGACGTGTGGATCGGAGATGCAGCGAAGATTCGCGCCAGTGAGGTGCGCGCCCAGAAACACGACCGGCGCGACGCGGCGCTGATTTTGAAACTGTTGATGGAAGGGCGGTTTCCGCGGATCTGGACTCCGTCCGGACAGGAAAAGGATCTGCGGCAGTTGTTGATCCATCGCTACAAGCTAGTGCGGATTCGCGCGCAGGTGAAGACCGAGTTGCAGCACCTGGCGATGAACCAGGGCGTGACGAGGAAGCGCAAGCTGTGGAGCAAAGCGGGTGAGAAGGTGCTCCGCGAGCTGCCGCTGAAGCCGTGGGCCAGCCGGCGGCGAGAAGACCTGTTCAAGGTAAGAGGGATGTTGGATGAGCAGATCGCCCCGCTCGATCAAGCGGCAGCGGAAGCTGCGGAGAAGAATGAAAAAGCGCGACTGCTGATGACGCAGCCGGGAGTAGGGCCGATTACTTCGCTGGCCTTCGTGCTGACGATGGGAGATGTTTCCCGATTTCAGCGCGGCAAGCAAGTAGCGAGTTACCTGGGGCTGATTCCGCGGGAGTACAGTTCCGGCGGAAAGCAGCGGTTGGGCCCGATCAGCAAACAGGGGAACCGCTTCCTGCGCATGTTGTTGGTCGAGGCTGCACAAGGAGCAGTACGGTGCGATCCGGGATTTCGCAATGAGTATTTGCATCGCTGCCACACGAAAGCGAAAGGAGTGGCGAAAGTGGCGGCAGCAAGGAAGTTGGCGATTCGACTCTACTGGATGCTGCGCACGAATACTGGGTATCCAGAGGTCGTTCGTGTCGAGAGCAGCTCGCGGGTGCCGCTGGTCAGCGCAAGCTAGACCGAGGGATTGATTGGGCGCTCTCGTCCCGGCGAAAACCGGGATTCGGATAGAAGAATCATGGTCGAGGTTTAGACCGTATCGATGGTTGGCGGAACGATCCGCCGAAAGCTGATTCACCGTGAGAGTTTCAGAGCTTCGGTCCTCCACCACTCTGGCAATCACGCGGTGGACAAAACACTGCTCGGGAGTTTTGTGCCTTGACAACGCCTTCGCTCTTATCGAACGGCACCCACGCCATTCGCATCAACGCGCTGGCCGCCGGTGCGTTCGACACACCCATGCTCAACAACGCCATCAACCGTTCCACCGGCGGAAATCCCGACGCGCGCAAGAAAGCCGAAGAAAGCTTCAAGGCCATGATCGCGCTGGGAAGAATCGGCGATCCCAAGGAAGCCGGCGAGGTGATCGCCTGGCTATGTTCCGACGCCGCATCCTACGTCACCGGCCATACCATGATCGCCGATGGCGGCCTCACCGCCCGCTTCCGCTAATGGTCCTTTTTTTCCGCAACGACGGCCGCCAGAACCTATTGAGGTATCGCCAAGGGGTTGGCGTTAAGCAAGTCGGTTAAATCGTTGACGATCCGCGGCGCTATTTTCTGGAACACATCTTCGTTCGCATCCTTGCTGAGATCGAATTTCGTCAGCGGAACGTACGGACTTAGTGTGATCACCGCGCCGGGCTTTGGTTCGTTCCCGGGCAAATGCGCGATCTCGTACAGCGCCTGCTCCGGTTTTGCCAGGTTCGCCACCGCGACTAGAGCTTCCATTTTGCCGGAGTCCGTAGCGGTCCGAATGACCGCGCGGCGCCAGTGATTTTCGTTGTCCACTTCCGCGAACAACCCGCGAATCTGGACGCCGCTGTCCGGGCGTGCGTCGCCCGCGTGCATGCGCACCGCGGTATAGCCGGCCTTCTGCAAAGCAGCAACCAGCTTCGTCGACATCAGCTCCACAAGCCGGCTGGCCTGTTTCCCGGGATCTTCTTCCGGCTTCGGCGCGCCAGACTGCGGCGATGGCAGAACGTCGATCTCGAAATCGGAAACGTACACTGTAGGCTTCGGCGGTGACGTCGGCGTTTGCGGCCCTTTCGCGGCAGCGCTTGCCTCCGCGAACTCCAGCCCGTGCCAGTTCGACATTAGGAGAATCATTGCAAGGAATGCGCGAGGGGATGCTCTCATAAAATACCCGCCTGCCTCTTTTGGCTGGACATTCTCAGAGTACAGAAAAGAGCGAGTAGCCGACAGTTGAAAATTGCCGGGTGGCATCCGCAAAAAGGCGGCACCCGGCAATCGCAAGCTATGTTTACGGTGATTTAGTGTGACTGGCTGGCCGCGGCTACGGGAACGGGCAACGCGGAGTCCTGGATCGTCAGCATGTCCGTGCGCGTCTTGTCCCACTCGCGCAGCGTTAGCCCGTAACTGGCAAACATGCGGCGGATGCGAACCGAATCCCACCGCAGCACTTCCTCCAGCACGGGTACGAGCACGCTCATCGCGTTGTCGCTGAGCACTGTGCGCCGCGCGACCTTCGTGATGTATTTCGCTTCAGACACCGCTATGGTCAGTCCGTCGTGCTGGTTCACATGCATCATCACTGGCAAATCGGAGCTGCCGTCGCCCATGTAAATGATGTGATCGTGGCTGATCCCCAGCGTCGAGCGGATCTCTTCCAGCACGGTGATTTTGCCCCATCCCGCGGAAGCCCGAATGATGGACTCCACTTCGCCGGTCGCATCGTTGTAGCGGAAACGCGTCCCGATTATGTGATCCGCTGGCACAATGCCTTCCAGCGCCGACTGGATAATTTCCTGCGGCGAGGCGGAGATGACGTAAAACGAAAACTTGTAATCGTCAGCAAGGTTGTCGAGTGCCCGCGCAAACAGCGCGACGTCGTGCTTCAAGCGAATGCGCTTGCCGGTCTCGATCAGGTTATCGCGGCGCACGCGGCGGAACTCCGGATCGTGCAAGATCAGGTAGCTGAGCTCCGCGCCCTGCTGCACGAGGTTCATTTGCGACAGTCCGGCGACCTTGTCGTGGAAGCCGTGAAAGCCGATGAGTTCGCTCAGAACGACGCCGGAGTCGTTAAAGCTGAGCGTCTGGTCGAAATCACTGGCCAGAAGAAACTGCTTAACCATGTTCTAGTACTCCTCTTTCTTAGCCTACAAGTACACCTTAACGTCTTTTGGGCCGGGCACCCTACGAATAATTTTAATGGGTGCTATGCGTATATATCGTGAATGTTTTGTTAGTATTTCCTTAGATGCCTCCAAGGCCTAACCGGTTACAAGCAAAGGGTTTGCTCCAATAAGCCTAGCCGGCAGAATACGATACAATACCGCTCTGCAAGGCGAATACCAGGAGAAGAGCGTTCGACTCTCAACGTCGGCCCTGACTACCTTCCAGTAGAGGGTCAGTTTTCGACTACCCGACTATATGTCCCACTGGCACGCGACCCGTTGCCCAGTCGGATTCGAAGGCAGTTCTACCCAGAAGAATCGGAATTCCCCGTGACGATCAAGGCAAAACCTCAATCCCTCACCTTCTTCTAGGATTGTCCTCCGAGGGTCTCTCGCGGTCGCAGGAAATAGAGCACCGCGGCCAGTACCAACCGGACTAGCGACCGACCCCAGATCAGGTAGCCGGGATAGAGTCGACGAATGTCCAGCGTGTAGAGCGACAGCAAGGGTGTGACGGCGAGGACGCAAAGGCCCACGATGAGCCCATTCACGATAGCGATGTTGCGAACCGGGTCACGCGCTGCAAAAAAGAACAAGACACTCAGCATGACAGCTAGTCCGCCCAATTCCCTCATCGTGAACAGCAATAACGTGGACACTTCAGTCTCAGGAGGGTAGAGAAGCAAGCGCATGACGAGCGGCTTGCCGGCCAAGACAAGCAGCAGCCCTGCCGCTGCGGTGAACACCAAAGCAATACCTAATATGATTCGCAAAGCCCGATAGGGAGGATTCGACATGGAATTTGGCCTCCTTTGCAAATTGATATAGTGCAAATTTCAGTCTGGAACAAGTGAAACCGTGCTTGCGGGAGCCGGCTGCACGGCGTTTGCGCACAGATTCTCAGGGCACAACTGAATTTCGCGTGCTCGGACAGGATGTGATGCCACGGTCGGCGTCCCATGGAGGAGTTCATGCGGCACACAAAGGCCGGAAGGAGCGGCGAAGCGGCGAGTGTGAGTTACGGAGCCTGCCAGTCTAGAGCGTAAATTTCCTGGGTGCCCGTGTCGCGAAGCAGAACAGGTGAGTCGTCGGGAGCCAATCCTAGCCAGACACTGAAATACCCAGTTTGCCGGAAATTTTTCAGATCTGCCACTTGCTCAAGTTTTCGATCACGAATGCGCACTCGCATCACGGACGGCTGACTCTGCTCGTGCAAGAAGTACACATACTCTCCGGTTTTCGACCAATTGGGGAAACCCGCTGTTATTTTCGCGATCTCGTCCCACCGTTGGGCAGCGAAATCAAAAAGCATAAGGCTACGTGAATCGAAAGGCATGGCAACGACATAGCGTCCGTCAGGCGACCAACGTGGCGAGTAAAGACCGTTTGAGCCGGGCACGGTCGAAATTCGATTGGTCTTAACGTCCAGGATCCGGATGCTGGCGCTGCGATTCCCTGCAGCGCCGCCGAAGACAATTCTTGTTCCGTCAGGCGACCAGGTCGGATCATACTGTTCCTGGGGGTCGTCAGGGATCAGTTCGCGCGGCGTTCCACCATCGGTTGAAACCGTGTACACTTTCGCCTTCTGGCCGCGCGAAAAAGCATTGAAGACGATTTCCTGTCCAGCAGGTGACCAGCTAGGCAGAAAGGCATAGATAGGCGAGTAACTTAGCTGGATTCGCTGGCTGCCGTCTAATTTGCTTCTCCACAGTGTTCCATCCGGGAAGCTGACATAGGCCACCCATTGCCCATCCCTGGAAAAGCTGACGCTATCCGCCGAAATTCCGGAAAGAAATGAAGCGAATTGGGCGGACTTCGCATCATAGCGAGCCAGTTCCCCACGTGGGAGTGCCCCCACAGCGAACAGCGTCTTGCCATCCCTGCTGGGAAGAGGCCAGGAGAAAGACATCGGCCCGGAAGTCAACTGGAAGGGTTGGCCATTGGCTTTTCCAAACCAATTCTTCTTTTCCTCGCGGGCCCAGATATTGCCGTCGGACTCGAAAACAAAATATTTCCCGTCGGCAGTCCATTTGCCGCAACATTCGCGGGGAGGAGTGCGCCAAGCGGGCAACACGGGATGCAGGTTCGTCCCGTTGATGGAAACCTGCCAAAGCGAGAACGGAGTAGAATTTCGATCCCCGGCTCTGAATCGAATCACCGTGCCGTCCGGCGACCAAGCGAGCTCAAAACCTTGATCGGGCAAAGAGACAAGCTTGTGGGGTTCAGTGCCATCTCTCTTGGCCAGAATTAAGTCGTATCCGTCGGCGTAAACAATCATTTGGCCGTCAGGAGACCACGCAGCGGCCCGTCCCACCGCCGCTCCCATTCTGCGAGCTGACCCGCCGAGCACGGGCAGTTGCCAAAGTGGTCCATTGAAAAACGGCGGGCCCAGCGCATCGGCGACTAACAGTGTTCCCCCGTCGGGAGAAACGGCAAGCAGGATCATACCCTGGGCGGGAATCGGGACGCGCGCCACCTCGCCACCGGAGCTTGACACCTGCGCGATGCCCGAGGCTCGAGCGAATTCGTTAAAGTAAAGCCGTGCTCCGTCCGTTCCAGCGAGCTGTTTAAAATTCCCGTCGTGAGTGAGGGCAGCGTAGCCCGATACTCTGGGTGGCGGGAGGGGTCGAGATTGAAAATAGATGAGCGACGCGATGACGACAAGACCGAAGCCGCCGACAGCGACTGCCCACCCTTTCCATCCAAGCCTCGCGGGCTTGGCGGCGACCGATGCATGCGAAGGGCTGTCTTTCGCGTTCGATGAATATGTGTCAGCACGCTCCGCGGATATTCTGGCAGCGGACTGTCCCGAGCCCGTATCGCGCTTCAGCCGTTGCAGGTCGGCTCTCATCTCCGCCGCGCTTTGGTAACGCAGGTTTCGGTCTTTCTCCAGGGCCTTGCTGATAATGTCTTCGAGCCGGGGAGGCAGTTCGCGATTCAGCCGCGCCGGAAGCACAGGCGGGCGTTCCAGAATCGCACTTAAAATGACTCCCGAACTCTCTCCGCGGAACGGTAGCTGCCCTGTTGCCATCTCGTACAAGACCGCACCGAATGAGAATAGATCGGAGCGAGCATCGAGCTCCTTCCCCCTGACCTGTTCGGGAGACATATACGCGACGGTACCCAACATAGTGCCGGGGCTGGTCAGTTGTTCTGCATCCACGCCCAGCGTGGCCAGAGTTTCCGCGCTGCCGGTCTTGCTTCTATGTGGGCTCACTTTCGCCAAGCCAAAGTCCAAAATCTTGGCGTGCCCACCTTCGGTAAGGAAAATGTTCGCTGGCTTGATGTCTCGATGGACGATGCCTTTAGAGTGCGCAGCGTTGAGCCCGTCGGCCACTCCAATCGCCACATCCAGTAATATCTCCAGCTCCATCGGCCGACAAGCGATTGTGTGCTTTAGAGTCTTGCCCTCTAGATACTCCATGGCGATGAAAGCTTTGTCGGATTCCTCGCCAATGTCGTGGATGGTACAGATGTTTGGATGATTCAGAGCGGATGCAGCTTGCGCTTCGCGCTGAAAACGAGCCAGTGCCTGCGGGTCTTTGGCGACCTCATCCGGCAAAAACTTCAGCGCAACAAACCGGTGAAGGCGCAGGTCTTCTGCCTTATACACCACACCCATTCCACCCCCGCCTAATTTTTCGAGGATGCAGTAGTGAGAGGTGTTTTGGCCGATAAGAGACTGAGGATCAGCCATGTGGCGGCCATCTTAGTTTGCGTACCGCAGTCAAGTCAATTTAAGCGAGGTGGTGAGCAGTTCACTCCGGAAGTATCCGATCCCCACGCGAACTCATCGAACCACTACACACCATAAAGGAGCAAGTCATGGAAAAAAGACGCTTGGGAAGAAATGGCCCGGAGGTATCCGCGCTCGGTCTCGGCTGCATGGGCATGTCCGAGTTTTACGGCGCCCGCGACGATGCGGAATCGATCGCCACGATTCACCGCGCCATCGAACTAGGCATAACCTTCCTCGATACCGCGGACATTTACGGCCACGGCGACAACGAGATTTTGGTTGGCCAGGCCATTCGTGGCCTTCGCGACAAAGTCTTTCTCGCCACAAAATTCGGCATCATTCGCAGCAAGACCGATCCGAACGTGCGCGGCGTCAATGGAAGCGCCCCGTATGTGCGCTCCGCCTGCGATGCCAGCTTGAAGCGCCTCGGCGTCGAGGTGATCGACCTCTACTACCAACATCGCGTCGATCCCAATGTGCCGATCGAAGAGACAGTCGGCGCCATGGCGGAGCTCGTGCGCGCCGGCAAGGTGCGGCACCTCGGGTTATCCGAGGCTTCCGCGCAAACCATTCGCCGCGCACACAAAGTGCACCCCGTCGCCGCGTTGCAGACCGAGTATTCGCTCTGGACGCGCGACCCCGAAGACGAAATTCTACCCACAACCCGGGAAATTGGCGTTGCCTTCGTCGCTTACTCCCCGCTAGGCCGCGGCTTCCTCACCGGACAGATCAAGCGATTCGAAGATTTCGCTCCCGACGACTACCGGCGAATGTCCCCTCGATTCCAGGGCGAAAACTTTCAGAAGAACTTGGAGTTGGTACGGCGCGTCGAAGAAATCGCCAAAGAAAAGAAGTGCACGCCAAGTCAGTTAGCCCTGGCCTGGCTGCTCGCGCAAGGCGAAGACATCATTCCGATTCCCGGCACGAAACGCCGCAAATACCTGGAAGAAAACGTCGGCGCCTTGAACGTAAAACTGACGCCACAAGACTTGCGCCGCATCGACGAAGTCGCCCCCCACGGCGCCGCCGCCGGCAACCGCTACCCCGAATCCATGATGGCCGCAGTCAACCGCTGAACGGCACTGGAGTTCGGGTTATACTAAATGCCATGAAGGCATTTCCTCGAATAACAGTAAATCCTCAACAAATGGGCGGCTTGCCTTGCATCCGCGGCCTGCGCATTCCCGTCGCTCGCGTCGTCAGCATGGTTGCCGAAGGAATGAGCCACCAGCAGATTTTGGCCGACTACGCGGACCTCGAAGAAGAGGACATTCGCGAAGCCTTACGGTACGCAGCTAGCGCAGTCCGCGAACGGGAATTGCCAGTATCTGAGCTGTCTTGAAATTTTTGATCGACAACACAATTTCGCCGAGTGTTTCCAGCCACCTCGGCCAAGCCGGATATGATTGCGTGCATGTTCGAGACTATGGTCTGCAATCTGCAGTGGATGAAATAATTTTCAAAAGAGCCGCGGTCGAACACCGAATCTTGGTGTCGGCAGACGCCGACTTCGGCACGCTCCTCGCGGAAACTGGATGGTCGCGACCTTCCGTGGTGCTTTTTCGACGGACCTCAGGCAATCCCTCAACTGAATTTGAATTGTTATTCGCTACTCTGCAACGGGGAAATACGAGACGCGCTGAGGCGTGGATCGATTGTGGTCATCGAGCCAAAAAAGGTTCAGATTAGGTCGCTGCCCATCGGCGGCGAGACCGAATGAACTTGCTTGAAAATTGGTATTGCTCTACGTCATTCTGGCGCTGGATAACCCGCGAGCGATTGCTGCCCTGGCTCTTAGGGCAAGCGGATCTGGGCAATCACCTTCTGGAAATTGGGTCTGGTCCGGGCGCTGCCACTGCCGAATTGCGAAAACGCGTCCCTCATGTCATCAGTCTCGAATATGACCATGAATCTGCTGCGCGCCTGGCGCAGAAGAACGGAAAAGGCGCCGGCGTCGTGCAGGGCGACGCGGCTGCGCTGCCCTTTGCCGACCGCATCTTCTCCTCGGCGGTTGCTGTTCTTGTCTTGCATCATTTGCGCTCGTGCGAACTGCAGGATCGCACCTTCGCGGAAGTTCACCGCGTCCTGCAACCAGGCGGCCACTTTTTTGCGTTTGAAATCCCAGACGGATGGTTCCACCGCGTCATTCATACCAACAGCACGTTTGTGCCAGTACAACCGGCTTCGCTTGCCGCGCGATTGACCATCGCGGGCTTCGCCGGCGTCACCCTGGATCACCGTAGCGGCGGATTCCGGTTTCGCGCGTCGCGCGAAAATTAACCCATAACGCCGCGCTTGATCTCTTCTGAGGCGGGTTGCGCTTAGCGCGTCGGAGTCAGCGAACCAACTTCGCTGCGCGCCTGCATCACACGCAGGATGGAATCGCGCGTGATCATCCCGATGATGTGCGCCCCATCATTCTCGGTGTCGCTCACCACAGGCATCTGATTTACGTCCGCGGAAACCAGCCGCTCAAGCAGACCCAGCAGCGGCTCTTCCGGCCTGGCCCACAAAATTTTCTCGCGCGGAATCATCACGCTTTGCACGGACATGTTGCCCCACTCATTGCGCGGAACGGAATTCAGCGCATGCACATTGATCATGCCCACAAGCCGGTCGTCTGTGGTCACCAGATGACAACGCCGTCCCGTGCGCGCCACTTCCTGACCGTACTCCTCCAGCGACATGTTGCGTGGAACAGTAGGGACTTCGTGGCTCATCACATCAGCAGCGTGCAGCCCGCTCAGCGCCTCGCGAATCGCCACTTGCGCAACGCTCTCCTGCGCAGCATTCAGCAGAAACCAGCCAATGAATGCGAGCCAGAGCCCTGAAGTCCATTGCCCTTTCATCGCGTACCAGGCGCCGAAAACTATCATCCCGTAAGCCACAACTTTTCCGCTCATGCCGGCGACCCTTGTCGCGCGCGCGAAATCTTTTGTCACTCCCCACACGATGGCGCGGAAAATTCGGCCTCCGTCCAACGGAAAACCTGGCAACAAATTAAAAAGCGCCAGCGCCGCATTGGTTTGCGCCAACCACACGGCAAGCGCGCCGGTCATTTGCGCGTATGGGAAAAACTGCGTCAAGCTGTAAAAAACCAGAGCCAAAAAAAAGCTGGCAAGCGGTCCGGCAATCGCGATGTTGAATTCTTGAATGGCTTTCGCCGGTTCGCGTGCAATCCGCGCCACCCCGCCAAACACGAACAAAGTGATCGAGATCACGCGAATCTTGTAAATGCGCGCCACCATGCTGTGCGCCAACTCGTGGAAAAGAACAGAAGCAAAAAACAGAAGGCTTGTTGCGATGCCCACGGCCCAGTGCTGCACCGTTGTCCACTGCGGATGCTGCTGCGTGAACTGCATCGCCAGCGACATGGTGATCAGCACAAAAATGATCATCCAACTCGCGTGTACGTAGATGGGTATCCCGAGGATGCGTCCGATGCGAAGTCCTGGGCTAATCGGCATTCTTCATTTCGCCTCTCGCGTAAACTGATTGGGCTGCAACAATCTCGGACTAATACACTACCTCTGATTCGCGGCGGCACCAAACGGACGCGTCATTTTACTGCGTCCGTGTTACTGCGTCCGTGTTACTGCGTCCGCCCACCCACGCCGTGTTCCCCGCCCCACGCAGCATCCGCCCCGCCCGCCGCTTAACCCCTTCTTTTTCAGTTTGTTTCGAATGGCGTGTACCGTGCCATACCCCATTTGCAGCTCAATCACAGGAGGAATGCATTCATGTGGATTCTGGTCAATTTGGCGATGTTGGTTCTGGCAACGCTGATTGCGGGCGCCGCCGCCGTCGCAGTGTATTGGCTGCTTCTCCGCGCCACCGTGGAGATGATGCGACCAGCCGCCGCCTCCATCGCGGCGCCCCGGCAACGCACGATCGCGCACACGAGCGCTTCGAACAAAGAAGGGAGCAAGTAAATGCTGGCCCTGAAATATTTGCTGGTCATTCTGGGTATCGGCCTCTTCGGCAGTTCGGGCGCACTGGTGGTTTACGACATTTATCTTTCCTCGCAACTGCGCCGGCTCCTGGGTCGCCGCCGGGACGAAACCGCCGGCGAACTAGTCCCGGAAGAACAGGGCGCGGAGGTTGGCCGCCCTTTACGGCCAGTCCGCTGGGGACTTGCCCAGCGGCTTGCGGCGGCGGGCGTGCTGCCGCTTTTGGTGGCGTACAGTATTGTAGTGGTGCCAGACGGATTCGCGGGAGTGCGCGTCAGCCAAATCTGGGGAGCCCGGCCGGGCACGTTGTATCCGGGCGTGCATCTCATCACGCCGCTGGTCGATAGCGTGGAGTTGTATGACACGCGCGAGCAGGTTTACACGACTGCGGCCAGCTACGTTGCGCATGTCGGTGGTTCCGCCGCGGCGACTTCAGCGAGCGCTGGCGCGGCGGCGAGTGCGGCGCCGGAAGTACTGACGGTGCAGGCGCGCGAAGGACTGAATATTGGACTTGCGGTTAGCGTTCGTTACCGGTTGGATCCGCAGCGGCTGAGTTACATTCATGCGAATTTGCCGCGCGCGGTCGGCGATGAAGTTGTGGCGCCGACGGTGGCGACAATTTACCGGCAACTGGCGCCGAATTACATCACGCGCGAAATATTTGCGACCAAGCGCGAGGAGTTGCGGCTGGGCGCGTCGAATGCGATCACTTCGCGGCTGGCGAGCGATGGAATTATTGTGCGCGAAGTGCTGCTGCGGGATTTGAAGCTGCCGGAAGAGTACGCGCAGGGACTGGAAGGATTGCTGTTGAAAGAGCAGGAAAACGAGCGGTTGGGCACGGAGACGGAAATCAAGCAGAAGCAGGTGAAAATCGCGGAACTGGAAGCGGAGGCGCAGAAGTCTCGCGACGTGAAGCAGGCGGAGGCGCAAGCGCAAGTTCGCGTGCTACAGGCCAAAGCGGAATCGGATTCCATGCAGTACACGCTGCCGCTTAAGCAGAAGCAGATCGAGCAGAGCAAGCTGGAAGCGCAAGCGCGCAAGGAAGCCACGCTGCAGAACGCGGAAGCGGCGGCGCAGGCGAAAGTCATCGACAGCAAAGCGGAACTGGAGCGGCAGAAGAATCTTTCGGATGCGGAGGCGAATCGCATTCGCGTTACGGCCGCGGCGGATGCGGAGCGCATGAAATTTGAGGCGGCGGTGCTGAAGCAGAATCCGATGCTGATCCAGAAAATCATCGCCGAGCGGCTGTCGGACAAGTTGCAGATCATGATGGTGCCGATCGACGGGAAGAATTTCTTTGCGAATGACGTGCTGCGGTCGGCGTTTTCGAGCGTGGGCAGCAGCGCGTCCGCGGAGGACCCGGAGGAAGGGACGCCGGTGGTTGCTGCGCAGAAACGGTCGGGGCGCCGGCCGTAGAGTTGGGCAGCGAGCGCGCGGCTGAAGCGCTCGCGTTGCAAGAGTTCCGAGTAGGCATCGCTGTTACCGGGAGGCCAGCCAAAACCCCTGCGGGTGGCTCGGTGTGCGTCGCTGGAGAGAGGAAGCACCGGCATCGGTGGACGGCAAAGCGTCCATTGAGGACGAGGGCAAGCACCGCCGCGCTTGACCGCATCGCCTGCCGGCGCTTCCTCGACGGCCAGCGCCGCGCACTGGGCCATCCGGCTGGCGAATGGAGAAGTTTTCGACCCTTCGCAAATCCGTCTCTGGGTAAACAGTTGTCAGTTGACAGTTTCAGAGCACCCCTGCCGTAAGGCTTCGCAAAGAACACTCTGGGTAAACGAGAGAAGCTGCAGACGACCCCCCACCACCCCCCGGGTGTTTTTGTAAGTGCGGAATCTAAAGGAGTTACAAGAGGGGTGTCTGTAAGTGCGGATTCTAAAGGACTTATTTGCACCAAAATAGTGCAAAATGCGAGGTTCCATGGAAGTGCTGAATCTAAAGGAGTTAGTGAGCAACTGAGATCCTTCGACTCCCGATGGTCGCTCCCTTCGAGGCTCAGGGCAAGCAGGGTAAATCGGTACACCCCCGTGGCGACAGGAAGTATGCGCAACGTGCTGAGAGCAGGAGAGATATTTGCGCCACGTGATGCAGACGACGGGAGGAGCAGCAGGTTACAAGAAAAACACACGGGGTTGCGGAAGAAGGAAGGGATGAAACGGGGACACGGTCAGCAGAACCTTAACTTGGAGATTACCGCATCCGTTACTATTTGTCAAGTGAGAAATTAAACACTGTGGATTGAATGGCTTGCAACTCTGCGTGCTTCTCCCTACATTGGTGCCCGAAGGTTTAAGATGCTGCGGGAATTTTTCGCTTTTGCTAGGGCCAGCATTTGCGCCAACTCGGTCAAATCTTTACTGCACGCCGGTGCCGTTTGTGATAGAAAATCGCCTAGCGGCATGTTTCCCCCATTTTGCATCTTCAAGGTTGGAGACGACGGCGAACCTCGATGGGTTCAAGCCGCACCGAGTCTCGCGGCTGCCAAGGTTCGCGTCTACGAACTTGCGGCGCTTTGGCCCGGCGAGTATCAAATCTATTGCCAAAACACGGGAAACAGGCTTTTTCTTAAGTTGAACCATAGAGGCCCAACAGATACGAACTGACCACCTATAGGCGCGTGCCGGTCGCGGACCATTCGACAAGGCTTGCCTTCCGAGAAACGCCGCTATAGCTATGGCACAGGCAAGGACCAAGCGCATACCGGTAGCAGCACGACACCGAAAACCCTTTCAATTTTAAATCATCCTATCGGCCGCCTCGTGTATCCGCACACGGAAGGTTGCGGCGAATATGGAAGTGCTGGCGATCCGCGAGGGCGACTTAGAGTATCCCGACGACCGCCGGTTAAGGCGCGGCGGGCTGGCCCGTCGTTCATCGACTTTTCAGCGAGTTCCGGCGAGCATCTATTCAGCGGACTGAGTTTTTGAGATGCCGGTCTTCCGTTTTGAAGAATCGTGCGCGGCGGGGAATGTAACGGAGACCTTGGTGCCGCGGCTATCCGACACAATCTCCAAATGGCCTTTTAGCGGACGGACACGCTCACGCATCCCGCGGATTCCCACGCCTGAACCGTGCGATTGGATCTCACGGAGTTTTTCCGGTGGCATTCCTTTACCTTCATCTTGAACCTGAAGGTAGACGCGCTTGTCGTCACGGGCGATGCGAACTGTCGCTTTGGTGCTCTCGGAGTGGCGATGAACGTTGGTCAGGCATTCCTGAACGACGCGAAACATTGCCAACTCCGTCTCGCGAGAGAGTCTTCCGAAACCTTCGGGAATGCTCAAAGCGGTATCCAGACCGCTGCGTTCCTTCAGGCCTCGTATGTACCAACGAAGTGCCTGGGCAAGCCCGCTGTCGTCCAACAGCGGGGGATGCAACAAGTAGGACATCGTGCGTATTTCTTGGTCTAGTTGCTGCACCAAGTGCTGCCCCTCGCCGGTGATGCTAACGAGCTGCGGAGCGCTTTGTCTTGCGTGCTGAGCGACGGTCCCAAGGTTCATGCCGAGCGCCGACAAGATTTGTCCCACGCTGTCGTGCAGTTCGCGCGCGATGCGCCGCCTTTCGTCGTCCTGTGCTTGCATCAAGCTCTGCGACAGTTCTCGAAGGAGTTCGGACTGCTTCTCAAGTTCCTCCGTTCTCACTTGAACCTGCGCTTCCAGCGTATCCGTCAAAGCGCGGAGTTGATCCTGGTTAGCACGAAGAATCTCCCGAGCGCTTACCTGCGAGGAAATATCGCGGAAATAGCAGACCACACCGTAGCGACCATCGGGAAGAGGGATGCGACTTATTTGCCACTCATAGAACTCGCGTGCCGCTCGGTCAAGGCGCTGGCCGACCCATTCAAGCGCGAAGTACTGTTCTCCAGTTTCGAGAGTGTGGCGGAATCGTTCCACGATTTCGTTCGCTTGGGACATTGGGAACAGGGTGTGAATCACTTCGCCAAAGTCCCTGCCGATCAAGTCTGAAACATTGCCGAAGGCAGACATAGCGGTGGGGTTGGCGTGGCGAAGCCTAAAATCTGCATCGACGAGATGGACGCCGAGCGGAGCCTCGTTGAGGAGTATCTCGAATTGGGCGGTACGCTGGCGCAGCGCTGCTTCGGCACTGAGGCGCTCGGTCATTTCCAATTTGAGGGCGTCGATGGATGTGTGAATTTGGTAGGCGGAGGAGGCGAATGTGCCGAGGGAGCTCAGAAGCCGCTCATCCTCCGCGTCGAACTTGCGGTGCTCATCGTGGGAGATTGCCCAAATCGTGCCAACGGCTTTGCCTTCGACATAAAAAGGAACCAGTAGGCACTCTTCGACCGGAGGCTTGACCGGTTCGAAATAGGGATAGCGCCGTTCAAAGTGACGGAACAACAGCGGGATGTTGCGATCCAGCACGTCGCCGCAGGGGCCGAAATCGCGCGGTGTGCCGCCGCCGATGTACGGTTTCCATATGCCGGCGATGGCCGGCCAGTAGAACCGCTTTCCGCCATCGTGCGTCGTAAGAAGACTGAGGCCTGCCGAGTCGGCTTCAAAGACCTCAAGGATTGTATCGGCCAGTTCCTGAAGAATCGTACGCGGCGAGTCGGCCAGCGCACGGGCCAGGGACACTAGAGCGCGGTTCTCCTTCTCGTGATCGGGCGGACGCGCAGGGCGACGATGCAATTCCTCCGTGCAGAGAACCGATTCCAGCGGCACGGCACCCTCAGGAATGGAAGTCTGGACGGCATCGCTCTTCTGAGGCACGGTAGATTCGGTCACGTTCTCACCGTCCCACCCTGGTCTCGAGGCTCGAAATGGGCACAGGTCGCTGGCAGAAAGCGAACAGCGATGTGCGCGAGACCGCTGCCCGAGCCAGGGTATACAAATAGTGAGCAATCTTGGTATAACGCGCACGAAAAGGATATACAGGATTTGCTGTACCTGTCCTGGCGTGTGTTGGAGCTTGTGTGAAGTGGTGAGCCCGGCGAACCGGGATCACAGCTTACTGACCTCGAATGGACGGGCGCAGCATGCTGCGTGGCTACAGAGAAGAGGTGATGTAGCTCAGGTGTTGCCGAGATGGGGCGCAGCAGTTCCCTCGCATTCACTCGGGATAAAGCTGCGCCCCTACAAGGGAAGGATGCGGGCTTGTGCTGCTCCAGCGCAGTCGATGCTGTCGGCCACCCGCCAATCAGTCTGACTTTACGCGGCTGGCTGGCGGCACAATTCCGTTCATGCGCAAATACTCGACCATCTGTCCGTAATGATCAAAGGCGTGGGCGACGGCGAATGTGGCCAGATACAGGCGGGGCGATTTGCTGTTCTGCGCGGGCTGCAACATGTTCTGCGTTGTGAACGTAGCCGCTCCCTGGAATGCTCAAGTTTTCAGGAGAGAAGTTGAATTTATCTTCCGGCATGGCTTCGGCGGCTTCCACAATTTCCTTTTCGATGGTGCTGATCTCGCGGTCCAGAGTGGAAGCTATAGTTGGCGGAGACTGCGGTGACTGTTGCGCCTGAGGCGCGCTTGCGGCTGCGACGCTCGTTGTGCGCTGTCCCAAAGCGGCCGCGGTAAAGACGAGTACTGCCAACAGCAAGAAGATTCGATTTGGTTTCATTGGAGTGAGGCTCCTCAATTGGTTTGAGAAATTTTCAAGGACCGTATTACCGGCGCGAGTCCGGCGGCACCAGGTTGTTTGCGCGATAGTAGACGACAAGCTGGCCGTAGTGCTCGGCGCTGTGCTCGATGGCGAACAGCCAGATGTAGGAATTGTGGGCTAGGCTGTTTCCCCACGGCATTTTCATCGTTTTGTCCAACCCCGCGTCGCCCTGCTGTTGAATCAGGTTTGCTCCATCCGCGACCGCCTGCTGAATCAGCTTCACCACGTCGGCTTTCGTTTTGTAAACGTCTCGCGACGGGTTGTGCTTGTTATTGCCGAAGTCGGGACCGATGTTTGATCCGGAAGCCGAGCGGATCAGATCGAAGTCGACCGCGGCAACGTGTAGAAGATTTTCTGCACAGGTGCGCTGGTCTTTCTGCAGTTTGAAATCGTACGTATCTTCGGGAAAATCCTGGGCCATGGCGATGAGTTTGTTCCCGATGTCGTTCCACATCTCCAGCGTCTCGTCTGCGCGGGAACACGCAGGGCGCGGAGCTTGATTCTGCGATTGGCCCTGACCGTAAAGAGTCTTTCCGCCGACGGCAAGGAAAGTGACCGCAACTAGCGCAAGCGAAGACCGCTTCATCGTAAATTCCTCCTTTGGATTGGCATGCCCCCGCTTAGACGAAGGAGACGGTAACTCGTTTTATTGAAGCGCATTCATGCGGGCGAACTTTATGTCGGAGCCCTTCGTTACCTCAGGACACGCTGAAGGTCCGCCCGCCAAAAGATGGAGCCCGCTTCCCTTCGAGACTCAGGGCAAGCAGAAAGTGGGCGCTACAGGGGAGTGCTCGCGGATTCGCGCGGGCACGACATGTGGTGCCCCTACGGGGCGGGCGCAGCATGCTGCGCCGCTACAAAGGAGTGTTCGGGATGGCGCTCAGTTAGGGTTTGGAAGTGGGGTCGGCTTTGCCGGTGTTTAGATCAACGGGGATGGAAATGTGCTCGTGGATGATGAGCCATTTCCCATTGATCTTGCGATAGGCGTCGGTGACGCGCACTACGAGGTTGTACTTCGAGCCGTCTTTGGCGGTCATGATACTGGGCTGGATGCTATGGGAAAATGCCAGCTTGCTGTCCGTAACGATGCTGAGGTCTTGCACTTCAAACTTGTCGACGGGGCCTGGAAAAGCTGCGAAGAAGTTCTCGAAGTCCTTCTTGTAGGCGTCGAAGCCAATGTACTGACGCGGAGAGATCACGTCGAAAACAAATAAATCGTTACCGGGCGCGTAGCCCTTCATGATGGCGGGTACGTCTTTGGCGCGGAAAGCCGCAGCGAAGCGCTCTTCCAGTGCTCGAATTTCCTGCTCGTCCTTGTTGCCGCCGCTGGTTTGGGGCGCCGCGGCGTAGAGGCCGGTGACCAACACGGTGCCGATACTCAACAAAATCCAATTTCTCATGGTGCTCTCCTTGGGTGATTTGGGGGGTAATCGAGGGGCCGACGTCGTGGACGCATCATACACCGGATAAGGGCACCGGATAAGGGGTGGGCGCTACATCGCCGAGAGGATCGGCGTCCCGTAGAATGATTCGGGACGCAAGCGGCGCCGCTGTGCGATAGCGGGGACCCGGGCTAAAGCCCTTTGTGGGAAGGGAACTTTTTTTCGCGGCGCTTGAAAGCGCCGCTCCCGTTTTCGCTGCGCTCACCCCGGGCTGAAGCCGTCCCGACTACACCATTAAGTTAAGAGATTCCTGTCACCGAAACGGCGGCATTGGTGTAAGTATTGAGGAAAAGTCTTGCAGAACTATTCTCAAGAATCACGCAATTCAGCAAGGGGTTTCCGTTGTCGACCTTTCAAAGCATTTGTTTTCAATGAGAACCCTTTGGTACCAAAAATGCCCATTACAGTGAAACTGCGGCCGCGAAAGTGCGACCGGGGGAATCCTTTTGATGGGTGTCCGTTCCTTCTGACTGGAGGCGCAAATGCATCGGTTGGTTGCTCTATTTTCCTTGATTATTTTGGCGGCTTTTCCGTGGACCGCAAAAGCAGACACAGTGGTGGATTGGACCATCAGCAACGGCACTTTTAGTGACGGCGGCGCGCTTTCGGGCACTTTTACCTTGAACCTTACGACCGGGTTAATCACCGCCTTCAACGTCAACACCACCGCAGGTACTGTTCTAGGTGCCTTCTCATATGCCCCCGCAAATACGATAGCCAGCTACATACCGCCGCCACCGGGTCTTCTTCCCGAATTCACTCTCGACTTTTCCACCCCTGTCGGCACCCGTTCCCTCGATCTAGCACTCCCCGGGCCGCTCCCAGGTATCGGGGGAGTTGTCTCAATTCTAAGCGGAGCAGCAGGTTGTCCCGGCCCCGGAACTCTGGGAGGCTGCTCTGACGAACTCGTTACCCCAGCGACTATCGGCCGTGGAAACTGCATCAACGACAATAGTAGGAACGTACGGTGTCTTGACACGGGAGCATTTCTCACTGGCACAGTGGTGACCGGCGGAGGGGGAGGGCCGGGTGCCGCTGTTCCTGAGCCAGGCAGCCTCGTACTGTTAACTTCGGGCCTTACTTCTTTGGTTTACGCGAGACGAAGGAGAAAAAAAGCAGCTAGTTAGGGTTTTAGGCCTCTCTCGAATCGGCGAGTGATCGCACAGTGCGTGACCACTCGCCGAAAACTTTTCTTATCTACATTTCGGAAGCTGTGGAACAACACATCGTCCAGCGTACCGACCGACCGCTCCTCCGATTTCCTCTGTGACTTGATATTCTGTATCTGCGGGTGCCCCTCGATAAGAGCAAAGGCGGCCAGCGGCGCGCACTGGGCCACCCGTCCGGTAACGACCACCTGCCAAGACGGTACCCAGCGCTCACGCACTTCGTCGCTGCGCGAATCAGGCCTGAAGGTCTGACCTACTCTCTTCTGTGACGCGCCTCTGGCGCTTGGGATGACGGCTCGTGTTGCTCGCGGAAGGCGAAGAAGCCGAATGAAGCTCGGCATAAGAACAAGGGGAATTTAAGAAGGGAAGTTTTTTTATGGATGGGCGTTCTTCCGCGGGTCTGAAGGGCCGCTCCCCCGGACTAGAAGTCCGGGGCTTCCACCTGGGAGCAGGGTCCCTTGCAGGAATCACTGGGATTGATTGGATAAGAGCGAAGGCTCCGATCGGTGGCCGAGTATGCTTCTGATTGGAGGACCGAAGCAATTCGGTCGAAAGGAGCCTTCGATGATCCTTATTGGATGTGATTACCA
>DATNMD010000060.1:0-73848 GCA_035602505.1 Candidatus Acidiferrum sp.
TGCCACTTTCTGATCCTGCCAAGCGGCGCGTCTTGGAACTCCTTGCCAGTTTCGAGCCGGCTGCTGCGAGGGCCTGAAGACCATGGCTGAAGCCGATTTGTTTAAGTTGGCTTTCTCGCGGCGCCTGAAGGCGCCGCTCCCCTGACTGAAGTCAGGGGCTTCCACCCGTCCATCGCTTCTTCGAGCCCGCTGCTGCGCGGGCGTAGCCGTGATCGCTGCCTACGGCGCGCTACCGTTTACTCCCTGTGTTCGTCAAAGAGGGGGACACTCCAGATTCCAGGCTTTCTGATTTGGTGTCACCAACGAGCGTGTGTATCATCTAAATGCCCATGGGCTGTGTCTCCATTCCTTTTCGGCGGCTGCCCCACCAGCCTAAGCTGTTTGTCCGCCTGATTGATGATTATTCCAGTGTGAAGCAGTTTTATGCGCACCCTCCGAAGCTCGAGGAAGTGAAGCGCGTGGCGTCGAGCCTCGATTACCCCGCGGAGCGCCGGCGCGAAGTCGCCCGGATTTTGCGCGAGCAGAACACCGCATTCGGCGCGAACGCAGCGGCGATGAGCAATCTCGAGAAATTGGAGCGCGGCGCGGTGGCCGTGGTGAGCGGCCAGCAAGTGGGTTTATTCGGCGGGCCGGCGTACGCAGTTTACAAGGCGGTTACGGCGATCCGGCTGGCCCAGGAGCTTAGCGAAGCAGGCATTCCGGCGGTGCCAATTTTCTGGATGGCCACCGAGGATCACGACCTCGACGAAGTTCGCCATGTGACCTGGTTTGATTCTGGAAAGCTGGTGCGCTTTGAGCTTCCGGCGGACGCAGCGGCCGGGCGTCCGGTGGGCCAAGTGCGGCTTGGGCCTGCGGTTGAAGAGCATGTAAAGAAGGCGGTGGGGCTGCTTTCGGGCCCGGCCAGGGAAACGATTTCGCGAATCCTTGAGCAGAGCTACCACCCTGAAGAGACGTATGGCAGCGCGTTTGGGAAATTGTTTTCGCATCTTTTTGCGGAGCAGGGACTGATTTTGCTGGATCCTCTCGAAGCGCGGCTGCATCGCATCGCAGCGCCGCTCTACAAAAAGGCGATCGAAGACCGCGACGAACTGAACGACAAACTTTTGCAGCGCGGCAAGGAATTAGAAGGCGCCGGCTACGACGTGCAGGTGAAAGTGACGGCGCGGAGCACGCTGCTTTTCACTATTCGCGATGGGGTGCGCCAGCCGGTGGCCGCGAGCAACGCGCACTTCAAGAGCGGTGAGGCTACCTGGACACGGGAAGAGGCGCTGCGCCTGGCGGATTCGTCGCCGGAAACGTTCAGCGCGAATGCGCTGTTCCGTCCGGTGGTGCAGGATTATCTTTTGCCGACTGCGGCGTACCTTGGCGGACCTGCCGAGATTGCGTATTTCGCGCAGTCCTCCGTGATTTACGAGCACCTCCTGGGGCGCATGCCGGTGGTTCTGCCGCGCGCTGGGTTCACGATTCTGGATGCCAAGGCGGAAAAGCTTTTGCAGAAGTACGGCCTTTGTATTGAGAACCTCTGGGCCGGTCCACAGGAGCTGCGGCGAAAGATGGAGTCAGTCTCGGTGCCGGAAGCGTTGTCCCAGAGTTTCGATCGGGACAAGACGGAGATGGAGAGCACGCTGGCTGAGCTTGGAGCGCAGATCGAGAAGTTGGATCCGACGCTGGCCGGGGCGGTGGCTACGGCACGAAACAAGATTGGATTCCAACTGGAGAAGCTCCGACGGAAAACGGGCCGAGCGCTGGACCAGAAAAGCGGCCGGCTGGCCGAGCACGAGCAGTTCCTGGAAAGTCTGCTTTATCCCAATAAGTCACTGCAGTCGCGGGAGTTGTGCTTCCTGCCGTTTCTGGCGCGGTGGGGCATGGAAGGGCTTAGCGAACTGCAGAAGCTCTCCGGCAGCGACACCCTTGGCGAGCACCGGATTGTGCGGATACCGTAGGTTATGCTTTACCCCCCTCCCCCTAGGTTTTTCACAAGTGTTGATTCTAAAGTAAGTTAAAGTCCTTTGTTTTGATACACTTTTGCAAGTGTTGATTCTAAAGGAAGTAAGAAGGAAACATAATTCGTGCGCAAAACTTGCGCATGTGCCCCCGTTGCGCGTACGGGAACCGTTTATGCGGAGGCGCTCTTCTTCTTGGGTTGGGATCTCGCTTCTGAAAAGAAAAAGCGGAAGAAGGCTCCCGCAGGCGAGACGCAGATTTTTACAAGGGCTATGATAGCCGAAGGGTTACGGTAAATCAAGGGACGTTTAGCGGTCAGCGCCGCTCACGGACAGGCAGGAGCCGGAAATCCGGGGAGTAGACGGCTCTTGGACTGTTCCTTAGTCCCCACGAAAAATATGAACATTTTCATCTTTCCGCCACGAGAGCCGGGGCTTTCTCTTGAAATCATCCCATTTCCGTTTCGATAGTCTGCCGCCAAGTTTCGCTCGGAACCATCTGCCGCGTAGTAAAAGTACTCCCGTTCGGCTGCATCCTCAGGCATCGAAGAAGAAGTCTCCAACACGTTGGCACCAGCAAATCGAAGAATCCTCACTCCATCTTCGACAGGGATTGGAGGAAAACATTCAACGTCATACTCCACACGCAACCAACCAATGTATCCGTCAGGAATCAAGAATTTGGAAACGGGAAGGCTCCGGTCGTGCGCCGGTTTCAACTGTATGTCCAGATGAATTTCGGAACCCGGGTCCATACGTAGAACTTGAGATGGAATGGCAGGGTTGGGGTAAACCCAATCCTCATACCCGGGTGCAGAGACTTTCACTTCCATTTCTTTCGAGGACGGAATCAACACCCGAAAGTCTGGCGCTGCCGACGTACTCATCCACTTGTTGCGGTCTTTCGCCTGCACCAACCAAAAACCGGAGGGTATTGGTTTGCCGGTGGCCGCATCGCTGATCGTGCCCGTCAGTATTCCTGCTTTCGGTCCCAGATTTATGACGACATCCGCAATTCTGTGTTGAGCGGAAATCTGAGCCGTGGGGACAGGTTGGTCGTTGAAAAACGAAAAACCACTGTCCCCGTATCCTTCCTCCTCATTCTCTGCGGCAACATAATATGTGCCGAATTCCAATTGGTCGATTAGGAAGAAACCGTTCTCGTCGGTTTCGACGTAGCGAATTTTCTTGGCCATTGGGACGCCTTTCAACTCGGCGTGCACCTTTGCGCCGCGAACTGGCCGTGCGCCTTCACCCAGGACCACACCCTGGATCACTCCTCCCCCAACTTCCGTCCCTTGGGCAGAGACCAGGAAGGAAATTGCCAACAGTGGCAGCAAGAGTCTCCGCAAACGGTCCATCCCTTTCCCCCTGGGATCAGCACAGTGCCGCCCAAAGGTCTCGAAATGATCGTGCTGATGATAGCGCCAGGGAAAACAGCCCGTCGAACAATTTAGGAGGTTCTTCGCCCAAGTGCCTGGTAAACGCCGAAATCGGAAACTGACCCACACCGGAATTCCGGTGGCTGCCGCCGGGTTTTGTCGTGGCGTGGGCTGGCGCTGGTCTGTGATTATGCCGACGTTTTGAATGCCTGCCAGGCGAACCGGGTCGATCACGGAGGTTGCATCGCCGGATCTGGCCGGCTGCCCATTTTGAGGGCAGCGTACACCCAAACCACTGCCTACAATGGGCCAACGCTACTTCCCAGCCCTCATCGATCACCCCACCAACAGGGCTCTCGGATTCTTCTTGGCAATCAGTAAGAGTTTTAGCGCTGCCTGACGAGGGCGGCGGGTGCCTTGCTCCCAACTCCGCACGGCGTTCGGGCTTACATTCAGGTAGGTCGCGAAAAGCGTTTGGCTTGCGTTGAGTGTTTGTCTGATGTGCCGGACCTCTTTGGCAGAAATGGGCTTTGGTCGCGAGGGAATGCGCGTAACGCGCAAGTTCAGGGCCTCGCCACGTTCATAAGCCGCCGCGCCATGAAGAGCCTCTTTCATGTCATCGAAAATGCTCACTTTGACTTTCTTCGCCATCGATCAACCTCCAGACGCCTTCTTGACCTGCCTGACCCATTCCCGAATCTGCTTGCGTTGCTCTTCGCTGGCATCTTCCTGTTCGTTCTTGTCGAGCAAAATCAGCAAGTGAATGTGCCGCCTCTTCTCCAGGTACAGATACAAATAGCGGTAACCACCACGTTTTCCTTTACCCCGGCCTGGGTTTGCTACGCGGGCTTTACGCACGCCAGCCAATCCCGGGACCATCGCGCCGCGATCGGGATTCTGCTCGAGTTCTCCCTGAATCGCTTTCAGCACTTCGTCGGCATCCTCGCCGGCGAGATGGTGAAGCTTTCGCGTAAATGGCTGGGACTGAACTCCACAATGTGATAGTACCACAATGTGGTAGCGAGGACTTAGGTGATAAAGGCGGGTCTTTCAAAGCGAAGACTGGCTGGGATGCGCTAAAGCGCACCCCTACAACGGCTCGTTGGCGCCAAGGCTCTGGGGCTCGCGCGATCGATTACAGAGATTTGGGGATTAGGGATAGCTGGCTGGCTATGCAGAGCCATTGGGAGTCGTGCTTGATCCAGGTGTCGGTGAAGCGGCCGTGGTGTTCGTAGGGCTTGCCTTTGAGGGTGCCCTTTTCGTGGGTGGCGCCGGTGACGACGACTGTGTCGCCGTGGCGGTGGAGCTTCATGTCGATGGAGACTTCGGTGGTGAGCTGATTGGATTTGTCGCGGATGGAGGCGAGGAATTGGCCTTTGTTCAGGACGGAACCGTCGTAATCGGTGAGCACGAAGTCGGCGTCCAGCATTTTTCCCATGGCATCGGCATCGTGGGCCATTTGCGTTTGGTTCCAGAGATTCTCGAGGGCGATGATTTTGGTTTCGTCACCGTCGGTTTGGGCGGGGGTTTGGGGCAGGCTCGCAGACAACAGCGCGAGAGCAAGAAAGAAGGGGCGAGACATGGGATGGCTCCTTAGCAGAAGTGTAAGCGCAATGTACGCGACGGCAGTGAGCGGATTTGCAACGCGTGTGACAAGCGTTAAGGGTTCGGACAATTGCTGCTCGTGCTGGCAAAAAGCCGCAGGGCTGCGAAGACTCCGCCCTGCGCTACAGGAGACGTGCAATCAGCCTGGGTTTGATTAGCCGGGGTAGGTGCCGGGTTGGATGGGAAGGGTGGAGGCGCCGGCGTCTAGGTGCAGGGTGGTGCCGGTGACCTGGGCGGATTCGTCACTCAGGAGATAGACGACGGCGTAGGCGGTTTCGAGCGGGGTTTGGGCGCGGCCGAAGGCGAGTTTTTCGCCGGCTTTGCGGAGGTCGTCGGGGGTGCGGCCTTCGCCCTTTTGTATGGAGAGTTCGCCTTCGGTGAAGATCCAGCCGGGGATTACGTAGTTCACGCGAATGCGATGCTCGGCGAGGGCGCCGGCTAGCGTGCGGGTGAGGGAGAGCAGGCCGCCTTTCGCGGCGCCGTAGGCTACCAGATTGGGGAGGCTTTGGATGCCGCAGATGGAGCCCATGTTGACGATGCTGCCGCCTCGGCCTTCGCGCATTTTGGGGACGGCGTATTTGCAGCAGTAGAAGGCGCTGCGCAGGTTTACGTTTAGGACTTCTTCCCAGAGGTCGGTGGTGGTTTGCTCGAGGGTGGCGCGGGGAAACCAGCCGGCGTTGTTGACCAGGCCGTCGAGCTTTTTGTGCGTGTGGATGGCGTGGTCGATTAGTGCGGCGCATTGGGATTCGTCGCGGACGTCGACGGGGTGGAAGATGGCGCGGCCGCCTTTGTTGCGAATGGAGGCGGCCGCTTGTTCGCCGCGGTCTTTTTGGATGTCGGCGAGGACTACGGTGGCGCCTTCGGCGGCGCAGAGCTTCGCGCAGCCGAAGCCGATGCCTTGGGCGGCGCCGGTTACGATGACGATTTTGTCTTGGAGGCGATTGGACATGGGTCGGAAACGGCAAGAATCTAACACAGAGGGCAGAGGACACGGAGAAAAGAAAGGGGCGGAGCGCGCCGAGGTTCGCGGGGGCGCAATGCTAGAATTAGGCGCTTGAGGATCAGAAATTCGATGGAAACTTTGCGGGTGAAGACGGGACGGCGGACGCAGCTGGTGGATGTGACGGCGGCAGTGGAGCGGGTGGTGAAGGAGTCTGGCGTGTGGAGCGGCGTTTGTTATGTGTATGTGCCGCATACGACGGCGGGTGTGGCGATCAATGAGCATGCGGACCCGGATGTGGCGTCGGATTTGGAGGGCGTGTTTGATCGGTTGGTGCCGCGGTCGGGGCCTTACCGGCACTCCGAGGGGAATTCGGATTCGCATGCTAAGGCGGTGATGGTGGGGGCTAGTCAGGTGATTTTTGTGGAGGACGGAAAGTTGGCGTTGGGGAGATGGCAGGGGATTTTCTTTTGTGAGTTTGATGGGCCGCGGGAGAGAAAAATGTTTGTGAAGGTGGAAAAATTCGATACCTGAAGTTAGGCCCGAAGTCTGGTGTCTGGGCAAGCTGGGGCGCAGCGTGCTGCGCCCCTACTGGGGCGGTGTGCTAGAGTTTGCAAGAATGAAAACGCTGGGGATTTATGTGCAGGTGCCGTTTTGTCAGACGAAGTGCACTTATTGCAACTTCCATACGGGAGTGGTGTCTTCGGCGCGGTTTGCGCCGTATGTGAGTTGCGTTTGTGAGGAGATTGCGGGGCGTCGCGGGCTTTACGAGAGTGCGGGGATTGCTTTGCCGGCGGGACTTGCGGATGCGGCGGTTGATACGATTTACATCGGCGGGGGGACGCCTAGTTTGCTGGATGCCGCGCACCTGCGGCGAATTGTGGATGCGGTTCGCGAGAACTTTGCTGCGGAGCTGACGGAAGTTACGCTCGAGGCGGACCCGGAGACTGTGACGGAGGAGAAGGCGGCGGCTTGGGTCGCGGCGGGGATTAATCGCGTTAGTTTTGGGGTGCAGTCGTTTTGTGATGAGGAGCTGAAGGCGGCGGGGCGGATGCATCGGCGGGCGGATGTTTACCGTGCGGCCGCGATTTTGCGCGGGGCGGAAATTGCGAATATTAGTTTTGATTTGATTGCGGGGCTGCCGAAGCAAACGCGGGCGAGCTGGGGGGAGTCGCTGGATTCGCTTGCGGAATTGGCGCCAGAGCATGTTTCGGTTTATTTGTTGGAGGTGGATGAAGGCAGCAAACTGGGCGCGGAGCTTTTGCGCGGGGGAAAACGCTACAGCGCTGTGGATGTGCCTGGCGACGATGAGATGGCGGAGTTTTATGAGACGGCTTGCTTAGTTTTGGATGTGGCGGGCTATCGGCATTATGAGATTTCGAATTGGGCGAAGGCGGGATTTGCTTCGCGGCACAATTTGAAGTATTGGAGACGCGAGCCATATCTGGGATTTGGGGCTGGGGCGCATTCGTTTTCGGGGACGGAGCGATGGGCGAATGCGCACGATGCGGCGGGTTATGTGAATGCGGTGACGGCGGGACGGTTACCGGTGGAGCAGCACGAGAAGCTGACTTCGGAGAGCGCGCTGGAGGAGGAATTATTTTTGGGATTGCGACAGTTGGAGGGGATCGATGTTGCGCGGATCGAGCGGGAATATGGCGTTTCGCTGGGCGGACGATTTGAGCCGCTGGCTGTGGCGGGGTTGATTGAGCGAGAGGGGAGCTTGGTACGGTTGGCGCCGGGGAGGGTCAGCGTTTCGAATGAGGTCTTCGTTGAGTTGATGAAGTAAAGAAACGAAGAAGCAATGAGCTAAGGAAAAGACTGGGAAAGAGACTTAACACAGAGTTCATTGAGGACACAGAGAAGAGGCAGAACGTGGCGACTGATACTAAGACGGATGTGGTGATGGAGCTGAATCGAGGGAGACCAATGAGTGGGGCGGTGGATTTGCGCAGCGATACGGTTACGCGGCCTACGGCGGAGATGCGGCGGGCTATGGCGGAGGCGGAGGTCGGGGACGATGTCTATGGCGAAGACCCGACGGTGAACCGGTTGGAGGCGCGGGCGGCGGAGATTTTTGGGAAAGAGGCGGCGCTGTTTGTGCCTACCGGGTGCATGGGGAACCTGATTGCGATCAAAGTTTGGACGCATCATGGCGACGAGGTGATTTGCGAAGAGCGCAGCCATGTGAATTTGTATGAGCTGGCCGCGATGTCGGCGATTGCGGGGTGCATGCCGCGCGTGGCGCGAGCGGAAGACGGGATTCTGAGCTGGAAGGAGATTGAGGCAGTGATCCGGCCGAAGATTTATTACGACTCGCAGACGGCGCTGATTTGCCTGGAGAACACGGTCAACATGTGGGGCGGGACGGTGTATCCGACGGCGCAGGTAGATGAGATTTGCGACCGCGCTCACGAAGCTGGGTTGAAGGTGCATCTGGACGGGGCGCGGATTTTTAATGCGGCGACGGCGCTGGGGGAAAAAGTGGCGTCGATGACGCGCAAGGTGGATTCGGTGATGTTCTGCCTGTCGAAGGGCCTGGGCGCGCCGGTGGGTTCGATGATTGTGGGGACGCGCGCGTTTATTGAAAAGGGACGCGTGTACCGGAAGATGTTTGGAGGCGGGATGCGGCAGGCGGGAGTGATCGCGGCGGCGGGATTGATTGCGCTGGAGAAATCGCCGGGGCGGCTGCACGCCGATCACGAGAATGCGCGACGGCTGGCGGAAGGGATTGCACAGATTCGCGGGTTGCAGATTAATGCGGCGAAGGTGCGGAGCAACATCGTGATTTTTGATTGCTCGGGAATTGGGAAGGCGGCGGTGGAGTTGTGCGAGGCGCTGTACCGACACGGGATTTGGGCGCAGGATACGGCGCTGTATTCGGTGCGGTTGGTTACGCATGTGGATGTGAACCGCGAAGGAATCGAGCGGGCCCTAGTGGTTTTGCAGGAAGTGGCGGCGCAGACGCAAAGGGCGGGAGCGTGAGACGGATGCGGACTCGGTTGACGATTGCTATTGCGATTTGCGGCATTGCGGCCGCGGCCGTTGTGTCGGCACAGGATCCTAGCGAGACGGCTCCGCCGGAACAGAAGCCAAAGCAGCCGGAGTCCCAACCGCACAACAATGTGCGCAAGGCGAGGGAGGGCAACGCGGCTGCGCCTACGGTGCAGCTGGCGAAGGCGTTCTTGGACGACGCGGAGAAGCGGCTGTCGGAATTGGGCGTGAAGCAGTCGCGGGCCTCGTGGGTGCAGGAGAATTTCATCACGGATGACACGGAAGCGATGGCGGCGGATGCGGGCGAAGTGCTCAACACGTTGAGCGTGGAGCTGGTCAAGCAGGCGGCGCGATTCGATGGGCTAAAGCTGCCGCCGGTGATGGCGCGGAAGATGAAGCTGCTGAAGCTGGCGACGAATTTTCCCGCGCCGACCAATCCGCGAGAGCAGAAGGAGTTGGCGGAAACGGTGGCATCGCTGGACGGAGACTACGGCAGGGGGAAATGGTGCGCGGAAGGCAAACAGGGGAAGTGCCTGGACGTGACGGCGGTGGGGAAGTTGATGGCGGAGAGCCGCGATCCCGAAGAGTTGAAGCGCGCGTGGATCGGATGGCACGCGGTTGGTGCGCCGATGCGGCAACGGTACGCGCGCATGGTCGAGCTGGGAGATAAAGGTTCGCGCGAGCTGGGATTTGCGGATGCGGGGGCGCTGTGGCGTTCGAACTACGACATGCCGCCGGACGCGTTTGAGAAAGAGCTGGACCGTCTGTGGGGGCAACTGCGGCCGCTGTATTTGTCGCTGCATGCGTACGTGCGCGGACAGCTTGCGAAGAAATATGGGAAGGAAGTTGTGCCGCCGAATGGGCCGATCCCCGCGCATCTGCTTGGAAATATTTGGGCGCAGGAGTGGAACAACGTTTATCCGTTGATGGATTCTCCGAAGCCGGAGCAGGGCTACGACCTGACCAAGATCTTGCGGGAGCGGAAGACGGACGCGCACGGCATGGTGAAACATGGGGAGGGATTTTTTACTTCGCTGGGATTTGCGCCGCTGCCGACAACATTTTGGGAGCGGTCGCTGTTCACGAAGCCGGCGGATCGCGATGTAGTGTGTCACGCGAGTGCGTGGGACATCGATAACAAAGACGACCTGCGCATCAAGATGTGCATTCAGACCACCGAGGAAGATTTTCGCGTGATTCACCATGAGCTGGGTCACAACTTCTATCAGCGCGCGTACAACACGCAGCCGCCGCTGTTTCAGAACAGCGCGAACGACGGATTTCACGAGGCGGTGGGGGACACGATTGCGTTGTCGGTCACGCCGGAATATTTGAAGCAGATTGGCTTGATTGAAAAGGCGCCGCCGGCTTCTGGCGATATTGATTACCTGCTGGCGCAGGCGCTGGAGAAGGTGGCGTTTTTGCCGTTTGGGCTGACGATTGATAAGTGGCGGTGGGAAGTGTTCTCCGGCCAGGTCAAGCCGGAGGAATACAACAAGGCTTGGTGGGATTTGCGGCTGAAGTACCAGGGCGTGGCGCCGCCGGTGGCGCGCACGGAAACGGATTTCGATCCTGGCGCCAAATTTCATGTGCCGGGGAATGTTCCTTACATGCGATATTTTCTGGCGCGCATTTTGCAATTTCAGTTTCAGCGGGCGCTTTGCCGGGAGGCGGGGTATTCGGGGCCGCTGCATCGCTGCTCGATTTACAGCAACAAGGTCGCCGGGAAGCGGCTGAACGATATGCTCGCGCTGGGGCAGAGCAAGCCGTGGCAAGAGGCGCTGGAGACGCTGACCGGCGAGAAGCAGATGGACGCGAACGCGCTGGGGGATTACTTCGCGCCGCTTAAGGCGTGGTTGGATGAGCAGAACCAAGCGAATCACTATCCGGTAGGTTGGTAGCTGCCATGCGCTACAATATCTATAAGCCAGAGTTTGGCTGGGTATAGATAAAACTTAGACCTACCGAGGATCCCGTGGATTTCTCTTTTACTGAAGAGCAGCAGCAATTGCGCCGCAGCGTGCGCGAATTTGCGGAGGGCGAGATTGCTCCGCACGTGATGGAGTGGGACGAGGCTTCGCATTTCCCGATGGAGATCATGCCGAAGCTGGGGGAGATGGGGTTGCTGGGCGTCATTTTCCCGGAGCAATATGGCGGGGCGGATCTTGGATACATTGAGTACGCGATTGCCATTGAGGAGTTGTCGCGGGTCGATGGTTCGGTCGGATTGATCGTGGCGGCGCACAATTCGCTTTGCAGCAATCACATCTTCAAGTTCGGCAACGAAGCGCAGAAGAAGAAATTCCTGACGCCGCTTGCGCAGGGTAAGAAGATTGGCGCTTGGTCGCTTACGGAACCGGAAGCTGGTTCTGATGCGGGCGGCACACGGACAACCGCCAAGCGCGACGGCAAGCAGTGGGTGCTAAACGGGGCGAAGACGTTTACCACCAACGGACATTACGCGGACGTTTGCGTGGCGATGGCGGTGACGGATAAGGCGAAGAATTCGCACGGCATCAGTGCGTTCATTCTGGAAAAGGGAATGCCGGGATTCAAGCCGGGGAAAAAAGAGAACAAGCTGGGAATGCGGGCGAGCGACACCTCGGAAGTGATTTTCTCCGAGTGTCGCGTGCCGGAAGATAACTTGCTGGGCGCGGAGGGCGAAGGATTCATCGGCAGTCTCAAGATTCTGGACGGCGGGCGGATTTCGATCGCGGCGCTCGCGCTGGGAATGGCGCAAGGTGCGCTGGAAGCGGCGACGAAATATGCCAAGCAGCGGAAACAGTTCGGCCAGCCCATCAGCGAATTTCAGGCCATCCAGTTCAAGCTGGCGGACATGGCCACGCAGGTGGAAGCGGCGCGACTGCTCGTATATCAGGCCGCGTGGCTTGCGGACCGCGGGGATGCGCGCTTCACGCGCGAGTCCAGCATGGCCAAGCTATTCGCCAGCGAAGTGGCGGTGCGCGTGGCCAACGAATGCGTGCAAATCCACGGCGGGTACGGGTTCATCAAGGACTATCCGGCGGAAAAGTATTACCGTGACGTAAAGCTGTGCACTATCGGAGAAGGCACGAGCGAAATTCAGAGATTGGTGATTGCCCGGCAGCTACTCGGCAAGACAAAATAGGGTGATGCGCCTGGCCTTCGCGAGCGCTCCACAGGACAGCAATGTCGCAGTCAATTGAGAATTGGGCGCAGCGGGTGTGCGCGGGCGACGTGCGGGCGCTTTCGCGGGCGATTACCGCGATCGAAAACCACGAGCTGGAAGCAGAGGAACTGCTGCGGCTGCTGTTTCCGCGAACGGGGAAAGCATATCTGATCGGAGTGACGGGAGCGCCGGGAACGGGGAAGAGCACGCTGGTCGATCGGTTGTCGGCGCATTATCGCAGCGAGCAGGAACAGGTTGGGGTGATCGCGGTGGATCCGACGAGCCCGTATTCGGGTGGCGCGATTCTGGGCGATCGCATCCGCATGCAGGGACACGCCGGCGATTCTGGAATGTTCATTCGCTCGATGGCCACGCGGGGATTCCTGGGCGGCTTGGCGCGGGCGACGGCGGAAGTGGCGCTGCTGCTCGATGCCGCGGGAAAGCAGCAGGTGCTGATCGAAACCGTGGGCGTCGGCCAAGACGAAATCGATATCGTGCGGCTCGCGGATTGCGTGGTGGTGATGCTAGTGCCGGGGATGGGCGACGACATTCAGAACATGAAGGCCGGACTCATGGAGATCGGCGATATTTTTGTGTTGAACAAATCGGATCGCGAGGGCGCGGACCGATTGGAGCAGCAATTGAATGCCATGTTGTCGCTGGTGATGCCTCGCGATGGCTGGCATCCTCCGGTGGTACGCACGGTTGCGACGGAAAACAAGGGAATCGATGTGCTCGCGGAGACCATCGCGCGCTTCCGCAAGCAATTCGAAGCGAGCGGGGAGCGCAAGCGCAAGCACGTGGAGCATTGGAAGCTGCGGCTGATCGACTTGCTGGAGTCGCGCTTGTTGCAGCGAGCGCTGGGGGGAGCAGGCGGCGAGGCGCGCCTGACGCAGTTGGCGGAAGAAGTGGCCGAAAGAAAGAAAGATCCGTTTTCCGCGGTGAACGACATTTTGGCGCGCAGTGGACTGGGCGGTACGGCGTGATGGGAGCAAAAGGCTTCGGGGGAGACGAATGACAGCAGCGCGGGGGAAAAAAGGCGACAGGGAAGCGGCGGCGACTATCGGCATCATCGGCGGCAGTGGGCTCTACTCGATGGCCGGCCTGAAGGAGACCCGCGAAATTCGCGTGAAGACGCCGTTCGGCGAGCCGTCGGACGCGATCGTGCTGGGCACGCTGGAAGGGAAGCGCGTGGCGTTTCTGGCGCGCCATGGGCGAGGGCATCGCATTCTACCCAGTGAAATTAATTTTCGCGCGAATATCTGCGCGATGAAGCAGCTCGGGGTCGAGCGCATTATATCTGTGAGCGCGGTGGGCTCGCTGCAGGAGGACTTGCGTCCGGGAGAATTCCTGGTGCCCGACCAATTCGTGGATCGCACGAAGAGTCGCGTTTCGACGTTTTTCGGCGGCGGGCTGGTCGCGCACGTGGCATTTGACAAGCCTACGTGCCCGCAAGTTTCGGCTGTCCTCGCGGACGCCAGCGTGCACTGCGCGGTTAAAGTGCATCGGCGCGGGATATACGTCTGCATCGAAGGCCCGCAGTTTTCCACGCTGGCCGAGGCCCATGTACATCGGCAACTGCGGTTTGAAGTGATCGGGATGACGAATGTTACGGAAGCAAAGCTGGCGCGCGAGGCGGAGATTTGCTACGCCACGATCGCGATGATCACGGATTACGATTGCTGGCACCCGGAGCACGAGTCGGTAACGGCGACGCAGATTATGGCCACGCTGAGCCAAAACGCGGAGAACGCGCAAAAAGTGCTGCGCGAGTCGGTGCGTAGCATGCCCGTGGAGCCGAACTGCAAATGCGGCGCGGCGCTGCGGCACGCCCTGGTCACGGACTTAAAACTGGTTCCTTCGGCCACCAAGAAGCGCCTTGCTTCCATCATCGGCAAATATCTTTCCTAGGAGAATATCGTGTCCTTACTCGTGGTCGGCTCTGTGGCCTTCGACGCGCTGGAGAGCCCGTATGGGAAAGTAGACCGCACGCTAGGCGGGGCGGCGACATATTTTTCGGTCGCGGCAAGTTTCTTCACGCACGTTAGCCTGGTGGGCATTGTTGGCGATGATTTCACGGCAAAGGATGCGGAGATTTTTCGCGGTCGGCACGTCGACGTCGATGGCCTGGAGCGCGCGCCGGGGAAAACGTTTTTCTGGGCCGGGAAATATTCGGAGAATCTGAACGAGCGCGTCACGCTGGCCACCGAGCTGAACGTGTTCGCCGACTTTAAGCCGCGGCTTCCGGAGCGCTATCGCACGTCGAAGTATGTGTTTCTCGCCAACATTGCGCCGGATTTGCAGCGTGACGTGCTTCACCAGGTCAGCAAACGGCCGAAAATCGCGGCGCTGGATACCATGAACTATTGGATTGAGCGCACCAATGCGGATCTGCGCGAGACGTTAAAACACGTCGATATTTTGATGATCAACGATATTGAGACGCGGCAGCTTTCGAACGAGCACAATCTGCTGCGCGCCGCTCGGCACATTTTCAAGATGGGACCTTCGACGCTGGTGGTGAAGCGCGGGGAGTACGGAGCGATGATGGTGGACGCGCGCGGCGTGTTCTGCGTGCCCGCGTTTCCGCTGGAGGAGCCGCACGATCCCACAGGAGCCGGCGATTGCTTTGCGGGGGGATTCATGGGCTATTTGGCGAGGGTGGGTAACAAAAGCGATGCGTCGCTGCGCCGCGCTATGGTTTATGGCTCGGTGATGGGCAGCTTTTGCGTCGAGAAATTCGGGCTGGAGCGCTTGCGGACCCTGAAAGGCAACGAGATACACGCCAGAGCACGGCATTTCGCGAAACTAACGCAATTCAAGCTCTAAATAGTAAAATTCCATCGGTGCGAGCGAAACTCGCGCGAACCAAATGCTCTCCCTCCATGAAATCGTTTTGCGTTTGAGTTTTGCGGCGCTGCTGGGTGCTGCGATTGGCGTCGAGCGCGACCTGCACCGCCGCCCTGCGGGAATTCGTACCAGCGCTTTTGTTTGCATGGGCTCGGCGCTGTTCACCATCCTTTCCTTCGAACTGGCGAAAATGTTTGGCGACACGTCTGCCACGCGCATTGCTTCCAATTTGGTGCAAGGAATCGGGTTCTTGGGTGCGGGCGCGATTTTGCGCGAGGCCGGAGGGCTCGTTGGCTTAACGACCGCGGCGACGATCTTCGTCGAAGCGGCCATCGGAATGGCGGTGGGCGGGGGACTTTACGCAGTCGGGGGATATGCGACGGGCGTGGTGCTGTTTGGCTTGGTGTGTCTCGGCTGGCTGGCGCGTGTGGCCAACCTGAAGCCGCGCGTGATGGGTTTCCGAATCACGGCGAGCCACGCGGAGGGCATCGCGAGCGAGGTTCAGCAATTGCTGGAGTCCTTGAAGGTGAACCCGCAGAAATTTCGAGTATCGATGAACGGCGCCACTTCGATTGTCGAGTTTCAAGCGGATACGTCGCATCGGCAGCAAGAGCAAATCGTGCAAAAGCTGAATCGGCCTGGCGTGGTGGTTGAGGTCGTTCCGTTTGAGGGCCAGCACGAATGACGCCTAATACATCCGCGAGTTCCGAAGCTCGATCGAGCGCGGTGGCGCGCAAAGCGAAAGCTCTTGAGCGCGGCGCGCGGGTTGCTGTGTTTGCGCCGGCTTCCCCGGGAAGCGAGGCGAAGGTTAAGGCTGGCATCGCGGAGCTGAGGCGGCTGGGTTTTGCCGCGGACCTGCCCGTGGCGCAGCGGGCTGAGGGTTATTTCGCCGCTAGCGCCGAGGCGCGGCGCGTAGAGTTTTTGAGGCTGTTAGGTGACACGAAGATTGATGGGCTGATCGGCTTGCGCGGCGGCTACGGCTCCAATTATTTGCTGGACGCGAGTCTTGCATCGGGAGTGGGCGAGCCTAAGGCGGTTATGGGCTTTAGCGATCTGACCTCGCTGCAGATTTTTTTGTGGCAGCAGTTTCGATGGGTGACGTTTTACGGGCCGATGGTTGCGGCAGGCTTGGATGCCGGTGCGGGCGCTGCCGGCGGCTACGATGAGAAGTCGCTGCGATCGTCGATCAACGAGCTGGGCGCTGGTTGGAAGATTTCGCTGCGCGGGGAAGCACTGGTTGGCGGGGAAGCGGAAGGGCGGCTGCTTGGCGGGGCCATGACAATGGTGGAGGCAACCTTCGGCACGCCGTGGGATCTGGATACGCGTGGCGTAATTTTGATTTTGGAAGATCGCGGGATGAAGCCTTATCAGGTGGACCGCGTCTTGATGCACTTCAAGCAGGCCGGGAAGCTGGATGGCGTGAAGGGAGTCGTGCTGGGTGATTTTCCGGAATGCGAGCCGCCGATCGCCGGCAGTCCGACGGTCCGCGACGTTTGCGCGCGAATTCTCGGGCCGTTGGGCGTGCCTGTAGTTTTTGGCGCGCCGGTGGGCCACACCATGCGGCCGATGCTGACCATTCCGCTGGGCGTGAACGCGCGCTTGCACGCGCAGGGAGATGGCAGCTTGGAGATTCTGGAGGCGGCGGTCACGCGATGAGCGATGCGAAGCACGTACATGTGATTGGAATTGGCGGCTCGGCCATGGCGCCGTTGGCGGGAATGTTGCGTGAGCACGGGTTTCGCGTGACTGGATCGGACTCTGGCGTGTATCCGCCGGCTTCGACGCTGCTCGAAAGCCTGGGAATTTCGTTTTACAACACGTTTGATGCGGCGCACCTGCAGCCGGCGCCGGATTTGGTGATTGTCGGGAACATCATTGCGCGAGGGAATCCGGAGCTGGAGGAAGCGCTGGACCGGAAAATTTCGTATCGCTCGTTGCCGGAGATTTTGGAGGAAGTGTTTTTGCCGGGGCGGCATTCTATCGTGGTCAGCGGCACGCACGGGAAGACCACGACCACGGCGATGCTGGCGTGGATTTTTCACAGCGCGGGGCGGCGGCCGAATTTTTTGGTTGGCGGCGTAGCGGAGAACTTCGAAAAGAGTTATGGACTCGGCGGCGGCGCGGAATTTATTTTGGAGGGCGACGAGTACGAGACCGCGTTCTGGGATCGCGGGCCGAAATTTTTTCATTATCATCCGGACGATCTGATCATTACTTCGCTGGAGTTTGATCACGCGGATATCTATGCGGATTTCGAGACCTATGAGCTGGCGTTCCGGAGGCTAGTGAACCTGGTGCCGCGAACCGGGCGCGTGGTGATTTGGGGCGACACGGAAGATTCGGGTCCGGCTTTGCGGCGTGCGGCGAGCAAGGCTTTTTGTCCGGTGGAAACGTACGGATTTTCGGGAGGCAACCATTGGGTTGCTGATCAGGTGGCGGTTGACGGCGAAAAGACGAGATTCCGCGTGCTGCATAAAGGCAAACCGTTTGGCGAATTTGCGCTTGCGGCAACGGGTCGCCACAACGTGCTCAATTCTTTGGCTGCCATTGGCGTGGCGCATGGGCGTGGCATCAGCGCGGATTCGCTTGCCAAGGCACTGGCAACGTTTCGCAGCGTGAAGCGTCGAATGGATGTGAAGGGCGAACACGGAGGGATTTTGGTTGTGGATGATTTTGCGCATCACCCGACTGCGGTGCGGGCGACCATCGAAGCGGCGCGCAGCCGTTGGCCGACGCGCCGGCTGTGGGCGATCCTGGAGCCGCGTTCGAATTCGATGCGACGCAAAGTGTTTCAGGAGTCGCTTCCGAAGGCGCTGGCTCTTGCCGATCGCGTCGTTCTCGGCAGCGTGTTTCGCGCGCAGCAACTTGGTGACGATAACCGCATGGATCCCGAATCGGTGGCCGCTAGTGTGCGCGAATTGGGTCGTGAAGCGCGGAACTTCGCCGGTTCGGACGCCATCGCTGAGTATCTTTCGACGGAAGCGAAGCCCGGCGACGTTTTGCTGATCATGTCAAACGGCAGCTTTGACGGCTTGTGCGAAAAGCTTGTGAATAAGCTCAACCGGAGTGTACCCACCGAGGCGCCCGCCCGGTGATGACTCCGCAATCCCGGTGCTTTCCAGCTCTCCGAATTGTTTTGCCCCTTTTCCTTCTCGCGCTTGTTACGAGCGGCGCCAGCGCCACGATCCGCTACACCGTTTCCGTTGAACACCCGGAGCAGCATATTTTTCACGTGAGCATGGAGATTCCCGAGGTGAGTGGGGAAGTTGCCGTGCAGATGCCGGCGTGGAATGCGCTGTACCAGATTCGCGATTTTAGCGCGCACGTGCGCGAGGTTGAGGCGTTCGCGGGTTCGAATCAGGTGGCACTCGAAAAAGTGGATAAGTTGACCTGGCGAATAATGGGGAACGGCACGATCACACTGCGCTACGCGACGCATTGGGATGAGCCAGGGCCGTTCGCAACGCAGCTGAACTCCGAGCATGCGTTCATCAACCCGGCCATGATTCTTATGTACGTTTCTGCTCGGCGCGGCGAAGAGGTGATCCTGAATATGCAGGACGTTCCGCTCGAGTGGCAGACGGCAGGCGCGTCGCGCAAGCTTCTTGAGCCCATGGGCCGGCCCCGCAATTTTGGTTTTGCTGCGCCGAGCTACGATGCGCTCGTGGACGCTCCGATTGAGGCCGCGAAGTTTGAGGAGTTTGAGCTGCACGGGATGAATCCGCCGGTTTCCGTCGTGGTGCACGGCGAGAAATGGAAGAAGAAGGAGATCGAGGAAGAGTTGCGGCGAATTTGCACGTATGAGTTGAGGCTGATGGAAGGGGCCCCTTACGAGCACTACACTTTTATCATTCACCTCGGTGAAGCGGGCGGAGGAATGGAACACGCCAATTCTACTGCGATTTCGGTGCGTTCGGAGCAAGCCCTGCCGAATATCGCGGCTCACGAGTTTTTTCACCTCTGGAACGTGAAGCGCATCCGGCCTGCGACGCTGGACCCGGTCGATTACACAAAGGAGCAGTACACGCGGGCCCTGTGGTTCGCCGAAGGAGTGACCAGCACGTATGCGGCGTATACCGTGGTGCGCTCGCAATTGTGGAGCAAGGAGCAGTTCTATTTGGATTTGAGCCAGCAGGTCAGCGATCTCGAAGCTCGCCCCGCGAACCGCTGGCAAAGCGCGGAGGAGTCCAGCCTCGATGCCTGGCTGGAGAAATATCCACTCTACAACCGGCCGCAGGAAAGCGTGTCTTACTACGCCAAGGGACAAGTGCTCGGCGTGCTGCTCGATATTTTGATTCGCGATCGCACGGACAACGAGAAAAGCCTGGATGATGTGCTGCGGGCGATGAATAGCGAATTTGCGAAGAAGAACAAACCATACCGCGACAGCCTGGACGTTCGATTGACGGTGGAGCAAGTTGCAGGCGGCTCTTTCGGGGAGTTTTTTCGCAAGCATGTCGCCCATGCGGAGCCGTTGCCGTACTCGCAGACGTTTTCACTCGCGGGTCTCGATCTGCGAACTTCGCAGCGAAAGCGGCCGGTGCTGGGATTTTTCACCGAGCGCGGGGCGTCCGGGGAAGTCATCATCAGAAATGTGGACCCCGATAGCGTTGCCGCGCAAGCGGGGCTGCGCTCCGGCGATGTGATTCTTGCCTGGAACGGCTCGGAGCCGCCGCGCAGTCCGGAGCGCTGGGTCTACTCGCAGAAGCCCGGCAGCGGAGTGCGCTTGCGGGTCCGGCGCGATGACCGCGAGATGTCCATCGACTTTCGAATTGACGAGACGACGGAGACCTTTTATCAAGTCGTCGAAGATGCGCACGCCAGCGCAAAGGCCAAGCGCATCCGCGAAGGTATCCTCCGCGGCAGTACGCAGCCGGTCACGGCTTCGACCCGATGAAGACCTGTACTTGACGCTGGCCGCGGGATTCGAGAGAGTTCTGCGGAGTTATGCTTCGCGCCATTTTCATCTGCATCTTTCTTCCGCTGTACTCGCTGCTCGCGGGCCCGCCGCTGCTTTTATACACGCTGATTTCGCGTAATCCGAATCCTCTGTATTGGGCTGGCGTCAAAGGCATCATGTTCCTGGTGCGGCTGGTTGGGGTTAAGGTGCGAATCAAGGGCCGCGAGCGCATTCCCGCAGGTGCGTGTCTGTTTGTGGCCAACCACACCAGTTCAGTGGATGCGCCTGCGGTGGTGGGGGCGATTCCGCGGCGCGTGGCGATTCTGCTCAAGGAATCCTTGTTCAGGTGGCCGATCGCCGGGCAAGCGTTCGCGCTGGCGGGATTCATCCCAGTTAATCGCAGCGAGCGCGACTCTGCAATTGCGAGTGTGGAGAAGGCAACGGAGTCACTACGCGGCGGACAATCGTTTTTGATTTATCCGGAAGGCACGCGCAGCCCAGATGGCCGGCTGCAAGCGTTCAAGAAAGGTGCGGTGGTGATGGCCATCAAAGCAGGAGTGCCGATTATTCCGATCGCGTGCTCGGGCGCGCACAAGGTAATGCGCAAGCGGTCGCTGCGGATTTATCTCGGCGAAATCCTGGTGGAATTTCTCGAGCCGATCGATGCCTCCAAATATTCCTTCGAAGAGCGCGATGCACTGAACGATCGAGTGCACGATGCCATGGCCGCCGGTTTGCCGACGGACCAGCGGCCCATCGGTTTCCCTGGGGCTGCGCCACTGGAAGGTGCGTGAGGCTTCGTAGGCCAAACGCCATTCGTCAAGAAAGGACTGGTTTCTTCCATGAACAATAGAACTGCTCAAGCCTGCGCGCTTCTGTTCTTGGCTGCGGCCAGTATCGGCGCGAATCCAGCAGCCGCTCAAGCAAAACCGCTAACCGCGCGCGACGTGATTGCACGCATTCAATCGCACGTGGGTATTCCCTGGCAGCAGGAGACGGTGGACACGTTCAAGGCCGGAAATCCCGACGCGGAGCTCAAGGGCATCGCCGTAACGATGATGGCCACATTGGATGTGCTCCAGCGCGCCGCGGCGGCGGAGCAAAATCTGATCATTACGCACGAGCCGACTTTCTACAACCATCTCGATAAACCGGACGACTTGGAGCAAAAAGAGAACGATCCGGTGCTGGCGGCCAAACGCGCGTTTATTCAGGAACACGGTCTGGTGATCTGGAGATTTCACGATCATTGGCACCGGAGGAAGCCGGACGGCATTGAAGCCGGAATGGTACACGCGCTGGGTTGGGAAAAGTTCCAGGATTCCAGCAACCAATACCTGTTTGCGGTTCCAGAGACTGATTTGGAAAACCTGGCTACTGACTTAAAGAGTCGCTTGAAGATTCATGTCATGCGCGTGGTGGGTGATCCGAAGCTGAAAGTAAAAAAAGTGGCGCTGGTTCCCGGCGCTTCCGGCTTCGGCAAAGAGACGCGCGCGCTGGAGATGAGTGACATCCAGGTGTTGATCACAGGAGAGCCGCGCGAGTGGGAGACCGTCGAATACGTGGCCGACGCGGTGACAGAAGGCAAGCCGAAAGCGTTGATTATTCTCGGGCACATTCCCTCGGAGCAGGCCGGCATGGAGGAATGCGCTCGCTGGCTAAAGACGTTTGTCAGCGAGGTGCCGGTTGAATTCGTTCCGGCGCGCGAGCCGTTTTGGACGCCGAAGGAATAAGCAGAGGAACTCGACCCTGGCTTCAGCGGTTCTTCAGTTTTTCGATCTCCGACTCCAGTTCCCACACGCGCCTTTGCAGGTCTGGCAGGCGATTCAGCGCCGCCGTGTTCTTTAGCCATTGACGGTTCTCGATCGCGGGATAGCCGGAATAGAGTGACTTGGGAGGAACATCACTGGGGATGCCGCTCTTCGCGGTGACTACCGCGCCGTCGCCGACCGAAAGATGGCCAGCGGTGCCAACCTGACCAGCCAGGATGCAGCCAGCGCCGATTTTCGTTGAGCCGGCAAGGCCGACCTGCCCGCAGAGCATGGTGTTTTCGCCGACCTGAGAGGCGTGGCCGACAAGAACGAGATCATCGAGCTTGCTACCGCGTCTGATGCGCGTTTCGCCCACGGTAGCGCGGTCGACGCAGGCGTTTGCCTGCACTTCCACGTCATCTTCCAGCACGGCCGGACCGGACTGCTGCATTTTGTACCAAGTGCCGTTCTTTTGCTTGGCGAAGCCGAGGCCGTCGCCGCCGATGACTACGCCGTTCTGGAGAATGACGCGGTGGCCGATGCGGCAGAATTCACGGACAACCGCATGGGCATGAGCGAAGAAGTCGTCGCCGATTTTGGCGCCGCGATAGATGGTGACCAAGCTGTGCAGCACGGCGTTGCGGCCAATCTCCGCCTGATCGTCGATGAAACAGTAAGGACCAATGTGCGCGCCGTCGCCGATACGCGCGGTCCTCGCAATGATCGCGGTGGGATGGATGCCAGGCTCGTAGCGCGGTGGCTGGTAGAAAAGTTCGATGGCATGAGCGAAGGCGAGGTACGGATTCGGCGTGCGCAGTGCCGCGATGGGAGGCGAGCCGGCGCCACGCTCGAGGTTGATGCGGTCTTCGATCAGCACAGCAGAGGCGCGCGTGGTCTTGAGAAGAGGGAAGTAGCGGCGATTGGCGAGGAAGGTGATCTGGCCGGGCTCGGCGTGCTCGATGCCGGCAATGCCGCGGATTTCGGTGTCGGGCGCGCCTTCCAGGCGGCAGCCAAGCTTCTGCGCAACTTCTGCGAGTTTCATGACGGACTCCTGAAGTTCTGTGTGGGAGTCTCGCACAGGAAAGTGGGTAGTGAGTAGCGGATAGTGAAGAGCCAGACAATGGCGCTTTGTTGATGGCGCCAGGATGGGTCGCTGTATCCCCATGCCCGGACTATTTCTGTCCTGTTGGACAGCTTGTTGGATTCTGCCGTGTTCTATAACCTCTTGTCACCATCAGGTGCGTGTAAATTTCGGGAGCGCAGGGTGTAGCGTGTGCGTTGGAGAGCGACGCCATGAAGCTTAGTTGCCCTTTCGGCGGCGCAACGCCTCATTTTTTCCGCGGTGGCTTTGATGCTCTTGCTGCAGGGCTGCGGCGGCTACGGAGGCGGAAGTAGTGGTGGCACGGCCGTGCTGGCCGCCCCAACCGGATTGACGGCTACTGCTGGGAACGCGCAAGTGATGTTGACTTGGACCGCGAGCACTGGTGCGACCAGCTACTACGTGAAGCGGTCGACAGCCACCGGCGGCCCCTACACGCAAATAGCGACGCAGGCAGGCACGAGCTACACCGACACGGGCTTGTCGAACGGGACGAAATACTACTACGTCGTGTCCGCCTATAACTCTGCCGGCCAGAGTGCAAACTCCACGGAAGTGAGTGCGACTCCTACCGTTGCCGCACCGCCCGCTGCGCCGACAAACCTCATGGCGACACCTGGTAACGCGCAGGTGGCGCTAACCTGGAGCGCGAGCGGGGGAGCGACGAGCTACAACGTGAAGCGGTCCCCGACCAACGGCAGTGGCTACGCAAAAATCGGGACGTCGACGGCACCGGCTTTCACTGACACAGGTCTGACTAACGGTACGGCGTACTTCTACGTCGTGTCCGGCGTGAACGCCAGCGGCGAAGGTGCGGACTCCTCGCAAGCTACGGCAACGCCCGTCAACGCGGTCGCGGACGTGACGATCACTATCGATCCTACAAAGACCAAACCCATTTCACCCTGGATCTACGGCATCAATTTCTATGCGGGCGTTTCGGGCGCTCCTCCGCACCTCACATTCGACCGGGCCGGCGGCAACCGTTGGACGGCGTATAACTGGGAAACAAACGCGTCCAACGCCGGAAGCGACTATATCTATAACAATGACAACTACCTGAGCAGCAGCAACGTCCCCGCCGAGGCGGTACGGAGTTTCATTGCCGGCGACGAGGCCAGCGGAGCGGCCAGCCTGGTGACTTTGCAGTTGCAAGGGCTGGTTTCTGCGGATGAGAACGGCCCGGTAAGCGTGACGAATCCGCCCGATTTGGCGCGCTTCAAGCACGTGGTCGACAAGAAAAGCACCGTGTCGGCCGTTCCATTCACTATAACTCCCGACACTACTGACGCCAACGCATACATGGATGAATTCCTGTGGGCTCTGAATCAGAAACTGCCCGGCGGCATCTTCACGAGCGGTGCGGCACTGCCGACTTTCGTAAGCTTGGACAACGAGCCAGAGCTCTGGAATTCAACTCATATGGAAATTCAGGGCCACAATCCCTTGACGTCGGACAACTACATCACCAAGACCACCAATCTCGCCAAGGCGCTGAAGGACCAGTTCCCGAACGTGCTCATCTTCGGGCCGGTGCATTATGGCTTTCAAGGGATCTACAACTGGCAAGGCGAATTGAGCGCCACGCCCAGCGGCGCGAACTGGTTTCCAGACAAATACCTGGCAGCGATCGCCGCGGCTTCGACGTCGTACGGCAAACCATTGGTCGACGCTTACGACTTTCACTGGTATGCAGAAGTATATGACGCAAATGGGACGCGGATATTAAACCTTACGGGCACGACTCTAACGGATGCCCAGGTGCAACTGATTGTGCAAAGCCCACGGAACTTGTGGGATCCTACTTTCAAGGACGACAACAACAGCAATCCGTGGATCTACAACGAGCTTGGCCAAAGTCCGATCAACATTTTGGGACGCCTCCAGGCCAAAATTAACGCCACATTTCCGGGCATGAAAATCGCAATCACCGAATACGAGAACGGTGGCTGGAACCACATCGCAGGGACAATCGCACAGGCGGACAATCTGGGAATCTTCGGCAGCCAGGGAGTGTTCGCGGCCAACTTTTGGCCTCCGGGCGGCACCTATTCCTACGCGCTGGCAGGATTCCGGGCATTCCGCGCCTTCGATGGAGCCAGCGCCAATTTCGGCGACACGTCGCTGCAGGCAACTTCAAGCAATGTGAAAAACGTGGTGGTGTATGCAAGTTCGGACAGCTCCACGCCGGGGCGAGTCGTGTTTGTGGCCATCAATCGTTCCACTTCCGCGCAGGTGACAGCCATCAACGGCGCATCTCTTTCCGGGATGGCGCATTTGTACCAGATGACGGCGGCCTCCGCGCAGGGACAGAATCCGGTCCAGCCTGTCGCCGCGGGACAGATAGCTGTGAGCGGATCGTCATTGACGCTCACGCTTCCGGCACTGAGTGTGACTACGATTGATGTGAGATAGCCACCGCGCCACCTGGGCATTACGCCCAATCTACCGATGACGCGGCGAGCGAAGTCGCTCACGCCTTCACGCCGAATCTCCGCAGCTTAGTCGTAGCGCAGCGCCTGCATGGGATCAGTGGCAGCGGCGCGGCGTGCCGGTACGAAACAGGCCAATGCGGCAGCGACGATAAGCAGCAGCGTTACGCCCGCGAGGATCAGCGGGTCGCGCGAACTTTCCGTCACCCATTTTGTAGCGAGCTTGTCCAAGGCGATGCTCAACAAAAGGCCAGCCGCTAGGCCGGCACCCACATTCACCGCCGTTGAGGAAAGCACGATGCGGAATACGTCCTGCGCTCTGGCGCCGAGGGCCATGCGGATGCCGAACTCGTTGGTGCGCGTCACCACTCCATAGGACACCACGCTGTACAAGCCAACTGCGGCGAGCGCCAGCGCCAAAATCGAGAAGATGCCGAACAGCGTGGCAACAAGGCGCTGCTGCGCATACTCCTGCTGGCCGGTAATCCATGCGTCGAGGTCGCGCACGCGCATAGTCTGCTGCTCCGGGTCGACCTGCACAATCTGTGCGCGAATATCGCGCAGAAGAGAAAGCGGCGCTACGCGCGTGCGCACGAGAATTTGGGTGAACATCCACATCTGTGTTGTAAAAGGCAGATACACCCCAGGCTTGATGGGGTTTCGCAAGCCATCGTCACGCGCATCGGCCACAATGCCGACGATTTGCAACCAGCCATCGCTTCCGGCGGAAGCACGCTGGTAGGGCGGCTGGTCTTTTAGCGCTGGTATCTTGATTTGGCGGCCGATGGCGTCGCCGTTGGGCCAGAACTGGCGTGCCATGGTCTGGTTGATCACGGCGAGCGAAGCACCGCGCATGGTTTCGGCATGATCCCAGAGACGCCCTTGCGCGAGAGGGATGTGCAGAAGCGGGAAATATTCTGGGCTGACGAAGTTCACGCGCACTTCGGGCTTTTCCGACGCGGTGCTGCCCATAATTTCGATGTTCTGGCGCCAGCCGTTCGAGGGCGGAGTTGCGTTGGTCGAGATTCCCGCGGTCACAACTTGCGGCATCGCGGCGACTTTGGCGAGGAGTTGCTCGAAATATTCGGCGCGGTCTTTCCACGCCACGTGCGTGTTGTCGTGCACAGGAATGGGGACAGACATGGTGTTGTGAGGGTCGTAGCCGAGATCCGTATGCACGAGGCGGAGAAAGCCTTTGCCTGCGGCGCCCGCCGCGGTCAGCATCAGCAGCGTCAATGCCACTTGCGCGCCGACCATGGCGCCGTGGCTGCGCCTTGCCCCAACGCTTCCGACAACGCGGCGTGAGCTCGTCTGCATGAGCCGCGCTATCTCGGGTCGCGAGAGCTGCAGTGCCGGCCAGAGCCCAAAAACAATGGCCGTGGCAAACGCCAAGCCGACGCTGAAGAGCAGTACCGGAATGTTCATCTTGATTACGGATTCGGCGGGAAACGAATTTTCTGGTAGGCGCGAGGCGAGCAACGACAGCCCTCGCCAGGCCAGAAGAATGCCCAGTGCAGCGCCGGTTGTCGCGATGCCAATCGACTCCGTGAGCAGTTGGCGAATCATGCGCAGGCGGCTGGCTCCGATGGCGGCACGTACGGCGAGCTCGTGTTGCCGCTCGGTTCCTCGAGCCAAGAGCAAAATGGAGACGTTCGCGCAGCCAATCAGCAACAGGGATGCAACCGCGCCCAGCAGCAAATACAGCGTGGGCCCGAGCGGGCGTGCGTACACCTCTACGATGCTGCGCAGTTTGACTTTGAACTTATCCGGATATTGCGCGGGCGCTTGCTTGGCGAATTCTTCAACAATGGGCTGCAGTTCCGCGCCGGCTTGCTCGAGGCTCACGCCCGGCCGGATCTTGATGGAAGCGGCATAGCGAATGTTCGGGTCCTGAGTGACTTTCAGCGGCACGTACATGTCTGGGTTGCCCCATTTGAAACGCGGCGGCATCACGCCCACGATCTGGTACGGCTTGTGGACAAGCTGAATGGTGCGCCCGATCACGTTGGGGTCGCCCATAAAATAGCGCTGCCAGAATTGGTAGGTCAGCACCACGACGGGCTGTGGCGTTTGTCCCGGCGGCGCGTCCGAAGGAATAAGCCAGCGTCCCATCAGCGCGCGGATGCCCCAGTGATTCGGCGCGTTCGGGTCAATGTACATCGCCTGCACATCTTCGGGGAGGTCGCCGTCCGTTGTGGTCAGGTTCCACCAATCCATCAGGGTGACATCTTCGACCGATTTCGCCTTGCGAAGCTGGTCTGCTTGTTGGCCGTTGGGGCCGGCGAAGCGGTCGCTGCCGGATTTGTCCACGAGGCGCAACTCCACAATGCGGTCGGAACCGGGGTAGGGGAAAGGGTCGATAAGCACGGCGTAGATGACGCTGAAGACCGCGCTCGTGGCTCCGATGCCCAGAGCAAGCGAGAGTACGGCGGTAAGGGTAAAGCCCGGCCGCTTGCGGAGTTCGCGAGCGGCATAGCGCAAATCAGAAAGGAGCGATTGCATCGGCACCTCGCAGAGAGCAGCCACCCGTGTATACGCGTATAGACGACGGGAGTTCCCCGGCGGTTAGGTCAGGCCTAGCGACGGACCCCGTGAGACGCGTTTAGGGCGAGAATGCGCTCGCTACTTATTCGCTGAAGAGGCGAGGCTGGTTGAGGGCAGCGGCCGCCGCTGCTGCGGCGGGTTTGCGGCGAGCAATGCCTACTACGCCCAGGACAGTTACTTCGGCGAGAGCGGAACGCGGGACAAAGATGCGGTCAGTGCTGGAGTTTAAGTCGGGCGGTGTGATTTGCAGGCCATTGTCTAGCAATGAAAGCAGGTCGTTGGGCACGACGCCTTCAAGCGTGTCATTGTCTGTGAAGCGCAGGCGGACCCAAAGGCCATCGAGTTTAGGGCGGCTGAGAAAGGCTTTGCGTTCCGGCTCGAAGTCGTCGGAAAACTCCCTTACGAAGTAGATGGAGCGGATTTTTGCAAGGGGAATCTGCTCGTGCTCACCGTCGGGAGTGAGTACGTCGATCGGGTCAGATTGGCCGAGTCGCGTGGGACCGAGATAGCCGCGAAGGGCTGTCTTGTCCAGGAGCACGACAACGACTTTCTTGTGCGTAGAGGCTGGGGCTCGGTTCTTCAAGGAATGCGCACGCGTTGAAAGACCCTAATTTGCGAAAAGGCAAGATGTATGTTATGTTAAGCGCGTTTTGCCTGTCAAGTCATTGTTTTCATTGGGTTTAGGCCACGGAGCGGGCCGTTGACCGAAAAAAAGCAGATACTGAAGTCGGCCTCGATCATATCCCTGGTCACCATCGTTAGCCGCATCCTGGGCTATGTGCGGGACCAAAGAATTGCCTTCCTGCTGGGCACGTCCCTGTCTGCTAACTCCTTTATTTTGGCCTATCGGATTCCGAACCTGTTCCGCCGACTCGTGGCGGAAGGCTCGATGACCGCGTCCTTCATCCCCGTTTTTACGACGTATATGCGGGAGAAGTCCACGGCGGAAGTGTGGGACTTCGCGAATCGGCTGTTTTGGACCCTGGCGCTGGTGGTCGCGGTCATCACTGTTTTGGGAATGGTCTTCTCGCCTGCGGTGATCCACGCGTTTACGGCAGATGCGGGCAGCAATGTTTCCTGGGATCAAGCGGTGAACCTGAACCGCGTCATCTTCCCGTATTTGTTTTTTGTGGCCCTGGCGGCGCTGGCCATGGGGATTCTCAACTGCTTTCATACGTTTGGGTTGCCGGCGGCCACGTCTGTTTTCTTGAACTTGGCGGTGATTCTGTTTTCGGTTGGCGCCGTGTGGCGCTACTTCAAGGATCCGGCTGTCTCTCTTGCGGTTGGAGTATTGGTCGGAGGCGCGTTGCAGTTTCTGATTCAGGTGCCGTCGCTGGTACAGAAAGGCATGAAGTTCGACTTCGGCATATCGTTTTCGCATCCGGGGATACAAAACGTGGCGCGGCTGATGCTGCCGCGGTTCTTCGGAATTGGGATCGGGCAGATCAACCTCTTCGTGGACACGTATTTTTCGACGGCGAGCAAAATGCCGGAGGGGAGCCTGACCGCGCTCTACTATGCGGACCGCGTGATGGAACTGGTGCTGGGGGGCTACGCCATTGCTGTGGCTACTGCCATCCTACCGATGATGTCGCACCAAGCGGCCGCGAAAGATTACGAAGCTCTAAAGAAAACGTTGACGTTTTCCGTGCGAATTGTGGCATTTATTACCATACCGGCCGCTCTCGGACTGATGATCTTGCGCGAGCCTATTATCCGGGTGCTATTCCAACACGGGCAGTTCGTGCCGGCGTCTACACGATTGACGGCACGAGCTTTGCTGTACTACGCGATAGGGCTGCCGGCGCTGGCGTCTGTGAAGCTGATCGTACCCGCCTTTTATTCGACGCGAGATACTAGGACGCCGGTGATCGTGGCGGGGATATCGCTGATGATTAATCTGGTGCTGAACATTGTGTTTTTGCAATTCTTCTTCAAGCGCGTGCAGAACGGGGGACCGGCGCTGGCCACGGCGATAGCGTGCTTCGTTGATTTTTTTGCGCTGTTCATCATCTTCCGGCTGCGCTATGGCGCGATGGGGACTATGGAGATCCTGCGGTCGTTCTTAAAGATCTCTCTGTGCTCCGCAATCATGGGCGTGGCGTGCTGGTTTGGCATGCACTATACGGAGTTCACAGTGCATTCACGATTTCTGGTGCAACTCTCCGTGTTTACAGCGCTTATCGTGGGGGCTACGGCTCTGTACCTGGGACTAGCGTGGATTTTCCGCTGCCATGAAATCGAAGAGATTTACGGAATCGCTTTACGACGGGGGCGTGACGGCGCGGCGTACGTGGAAACCTAATGGAAATTTCGGCAGTCATTTCGTCGTTCTTAATGCACGTGCGAGTGGAGAAAGGCCTTTCCGCGAACACTATTTCTGCGTACAAGCGCGATTTGACCAAGTTCGAAGAGTTCGCGCGAAAGCGAAAGCTGACTCTGGAGAGTGTCGGCCGGGATGACTTGGTGGATTTTCTGGCTGGGTTGTACAGACAAAAGCTGGAGAGCCGGACGGTCGCGCGGCAACTGGTGACCCTGCGGAATTTCTTTAGGTTTGCGCAAGTCCAAGAGCTGATACCCGAGGACCCGTCGATTAACCTGGAGTCGCCGAAGATCCGGCGGCACTTGCCGGGATATTTGCGATTGGAGGAAATCGATAAGCTGCTGGAGCAGCCAGACTCGAAGACGCCGACGGGATTGCGCGATCGGGCGATGCTGGAGGTGCTCTATTCGACGGGATTGCGCGTATCGGAGCTGACCGGTCTCGGTGTAAGCGATCTGGATGCGAAGGTGGGTTGCGTGCGGTGCATCGGCAAAGGCGATAAAGAACGTATCGTACCTATGGGCAAGAAGGCCTTGGGTATGGTGGAGAAGTATCTGCGAGAGGGGCGCCCGCAGTTGCTGCGGAATGCGAAAGCGACTTCGGGGCCGGCGCTTTTTGTGAACCGGCGGGGCGCCGCGCTCAGCCGCGTGGGTGTGTGGAAGATATTGTCGGCCTACGGACGGCGCGCTGGGTTGCGTGTGGCGTTGACGCCGCACATGCTGCGGCACAGTTTTGCGACGCATCTGCTGGAGCGTGGCGCAGACTTGCGCTCGGTACAGCTTATGCTCGGGCACGCAGATATTTCTACGACGCAGATTTATACCCATGTTGTCGAGGAGCGGTTGAAGCAAATTTACAAGGCCCATCATCCGCGAGCTTAGCAGGGGCAGGCGCAGCGGAAACGGGCTCGGCGGCCAGAACCCCGGGATATGCAGAGAGGACGTCCGCGGAGACTAGCGCGGACACCTCAAGGCTAAGGAGAGCGATGCCAGATTACATGTTCTTGCTGGAAAGCCGGTTGTCGCCGGAGCAGCGCGCGGTGATGATGCGCGTGCAGGAACTTTCCGCGGCGATGGGCTTCAACTTGTACTTGACGGGCGGAACGGTGCGCGACCTCATCACCGGAGCCTCGCTGCGCGACTTGGATTTCACAGTCGAGGGGAATCCGACAAAAATTGCGCGCGAGTTGGAGAAAGGCGGAGCGAAAATCCTCTCCGAGGACGAAAAGCTGCGGCACATCGAGGTACTGTTCGCGGGCGACGTGGAAGGCAGCATTTCGGGGGCGCGCGATGACCATTACGTGCGTCCGGGGACGCGGCCGGAGATTCGCTGGTCGACCATCATGGAGGATTTGCGGCGGCGGGACTTTTCGCTGAACGCGATTGCAATTTCGCTGAATCCGGCGTCTCGAGGACTGCTGCTCGATCCCACCAATGGCTTGTCTGACATCGAACGCGGGGAGGTTCGCGCGCTCACGATTCACAGCTTTACGAACCAGCCAGTGCGTTTGCTGCGCGTGCTCCGATTTTCTGCGCGCATGGGCTTCAAGGTCGAGGCGCGCACGGGAGAGTGGTTTGACCTGGCCATCGAGCGCGAATTGCACAAAACCATCTCCCCGGATGATGCCGGCGGAGAACTGCGCGCTGCCGCGCGTGAAGAGCGGCCGACGGTGGTGTTGAAGGTGTGGGAGCAGCACGATCTGCTGGAGGCGGTCAATCCGAATCTTGCGAGGCGCCATCCGGATTATGACGCAATTGCGCGATTGATGAAGGTACGTGAAGACTTGTTCACCGCGGGATTCCGTCCGCGCCTAGCGACTCCAATGCTGTTGGCGGTTCTGGGCCGACTGAAGGACCGCGAGCAGGCTGCGGTGCTGTCAAAGGCAGGCTACCGCTCCGCTGAGTCCGACCTTGTGCTGGGCTTTGGGCAAGAGGCTGACGAGGCGGCGAAAGAATTGTCCGGCCGCAAAATGAATGCTCCCATTGATGCGTACCGCTTCCTTGAGAAGCTGCCGCTCGACCAGGTGGCGTATCTGCTGGCGGAGTCGCGCAATTCGGCGGCGCTGTCGAAGATTCGCGCATACCTCAACAAGTGGCGCCCGGCTCGCATCGCGCTTCCGAGCGTCGCGAATGAACTGGAAGCGCTGGGAATGGCGCGGGGGCCGAAATTCGACACTATTGTGGAGCAGGTGTTTGCGATTCAGTTGACGGGTCGAGGCAAGACGCCGGAAGAACGCGAGAAGATTCTGCGGAAGCTCTCTGGAATTAAAGAAGCTCCGAAGAAAAAAGAGAAGAAGAGCGCGAAGGGCGCTGAGAAATCGCACGCTGCTGCGGCCGGGAAGCACACCGATGCCAGTACCGCGGCAGCTAAAGCGGCGACAAAAGCGCAGCACCGGGAACGCATCGTTAGCAAGCACGGAGCAAAAGCGGCGGCACATTCGCGTGGGAAGTCCGCGGCGGGAGCGAAGAAGAGCGGTGGACGGAAGTAGGGGCGCTTTGGAGCGTCTGAAGATTTTGCTGAGCGATTTGTACGCGGCGGCCAGATGCCGGCGCTAGCGGCCTTGTGGGAAACGTAGAATGGCGGTCGCAATTCTGGCGCACAAGATTTAGAATTGAAGTCCATGGGTCAACCGCAGTTCGTTCACCTGCACGTTCACACCGATTACAGCCTGCTTGACGGGGCTTGCGAAACTTCCGAGCTATTGGATGAAGCATCGCGGCAGAAAATGCCGGCGGTGGCGATTACCGACCACGGCAACTTGTTCGCTGCCGCCAATTTCTTTTATGAGGCGAGCAAGCGCGACGTCAAGCCGATTATCGGCTGCGAAGTGTACGTGGCGCGCGGCAGCCGGCACGAACGCGGCGAAAAGACTAATGGAGGCAACGGTCAAGAGCGTGCCGAGGGGGAGCCGGGGGCGCGCGGCAGCAATCACCTGGTGCTGCTCTGTGAATCGCTCGAGGGCTACCACAATCTGATCAAGCTGGTCTCCGCGGGATTCCTCGAGGGCTTTTACTACAAGCCGCGCATTGACTATGACCTGCTTTCAAAACATAGTAAAGGATTGATCGCTCTTTCTGCCTGCTTGCGCGGGCCGGTGACTGAGGCGGTGGTCGAGGAAAAGTATGACCTCGCGCGAGAAAACGCGTATCGGCTGCGCGACGTTTTCGGCAAAGGCAATTTCTTCATCGAGGTCCAGGACCAAGGGTTGGAAATCGAAAAGGGTGTGAACCGTGAGCTGGTGCGGCTTTCGAAAGAAACAGGCATCCCGCTGGTGGCCACCAACGATTGCCACTACCTGCATCACGAGGATGCGCATGCGCAAGACGTTTTGCTCTGCATTCAGACCGGCAAGACCTTGAGCGACGCGCATCGCATGAAGTTCGCAACTGACCAGTTTTATTTCAAGACGGCGGCGGAGATGGCGCAAGTGTTCGGCGAATTGCCGGACGCGCTCAGCCGAACGGTGGACATCGCGCATCGCTGCAACGTAAAGATCGAACGCATCCCCAGCCCATTCCCGGAATTCCAAGTGCCTGCTGGGCACACGGCGGGAAGCTATTTCGAGAAAGTGGTGCGCGAAGGGTTCGCGTCGCGCCTGCCAATACTGGAACGGCAAGCGCAGCAGAGCATGCTGCGCAATCCGCTTTCGGAATATGAGAAGCGGCTCACTTCTGAGATCGAGATGATCCAGAAGATGCGCTATGAAGGCTACTTCCTGATTGTCTGGGATTTCATCCACTATGCGCGCACGCAGGACGTACCGGTGGGGCCAGGGCGCGGGTCGGCTGCGGGCAGCCTGGTGAGCTACGCGTTGCGCATTACAGACGTGGACCCGCTCCAGTACAACTTGCTGTTTGAGCGCTTCTTGAATCCTGAGCGCGTATCGATGCCCGATATCGACATCGATTTCTGCATGCGGCGGCGTGGCGAATTGATCGAGTATGTCACGCAGAAGTACGGGCGCGAAAATGTGGCGCAGATTATTACATTCGGGACAATGGCGGCGAAAGCGGCGATTAAAGACGTAGGCCGCGCGATGGACATTCCCTATGTTGAGGTCGACCGCTTGGCGAAACTCGTGCCAAACACATTGGGCATCGAGCTGGAACCAGCGCTGGCGCAAACTCCACAGCTCAAAGCTGCCGTGAGCGCCGACCAGCGGCTGGGCGATTTAATGGCGGTAGCGCTGCGGCTGGAAGGGCTGGCGCGGCACGCCTCCACGCACGCGGCCGGTGTGGTTATCTCACCTCGGCCTTTAACTGAGGTTGTGCCGCTTTACAAGACCAGTCGGGATGAAATCACCACGCAGTACGACATGAATGCGCTCGAGCGCATCGGCCTGCTAAAGATGGATTTCCTCGGGCTGACGACGCTGACGGTTTTGCAGGACACCGTGCGCATGATCGAGCAAAACCGCGGCGTCAAGGTAGATCTCGACAATCTTGCCCTCGACGACGCGGACACCTATAAGCTCTTTGCGCGCGCCGACACCACCGCGATCTTCCAGTTTGAATCACACGGCATGCGCGACATCCTGCGGCGCTATCAGCCGACGCGCATTGAAGATTTAACGGCGCTGAACGCGCTGTACCGCCCGGGGCCGATTCAGGGCGGCATGATCGACGATTTCATCAAGCGCAAGCACGGAACAACCAAGGTCAGCTACGAACTGCCGCAGCTCAAAGACATCCTGGAAGAGACGTACGGCGTGATTTTGTACCAGGAACAGGTGATGCAGATTGCCAACCGCCTGGCGAGTTTTTCGCTGGGCGAAGCAGACATTTTGCGCCGCGCGATGGGTAAGAAGAAGAAAGAAGAGATGGCGGCGCAGCGCGCGAAGTTCATGGCCGGGTGCGCGAACAATAAGATTCCGGAGAAGAAGGCGGAGCGAATTTTCGATTTGATGGCAGAGTTCGCGGGATACGGCTTCAACAAATCGCATTCTTGCGCTTACGCGTTGCTGGCGTACCAGACCGCGTACTTGAAGACGCACTATCCCGTCGAGTTCATGGCGGCGCTGCTCACCTCCGAAGCCGGAAACACCGACAAGATCGTGAAGTACATCAACGAGGCGCGCGGGATGAGCATTTCCATCCTGCCCCCGGATGTGAACGAGAGCGATTTGTATTTCACTCCGGTTGCCGAGGCCATCCGCTTTGGACTTGCCGCGATCAAGAATGTGGGCGAAAACACCGCGAAAGCGATCCGCGAATCACGTTTGAATCAAGGCGAGTTTCGCTCGCTGTATGAGTTTTGCGAGCGCATCGAGTCGCGTTTCTTGAACAAGCGTGTCTTCGAGAGCCTGATCAAGTCTGGCGCGATGGATTCGCTTGGCGCGCGCGAGAGCATGCTGGCGTCGGTCGACGACGCCGTAATGGCATTGCAGCGAGCCACGCGGGTCCGGGAATCGGGTCAACACGGCCTGTTTGGAACCGCGGCGTCGCCGGCGCCCGTCGCGTTCGAGATGCGCGAAGCGGAACCGTGGAGCGAAGAGGAGCGGCTGGCCAGCGAGTACGCCATGTTGGGCTTCTACGTTTCGGGTCATCCGCTTGCGAAATACGCTTCGCGCTTGCAGGAGCTCAAGACCGTTTCTCTTGCAGAAATCGAGGGACAGCGCAACGGGAAGGAAGTCGCAGTGGGGGCCCTGATCGTCGGCGTGCGGCCGATGCGCTCGCGCAAAGGTGCGCGATGGGCTATCTACACACTGCAAGATATGACGGGCGTGCAGGAGCTGCTGGCTTTTCCGGAAAGTTTCGCGAAGCTGGAGAGCGTGCTGAAGCAGGGAACGCCGTTGTTGCTGAAGGCGCGCGTGCAAATCGAAGAAGCCGGAACGCGCCTCTCCTTGCAAGAAGCGCGGCGGCTGGAAGATATTGCGGAACGCAAGGCGCCGCCCGAGCTTCGGGTGCGGCTAGAGATAGATTCGCTGAGCGAAGGCACGCTCGATCAATTGGAAGAATTACTTGCCGGCTCGCCGGGGCCGAGCCCCGTGCTATTTGAGCTACATTCGCCGGACGGCTCGGTGGCGGTGCTGCAGGCGCAACAGCGCGTTACGGTGAAGGCCGACCTGATAGAATCGGTGCGGCAAATTTGCGGTGCGCAGGCTATCGAGCTGGTGATTTGATGACGCCCAGAAATAAGGTTCCAACACACGGAAGCCGCGAGCGTGAGATCGATCGTTTGGAGAAAGACGTCGAGGAGCTACGCCATTTTGCCGGGAGCGCGGATGGAGAAGCGGAGCTCGAGCGCATTCGCCAGCAGGTGGCTGAGCTGCGGCACGAATTTTACAAGCATCTTGGGCCATGGCAGCGGGCGCAAGTCGCGCGGCATCCGCAGCGGCCGTACACGCTGGATTTTATCGGGCTGCTATTCACCGATTTTGTGGAACTGCACGGAGACCGCGGGTACGGCGATGACAAAGCGATCGTTGCGGGATTGGCGAAATTTCACGGGCGGCCCGTGGCCGTCCTTGGTCACCAAAAGGGCCGCGACACCAAACAGCGACTGGTGCGAAATTTCGGCCAGCCGAAGCCGGAGGGTTATCGCAAGGCGCTGCGCGTCATGAAGCTGGCGGCAAAGTACGGCCGGCCGATTTTTACGTTCATAGATACGCAGGGTGCTTACCCGGGCCTCGACGCGGAGGAGCGGGGACAGGCCGAGGCGATCGCGCTCAACTTGCGCGAGATGGCGCGCTTGCCGGTGCCGATCATCGTTACCGTGACCGGAGAGGGCGGATCAGGTGGCGCGTTGGCAATTGCCGTGGGCGACCGGGTAAATATCCTGGAGAACAGCTTTTATTCCGTGATTTCGCCAGAAGGCTGCGCGGCCATCATGTGGCGCGACTCGACGAAAGCGGAAACGGCGGCGGTCGCGCTGAAGATTACCGCCACGGACTTGAAAGAGCTGGGCATTATTGACGAGATCGTGGCCGAGCCCGAAGCCGGCGCACATACTGATTACGAAGCGGCGGCGCGGCTGCTCGATAGTGTGCTGGACCGGCAATTGGTAATGCTGACCAACGAGTCCGTAAGAGATTTGATCGACGCGCGCTATAAGAAGTTCCGCAACATGGGTCAATATTTCGATTTCGGCTGACCTATACCATCGGCCCTCTCTGCGGTTCACTCACAGCCTAAAGGCACCCCGTAGCACATTGGCAACGTTTGGGTAGAGCTTTCGTTGTCGCACCCGCACCCGCGGTCTACTCTGATTGCTCTAATTACAGTGGTGCACTGGTACAGGGAAACGCTGCGGTTACCCGCAGCGGCTGGTGCGCGGAAAACAGGACTCGATCATGTCGGAACCGTTCCGTCCGTACGAGAAGCTGGTGGAAATTACGATCCTGGGGAAGAAGTTTCAGGTGCCGGAGCGCAATTCGCTTTTGCGCTGCTTCCAGTTCATCAGCCCAGAAACGATTCCGTATGGACGATTCTGCTGGAACCAGGAATGCCAGTATTGCCGGGTGTCCTGCCAGTTGCCCGACGACGACGAGTCGCGTGAGATGCTGAGCTGCAAGTTCATTGTGATGCAAGGCATGGAAGTGACCGAGTTGAGCCAGGAGCTGAAGTGGTGTTTGCGGTCGAAGCTGCCTTCGGACCTCGCCGTACCCAAATAAGCGTTTCTGCCCTCAGTACAGTTTGCAAACACTCTAGTTTCACAACGCTTGAGGGACATTCCAAGCTCGCCGTAGCGATTTGCGCTCCGCGCCCTCCTCATCTACGATTCTTTGTGTCATGAGCAACTCAGATATGTGTTGTGACGGCTGCGGTCAGCCAGCCTCTCCGGAGCATATCGCGCGACGCCTGCAGCGGCTGGAGTGGACCACGCGCTACCGTCCCGTGCACATCGGCACGCTGCTCTTGGGAGCTGTTGCGCCGCAAAGCGACTCCGATTTTATCTATTCCCCAGCCGGGCCTTGGGGCGGGGAGGCAAAGACTTTGCTTGCCGCCGCAGGGCTGAATCTGGAAGAGAAATCCGTCGAGGGGGCGCTTACGGAATTTCAGCGCGGCGGTTTTTTCCTGACGCACGTGCTGGAGTGCCCATTGGAAGGCGGAGGACGCAAGAGGATTCACGAAATTATTGCCAATCGTTTTCCGGCCGTGCTGGCGCGGATTCGCCGCTCGCTTAAACCTAAGAAGCTGGCGCCGATTTCTCTGCTCTTGGAGCAATTCTTACCTGCTTTAACTTCGGGCGAATTGCCCTGCGCGATCCTGCTCGACCACGGAGAACCGTTCGACTTGGACGCGGATGCGCCCTCTGAAGCGGCCGCGCGGCTACGGGCTGCGGTGGCAACGCAGGGTTTCCATGCGAGCGGGCTATAAGGATGGTGCTGCCGCAAGCACCTTTTGCAATGTGTTAGAATTATGCTCAAGGAATTGCCCTTCTTCTTAGGAGCCGCTGTGCAGAAGCAGGCAAAATTTGGGGTCGGGATCGGTATCATCGTAGTGTCTTTGGGTTTCCTCGCTTGGCTAGGGTACGGCGAGAGCAAAACGTACTACCACACGATCGCCGAACTGCAGACCTTGCACGGCACGGCGCGTGCGCATCGCATCCGCGTCGGCGGCACGGTTGAGCCTGGGACAATCAAGCGCCTTTCCGGGCGCGTGGATTTCGTGCTGGCCGGGGAAGGGAAGCTGCTGCCCGTGACCTATGTGGGCAACGAGCCGCTGCCAGACACCTTCGTCGACAAGTCGCAAGCGCTGGTGGAAGGCAGCTTGGCAAGCAACGGCAGCTTTGTAGCCGAGCATGTGCAGGCCAAGTGCGCGTCGAAGTACGAAGCGGCGCCGGGCGGCGACGCGAAGCCGGATTCGGTGAAACCTAGCACGATGTAGGCTCGTAGCGCGCCCAGCGCTACAGGGGAAGGCGGACCGCAGTGGACGTTTTTGGCTCCTTCGCGTTACTCCTTGCATTTCTGTGCGCGGGGTATGCGTTCGTGGGCGGCATCGCCGCGATTCGCACGCGGCATCCGCTGCTGATCAAGAGCGCGCGGCAAGCGGGGATTGCGACCTGCGGGCTCATTTTCCTGGCCACCGGCAGCCTCGTTTATCTATTTTTCAGCGACAGTTACTGGGTGTCGTACGTAGTGGCGCACAGCAACCGCGACCTCTCCACGTTTTACAAGGTGGCGGCGCTGTGGTCAGGGCAGGAAGGCTCTTTGCTTTTCTGGAGCTTTCTGCTGGCGATTTACGTTTTTTCCGTCCTCCTGGTATACCGCAACAAAAATGGCGAGTTGATGCCCTACGTCGGCGTAGTCCTGGCCGGCGTGCAGATTTTTTTCCTCACGCTGAATAATTTTGTGGCCAGCCCGTTCAAAGTGCTGGCATCCACGGGAGCGAATGGCGCGCTCGAAGTTTTCACTCGCGCCGATGGCAACGGGCTCAATCCGCTCCTGCAATATCCGGAGATGGTGATTCATCCGCCGAATCTTTATTCGGGCTATACCGGATTTACGATTCCGTTTGCGTTTGCGCTGGGGGCGCTGCTCGCGCGCTATCCGGGCGAAAAATGGATTCACCTGACGCGCAAGTGGACGATGATCGCCTGGTGCTTCCAGACCATGGGCATTTTGCTGGGCGCGCACTGGGCGTACGCGGTGCTGGGTTGGGGCGGCTACTGGGGCTGGGATCCGGTCGAGAACGCATCTCTGCTGCCGTGGCTGACGGGCACGGCATTCTTGCATTCGGTGATGATGCAAGAAAAGCGCGGCATGATGAAGGTCTGGAACGTCTGGCTGGTCTTCTCCACGTTCATGCTCTGCATCCTCGGGACGCTACTGACGCGCAGCGGCGTGGTCAGCTCGGTTCACGCCTTTGCGCAGTCGAGCATCGGAAACTACTTCGTGGGGTTCCTGCTGCTCGTGTTCGCTGTTTGCCTTGTGGCTTACGTAAAGAATCGCGATTACCTCAAGAGCGAAAACCAACTGGATTCGATGGTGTCACGCGAATCGAGCTTTCTGTTCAACAACTTGATTTTGTTGGTTTCCTGCATCGCGGTCCTTTCGGGAACTCTGTTTCCAGTGTTTTCAGAATGGTTTTCGGGCTCACGCATCAGTGTGGGGGCGCCGTTCTTTAATAAGGTAAATATTCCTATCGGGTTGCTGCTTTTGTTTCTTACCGGTGTGGGTCCGCTCCTTGCTTGGCGCAAGACTTCCACGGACAGCTTGAAGCGTAACTTCGGTTGGCCCCTGATCGCTGGTTTGCTGGCCGGGGCCGCAGTTTTTGCGCTAGGAGTGCGCGAGTTCTTCTCGCTGGTGTGCCTGATGCTTTGTGTATTTGTGACCACGACGATCGGCATGGAGTTTTTCCGCGGCGCGCGCGTCATTCGGTCACGCTCTGGTGCATCGCTGCTCGCTTCGGCGGTGGACCTGACCATGCGCAACACGCGCCGCTATGGCGGTTACATCGTGCACATGGGCATGGTGCTGATTTTCGTGGGGCTGGCGGGCGCGGCGTTCAATCGCGACGCGCAGAAAGACATGCAGCCGGGCTCGACGCTGGAGATTGGGAGTTACAAACTCCTGCTGCAAGGTTTCGATTCCAAGCCCGAAAAGAATTACACCTCCGAGCGCATGATCGTCGAGGTGTGGCGGGACAACAAGCCGCTGATGATGCTGTATCCGGAGCGGCGCTTCTTCCAGACCAACGAGCAGTCAGGAACGATGGTGGCGATCTACTCGACCCTCCGCGAAGACCTCTACGTGGTGTACGCAGGGCAAAACCCGGAAACGCAAGCCCCCGTCGTTCACGCATTCTTGAATCCGCTGGTGAAGTGGATTTGGCTCGGCGGCCTGGTGGTGGTGCTGGGCACGCTGGTCACGCTGTTGCCGAACCGGCGAGCCGTGCTGGTCTTGGCCGGCGCGCCAGAACGAGCGGCGGCGCAACAGCCGCAGGCGCTCGCGCCTTCCGTGGCGCTTCGGGAAGGGCATGACTAAACGGCGGCTAGCTGCTTTCTCTCTTGTCATCGCGCTGAGCATCTTCTCGGGCGCGTTGCTTTCCTCACGCGCGCAGGCGCAACAAACCGATCGCGCCAAGCAAATTGGCGGCAAGTTCATGTGCATGTGCAGCTGCAATCAGGTGCTTACGCAATGCAATCACGTTGGCTGCACGGTTTCCGCCAGCATGCTGAAAGAGCTGGACGCCTGGGTGGCGCGCGGGGATTCTGAGACCGCCGTCACATCGGCATTTGTGCAGGAGTTTGGGACCAAGGTTTACGCGGAGCCTCCGAAATCCGGACTCAGCCTAGTGGCATGGAGCCTGCCGAGCATTTACCTGCTCCTGGGAACACTGCTCGTGATTGTCGTGATTTGGCGGTGGCGTTCGCGCCCCATGCCGCCTGAGGCGGTGGGTGGAGCGCCGGGAATTTCGCCGCAGGACCTGGAGCGCGCGCGGCGCCGCGTGGCGCAAGAGACCGAGGATTGATGGCCGTTGTTTTTTTAAATTTGACAGTTGCATTTTTAATTTCTTCGGCCGATGGCGCAGTGCTCGGCGCATGCCTGGCGCTGGCCATTGCTACTCTGCTTTTTATCTTCTACATCCAGCCCGATGCTTCTGACCTCGCGCCGCATCGCTCCAAGCTGGACCAATTGATGGAGCGGCGAGACACTATTTACGACAATCTGCGAGACTTGCGTTTTGAGTTTCGCTCTGGAAAATATTCCGAAGGCGACTTCAACGCCATGAAGACTTCGCTTGAGAACGAAGCGGCGCTGGTACTGGCCGAAATCGACCAGGTGACGGAATCGCAGGTTCGCCGTGCTCGCGGTGTGCGGCCGGTGGAGACGGACCGTGGGCAGCGATGATGCAGTTTCGTAGTTTTTGCGCCTCATTCGCGGCCCTGCTGCTCTTTGCAATGTCCGCGCGCGCCGGAGAGCTTCATGGCACGGTGAAAAACGGGACGACCGGCAAGGCGGCCGCCGGCGTCGAAGTCGTGCTGATTCAGTTGCAAGGCGGAATGCAGCCGGTCGCCAATTCCAAGACCGACGCGCAAGGGCAATTCTCGTTTGATAATCCGTCGCTCGGCTCGCAGCCGATGCTAGTGCGCGCAGTCTACAAAGGGATCAACTTTCATCAGCCCGTGCCGCCCGGCCGCAGCGACGTGGAAGTCAGCATTTTCGAGCCCTCGAAAGATCCCAAGACCATTTCCGTGGCTTCACGGATCGTGTTTTTTCAGCCCAGTGGTGCAAACCTGACGGTGGCCGAGGAATATTCGATCCAAAATAATTCGCAGCCGCCGCAAGCGTACTTTCGCCCCGACGGCAATTTTGAGTTTGCGATTCCAGAGAATGCGCATTTGCAGCAGGTGGCGGCTTCCGGGCCGACGGGCATGCCAGTGGTCCAAGCGCCCATCGACAAGGCGAAAGGGAAGTACGCAATCGCATATGCCCTGCGGCCTGGGCAGAACACCGTGCGTTACTCGTACGAAGTGCCGTATCCGGGAAACGCCGCGACCGTGAAGGTGGCGACGGTATATCCGGCGGCGCGTCTTCTGGTGGTGGCTTCGCCGACGTTGCAGGTCAGCGGCGACGGCTTGCAGAGTGGGGGACAGGAGCAGGGCATGAGCGTGTACGGCCGCGAGAATGTGGCGGCCAACAGCGTGATCGCAGTGAACGTCTCCGGCACTGCTCCGCCGTTGCAGTCCGCAGGCTCCGAGTCCGGCGGTGGGCAAGGCGCTCAGGACGCGCAGGCCGCCGCGCCTGCGGCAAACATACAGTCGATACCCGGGCGGCTGGATGTGCTCAAGTGGCCGCTGATTGCCGGCTTCGTAGGGATCTTTGCGCTGGGTGCGATGCTTCTGGCGCGCAAACCTGTCGTGGCCGTCGCCGGTGGCGTACCTGCGGTGAGCGGTACCGCAAGTTCTGCGCCAACGTCTGCCGCCCTTTCGCAAGTCGATGCAGCAGTGGGAACGAGCCTCGATGCGCTGAAAGATCAAATGTTTCGCCTGGAGCTGCGGCGGCAAGCCGGCACAATTTCCGACGAGGAGTATGCGCGGGAGCGCGCGCGCGCGGAAAAGGTACTGCGCGACCTGGTGCGAGGCTGAGCGTGGATACACGATGCGCGGCGCATGTGGGTGAGGGCGCACGGTGACGCCGGCTGCAGCGCGTCGCATCGGTCTTCGCTTCGAAAATATCGACAAAAGATACGGCGGGCTTTATGCGTTGCGACGCGTGTCCCTGGAGATCACGCCCGGTGAGTGCGTGGCGTTGGCGGGGCGCAACGGCTCTGGCAAAACCACGCTTCTGCGCATTGCAGCGCAGTTGGTGCGGCCTTCGGCGGGGAAGCTGACATTTTCGCCCGCACAAACGGAGGCGGCGCCGTCGAATAGGAATACGGGCTTTGTGGCGCACGCCACGATGGTTTACGACGAGCTTACCGCCGAGGAGAACCTGCTGCTGTTCGCGCGTCTGCTGGAAATCGCAAAACCAGCGAAGCGAGTCGAGTTATTGCTGCGTGATGTCGGCCTGTTCGAGCGGCGCGATTCCTTGGTGCGAACGTTTTCGCGCGGGATGCGGCAGCGCGTAGCCATTGCGCGCGGGCTGCTTCACGAGCCTTCGGTTCTGCTTCTTGACGAGCCGGCCACGGGGCTCGATCCGCAGGGTGTGAGCTGGCTGGCGGAAACGCTGCTGCGGCTGCGCGACGCCGGCTCCACCATTCTGATGAGCCTGCACGGTGAATCGGAAATTTCCGCGCTGGCCACGCGCGCGATACGCCTGGATGCAGGCGCGGTGGTGGCCGACACGCGAAGCGGTGCGAGCCTGCGCTCGATCCTGACGTTTGCCAACGCTTAGATGAGCTTGCTCTCCAACACCACCGTCCTGCTTGGCAAAGAGCTGCGCACGGAGTTTCGTTCGCGCGAGCTGCTGACTACGACGGTCGTTTTCATTTTGATGGTGGTGGTGCTGTTCAGCTTCACGTTTGACCCCACGAGAGAAGAGTCGCGGCATTTCGGGCCCGGCCTGCTTTGGATGGCGTTTCTTTTCGCGGCCTCGTTGATGCTGCAGCCGGGCTTTTTGCGCGAGCAGACCAACGACACACTCAGCGCGTTACGCCTTTCCGTCTCGGATCCGTTTGCGATTTTTCTGTCCAAGCTCTGCGCCAACACGCTTTTCCTGTTGGTCACGGAGCTGCTGATGCTGCCAGTGTTCGGGGTGCTCTATAACGTTCCGCTGCTCGCGGTCGTACCGCAGCTTGCGTTGGTGCTGTTCCTGGGTAGCCTGGGGCTTTCCGTCACCGGCACAACGCTGTCTGCGATTTCCGCTCAAGCGCGCATGCGCGAGTTGCTGCTTCCGCTGCTCTTGCTGCCCCTACTGACGCCGCTGCTCATCGCCAGCACTGAAGCGACGGCCGCGCTGCTTGCGGAGAATCCGGTGCTGCGCTGGGATTGGCTGGCCTTCTTAATCGCGTTTGACATCATTTTTTTGACGGCGGTATGGCTTTTCGGCGAATATCTCCTGGAAGAATGAAAATGACGGGAAAAGTTCTCAGCGCGGCGGCGGTAGTTCTGCTTTTGGGTGCATCGGCCTATGGCGCTTTCTTTCTTGCGCCCACGGAATTGACCATGGGCATCGTGCAGCGAATTTTTTATCTGCATGCGCCCTGCGGAATGACAGCGCTTGCCGCTTTTATCGTATGCTTCGTGGGCAACTTGGGATTCCTGTTCAAGCGCGAAGCGAAATGGGATTGGCTGGCAGTGTCATCCGCTGAGGTTGGCCTTGCGTTTTGCACCGTGGTGCTTCTCACCGGGCCGATCTGGGCGAAGCCGGCATGGGGCGTGTACTGGGCATGGGACGCGCGCCTGACCTCTACGCTGGTGCTATGGCTGCTCTATCTTTCCTATCTAATCTTGCGGACGATGGTCGAGGACCCTGACCGGCGGGCGCTGATCAGCTCGTTTTACGGCGTGTTCATTTTCCTGGACGTTCCGCTGGTTTATGGATCGATCTGGTGGTGGCGCACGCAGCATCCGCAGCCGGTGGTGTTCACTAGCGGCGGGTTGAATCCTGAGATGCGCAAGATCTTTTATCTGTCGTGGCTGAGCTTGATGGCGTTGATGGTTTTACTGGTCCGTCAGCGTTACGAGTTGGAGGACGTGCGAGCCGAAGCGCAAACGCTCGCGCAGGAAGCGGAGGCGGGGTGAAGAATCTTGGCAGCCTTATGGCGGCATATATGATTGGCTGGGGCGTGTTTTTTATTTATTTCGTGACCGTGGCGCGCCGCACTGCCGACCTCCGCAAGGTCGTTGAGCGCCTGAAGCAGTCACTCACACGGGGAAAGTAGCGTGGCAGGGAAGAAGCGCGTCGGAATTGTGCTGTTTCAGCTTGGCGGGCCGGACTCGCTCGAAGCGGTCGAGCCGTTTCTCCTGAACCTGTTTCTCGATCCGGACATTATTCCTCTCGGTCCGCTGGGAGTGTTACGGAAGCCGATTGCGAAGCTGATTTCCTCGCGGCGCTCGATTCCGGTCGCCGGCAAATACGCGGAGATTGGCAGACGCTCGCCGATTCGCTTGCTGACCGAGCGGCAGCGGGTCCGGCTGGTTGCGGCACTCTCGCCCTACATCGAAACGGTTGCCGTGACTGCGATGCGCTATTGGCACCCGATGAGCGCGGAAGCCGCTGACACGTTGCGAAGCGCGGAGCCACTCGATGACATAGTGCTGCTGCCACTGTATCCGCATTTTTCCTATGCCACGACGCTGAGCAGCTTGAAGGAATGGCGGCGCGTGTACGGTCCGCCGAATGGCCGCGCGAAAGAGCACACCGTTGGGCAATTCTACGATCACCCTTTGTACATTCAGGCCGTCGTACAGCGGATCGGCTCGGTGCTGCGGCAATTTGCGGACAGCTCCGTCATCCATCTGGTCTTCAGCGCGCACGGTTTGCCGATGAGTTTGGTGGAGAAAGGTGACCCGTACCCCCGGCAAATCGAAACGACGGTGCGGCTGGTGTGCGACGCGGGCGCGCGGCAATATGCCGGCTGGCCCCGAACGCACCTGCTCTGCTATCAGAGCCGCGTGGGCCCGGCGAAGTGGCTGCAGCCGCCGCTGACGGGTACCATCGAGCGCCTGGGACACGAAGGCGTCAAGGAAATCCTGGTGGTGCCTATCTCGTTTGTCACCGAGCACATAGAAACCCTGCATGAAATTAACATCGAGGCTCGCACCGAAGCCAGGAAGGTTGGCATCAATACCTTTAGGATGATGCCGGCTGTGGGCGATTCTCCCCTGTTCATCGCAGCGCTGAAAGATTTAGTGCTGCGCGCCGTAGGAATGGAAGCGGGGTCGGTGGCACTGCCGACGGCGTCGCTAGCGAGCTAGTGCAGGAATTCTGGTGCTGGCGTTGGACTTAGTGCTTGGCGGCAAAAGAGTTGCGGCTGAGCTATACTTCACCCCGAGATTTCACTGATGACGACGACGTATAACCCAGGGATTCACCGCTTTGCCAAGTTCGTCGTGGCATGGACGGTGCTCCTTTTCATTGCTGGCGCTCTGGTCACTTCAAATAATGCCGCACTCTCGGTTCCAGACTGGCCCAAATCGTTCGGAACCTGGTTTCCTTCGCTAAGGCAGCTTGCCGGTGGCGCGTTCTTCGAGCACTCACACCGCGTGATTGCGGGCGGGTTGGGCATTTTTGCGCTTGCGCTGGCGATTCTGATATGGCTCAAAGATGATCGCCGTTGGTTGCGCTGGTTCGGCGTGATCGCCGTTGCGGGAGTAGCGGTGCAAGCGGTTTTGGGCGGTGAAGTGGTTAGGCAGTTGCTGCAGTACTGGTTGCCGGTGATCCACGCGTGTTTCGCGCAAATTGTTTTCGCTGCCGTGCTTGGAATCGCCGTGTTTACCAGCTCCTGGTGGATGTCGGAGCGCCCGCAGCTTGCGGACCGCGGCACGCCCTCCATTCAAACGGTGGCGATGGTCAACGTGGGAGTAATCTTTTTCCAGGTGGTGCTGGGCGCGGGCTTTCGGCACTCAGAAATACCGGTGTGGCCGCACATTGTCGGCGCGTTTGCGGTCATGGCGACCGTGACATGGACCGCCGTGGCGCTTCGCAAGCGTTTCGGCACCTCCGGCGAGCTGTCGCGGGCACGTGCTCTGCTTCATGCCATGTTTGGTGTCCAGTTCGTGCTGGGATTTGGCGCTTACTGGGCAAGGCTGGCGTCTGAAAAAGCTGGACCTACGTCCGTCACTGTGATCGTGACGGTAACTCACACCGTCGTTGGAGCATTGCTATTCGCGTTTTCAATTCTAATTGCCTTAATTTGCTATCGATTGGTGCCGCGGAGAAGGGAAGTCTCGGCGGCAGCGCCGAGCCAGGTGGCTGTGCAATGAGCACGCTGCGCACCGCGGAGCTGACGCTGGCGTCGCGCGCGAACGCGTACGTCGCGCTGACCAAGCCTGATGTATCGTTCCTGGTGCTGATCACCACGGCCGCGGGGTACTACATGGGCGCGCGCGGCCCGGTCGCCTGGCTGCACCTCATTCACACCGTTTTTGGAACTATGCTGATCGCCGGCGGTACGGCGGCACTGAATCATTACGTCGAGCGCGACACCGACAGGCTGATGCGCAGGACCGCTTCGCGGCCGCTGCCGAGCGGTGTGTTGAAGCCGCGGCAGGCGTTGGTGTACGGCGTTGCGCTGTCGATCGCCGGGGCGCTGTATCTATATTTTGCGGCGGGCGCACTCGCGGCCGGGCTTGGCGTGGCAACCTGCCTGAGTTATTTGTTGGCGTACACGCCGCTCAAGAAGCGCACCGTGTGGGCCACCTTTGTCGGCGCGTTTCCCGGAGCGATTCCCCCGATGATTGGTTGGGTGGCGGCCGCCGGCAGGCTCGATCTCGGAGCATGGCTGTTGTTCGCGATTCTTTTCTTCTGGCAGTTCCCACACTTTCACGCCATTGCTTGGATGTATCGCGAAGACTATGCGCGCGCGGGAATTCTGATGCTTCCCGTGGTCGACCGCGAAGGTTCGCGCACGTTCCGGCAGATTCTAGTGACTGCGGTGGCTCTTGTGGGCGTTAGCCTTTTGCCGGCGATCGCTGGGCTGGCCGGAATTGTTTATTTCTTCGGGGCGCTGGTGCTCAGCGTAGGTCTTCTACAGGTTTGTCTTTGGGCTGCCAGCGAGAAGACGAATTTTCGAGCCAAGTGGCTCATGCACGGTACCGTTGTGTACATCCCGTTGTTGCTCGGTCTCATGGTCTACGACAAGATTCTCCGCTGACTTTGCCTAAGGAAGTAACCGGATGTTTTCTCATGCAGCGCTGAATGCGTCCCTGAATGGTGTGAGCGCGATTCTCTTGGCGGGCGGCTACGCGGCTATCCGCAGCGGCAAAATTGCTGTGCACAAGGCGTTCATGATTTCTGCGTTCGCTGTGTCGTCGGTTTTTCTGGTTTCCTACCTGGTGTACCACTACCGCGTCGGCCATGTCGCGTTTCAGGGCCAGGGCTGGATTCGCCCTGTTTATTTTGTACTGCTCACCACGCATACCATTCTCGCTGTGGTGATCGTGCCGATGATTTTGGTCACGTTGCGGCGTGCCTGGCTCGAGAGATTTGACCGGCACCGGGTGATTGCGCGCTGGACGCTGCCACTGTGGTTTTATGTGAGCGTGACCGGCGTCATCGTGTATCTGATGGTGTATCAGATTTACTCTGCGGCTTACGTTAAGCCGTAGCCGCGACCGAGACCGCCGAAATCACTGCGTCGGTGAATTCTTGCGTGGTCGCTGTGCCGCCCAGATCGCGGGTGGCATGCTTGCCCTCGCGATAGACCCTTTCGAGGGCCGCCTCGATGCGGCGCGCAGCAGGGCGCTCGCCGAGATGATCGAGCATCATGATGCCGCTCATCAGCAGCGCAGTAGGATTCGCGAGGCCCTTGCCGGCGATGTCCGGCGCGGTGCCGTGCACGGCCTCGAACATGGCGCACTCATCGCCGATGTTTCCGCTAGGCACTACGCCCAGCCCGCCTACCAAACCCGCGGCCAAATCGCTCATCACATCGCCGTAGAGATTCGGCAGCAGCAGCATGTCGAACTGTTGCGGATCCAACACCATCTGCATGCAGGCGTTGTCGACGATGAGTTCTTTGTACTCAATCTCCTTGTATTTCTCTGCGACGGCGCGCACCGACTTCAGGAACAGGCCGTCGCTCAGCTTCATGATGTTGGCTTTGTGGATGGCGTGAATCTTTTTGCGCCCGCTCTTCTTGGCGTACTCGAAAGCGAAGCGCGCGATGCGCGTGGACGCCCGCTCGGTGATGATTTTCAGGCTCTCGACCACGCCGGGAACCACTTCGTGCTCCAGGCCGGAATACAGATCCTCTGTATTTTCGCGTACCAGCACTATGTCCACGTTCTCGAAGCGCGACTTGACCCCCGGTAAGTTCTTGACTGGGCGCAGGTTGGCGTAGAGGTCGAGCGTTTTGCGCAGGGCCACGTTCACGCTGGGCGCTCCGCCGGCAATGGCCGTGCCCGTGGGGCCCTTTAGCGCAACGTGATTGCGCCGCACCGAAGCGATAGCGGCTTGATTGACGAGTTGGCCGGCTTCGGTGGCGCTGTCGGTACGCGCCGCAAGCTCTTCCCACTCGATTTGCACTCCGGCGGCGTCAATGACGCGCCGTGTGGCCGCCGCGACCTCAGGGCCGATGCCTTCGCCGGGAATCAACGTGACTTTGTGTCGCATGGCTGCATCGTATTGTATGCGAAGGCCAAATTCTTGTCGAAAGGCGGCAACGCCGGGTTGCTTGAAAAGAACCGCCCCTTGTGCGGCTGAAATAAGGTTCTGTTATAATAGGCGTGTAGGATTGCTGGCGGCTTGGGGCCGCGAGCGGAGGCGAAAGGAATCATGATTAGTTTGACGCCCGTTGCTAGTACCAAGGTGAAGGAAATCATGCAGATGCAGAGCCCGGTGCCCGTGGCGCTGCGCGTTGCTGTGGTTGGTGGCGGCTGCTCCGGTTTTCAATACCATATGGCGTTTGAAAATCAGACCAACGACACAGACGAACTGTTGGATTTTGATGGACTGAAAGTCGCCGTCGACCAAATGAGCTCGATGTACCTCGAGGGCGTGGAGATCGATTACATCGAAACGCTCGAGGGTGCGGGATTCAAGTTCAACAATCCCCACGTGAAGAGCACCTGCGGCTGCGGCAGCTCGTTCAGCGTATAGGGTTTGATCGTCGGAGGCAGTTTGCTCCGGCTGCGGATTTCCAGGCTCCTGGACACAATGTTCAGGAGCCTTTTTTATGACGGCTAGCGCACCAGAGTGGAACGCCAAATATCGAGCCGAGGCAGAAAAATCGCCGCCCGAACCTGCTGGTTTCGTTCGGGAATTGCTGCCACTGTTGCCGCTTGGTCCCGCATTGGACCTCGCTTGCGGCACGGGACGCCACACAGTGCTGCTTGCCTCGCGTCACCAGCCGGTGACCGCTGTGGATTCTTCTGCTGTGGCGCTAGAAATTCTCGAGCGGCGCGCGCACGCTTCGCATTGCGAGGTAACGCGCATGGAACGCGCGGCACAGGGCGCGAATAGGCGGCATGGGATTCAGCTATGGCAAGCAGATCTCGAGGAAGTCAGCCTGCCGGCGCAAGCGTTTCCGCTGGTCCTTTGCGTGAATTACCTGCAGCGCTCACTTTTTTCGCAGATCGAACGCACACTGGTTCCCGGCGGCGTGGTGTTGTTCGAGACCTACACGCTGGCGCAGCTCGAGTTCCCCGGCGGGCCGAGAAACACAAATTATCTTTTGGAACCAGGAGAGCTGAGGACTGCGTTTCCCGCGCTGCGCATCTTATTTTACCGGGAGTTGCGCGCCGGGAAGGGAATTGCGAGCTTGATCGCGCAGAAGCCAAAGTGAATTTGTGGAGCGCGCTAGTCTTGCTACCGCTTTTACGGCGTTGACCTGGGTGCGATGCATCTGTTGCTACAGAGTGTGACGAGGCTCGATCGCAAAAGCGGCGGCCCTTCGAGGCTCAGGATCAACAAGACCGCCGCAGTCCAAATTCGGAGCATAGCCGTTGCGCATGCGATTGCAATCTTGACGACGCGACCTTATTCTAAAGTGCCAGCATGAAGATAGCGCTCGCGCAGTTTAATCCCACGATTGGCGATTTCGCGGGCAATTCCGCGCGCATTTTGAATTTAGCGGCGCAAGCGCAAGCGCGCGGCGCCAAGCTCGCCGTCTTTTCCGAACTTTGCCTGTGCGGCTATCTGCCTCTGGACTTGCTGGAACGACCTGCGTTCATCGATCGCAACTTAAAGGAATTGAAAGCCTTGGCAGGGAAGTTGCCGCTGCCCGCGGTTGTCGGCTACGCCGGAAGGGTCAAAAACGGCTCCGGTAAATCGATTGCAAACAAAGCGGCCCTGTTGTGCGGCGGTCGCATTGTTTTCGAGCAAAGCAAGATGCTGCTGCCCACCTACGACGTCTTCGACGAATCGCGTTACTTTCAGCCAGCGGAAAAGCAATCCACCTACGACTTTGGCAACGAACACCTGGGCATCACGATTTGCGAAGACGTCTGGAACGACAAGAACTTCTGGGCCAAGCTGCGCTACGAGCGCGATCCCGTAACGGAACTTGTCGCGCAGGGAACTACCCTGCTTCTGAATATTTCCGCGTCTCCTTACACCATCAACAAACGTACCCTGCGGTTGGAGATGCTGCGCTCCATCGCCATGACCCACAAACGCCCGGTGATTTATGTGAACCAGGTGGGCGGCGACGACAGCCTGATTTTTGACGGCGCCAGCATGGCGGTGACCGCCGATGGCAAGGTCGCAGCACAGGCGCTGGCGTTCGAGGAAGATCTCGTCCTATTCGACACGGAAACAGGAGAAGGCGAATTTCATCCGCAGCCGCCGGAAGAGATTGAATATGCCTATCGCGCCCTGGTGGTCGGCACGCGCGATTACGTTTCCAAGTGCGGATTCAAAAAAGTTCTAGTCGGCCTGAGCGGCGGCATCGATTCGGCGGTTGTGGCGTCGATTGCCGTGGACGCCCTTGGCGCCGAGAACGTCCAAGGCGTGTCCATGCCGGGGCCGTTTTCAAGCGAGGGCAGCAAGCGAGACGCAAAAGCGCTGGCGCAAAACCTCGGCATAAATATGATCACCATTCCGATAAGCGAGGTGTTTGACTCCTACCGCAAGGCGCTGGCTCCGGCGTTCGGCAATCGCGCTCCGGATGTGGCCGAGGAAAACATCCAGGCGCGCATCCGCGGCAATTATTTGATGGCGCTCTCGAATAAATTCGGCTCGATGCTGCTCAGTACCGGAAACAAGTCCGAGCTGGCCGTGGGCTACTGCACGCTGTACGGCGACATGGCCGGCGGCCTCGCGGTCATCTCGGACGTGCCGAAACTGATGGTGTACGAGCTGGCCCGCTGGATCAACCGCGAGAGGGAACTGATTCCCGCTTCCACCATCGAGAAACCGCCCTCGGCCGAGTTGCGGCCCAACCAAAAGGATGAAGACAGCTTGCCGCCTTACGACGTCCTGGACCGCATCCTGAAGGCCTACATCGAAGACCTGCGCAGCCCGCAGGAGATTGCTGACAAGTACGGCTTCGACGTGAAGCTGGTTCGCGACATTGCGCTGCTGGTCGACCGCAACGAATACAAGCGCAAGCAGGCCGCGCCGGGCCTGAAAATCACATCGCGCGCTTTTGGATTTGGGCGGCCGTTCCCTATTGCGCAGCGGTTTATTCCGTAGCGATTGGGGCCGCGAGAAGAGGCTCAGGGTGAAAAGATTTAATGCAGACAGCGCAGAGGCAAGCGCACAGAGGTCGCAGAGAAGAGCATGGCTCTCCGCGGTCGCCATGGTGCTTGTTCTGAGCTGCCCGCCTGCATTGATACAGGGACAAACACTAGCACCGGCATCATCCGCCAGCAAAACTGCCGCGGGTGGACCGCTCCCGACAGCACTACAGAAGAACGTTGAGGCTTATTTGCGGAATCTCTATGCTTTTGGACCCAACGTGCAGCTCACCGTCTCCGCGCCCAAAGAGAGCGAAGTTCCAGGGTTGCTAGAGACCACCGTTGATCTGAAGGATGGCGACAATTCGCAGAAGGCCAAGTTCTATCTCAGCAAGGACGGGAAGTACCTGGTGCGCGGAGAAGTTTCGGATCTTTCCAAAGATCCGCTCGCGGAGACCCGCGCCCTTATCCAGGTGAAAGACGCTCCCTCACTGGGCGATCCAAACGCTCCTGTTACTTTGGTGGAGTTCTCCGACTTCCAGTGCCCGGTGTGCCGCAGCTTGCATGACGTACTGCGCGGCATGCTGCCCAATTATCCGCAGGTGCGCGTGGTCTTCAAGGATTTCCCCATCGAGGTTCTGCATCCATGGGCGCGAACGGCTGCCCTGGCTGGACATTGTGCCTACGAGCAGGACCCGAAAGCGTTCTGGAAGATGTACGACGCGATTTATGACCAGCAAGAGCTTATATCCGCCTCGAACGCGTGGTCGAAGATGGGGGACTTCGCCACACAATCCAGCCTAAACCCGGATGTGTTCAAGGCCTGCATGGCCAGCCCGGAAGCTGCGGCCGCGGTCGACGCCAGCCGCGCCAACGGCCAGAAGCTCGAAGTCACCAGCACGCCGACCGTCTTTGTGAATGGGCGCCGCCTGGTTGGCGCCGATCCGCATGTCCTCGAGCAGTACATCCAATACGAACTCGCGCAGCAGCAACCCGCGAAAAAGTGACGTTGCCGTTGGGACTCGGGTCACTTCGCCCGCACTGACACGCAACTCTACGGCGGGGCAGAGCGCCCTGGGATTGTCAAATCCTTTGTTAGGGAGGGTCTGTGGAAGGCGACTTGTAGCAGATTTTCTAGTTAACATAATATAACTTATACGACGCTGTGTCAAGCGGATTCTCTGGGATATCCACAGCTTTTTCGCTTTCCTTCTCGCGCTTTACACTTCGGTGGCCCGCCCCTTCCAGAGGGGTTGGGGTGGGGGTGCGCCAGGCTCCTGCCAGTGTTGGAGAGATTCTGCGGCGACCGCTCTGGGGCCGCTGCTACCGTCAGACCCGCGCACCGCAAGCCCTGGCTGCTTAGGGATGGGCTTTTGCGGCGATGGCTCCGGCGGCGGCGCCGATGGCTAGCCATTTGGCGTTGCGGGCGATGCGGCGCAGGAGGCTTCCTCCCTTGGCGGCGCGCACGGCTGCGTCCCGCTCGCGGGTCAAGACGGCGGTCTTGGTGCGCTCGTCAGTCAGGTCGGCTTGGGCGGCGGCCAGTTTGGCTTGGCAGGCTTTGCAGTCTAGGGCGAAGTCATAGAGCGGCTTGAGGTCTTCGGTGGGGATTACGGCTTGGGTTGGCACGGGGAGTTTCTCCCCTAAGCGGCCTGGCTGCTCGGAACCCAATCCCTCTTCCGTGGACGCCCTTCGAGGCTCAGGGTGAACGTGAGCCACACCGGCAGCCGGTTTGACCTCCGACTGCGGTGCGGGTTGCAGGGTTATTGGCGACGGTAAGGGGATTCGTTGCGGGAGTTGGCGGACGATCTGGGCTGGCGTGGTGAAGGTGCGCTTCTCTGCTGCAAGGGCCGCCAACGTTTGCCGGAGTTGCGCGTCGCGGTCGTGCTGGCGAGCGTCGGCTTGTGCCAGAGCTTGCTGGGCGATTGCGAGGTCCGCGGCGAGTTGCGCGCGGTCGCGGCGATCGGCGCGCCAGGCAGCGAGCAGGGCCAGAGCGAGACCACCCGCAATGGCAAGTGCAGCGATGCGAATCGAGAAACTAGTAGGCATGTTGAGTCCTTGCCCTCGAGCGAAAGAGCCTCAGGGCTAAAAGGCAGGCCCTTCGAGGCTCAGGGTAAACCTGAGCTACAGCAACAGGCAGACGCCTGGGCGGGAACGGAGCATGCTGCGCCCCTACAGGTAATGCGATTTGCGGGCTAAGACTTGCGCTGGGTAGGCGGGGTTGCCGCCGCCGTTCCAGGCGAGCAGGGCGCGCGCGGCGTCGCCGGCCATGGCGTCGAATTTCTTGCGCAGGACTTTGCAGCCGATGGCCAGGCCCTGCTCGGGATCGCACAGGGTCGAGAGGAACAGGGCATCGAAACCGGTTTCGCGCGCGACTTGTCCCATTACTTGCATTAGTCCCCAGGAGAAGCCGCGGGCGTAAGCTTCCGAGGCGCTGACCTTGTTATTTGTATATAAGGATGCGACGTATTTGGCGAAGAACAGGGGCTCGTAGCGCATGGCCCAGGGATTCCAGGCGGACTCCTGTTCGACGACGGCGCACACCAGCGCAGGGTCGAGCGATTGCGCAGCGGCAGCGCGCCGCGCGAGCGTGACGAGTTGGGCGGGGACATTCATCTGCCGCTTTGTAGTAGAGTGACCGGGTCGAGATCCAACTGAAGATGTCTGCCAAAAAGATCGTGTTGCTCGCAGCGATTGCGGTCGTCGCCATGTTAATTTTTGCCGACGAGTACCCTGCATTGTGATTTCGTGGAGATGGCAAATTTTCGGGTGGGCCCGTTTTTGGTTACTGGATCCGGCTGAAACCAATTCCCTTTTACGAAGCTGCAGAATACGTCTTTCATTTTCGTGGCCTACCGAAAGAGGAGCTGAGCGTTATTCTGTATCCCGATGGCAAGACGGACAAAGACGAACTGGAGCTGAAACATCTTGCGACAACCTTGGAAGGAAAACTAGTCGACCAACACGGCCAGGTAATTTGTGAGGCTTCCGGCAAGCCTTTAGCACAAGGCAATAACGCAAATGGATGGGTTTTGCAGATTAGAGGCGACGAAGTTGCGTACTGGCATTGGAACTGCGTGCACCTGCCGTTGAATCCCTCCGCGTCCTACACTCTGACACTTCGCGTTAGCAACGTGGATCCGACAGCACCCAGAATCAATCTTCTTCCAGTAATCGAAGGCGGACAGCTCGATTTGCCATGAGTCTCTACTAAATGCGGCGGCGGTGATTTAAATCGACGAACTGGACTAGCGGCGTTTCGTCCAGCTCAATTCCCTGCTCTGCGGCGATTTTCTGCAGCGCATTGTAGATGTGCGGCAGATGATTGGTGGCGATGTCGCGCACGAAGGCGCGCGTGATTTCGTCGTTGCGCATGCGGCGATGCAGCCAGCGCAGGAAGACAACAAATTGCACCGCGACAGGAACGAGTGTTGTGAGCCAGGGGAAACCGTGAAGGGCCATGCGTATCACCGCGTGAGTGCGAGAGATTTGAGCTAAACCAGCCGCATGTTCTCGGCGCAGGTTGTTCCATGGATGAGCTTCATGCCGGAGAGCCGTCCTCACGAGAAAGATCGCCCTCAAACTGCTCCAGCAATTTCATGAGGTGGCAGTACGCGAGCCAGCCGACCTTCTACAGCCGTTGGCCGCTTTCGCGCGCCTTAAGCGCCTCAACAAACGTATCCTCGCCGACTCTCGCGGCGGTGGTTTTTTCCTGCTCTTCGGTTTTGTGGCGCAGGTATTCCTTCTTCGCCTTGTTGCCCCGCCAAATCATCCAGGCAACACCGATTAGAAATGCGATCCAAGGAAGATAAATCATGGCTCAGACTCCATTTTGATACCAACCGCGATGAGCAGCAACCCTAAAATCGCGATTCCGAGAGCTATCAGCCAATCTACGCGGGTTCCCCGCCCACCACGCAGCAAGGTGTCTAGAGGGCCAAATACGAAAAAAAGAATGCCGACATCCCGAATAGCTTCCGCCCATAGTTCGTACGCCTGCTTTCTAGCCACAGAAGCAATCTTTTATCGCAATCAGATTACTCTGTACAGGCAATTCTTGGTCAGTATTGTACTTGATTAGATAACGATAGCGGTCACCAAGACTCAGAGGAAAAGGCCGGGGAGGCCGCCTAGCGTGCCGCCCAGGCTCGAGCCTAGCGAGCTGAAGAAGCCGCTGGGGCGCGAGGCGTTGGCGCGGGTGTTCAACAACTCGGCGGGAATGCCGAGGGTGCGGCCGAGGAGGTTGGTGTCCACGCCGAAGAGGCCGGAGAGGCCTTGCAGCGCGGCCATCTGGCGCTGGAACGCGGTGTTGCTGAAGGCGAGCTGATTCTGCTGCGCTTGATTCCCTGCCGCAATTCCCTTCTGGCGCGCGAGTTCGTCAGCGAGGTCGGCGAAGCCAGCGGAGTTGCGCGTGCGCGCGGCGCGGTTCGCGGCGGACTGCTGCAGCGCGTCGAAGGCGCTGCCCAGCGCGCCTTGCGACTGCGCGGTGACGGCGGCTTTGTCGGCGGGACTCAAGCCCGGATTATTCGCGACGCTCTGAAATTGCGGCACCAGCGAATTGCCGATTTGCTGCTGATTGCCGAGCAGTTGCTGGTTCAGCGAGTTGATGCCCGCGAGCTGCTCGTCGGTAAGTTTTTGTGTTTGTGCTTGTGTGCCACGGCCCATAGGACACCTCGAAAGAGTTCTTAGTTTTTGGTTGCAGGTTGTTAAAGAGCGATCCGCAAGACCACAGTAGTTCTGCTGCTTGTTGAGTTCTCTACTCCGTCGTTTGCAGCTTTTTGCAGTATGGCGTCCAGGCGTCGTCGCGCACCCAGCCGAGGCGCGCGAGGCGTTTGCCGAATTTTTTGGCGATGGGCGGCGGCAGCCAGGCGTGCACGTCCTCGAGGCCGCGCTGCCAGGCGTCGCGTTCGGCAGCGGCGTGCAGCGCGAGCAGCCACTGCCAGCGCTGGCGCGGAGTTCCGGTGCGCGGATCGAGGAGCAAGTACGCTTCGGCGGTGAGGCGAAGCAGCGCCGCGCCGACGATGCTTTCTTCTCCGCCAGCGGACTGTGTGGCGCCTCTTTGTAGTGGCGCAGCATGCTGCGCCACTACAGGGGACGCGTCACGCTGCGTGAGTACTAGCTTGGTTACGAAAAGCGGATTGTTCAGATCCGGCAGCGCATAATCGAAACCCTGCGACATGTGAATGGCGCGCAATTGCGCGAGATCCGATTCCTGGTAGTCGCGAACGAGCATCTTGTTAGCAGGCTACAGAGTCCTTTGGCGCGCGATGCGGGAGCCGGCGTTGGCGCCGAAGCCGTTGCCGCCGCGCACTTGGCCGTTCAGCAATGCGCCACTTCCCTGCGAAGCTTGCGGCGCAGGGCCACTCGCTCCGCCTCCCGTGACCGCGGTGGGTGGCGTGCCGAAGGCAACTGGATTCGAGGGCAGCGAGCCGATGTATTGCGAAAACGCGCGCCAGTACAGCGTCTGATTGCCGAGCTGCACGTAGAGATTGCGCGACGCGCCGAGGAAATAGACGCGGGGCGCGCTGAACGCCGGCGTGACGTCGGACTCCGCAAAATAGAAGAGCCCGGGGCGCGCGTCGGAGGGATCGGCGATGGAAATATCGAACCAACCGTTTGCCGCTTGCACGTAGACCGAAGCGATCGGCGAAGGCGCGGGCGCGGGGACGCTCGGGTCCACACCGGCGCGCTGGCTGGTGGCGTTCACCGCAGCCACGATGCGCGTCAGCGTCTCGTACAAGTACGGATCGCGATCCTTCAGCGGTGCAAGTTGGGCTACGGTTAGCATATGCCTCCGCTAATTCAGGCCACGGACGGGCGACCAGGGATCTACTCGCAGCGACGGCGTGAATTTTTGCAGGCGGAACCAGGCGCCGGACTGATTGGTGCTTACCTGGAAGGCTACTCGTTCGCCTAGCACGTTGATGGGCAGCTCTAAATCTTTTACTGCGGGCGAGCTCAGCGGCAGGGCTTGCTGCGCTTGGGGGACGCTGGACGAATTGGTGAAGCTGGTCAGCGCTAGGGAGCCAGCGCCCTCTACGTACATCGTTAGATAGCTGAAGAGTTTGCGATGCGCACCCAGGCTGAGGGCTTGTTCGACGGCGCGCTCGGGAAAATAGTGCGTGGTGTAGTAGCTGGGAATCGCCGCGCCGTCATCGGAGAGTTGCGCGGCGTTGAGCTGATACACCTTGCCGGTAGCACCGCCTCCGCCGACGCCGGGCACTCCCCCGCCCATGGCAACGAGCGAGGTGCCGTCGCTGCGTTCGATGAGCGCGCAGGAATTTGCCGCGACGGTCCACGGCGACCACTTGCGCGTTTTGTCCGTGGCGGTTTTGCGGCCGGTCAGCGTGATATTGACCGGCGGGCGGCCGGCGATATCTTCGGCGGAATCGAGATCGCGATAATCGAGCATCAAGATTTTGTTTGGTGAAGTGGCCGTGCCCATCGGCGCGCCGACGAAAATGCGGCGCTCTTTGGTGTCAACTGTGACCCACAGCGTGTGGCCATACTGCCAATTGATTTGATTCCAGGTGGGCTGAATTTCCTGCGAGATTTTGACCGGCTCTCCGCCGTTGAAAATGTACAGACCGGTGCGGTGCGCGATGACCACCCAGTCTTCGCCAATGCCGACGCCGCGGATCGAGGGCGTGCCGAGGCGGCGCGAAATTTCCGCGATGGACCACAGCGCGGGCTCGTTCGTGCCGTCGTCCTGAGTGGCGTGCAGCGAATGCTCCTTCACAAAATACAGGCGCTCGCGCAGCTTGAATGCCCCACGAATGGCTTGGCCGTTGTTTTCGGCGATGCTCAGCAGGCCGTCGATGCCGTCGTAGCTTTCGGGATCTTCGACGCGGCTGGCGCGCACCAGCGAGGTGTTCGCTGGCTGCGCGGTGGGGGAAATTTCGATGCTATCTATGTAAAGCTGGCCGTTTTGATTGGGCGTGGTGTCCGCGTAAACGCGCAGCACCAGGTCGCTCGGAATCGTGGCGAGCGGCGCGGTGAGTTGCGCGGTGTATTCGGCATAGCTGGTCGTGAGCTGCGTGGGGGTGAGCTGCAGGCCGGTGGTGTTGATGCCTGCGCTGGCGCTGAAGAGATTCACGCGCAGATTGCCTTGCACCAGTGTGGAATTGCGCGCGCAGCGCGCGCGTACAGTGTAGTCGGTGTTGGCCTGGATCAGCGGAGCGCCGAGGGCGTCTTGCACGGCGCTTTGCGTGATCATGCCGCGCGTGGCGGTCGAGCCATTGCCGACAATCGAATACGCTGCGCCCCACACCACGAAGTTTTGCTCGTCGGTGCCGCCGGGCGCGAAAACGGGATCGGGCATCCAGCCGAGCGGATAGTGCGGCAGCGAAGGGCCGGTGAAGCCGCCGTCGAAGCCGAGATTCACGAAATTGCTGAGCTTGTTGCGCTCGCCCCACCAGAAGAGGCGCTGCGCGTAGTCGATCACGCCTGCGCAGCAGCCGAGCTCGACGAGGCGGAAGAGATTGTCGACGTTGGTGGCACCGAGAAGAATGGCGTCGGAGAAATCGACAACGGCCGAGGTTGCGGTGTTGTCGTTGAGAACCATGTTGCCGCTGAAGAGCGTGGCTCCCGCGCCGACATAGAAGAAACTGGCGCCGCCCGCTCCGGTGAAGCAGAGAATGCGCGCGACGACGTTCGCTGGGCCGGTGGGAATGTTGGTGACCACCGCGCGCTTGCCGCCGCTCGCGGTCCAAGTGGTGGCGGCGCTGGGCTTGGTGAGATAACCCTGGCGCGTTTTGAAGATGACGCAGACTTGGTGCACGCCGGTGGCGATGCTGCCCGCGGCGGAAGTGGTGCCTCCACCGGAAGCGGTGAGACCGCCCGTCGCCCCGGTGAACGTGAAATGCGTGGAGTCGGGCACGCTGGTGACCGCGAATGTGCCGTTGTATCCCGCGACGCCGATGCTTGTTGTGGTGACGAGTTGGCCGACGACGAAACCGTGCGCGCTCGCCGTTTGGACGGTGGCAGTCGCGGACGCTGCGGTGCCTCCGCCGGAAGACGCGAGACCGGATGCGCCGGCGATGTAGGTGAATTGCGTGCCGCTCGGAACAGACACGATTGGAAATGTGCCGTTGTAGCCGGCGACGCCGACGCTCGCAATCGTCACGGACTGCCCGGTGGTAAGACCATGCGCTGCGCTGGTAGTAATGGTGACGAGGAAGCCGTTTTCGCTGGCGCCATTCGGGCTTGCAGCGATCGCGATCGCAGCAGGCTGCGTCGCGCCGTTGGGGCTCGTAACGACGGCGACGATGAGGTTTTCATCGACGACGGTGGGACCTGCGCCGGGTCCGCTTTGGCTCACGCGATCGAAATTCGTGTCGTCGAACTGGCGCGGCAGATCGTTGCCGGCACGGCCATCGCTGACCGCGAGATATTCGCGGCCAAAGAGTGTGGTGGAGTTTGCGAAGGAATTGGCAGCGAGGCCGCTGGCGACGCTGGCGAGCGTGCTTGGCGTTGTCTCTTTATACAGGACGCCGTTCGAGTCCAGCAGCAACGTGCGCAGCATAGCGTTCAGCGTCTCGTACGTTTTCACGTAGTTGATGGTGGGATTGCCGGCGAGCGGGCCGAACAGCGCTTGCAAGCCCGGGCGCGTGGCCACGCCGCCGTTGCTGTAGATGACGTCCTGGCAATCGGGCGAGACTCCGTGCGGCAGATCTGCGGGAGACATATCTGTGACCAGCCCGCCGAAAATTTCGATGGGCGCGTCGAATAAGCCTGCTGTCGTCATTTGTCTGTTTTTGTGTTTCGCGTGAACAGGAACGACGTTATGTGCTCTAGACTTCTCGCGTCACGAATTCGTCAAAACGACTGAGAAAATTGGCCAACTGGTCAAAAGCTGGCTGGTCAAGCGGGACTATCGTTTCCTTCTTACTCCACACATGTGTCAGGGCGGTTGCGGGCTCACTCTTACAGAGCGCCGACACTAGTGCGTGAAGCTGCATCTTTGCTCGGATGGTTGGCTCCCATTCCATCGTTTGGGTGCACTCTGAAAAGTGGTCAACGCACTCTTTCAAATGAGGTCGATAACCAAGCAGTGCCTCCAAGCACAATGACTCTAAGACCCCTTCAACTCCGGCCCACGGGAGCATCATGACGACCACTGGCGGCAATGTGTTGGATCGCGCCAATTGAAGCGGCTCTGCCGGCACGCCATATCCGCCGGCAGCGGTGATCTGGTCTTGGATGTTCTGAAATGAGTTCGCCGGATTCAGATCATTGTCGCCGACGATAAGAATTCCCTTAACCGCTTTTGAAGGCAATATTGTGCTGAGGCCTTCCAGGAAGCCTTTATATCCGCCTTTCCCGGACGGCACTCCTTCGGCCACATTGGGTTGGAAAATGTCGAACTCGGGAAGATTGCGTTTTTTGATCAAGTGACTGAAGAAAGAGACATCGCTTGACCCCTCGCAGATGAGGATCCTTGGCTGCGATAGCGAGATAGCCATCTGCGGCCGGTTACCTCACTTCGATGTTCTGTTCGATCGCGCTCTGAAACTGGCGGCCGCCGAATGCCTGCGCCTTACAGCGACCCTCGGGTCGCTCTGTGCGTATTAATGCAAAGTCGTCCTCGTTGCCGCGGATTGTCTCGAGCGCTGCGTTCAGACACTCTTGACTATGCGTCGAGGCAAAGATCTGAGTATTTTGCTGTTTGCAAATGTTCAGGAGGGAGGACCAAATAGTGCGCAAATGATCATAGTGGAGACCGTTTTCGATTTCGTCGATGAGAACAATTCCGTGCGGTTTTAGCGCCACCGCGAGGAGAATGCCGGTCAGCTTGTTAATTCCGCCCGACAAGAGCCCCAGCGGGATCTTCAAGTCGGCAAAAGTCACTGTCGCATGCAGGGTTGGAACCCCGGAGACCACTTGGATGGAAATCTCTCGAATATATGGAAACTCTTTCCGCAGCGCATCGACTACGATTCCTGACTTCCCCAGCAAATCAAGCTCTGAAAAACGACTGGCGTTTTCTGCGGCATTCATCGCCAAAGAGCTGGAAAATAGGAATACCGGGACAGTCTCGCCCGTCCCTCCCACGTTTAATCCTTCTTTGGTTATCGTAGGTTGCGCTTCCGTAATTTCTCCTTTGTACCCTTGCCAGACAAACTTAATGGGTACGATGAAGGGAGACTCCATGCCGTCCTTCGCGAAAGGCAGGACGGCCGATTCTTGCTGTTCATAGGAAATGGTAAGCGACCGGGTATTAGATGGCGTGCCGATGAGATTGATTGAAATGGTCTTCGATTGGTCGATCCGATGGAACAGATACTTCCAAAGTGATTCATACGATGAACGATCTACCGCTAGCTGAATGACCTGAGACAGACCTCTCTGAGCTTGGACTCGGAGCGCTAGTTCAGGGCTTCCCCCCGACGCGAGAAAAATGGCTTCAAGAAGGGCTGTCTTGCCAGAAGCATTCTGGCCTACCAACACGTTCATTCTTTTGAGACCGTGAAGTTCAAGGTTCTCGAAGCCCCTAAAATTCGATATGGAAAGTGATTGAATCATATGTGAGTTGGGTCGCTGGGCTGGCGTCTTGACTGAGTTACCCATCCGAATACTAAGTGGCTTGGAGGGGTTTGTCAAAGCACGACTGGCAGGTGAGCTGATCGCGCAGCCGGTCTTGTCTGGCTGCTGATAGCGGTCCGCGACTACAACTTGGTTTGACCCCGCAGTGCTCATTAGAACCCCAATAACTTCCCTAACGAAGGATGGCCTGTCCAAGATGGTGTAAGCTTGAAGTACGTCTCAGGCGTGTCCAGTACACGTTTTTAGGCGGCGAGAAATCGCCGCCTTTTTGTTTCTGCGCGACTTCCCTACTGCTTGGCCGGTTCCGGTTCCCGCTTTTCTCCGTGCGCTCTGTGTCTCCGTGGCGAATTGTCTTCGGCGGCGACGAGGCCGTACTGCGCGGCTTTTTCGCGGTCGAGGATGGCGCCGCAGGAGCGGCAGACCGCGACGCCGTGCTTGATTTTTTCCGCGCAGACGGGGCAATCGGCGAGAGGCCGGGCGTCATAGAGCCATGGCTTCTCGAGCCCGAGCTGGCGCGCGGCGCGGCGCTCGAGGTCGGTAATGAACATGGGATTTTTCGTGCGCTCCCACTCAAGGTCGGCGGCGGCCACCAGGCGGCGCTGAAATTCCTCGAGCCGCCGGCGCGCTTCAGCGAGCTCACTCTCGGTGGGCGCGTCTCCAGCAGCGACGAAAACGCCGTGGTAACTTCCTTCCCCTGAGTCGCCATTAATTTCGTGCGCAATGTCTTCGGCGATTTCGCGCGCGGTGATGCGATATTCCATGGTGCGCTTGTCGCCCAGGTCCATCACGCCAAGACAACCGCGAATCGGCGTAACGGCAAAAGCTTCCCCTGGCTGCGGCGAAGAAATCGCCAGCGAGCCAAAATAGGTGCGATGCCGCGGCGGCCAATTCTCCGTGGAAATGTTCACCAGAGCGACTACGTCCATACCCTTAGCAGCAGATTGCGCTTCCACACTTCACCTCCCATTGTTTGCAGAAATCTTTCAGGTTGAAACCACCGCGAATTATTCTCTGACGCGGAGAATGACTACCGGAGCTGTCTTGCGAGCGCCGGAGAGTCGCATGCCATCGAAATCGCTCACGTCCGCGCGAGCCACCGGAACGAGCCGGCCCTCGCTCTCGAGTTGCTGCAGGGGAGCCGCCACCGCTTGCGGATAATCTGGAGCGCGCACGACCCAGCGAATATTTTCCGCCTGGAACAGAGCGTTCCAGGCTTCCGCGGAAGCGTAGCGTTGCGGGTCGATGTTCCAATTATGGTTCGGGTTACCGGAAACAAACGGAACGCGCAGGTAGTACAAGTGCTGGAGGAACACCAGCGTCTTGGCGTCGCTTCCCTGCCCCGCCAGCGTTTCGTTGATGAACGACACTCTTCCATAGTCGGGCGCACGCTGCTTCAGGTAGTCCTCGCGCGACAGCAAACCAATGCTGGCTGCGACGGCCGAGCGTCCATAAAGCAGAACTCCACCCATACACAGAACGAGCAGCGCGGCGATACTCGCGAGCGACACGGCGCGAGCAATTCGCCAATCGGAACGGTCCAGGAGCGCCGCGCCTGCAAATGCTACAGCGAGAGCGACTGGAAAAACTGGCAAGAGAAACCGCAACATCCCCGAGGAAACCCAGATCAGCATGCTGCTGGCGAGCCAAACGATACTCGCCACGCGCCAGAGTGGTGTGTTGCGCCAGACGAGAACAATGAGCAACACGAAAGCGAGAGGCAGCGGTCCGAAGAATTGCCAGAAGCCCGCGTGAGCATGGTCCACCGCGGCAAAAAGCGGAGACAGGAACACCTGGATGATGGACCGCGGCGCGCTCGCGCCGGTGTCCGCGAGCACAGAAGCCATGGTGAATGAATTCATTTTTCCGGGCGCAAACCAATTCAGCAAAAACGGAAATACCGGATCGTGGCTCCACAACGCGTTGCGCGCGTACGGCCAGATACCCACTGCCAGCGCCGCGCCGAAAAAGAGACCGAGCCGCCGAAGCGAGCGTGCCTCCGCAAGAAACGCCAGCAGTAAAGCGGCAGCGAAAAAGCAGCCGGTGTACTTTGCTCCTGCAAGAGCGCCGGCCAGGGCCCCCGCGAGCATAGTGATTGCGATCCGATTTTCCTTTCGTGCTCGCGCCACGACGAGCACGCCAGTGGTGGCGAAAAAAGCCATCCAAATGTCCGGCGCTCCGGCGGTGGACACCTGCCAGAAAACCACCGGCGTGAGAAGAAAACTGAGCGCGCAAAGCCAGGCCCATTCTCGAGAGAGCCATTGCCGTGCGAGACATGCGCCCGCGGCAGCGGCCAGCACTCCGCCGAGGAAGATCAGCGCGAGCGACAGCTTCTCGCTATGCAGCGCAAGCCCGGTCAGAATCAGTAAGTGTCCCTGGCCGGTAAAGAAACTGTGCAGCAGAGAAAAATGCGGAACAAATCTATCGCGAAGGACGAGGAGCTGCGACGTAAAGTGATAGTGCAGCGCGTCAGAACCGGTGAGCGGCGCCATGGCGGCCAGGCCGGTGAAGAGCACGACCAAGCACGTAGTTGCCGCCAGCAGGTGCTCATGGCGCGATCCGCCGCGGATGCGACGCACGAGCCCGGTGAGGATTTCTATGACGCCGGAAAAACCGAGAGCGCCGATCACCAGCAGAACCGCTAGCACCAGGAAGACGGCCAGGCGCGGGCTAACAACAAACTCGAGGATGGCCACAGCCGTTTCGTAAGCGATTACACCGGCAGCGGCGCAGCACAGCAGTTGTTCGAGCGCGCTTTCAAATTCGAGACGCGCTGCCTTCAAGATCCAATACCCCAACCCGGCGCAAGAGATGAGGAAGATTGCGGCGCCGCAGAGCGAAGCGAACGACGCAGTCAGTGCCATATTCTGTGGAACAGCGGACCTGCGGCGCTACGCAAGAAGCTCGAAAATTGATCCTTGAATTGGCTGTAGTACCAAATCTGCGCGGCAATCATCCAGCAGCACAGCAAAACTTCAACGAGTTTTGATCTTCGCGACATTTGTGCCAGCCGGATGCCGCGGATTATAGCAATGATCAGCCTCGGCGGTCTCCGAGCTACTGCATGCGGTATTGCACTATGACGTTGGCGTCGGATGGGCTGGTGGTGCAGCCGGCGGCCGCCGTTTGCACCGCGACGGTGAGCGAGGCCCCAGCGGCATAACTTTGCGCGATCGCTCCGCTGTCGTTGGCGGCGGCGGAGATGGTGACATTCACCGGCGTGGTGCCATCCGTGAGCCGGACGATGGCGTTGGTGGTGCACCCGCTCGGCGCCGTTCTTGCTTGCACTTGCACATGCGTCACAGTGACGGCCTTGTCCGGCGTCCAGGTCGATCCCGTCCAGGTAGAAGTCAACGCGCCGGGCAAGAACACATTTTGTTCGCCGCGCGGGCTCGAGCTGAGCGTTTCTCCGCTGAGAGCCATTCCTTGTGTGAAGTGCTGCACCTTGGTCCAATCCTGCTCCGCATCGAGGTGTGCGAGCGGGTGCAAGTTGCCGCCAGACCAATTCTTCGACGTAGCCGTGGTGCCGTACAAAAACAGTCCCGGCTGCCCGGAAGTGTACGTTGTGTCCGTCGCGGTCAGCGTGGAGACGCCGTTTTTGTAGCAGGTGAGCACGCCACCGGGCGCGGCTTCCAGCCGCAGAATATCGCCAATCGCGCCGGTGGTGGCCGCGCTGGCCAGTAGGGTGTTTGTGGTCCCGGAAACCCTCTGCAGTTGAATAAGCGCGGTGTCCTCGTTGCAGATATAGCCCTGCGTCGTACCTCCGCTTCCAGAAAGCAAAACGGCGACACCCGGAAAATCGGTTGTGCCGTTCAGCGCGGTCAGCGTGACCTGGGAAAACTGTGAGGGGCTGAACAAACTCGCGCTCCAATAGGCAACGTCGTTGTTTCCGGTGACGGTACCCACAAAATTATTCGAGCCGATGTTGATACCGTTGTTGGTGACCGTCCAGTTCGCGCCGATGGCGCCGTTGGCGCGCGTGGCGTTGTCGTAGGTACTGTTCAGATATCCGGTCACCGGCAGATAGCCCGTGACATCGGGGATAGAGAGCGTGCGATTCGCGCTCAACCCGCCCGGAAAATTCGTGGAAGCGACATTTCCGTTGCTGGTGAGCCGGAGCTGCGGCCCGGACAGGCCGTTGGGCCCGAGAATGGCGGTGCCTGCGGAGGCATTGGGGATCGACGAACCGCACACGGCGCCAGAGGCGTCAACAAAAACCTGAGTTACCGAAAGGACTGCCGCGCAGCCCCCATAGGCATTCAAGTTGGCCTTGACGCCGTTGCGATAAGGCACGTACGCGACGGCTCCCGCCGGAGCGGCCGGCGGAGTGAGCGTAACCGTTTGATTGCCGCTGGTGGTCACCGCATTTGCGCTGGGACTGGTGACGCTGAAATTACCGTCCACGTCCAACCACTGGATCTGGTAAGGAATGGATCCCATGGGAACGTTGCCGCCCGAGCTGACCGCGAGCCCTGGCGCCGCCGGCGTGGGCATGCCGTACATGATGCGGCCGCTGCCGAACATAGAAACGAGTCCATTGCCGCTAAGGCTCTGGCCCGTCATGCTCAAGAAGGAAGTGTTGCCAGGATTGGAGAATGGACCATCGAGGATTAGTGCATTGGCGTTGACGGAAGGCGAAATCAGCAGCGGCTGACCGGCATTGCCCACCGAGCCTCCACTCCACATCAGGGAAACCATATTGCCGCCATTTTGGGCGTCCACCACAGGGGTCCCATAACCGACGACGGAATCGGCTTCCACGATATCGCGCAAGGTGATGATGTTAAAGACTCCGGCCGGGCAGTTGAATCGGAGATACGGTCCAAGCGCGCTCTCAAAGAGCGTGGTGTCGAACTCGAAGTCCGCCGGCGCTACGCCGATGTTGTTGGGCAGGCAGTCGATGTCAATCGCATTGGCGGCAAAGTACAAGCCTTTTACCTTCAGTCGGCCGGGCACTTGCGCGGGATTGCTGGTGGTGACGGCGGGGCTGGCGTTGGTGAGCTGCAGGCAGGAGACGCCGTTGAAGCTGCCCGCCCCATTCTGGCAATTTCCGCGGAAGATGAAAAAGTCGAAGCCGCCCTTGAAGACTAACGGCCGGCTGAAGCCGCCCCCATTGATATCCACGTCATCGAGAACGAGCCCGGCGGTCCCGCCGCCGTCCGTTCCGCTGTCGGTAAGAATGGCGGTTTGCTGGATGCCGCCGGCAAGCAACAGCACGCGATTAAAGTGCACACCGCTGACGCCGTTGACCTCGGGAATCAAAAACATAGGGTTGGCGTTGCCTAAGAACTGCGAGCCGTTGACATAGGAGAAACTGGTGGTCTGATGCGGCTCGCCCTCGATGTCCATCGAGGAGCGCAGAATCCATGGTTGATTGATGACAACAAAGTTGTCGTTGGAGTGAATTTTGACGCTGTAGGAGAAAGTGTTGATCAAGTCGTTGGTCAAATCCATGGTGGCGTTGAAGGGAACGTAAACCATGCCGTTAGAGATGTACACTGCGCCGCCACCGGCTGCATACGCGGCTTGAATCGCGGCTTTCAGATTTGCGGAATTGTCGTGAAGAACCGCGGCGTTTGACACCGTGCTCCCCGCGGCATTGGCCAGCGTCAAGCTGGTGGTGCCCGCGCCGGAAACAACGGTGGTGGCGAGATAGCCGGGCTGTGCGCTGCTCGGTGGTGTGCCGGGCACGTAACTCGGCGCAGTATTGACGTTGCTGCCGCAATCTTGGAACCACGGATCGACGCCGGCGGCGACTCCCGCGAGAGCGCCGTTGCGATAGATCCAGTAATGGATGGTGTTGATGCCGCTGAAGCTGCCAGACGGGAAGGTCAGCGTGTTGCAAGCCATCACCGTGACGACCGGTGTGCCGGTGGTGTTGGTTTCGTTGGCGAGCGAGCCGTCGTTCGTGGTGAAGGTAGTTGACGTGGGCGTGGACGCGATGGTTTTGACGCCGTTGCAATAATCGAAGACGCCGCCGCTGAAGCCGGAAATGTTGACCTGCGCGCCGGCCTGCAAGTTGTGCGCGACGCTGGAGGTGTACGTGGCGACGCCGCTCGTGCGCACGCAACTCGTGAACGTGATGTTGTTGGCGCCGAGCGTCGAAGCTCCCGCAGTGGTTTGCCCTACGGAGCTGGCCGCGGTGAGGCCGCCTTGGCGATCTTCGGCAATCACCTGATAGGTGTAGGTCGCGGTGCCGTTCAGCAGGTATGTTGGCGTGACGGTGGCCTGGCCGGGTGTGGTCAATGTGGTGGCGGCGCCGGCTTTTGGGATCACCACGCCGTGGCCATTAAGAAAATCGCCGCTGCCGCCGGAGCAAGTCAGCGTGGTGCTGCTGGAATTGATGTTGCACGTGATGGTCGGCGCGGGATTCGTGGAGCTGCCGTAGCCGCCGTAACGCGAGAGGCTGAAGTATGGGTTTGGCCCTTTGGCCTCGATGTTGGCGTCGAAATTTTGCTGCGCGGTAAACGTGTTGGGTACGTTGGTCTGCGCGCCGCTGCCGCTGGCGATAGGGCCGATCTCCGCGCCGGTATCATCTTTGTAGTACAGGCGCTTATCCGTGGTCTTGGTGTAGAGATTGACGGTTCCGTTGCTGGCGGCGCCCGGCGGCGCGGATTGATTGGAAAGATTGAGCGTGCCGCTGGCGAGATTGCCGACGACGGTGGTGTTGCCGTTCACCGTGAGATTGCCGCTGAGGTTCAGCGAAAACGCGCTGATGGCGCCGCTGCTGTTGACGCTGCTGAATGTTGGCGAGCTCGGATCGTTGGGCAGAATGACGTTGGCGAGCTGTTTGGCGGTGATGCCGGGGCCGGAGATTTCGATTTCGTATTTTCCCGGCGCGGCGTAGAAGAAATAGTTGCCGAGGCCGTCGGTAGTGGTGGGATTGGCGAGCGCTTGCGTGAGCGCCGCGTCCGAGTAGATTTGCGCGAGCGGCGTGCACGGCTGTCCGGATGCGGGCATGGCGCAGACGCGAATCGAAGCGCCCGCCAGCGGAATGCCTCGCGTGTTGAAGACGATGTCATCCTTACGCGAGCCCTGCGCGTGCGCCGGCGCAACAATGCCGGGCGAAACATGCAGCGCCAGCATTACGAATGCCCACAAAAACCCCATCGCGATTTTCGATCGTATCATTGTCCACCGTAGAGCACGGCTCGATTTGCGCCGTTTACGCGTTTTGTCAATGTCCCAGCTGTGTTAGAGTTCCGCACCCGAGGTGACTTGTTGCCCATCGAAATCACTTTCCAACTGAGCTTGCGCGATGTTTACAGATCAAATGCGGCGATAATGACCGGGAATCTCAGGTGGTTCTTCTGGCCACTCTCTCTAATTTGCCTGATACCTATCGCAGGCATTGCTTTTGCACTGGTGGCCAAGACGATGGGTTTATCCGTGCCTATCGGCTTTGCGGGCCTCTGGGGTAGTCTGTTTTTGCCAACGTTCCTGCTGTACTTGCGCTTCGGAGCACCGTATTTTGCGGCCAGGACGCTTTTCAAAAACAATGCAAATCTCAAAGCCGCAATCCACTACTCGATCTCAGAAGATCTCGTAATTCAGGAAATGGCTACGGGCCGTGCTGAGCTCCGATGGTCGACGTTCGTAAGAGTACGAGAGGCCCCCGACCTATTCCTACTCTATGTCCAGAAGCAGTTAGCTCACCCTATTCCAAAACGTGCGTACACAAGTGCACAGGAACTCTCTGCATTCCGCGACATCGTGCGTCGTCAAGTTCCACGAGCAGAATTACGTGGATGATCACAGCAGCTTGCGAGCGGTGATGGCCAGCTGTACCACGTCAGTCGTTACGCTGGCGGGGTACGCACCGGCGGTGATCTCCGTGCCGCCGCCGCTGAACGCTTTCAGCTTCCAGTTGTTGAGCACCGCACCGGCAATTGCCACGTAGTAGCCGCTGTTGCCGTTCTGGCTTTCGGCGAACGCCTGGATGATCTGCGTCGACGGTAGCTTGTCAGCCACGGTGGTGAAATCCATCGCGTCCCCGCCAGTCGGGTAATTCCCGGAAAACGTCAGCGTTGCAATGGCGTACACAAAATTGTTCGCCGAAGAATCCACATTCAGCGGCGAAAGCGAAATGGTAATGGCCATGTTTTCTCCTATTCGGTTCTAGAACGGGGTGTAGCCGCTGCGCGCGGAAAACGGCCGGCGGCGGCGAGCGGACTGCTGCTCGCGGCGCACCGCGGCGGCGACGAGGTCTTCAAGCGCGTCGCTGGCAGCTTCGTCCCACTTCTCCGCGAGCGGACTTCCGCGCGCCCAGCCGGCAAGCGCGGCGGTCGCGTATGCAATGGCTTCCTGCGCGTTGCGCACCAAAACTGGCGATGTTGCGTCGGTAAAATCGGGATACGCTTTCAGATAGCGCAAGCGGATCTGCGTGTCTTGCGTGGCGCCGAGGAAATAGACCCCGTCGGCGCGCCACTCCCAGACGCTGAGCGTCGGTCCCTGCCCGCGCGACGGCAAGCCGCCGTGCTGCGAAAGGTCCACCATCTCGACGAAATCGTCAGAGGAGCCGCTGGCGCGCTCCCAAATTTTTACCGGCACGAGCAGATCGGTCGGAAGCTGATTGGGCGGCGCAGTCGCATCGGTGATCGACACTTGCAGCGAAGTATCGACCTGGGCGACCGCGGGGACGACCAGCAGCACGTCGTCTTGGATGAATCCGCCGGCGCCGGCATTGCCGAGCGCGCGCTGCGTTTTGCGGTACGCGGAGTTCGCGTACGGGAGCAGCACCGCGTCCGTGAACAGGTTCCCCTGCGAATCGTTCAGCAAGGCCCGCACAAGTGAAGTGATTTGCCCCGCGGTGTTGTACGCAGATGACCCAACGACTGGCATGTTTTAGTCTCCAGAAGGGAGCGGCGACTTCTGCAAATAGGCGGCGACGCCGATGACGGCGTTAATCAGCGCGGCGGCGGCGCCGATGCGCACCGTTGCGCCGATTCCCGCTTGCAGATTGAAATGCTGTGGATCGATCCCGACCGCCGCGAATCCCGTGAGCACGCCGCCCGCTGCGCCGCTGATTGCCGCGGCCAGCAGGCCTTTTAACCAAACTTCAACACGCGTCATCATTGCGCTGGACTCCGCGGCCCGCCCTGCATAAAATTAATAAAACGATTTACTACTGTGCGGCGCGGTGCGCGCCGATGTTCGGTATTGATGTTCGGTGCCCAACAAAACGAGGGTCGCTGTATGTATGGCTACAATTGGCTTCGCATTGCATCTGGTTTGGCCTTGCTCTTCAGTTCGGTGATGGTTGTCGCGCAAAGCCTGCTCAAGAATGACTGGGGGAACCAGCTCTACTACGGGACCAGCCTCATCGCCGTCTTTGGTTACCTGTTCCTCACCAGCCGATCAAAAGAGCAAGAGCGCGATTCGCCCTGGTGGTGGTGAGTAGGCATCCTGTAGCGCAGAGCGGAGTCTTCGGACCTCTGCGGTTTTTTCTTCTGTTAACATCTCGAGATGCTCGCGCCTCTGTCCAGGAAGTTTTTGACTTCAAAGCCGCAGGGCTGCGCAGACTCCGCCTGCGCTACATGACCGTGACAAATGGCTGATTGTGGAATGCCGGCACGGCGTCATCGAGCAGGTCGTACGCCCACGCATCGTAGGTTCGATCCTGGCGACCGTCGCGATCGTAGAGCGCGCGCTTCCCTGCTGAACGCGGGTGGCGGCGCGACCACTCGATTGCCCGCGTGATGTGCTCCGCGATCGTCGGCGTGAGCTGCACGAATTCGCCGCGCGGGCCTTCGAGCGTGAGGCAATGCTCGTATTCGCCTCGCGCGGGATACGGCCCGAGCGCCGGAATGCTGCGTCCGCCTTCGACCTCAATCGTCTGTGCCCACCATGCCTGCGGTGAGCCGTATGTTTCCGGCGGCAGCCATTTTTCAATGTGCCAGCGATTCACCGCCGGATATTTCGGCTCCTGGCGCAGTTCGACGACTTCGCGAAGCACCGAACCCGTTGCGGGATCGCGCTCCTCGAACCTACCGCCAATCCACGCCAGGCGATTCCATCCCCACACGGCGCGATAGTTCGGCTCGCGGAAACGGTTGATGCCGCCGGCCAGCTCGAGACTCCGCGCAACGCCTGCCGGCGTGTCGTGCGTTTCGCGTAGGACCTGAATCATTTGCGTTGCGGCCTGAAGTCCAGAGTTTTCACGACAAATTTGTGTTCACCGCAATCCAGCACGATCTCGCCGACTTTTCCGACTTGACCTTCAACAATCGCGTCGTGCTCGCGCGCAAGCATTGCGCACGTCACTACCGTGCCTGGCTCAAGCTTTCGCGGTCCGGAGTCAAGCTGCACGCCGATATCCGGAGCAATCATCGGCCGGAGAATGGCGACGTCCTGTTCGTGGTCCACGCGAAGAAACACGAAGAGCAGCGATTCCGTCTTGCTCCGCGCAGCAATCGCTCCGCACAGCAAAAGGGCCATTCCGCCGATAAGCGCTCTTCGCATTTGGGCGTGATTAGGGAATCTTGTTGTCGATGCATCGCGTGTAGGGGCGCAGCATGCTGCGCCCCTATGAGGATGACCGATGATGATGACCGACGCGCCGCTCTCTAGTAGCCGCTCGGCCGCGCCAACGTGTCGATGAACGCGCCGGTACGCGGCGAGTCGTCCCACACTTGGAACGCGGTGTCGAAATAGAAGATGTAGCTTGCGGCCAGGCCGCCGCTGGCCCCGTAAATCGGGAACACGGTGTTGCCGTTGACTTCGTAGAAGTC
>DATNMD010000019.1:0-7867 GCA_035602505.1 Candidatus Acidiferrum sp.
GCCCATGGTGAGCGAAGCGCGGCCCAGTTCGGTGGCCGGATCATCGGTGGTGGCGCCCTCGCGAATGCCGTCCGGTGATACCCCCACGCCCCAGATGTGGCGGCCCCCGGCCATCAGGGTTTTGTTGACGATCAGCTTCCACTGGCCGTTGTCGAGGTCGGCGTACAGGGTGTAGTCGCCCTTGGGAATGGAGAGGCCATTCAGGTCGAGGTCGGCGTCGGTGTGCAGAACAGTGGCGTAATCGGCGCCCAGACGCCATACGCTGCCATCCGGCTGGAGCGCGCCCGCGCCATTGAAGATGTGGCGTCCCCTGACGGACGGGGCGTGGTAATAGATCCAGAGGTTCTTGCCGTTGATGGTGACGCTGGTTTCGGCGCCTGGACTCTTGGTGTTCTTAGTGGCCAGGTCTTCCTTTTTCACCTGGGCGACGGCCAGCATCATCCCGCTTAACAAAAGAACACTCAATACGATTGGTTTCATTTCCGATGTCGTTCCTTTCTGTATGGAGTATACAACGCGCGCGGCGACTGCCCCCGCAGGGTTTACAAGTGAAACTAGCTTGCTGAACAGTCCCGGACTGTTTCTAGATTTCTCATGGGTTACGGGCAAACCGGAACTTATCGGCCGAGATTCTCAGTTTCCTTATTTGGCCGAGTCACCTATAGCTTGTATCAATCGTCAGCCCAACCCACGAATAGCTAGTTTGTGGCAAGCGATTGAATTCAAAAGTTGATCACAAGAAAATCCGCTCCCGCTGATTGCCTGACTCCAAATTTCGCGCCACAAAAACAAAGCGGCGGGCACCTTTCGATGCCCGCCCTAATACCCGACAAACAATACGTCACTAACGAAAACTTTACTCAAATTTTTCGGTCATCAACGGAAACTGCAATTTCGCCTTCGCCAGCGACTTCACTACCAACGTCTCCGCGCTCTCCGAAGTAGTATTCCGCGCGGTGGCCATCTCGCTCACCAGCAAATACTTGGCTCGCTCGAGCATTTTCTTTTCGCGGAAGGAAAGCGGCTTGCTCCTACTGAGGGAAACCAAACTCTTCAGGACTACGGCGACTTCCAGGAGGGAACCGGTGCGCATGCGCTCGGAATTTTCTTTGAAGCGGTGTTTCCAATCGTGATGCGAATTCAACTTGCCCTTCTCCAGAAAACCCAGCACCTTAACCGCATCGTTAGAACGAATTACGGCTCGCAGCCCAACCGCTTCTGCGTTTGACTGCGGTACCATCACTCGCAACCCGCTCGAAACGATGCGAATCATGTAGTACCGCTCGGTACGTCCGTTCAAAACGCCGTAGCTGATCTGCTCCACCAAACCTACGCCGTGATTCGGATATACAACCTTGTCGCCGATTTTGTAATCCATAGCTTCGGTTGCCCCCCTAGGCATACACCAATCACTGTAAGCGTTTGTGTTCCATGCGTCAAGATATATCCCCTGGAATCATAAGCTTAGAGATTTGCACATACCATTTTGGCACCAGAATTGCTCTTCGCCCCGTCCAATTTTCCGAGGCATCGCGCTCGAACCTCCGGACTCCCCCAACCGCCGCAAATCCAACCAGCAGAATAGGATACGGGGCACGCCGCGAAAATCTACGGTAGAATGCGCTTCGTGCTCATTCTAGCCCTCGACACTTGCGACGCTCGGGGCGGTGTTGCGCTTCTCCGCGATGAGTCGCTTCTTCACGCCGAGCCTCACACCGCGACGGAGGATTACTCTTCTTGGCTCCTCCCCGCTATCACCCGCATACTAACGACGGCGGGGCTCGGTCTACGCGATATTGAGCTCTACGCCGTCGCCGCGGGCCCTGGTTCCTTTACTGGCGTACGCGTAGGCCTTACCACTGTGAAGGCTTGGAGCGAGGTCTACGGCCGCCCCATCGCCGCTGTCTCACGCCTTGAAGGCGTCGCAGGCGAGAGCACAGGCTCCTCTCCCTATGTCGCTGCCTTCATTGACGCTCGTCGCAACCAGATTTTCGCTGCGTTGTACCGCCGTCAAGCCGCATCGCTCGAGCGCGTTGACGAAGAAATGGTCATCGCCCCTGACAAGTTCGTGGAGTGGGGCGCCGCGAAGGCCGGATCAGAAAAAATCGACTGGCTCTCCACGGATCCCAACTGCTTGACACAAATGCCGAACTGGTCTTCCCGGATGACTCTGAGCGAAACCATACAAGAGATTTCCCCGTTTCTCGCCCCACGCATCGGCCAGATCGGGTATCGCCTCGCGTGCCAAAACCGCCTTACCGACGCCTTATCCTTGGACGCTAATTACGTCCGCCGAAGCGACGCTGAAATCTTCTGGAAGGCCCCATCCCGCCATGGCGCCTGAACACAAGCCTGCTGCCGCAGTCGCGTGGAAAATACGCGCATTCCGTGCAGCCGACGCCCCGGCCATCTCGGAAATTCTGCGCGACTCCACCGAAGCCGCCCAGTGGCCACCCGAAAGCTACGCCAAGTTAGCCAACCCGCCCGGCGGCGTTTTCCTCGTTTGCCAAGCAAATACCGAACTCATCGGGTTCGTGGCTGCGCGCCAAATCGCCGACGAAGCGGAAATCCTCAATATCGCCGTCCATCCCGAGCACCGCCGCAAAGGCGTCGCCTCCGCCCTACTCGCGGCTGCCCTCGACGAATTTCGCCGCTCCGCAATCACCCGCGTCTTCCTCGAACTCCGCGAATCCAACCTGCCAGCCCGCGCCCTTTACGACCACCACGGCTTCGTCCCCTCCGGCTGCCGCAAGTCTTACTACCAACACCCGGCCGAAGACGCCGTCTGCATGCAGAAGAACCTCCCGGATACTTCGGGCTAGGACGAAATTACCAGACGTTCCCCCTTGACCTCGCCGTGCTTTGTGTTAACGTGCGTTCATGAAGTAGCCACACACAAATCGCAAGGAGGGCCAATGGCAAGTGCGCAACGGTACCCTCGGGACATACTCCTGGAAACAGACGCCGAGTATCAGCGTCTGGCCGAGCAACACTCCAAGTACGAAGCAGAACTCCAAAAACTCTCCGCAACTCCCTACCTGAATTCGGAAGACCTGTTAGAAGAAATCAAGCTCAAGAAAATGAAGCTCTACTGCAAGGATGAAATGGAGCGGATTGCCGCCCGCATCCACCGCGCGCGGTCGCATACGCAGTAGAGCGCCTTCTCCCGTGCAAGCTGCATCTTGCGCAGCGCCGGCATTTTGCCGGGTCAGCCCCTACACGGAGTTGTGCGTTCTGATCTCCTGGCGACATCGAATCGCCTCGCCCATCTCACTCCGCATTTCCCTGCTTGCGCAGAGGCACTCAAGAAAATCAAACCGGGAGGTTTAGTCCAAGTACGTGCCGCGACTTAGGTAAGCGCCGCGAGCGCCGTGGCTGTGGTATCGTCAATCTGCGATGGTCAAAGAAGGCTACTACTTCGGGCTGCCCCCTCTCGCCCTTGGCGCAGCCGCGCTTCTTTTCCGCTGGACCATTGCCGGCACGGTCCTCGTCCTCCTTGCGGCCTTCATCTTTTATTTCTTCCGCGATCCCGACCGCGTCATTCCTGCTGATTCCGGCGCCATCGTTTCCCCCGCCGACGGCCGCGTCGTCATCGTGACCGATGAAGAAAACGCGGGCCGCCCCGGCAAGCGCATCAGTATTTTCCTGGCCATCTGGAACGTGCACGTCAATCGCTCCCCCGCCGCCGGCGTCATCACCGACATGAAGTATTGCCCCGGCAAATTCTCCGCCGCCATGCGCGAGTGCGCCTCCACCGACAACGAGCAAAACGTGATTACACTCGCCACCGACTCTGGCGAATTCATCTTCAAGCAAATCGCCGGGCTCATTGCCCGTCGTGTAGTCTGCTGGAAAAAAACCGGCGATCACGTCGCCCGCGGCGAACGCATCGGCCTCGTTCGCTTCGGCTCTCGCGCTGACCTCTGGCTACCGCGCGATTCCGAACTGCTAATCAAGGTCGGCGATCACGTCAAAGGCGGCTCCAGCGTTGTCGCGTACTGGCCGCCGCGTCCAAAATCGACGCAACCTCGCGCGCAAAAGCAAGTCTCCTCGGAAGAAAATCTCTCACCGGCTGAGAAGCGGACATAAGATGACTGAATTCGAGCAGCAAGAAATTCCCTTCAAGGAACGCCGGCTGCGCAGCACAAAATTGCGCCGCGGCATTTTTCTTCTCCCCAGCATGTTCACCGTGGCGAATCTGCTCTGCGGCTACTACGCCGTGGTCGCCTGCTTCATGGGGGGCCCCGATCAATTCGATCGCGCCGCCAAAGCCATCGGCTTCGCCATCCTGTTCGATTCCCTCGACGGCCGCGTCGCCCGCATGACCGGCACCACCTCCGAGTTCGGCGTACAATTCGACTCCCTCGCCGATGTAGTCAGCTTCGGAGTTGCCCCTGCGCTCATGGCCTATGCTTGGGGCGTGCGCAGCTTGCCCGGACAAGACACGCTCGCCGTTGAGCAGCTCAGCCAGCTCGGCTGGATTTGCTGCCTCGCCTTCTTGATCTGCTGCGCTTGGCGCCTTGCGCGCTTTAACGTACAAGGCATGGCGCCCGGCGGCTCGAAATCTTTCGTCGGCCTTCCCACGCCCGCCGCCGCCGGTGTCATCGCCGCCTTCGTGCACGGATTCAAAACGCCGCTGCACGACGAGCGTTGGGCTATGGCCTGGCTCTTCCTCACCGCCGCCCTCGGCGCCCTCATGACCAGCACCATCCGCTACTACAGCTTCAAGGACGTCCCCTGGACCCGCCGCCAGCCATCCCTCGCCATCGTTCTCTTGTGCCTCTTCGTCGCCGTCGTCTGGAAATATTCCGAAATCGTTTTGCCCCTCTTCGCGTCCATCTACACCGCCGGCGGCCTTGTTCTGCAAATCGTTCGCGTCCTCCGCCAGCGCCTCGCTTCACGAACTGCGTGATTCATGTCCGTACATCGGGACTCCCAACGTATAGTCATCCCCGGCGCATCTTCCCTCCTCGGCGCCGAACTCAAATCCTTGCTCGAAGAAAGCCGCTTCGCTGGATGGGACCTGTCTCTCCTCGATGAAGAGACCGCCGTCGGCACCCTCACCGAAGCTGCGGGCGAAGCCGCCATCATCCAGCCCGTCGAGGAAGGCAGCTTCTCGCGCGCCAGGGTCGTTTTCTTCACCGGCTCGGAAGCCTTCACCCAACGCAACCTGCTCGCCGCTCGCGAATCCGGCGCCACGGTGATCGACTTCTCCGGCGCGGCGCTCAGCGTCCAGGGCGCAACCGTGTGGCTCGGCACTGATGGTGTTGGCGCGAACGCCGACAAGAGCAAAACTCTTTACGCGATTCCCTCTGCTCCCGGCCTCGCCGCCGCGAAACTCCTCGACGCCCTCAGCCCCGTCGGTCTTTCCCGCATGGCCATAATCTTCTTCCGCCCTGTCTCAGAAGCCGGCCGCGCTGGAATCGAGGAGCTCGAAACGCAGACGTCGCAGCTCCTCTCCTTTCAAAATACCGGCCAGCCTGTCTTCGACACGCAAGTCGCCTTCAACCTGCTCGATCACTACGGCGCCGCGAGCCGCGAGAATCTGCGAGCCATCCGCACCCGCATTCGCCGCGAAGTCTCCGTCGCCGCTGTAAGACATAATGTCGTCGACCCCTCCATCCAGGTTCTGCACGCTCCTGTCTTTTACGGTTACACCTTCGTCGCCAGCGCGGAACTGAATTCCAAACAATCGCAGGACGCGCTCATCGAAATCTGCCGCAAGGCCGGATTCACGATCGATTCCGATGCGTCCTCTCCACTCGGCAATCTAAACGCCTCGGGCGATTCCGCCATCCATTTCGCCCTTCCCGAAGACGATTCCGCCCAGCCTGGCACTTGGTGGTTTTGGGGCGCCGCCGATAATATTCGTCTGCCGGCCGCCACAGCTATCAAGCTCGCGGAGAAGCTCGTCGAATGAATGCCTCGCTCGCATGCCTGAATCGCGTTCTCGCTCGCGCTGCAAAGCCAAGAGCTGCGGCTTATCTGTTGTTGCTAGCAAGCTGCGGCTACCTTGCGGCCTGCGGGTACCACGTTGCCGGCCGCAGCAATGCGCTTCCGAAAAATATCCATGTCATCGCCGTACCCGCGCTCGAAAATGCCACCAACAGCTACCGCATCGAGCAAAAGCTTACTTCCGCCACGGTGCATGAATTTCTCGCCGCCACGCCGTACAAAATTAGCTCTGACCCGAACGTCGGCGACGCCGTCCTGCGCGGCAAAGTTTTAACGCTCGAAGCCATCCCGCTCCTCTTCGACACGCAAACCGGCCGCGCCACCACCATGCTCGTCACCGTGCGCTGCGAAGTCACCCTGACGCAAACCGAACCTCAGAAAGTTCTCTACCACACCGACAAATTCGTCTTCCGCAACGAATACGAAATCTCCACCGACGTAAAAAGCTTCTTCGAAGAACAAGATCCCGCCCTCGACCGCCTGGCCCGCGATTTCGCTCAGCGCCTCGTAGCCGCCATAACCGAAAACTTCTAGGTAGCACGCCCTTCAACTTTCGCCCCCAACTCTTCTCTGTCCTGCCTCAGCTGGAAACAGCACGAGATTCAAGCCGAGCGGGATCGGAAATTGGAGGCAGCGAGGGAACAGCGGAAGAATCGCCGCCAGCGGGTCGCGTGACGGATGAAACGCATTACTTCCGGGTTGCCGACAATCCGCCCACAACCTAGTTTTTTCCCACAACGCCGTTTGTGGGCATTTCATTTGGGTCATGCAACAGGATTAGGTACAGATACTCAATTGACCCTCATTCGTCGACGGAATCATTGGGGGTTCCTATTTAGCATGTACGCGTGGGCTATCCGAACTCGGTCCTAGGCGCCGCATCAGGTCCGTATATCGTGGGTCCGAGCGAAGGCCGTCCAAGTCTGGGTTCGCGGGCACGTCCCAGATCAAATAAGGGACGTGATCCTTAAACGCCGTATCCAGCCAACGAAAAGCTTCATCCTTGTTTCCCAGTCGTTCGTAAGCTTTGGCAACGTTGATCTGGTACCTCGGGTCATCCGCTCTGAACAATTCCATCCTCTGGACCCAATAACCTCGCGCACCCTTTTCCGCATAGGCCTTTCGCAGCAAATTGAATTCTTCCTCGACCCGCCGGTCTTCCCCAACGAGAGCCGCGGCGCGCTGTTGCTCGTCGAGAGCCTCGCCTAGCTTGCCTGTCCGTTCATAGACCTGTACAAGCCGCCAATGCGCGGGAAGGAAGTTTGAGTCTAGATCGAGTGCTTCGCGGCAAACTTGGATGGCCTTGTCGTAGTCACGCGCATCGTAATGAGCAACGAAGGTGGCGGTCGAGGTATTCGCGAGCGAAAGAGGATCGAGCTCTCTCGCGCTCTTCACCTGTCGCAAAGAATCTTCAACGCGGCCGCGCAACGCCAGGAAAGTTCCATACCATGCGTGCGCTCTCGCATCGCTGGGGTTGAGTTCGATCGCGCGGCGAAATTCCTGCTCCGCTCCCGCAACGTCCCAGTCGAGTGTAAATTTCGCCCATGCAAGTGTGGTGTGCGCATCCCCCAGCGTATCGTCAATCTCTAGTGCCTTTAGCGACGCGGCCTTCTGCCTCGGGTAGCCTTTAATGTCGCCGTAAATCCCTAGCCCTCCATAAGCCACTGCGAGCTCAGCATATGCCCGAGCATTGCGAGGTTCCTTTTCCAGCGCTCGATTGAAATACTCGATCCCCCTCTCGAAGCCTTCTTTGGTCCACTTATTGTTGTAAAAGGCCCCTTTCAAATAAAGTTCGTGGGCTTCAGGGTCCACGGTTTCCGATACAGCCATGCGACGCAATTCTTCAGGAGTGACCGTGATCCTGATTTGGTCGGCAATGGTTCGCGCAACTTCACTCTCCAAGTCGAGAATG
>DATNMD010000036.1:0-21560 GCA_035602505.1 Candidatus Acidiferrum sp.
TTGGGGTGGCTCCAGTGGGAGGGCATCTGGCGGCCGCCGGAGGCGGGATCGTCTTTCGCGCCTACGGCTTGCAGAAGAGTTTCCAGGGGCGTGACGCCGAGCATCAAGCAGAGCGCGCGGTCGCGATAGTAGGGATAGAACCAGTCGACGCCGGGACGCAGAAGAAGGCCCATGGCGGCGGTGACGGCTTCGTGGCCGGCGCTGGAAATCTGGAAGTAAATTTTGTTTTGGCGCTTGAGCTGAATCTCGCGGTCATCGAGGCGGCGGGAGAGGAACATGGTGCGGTAGAGATGGATGAGCGTTTCGCGGTCGAGGCCGTGATATTTGCTGGCGTCAAGCTTGGCTACCTTTACGCGCGTCTGTACTGCCATTCAGTGGGCCCTCTCGATGGGATGGAGATGCACGCCGCAGGAAGTTCCATTATATCGAAAAGATGCTGTGGCCCGCTTGGTGGTTTCACTGGATTCACGGGGCAATTCCAGCGTAGGGAGAGACAATTTGGACTTCACTCGAGGGTGTCGAACTGCTTTAGGATTTCGGCGAATTCGGGTTCGCTTTCGCGGACGATTTTTGGTGAGGCGCTCTTGAACGGCTCTTCGGTGGGGATGCGGTCGATCCAGCGTTGCTCGGAGAGTTTTTCGTGGCCGGAGAAGTAGAGGCGGATGAATAGCTTTACGGGGCCGTTGTTTTCCTCCTCGGCCGGTGTGTCGCTGGAATTTGTTTTTGGTTTTGTTTTTGCTTTGCCAGGCTTGGGTTTTTCCGTTTTTTCCAGTGCGGGCGTGGCGGCAGGTTCAGGCGACGCAGCTTGTTCGCGTTCCAGTTTGTACTGCAGCTTTTTGTCGAGGCGGAAGGCCTGCTTCCAGCTTTCGAGTTTGTGGCGGGCCTGCTGAACTTTTGCTTCGTCCGACCCGAAATCAAAGAGCAAATAGGTTTGCGCCATGACGGAAGTCTGCGACGCGAAGTGGCGGCAAGTCAAGGCGCGACGGCTGGAGAGGTGAGGCTTAGTCACTGGAATAGGAGACACTTTGGCCCGGCACGAGCTGCATGGAGACATCATCATTCTGCTGCAGGCAGGCGCCGTTTTAGCTTATGATGCGTCATAGGTTTGTAGGACGATGTGAGCCACTCAAAGCAAGAATTTGGACGGATTTTGGCGGCGTGGACGTGCCTGTACGCGGCGGTGTTCTTGTACGCGCCGCTGGCGGCAGCGGCGTGGTCCGCGCGCGCCATGGCTTGCTGCACCGGAGATCATTGCCCGATTCCGCAGCATCACCATCGGCAGCAAGCGCCGTCTTCGGAGCATGCCGATATGGATTGCGAGCACGACATGGGCGAAATGATGAATTGCTCGATGTCGTGCTGCCAGAACTCTGAGAAGCCGCTGGTTACGGCGGTGGCGTTTGTGCTGCCGCATTTGGTGTCTGCATCCGCGCACGCTTCGGTTGTTTCTACTGTGGAAATCACACAGGCTGTTGCGATTCCGCGGTCAGTCAAGCCTGTTTCTCCTCCCCCTCGCTTCGCGCACGCACTCTAAGAGCTGCCGTTACCCAACCTATCTGATCGGCTCCTGCCGCGACTTTGTGTCGCGCTGTTGCTATTTTGGAGAGAAAATCATGCGAGGCGTTTTGAAGTTGCTTGCTGCTCTGTTGCTTTTGGGCGTGCCTGCGCTGGCGACGATTTTTGGGACGGTGCGCGGAATTGTGCACGATCCGCAGCACCGGCCGGTCGCGGATGCGACGGTCACGCTGAAGGCAAGAACATCGGATTACACGCAAACGATGCAAACCGATGTGGAGGGGGGATTTCACTTTGATGCTGTGCCGATAGGCGAATACAGCGTAACGGTATCGCAGGCGGGATTTGCAACGCAGCAGCAAATCGTCACAGTGCTGTCCGGCACGGCGCCCATTCTGCATTTTGAGCTGCGGCTGCCCGCGCTGGCGCAGTCGGTGACTGTTGCTGCGGACTCGGCGCCGGCGCAAACGGAATCCGTGACGCCCACCAGCCTGGTAAATCGTGAGGAGATCCAACTGACCCCGGGCGCCACACGCAGCAATAGTCTGGCAATGATTACGAACTATGTTCCAGGCGCTTACCTCACGCACGATCAGCTACATATCCGAGGGGGCCATCAGGTGAGTTGGCTGATTGACGGCGTCGCGATTCCCAACACGAATATCGCCAGCAATCTTGGGCCACAGGTGGATCCCAAAGACATCGATGCCGTCGAAATGCAGCGCGGGAGTTATGCTGCGGACTTCGGCGATCGTACTTACGGTGTCTTCGACGTTCTGCCGCGCACGGGCTTCGAGCGAAATAATGAAGCTGAGGTGACCTTAAGCGCGGGCAACTTCTACCAAACGGACGATCAGATCAATTTTGGCGGGCACACCAGCCGGTTTGCGTACTACGCGAGCGCCGGTGCCAATCGCACGAACCTGGGATTAGAAACGCCGACCTCCGCGGTGATCCATGATGCCGCGAATGGATACAGCGGATTTGGCTCGCTGATCTACAACCTGGGCTCGCAGGACCAACTACGCTGGGTTTCCTCGCTGCGGCGAGATTTTTACCAGGTGCCGTTCGATCCGAACAATCCGGAGAATGCGCCGGGCGACTTTTTTCGTGATTCGAACCGGGAAAGTGATGCGTTTGTCGCATTTTCCTGGGTACACACGTTCAATCCGGGATTGTTGGTGACTGCTTCGCTTTTTTATCACTTCAATCGCGCGGATTTTGAGAGCGATCCAAAAGATTTCCCGACGGCGACGACCGACAATCGATCTTCAAAATATGCAGGCGGGCAAGCGACGCTCGCGTACGTGAAGGGACGAAATAATGCACGGGCCGGAATTTATGGGTTCGGCCAGAAGGACGACGAGCTGTTGGGGGTGATTTTCAATGACGCAAGCAATCCCGACTTTCGAGCGCGTGCGAATGCTTCAGGAGGTTTGCTGGCGCTGTTTGCGGAAGAGCAATTTCGCGTGGCGTCGTGGCTGACGCTGAATGCGGGTATTCGCCAGACGCATTTTTCTGGGCAGTTGGTGGAGAACGCGACGAGTCCGCGGTTTGGAGTTGCCGTGCGCGTGCCGCGTTTGAATTGGGTTTTTCGCGCATTTTACGGGCACTTCTATCAAGCGCCGCCGCTGCTCACGGCGTCGGGGCCAGTGGTGCAATTCGTGAACAGCCAGAATCTGAACTTCATTCCGTTGCATGGCGAGCGGGATGAGGAATCGCAATTCGGTGTCACAATTCCCTTCCGCGGGTGGACATTCGACGCGGATACGTTCAAGACACGCGCGAAGAATTATTTCGATCACAGCAATGTCGCGAACTCTGACATTTTCTTTCCGCTGACCATCGACGGAGCACGCATCGTAGGTTGGGAACTTACCATCCGCTCTCCGCGCATCAAGGATCGGGGCCAGGTCTACTTGACATACTCGAACCAAGTTGCCAAAGGCTTCGGCGCTGTGAACGGAGGACTGACCGATTTCTCGCCGCCGGGCGGTTTTTTCCTGCTCGACCATGATCAGCGCAATACTTTGCACTTCGGCGGCATTTTGAGTCTCCCGCGCCGCAGCTACGTGTCGACCGATGTGTACTACGGGTCGGGCTTTGCGAATGGCAATCCTCCGCCGGACCATCTCCCCGGCCACGCAACGTTTGACGTGGCGCTGGGCAAGGATTTGGGAGAAAAATTCTCAGTTTCGCTGGGTGCGACGAACGTGGCCAACCGGCGGGTTTTGCTCGACAACAGCTTTACCTTTGGCGGCACGCATTACCTGAATCCGCGGGAAATTTTTGCTCAAGTGCGCTACGGCTTTCACTACTAACAACCCAGATTGGGAGATGAGGACAGCCAGAAGTGGGTGACCCACGGGTGCATTGCTCAACCTATTGTGCGGTTTGCGCGGCGCGGCTACACTATCGGCGCGGTAAAAACTTCAAGGCGATGGAGTTCGCCATAACCGTTCCAGCGCACGCGCTGGAGCTGATGACTCCTGGCTGCCGGGCGGCGCCAGGAGTTTTTTGTTTCGCCTTGGGTGGCGGATTGGAGCTACGTTGCGGCTTATCCTGATTGCGGTCTTTGGCGCGATTGGCACGCTGGTGCGTTATGGGCTGCAAGGAATCGTGCAGGTGCGCGTCGGCGGAACTTTTCCCTATGGCACGCTGCTCATCAATCTGAGCGGATGCTTTTTGCTTGGGCTTATCGGGCAGTTCACAATGAATCGCCTGGTGATCTCTCCAGACTGGCGCGTGGCCATCACGGTGGGGTTCTTCGGCGGCTATACGACCTTTTCCAGCTTCGGCTGGGAGACCGCAAAGATGCTGGAAGACGGCGAATGGCTTCCGGCGTCCACCTACGTGGCGGCAAGCGTTGTGGCCGGCTTGCTGCTTTCCGTGGCTGGGATTCGGCTGGCGAATAAGTTCTAGGAGCGCACATGCCACACGAGAAATTTGAGGGCGAGCGCACGTTGATGCGCATCCATATCGGGGAATCGGACAAGTGGCATGGCAAGCCGCTGTATCAAGCGATTGTGGAGATGCTGCGCAAGGAAGGCTTTTCCGGCGTGACGGTGCTGCGCGGAGTGGCCGGCTATGGAGGCTCCAGCGTATATCACACCGATAAAATCCTGCGGCTGTCGCAGGATTTGCCGATCATTCTGGAGATCGTGGAAACCACCGAGCGCATCGAGCAGATTTTGCCGCGCCTGGACGGCATGGTCGAGGGCGGCCTGATCACGCTAGAGAAGGTGCGCGTCATTTTGTATCGCGCGGCCAAGAAATAGCGGGCCTACTGCTTCCGAATCCCGCTTTCCCGTATAGAAAAATTGGCCTAGAACGGTGTTGCGCATGCGAAAACTGCGTGCTAGCCTTTGGCGAATAAAAGGCGAATGCACGGGAGGACCTCGCATGTCGGAATCGTTGGCAGTTCGCAGAGCTGGCACTTCAGAGGCGGCGATTTCCGATGGCCCTGTATTATCGCGCGGCTCGACGGCGATCACTCGCGTGCATCAGGTGCTCGATGCGCTCGCCGCTCGCGATGCTCATGGCGAAATCCTTACCGCAGTTCGCCACTTTCCGGCGCGCGAGGCGCGGTGGGCGGACTTCCCTGCCTGGACGCACGGTGATTTGAGGGCGGCTTATGCCGGGAAAGGCATACGTCAGCTCTACAGCCATCAGGGTGCGGCTGCCGAGGCGGTTCACGCCGGCAAAAACATTGTCGTCGTCACACCAACCGCTTCCGGGAAGACGCTTTGCTACAACCTGCCAATCCTGAACGCGATTCTGGAAAGCTCCGACACCCGCGCCCTGTATCTCTTCCCCACTAAGGCGCTTGCGCAGGATCAACTCGCCGAGCTCCATGATTTGAACGAGCGGCTCGAGAATCGCTTTGGCGTTTTCACCTATGACGGCGACACGCCGAGCGACGCGCGCAAAGCGATCCGCGAAAGGGGGCACATCGTGCTCACGAATCCGGACATGCTGCACACCGGGATTTTGCCCCACCACACGCGATGGACGCGGCTCTTCGAGAATTTGCGCTACATCGTGATCGACGAGCTGCACACCTATCGCGGAGTCTTCGGCAGCCACTTGTGCAACGTGCTGCGCAGGTTGCGCCGCATCGCGCGATTTTACGGGCGCGAGCCGCAATTCATCTGCTCGTCGGCGACGATCGCGAATCCTGGAGAGCTAGCGTCGCGGCTTTTGGAAGCAGAGGTCGAAGTGCTAAAGGCCAACGGCGCGCCGACCGCGGAGAAAACGTTCGTTTTCTATAATCCGCCGGTGGTGAATCGTGCGCTGGGCATTCGTCGCAGCTACATCAACGAATCCGCGCGCGTGGCGCAAGAATTTCTGAACCACGAGTTGCAGACCATCGTGTTTGCCAATTCGCGCCTGCACACGGAACTGCTGCTGACGTATCTGCAGCAGGCCAACCCGCACCCGCCCGGCAAGCCGGAAACGATTCGCGGCTATCGCGGCGGCTATTTGCCGAACGAGCGACGCGAAATCGAGCGAGGGCTGCGCGACGCGCGGATTCGCGGCGTGGTCTCAACGAGCGCGCTGGAGCTGGGGATCGACGTCGGGTCGTTGGATGCCGTGGTAATGGCAGGATATCCCGGGACGATCGCAGGTACCTGGCAGCGCGCGGGCCGTGCCGGGCGCCGTACCGGCAGCTCGTGCGCCTTGATGGTGGCTTCTTCTGCGCCGCTCGACCAATTCATGGTGCGGAATCCCGACTATTTTTTTGACAGGACGCCGGAGCACGCGTTCATCCAACCGGACAACCTGGAAATTCTAGTGAATCATTTGAAGTGCGCGGCATTTGAACTGCCAATCGCGCCCGATGAGCGCTTCGGCGATGTGGACCTGCCGGACCTGTGCGCGCGGCTCGCGGAAGCTGGCTTTCTGCATCACGCGGGTGACCACTATCACTGGACGCATGAGGCGTATCCCGCCGACACGGTTAGCCTGCGGTCGGTCACGAGCGACAATTTCGTGATCATCGATATCACCGGCGAGCCGAACGTCATCGGCGAAGTAGATTTCTCGAGCGCTCTGACGACTGTGCACGAGAAAGCTATTTATCTGCACGGCGGCGAGCAGTATCACGTCGAGCATTTGGACTTCAAAGAGCGGAAAGCGTACGTGAAGCGCGTGGATGTCGATTACTACACAGACGCGATTCGCTACACGCAGGTGCGTGTGCTGGAAATCGCGGCGACGGAGCGCGACTCGGATTCCTCTCACTCGCATGGAGATGTTCTCGTGCGCTCGCAGGTTGTGGGGTTCAAGAAGATCAAGTTTTTCACTAATGAGAACGTCGGCGCAGGAAAGCTGGAACTGCCGGAAAACGAAATGCACACGACTTCGTACTGGATCACGCTGGAGCGCCCGATGCTGGAATCGCTTCCGTTTACGGTGAGCGAACGGCAGAGCGGAATGTTCGGCCTACTGCACGCGCTGGAATCCGTGGCGACGCTGCTGCTGATGTGTGATCGCCGCGACCTGGGCACCGCGATCGGCGAGCGCCCGCCGGATGCGGCCGCTGAGGCCTTTTCTCCAGCACGCCTGGAAGAGGCAATTGGGCCGAGCGCGAAAGAATTTTTTGAGCCCAATTTCTATCTCTTCGATGCTTATCCGGGCGGTATTGGCTTCTCCGAGCCGCTTTTCCGCGCGCATGAATTGCTCGTGCAGAAGACGCGCAGCCTCATCGCAGCCTGTGGATGCCAGCAAGGATGTCCATCGTGTGTCGGTCCCGCAGGGGACCTGGCGCCGCGCGCGAAAGAGGCGGCGCTGGCCATACTCGATCGGTTGTGTGCGTGATGGCGGCGATCGGGGACAAGTTCTCGCGACTCGCGGCATTGAAGCCGACTCGACCGCGGCCATCAGGCGCGGAGCTGCTGCGCGCGCCGCACGCCGAGAATTCGTTGTCGCACCTGCTCGGCGCAGGAATCGCCACAAACCGCTACGGGCAACATGTCTTGGTGCGCAACTGGTTTTCGTCACCGGAATATTCCGCAATTTCCGAGGTAAGTCTCGAATTGCTTTCGCGCGGCCGGGATGAAGCGCTTTCCAAGCGCACGCGGGCGGCGCTAGCCGATCCATCGAAGTGGCTCTTTCTCGATACCGAAACCACAGGCTTGGCGGGCGGCACGGGCACCTATGCATTTCTGATTGGCCTGGCGTGGTGGGACGCTGGCGCGCTGCAGGTCGAGCAGTTTTTCATGCGCGATTTTGGCGAAGAGCATGCGATTTTGCACGAAGTGGCCTCGCGCATTGCCGAGCGGCCTGTGCTGGTCACCTTCAACGGCAAGGCGTTCGACTGGCCGCTGCTCGAAAACCGCTTCACGATGACGCGATCGATCGCCGTGCCGCGGCTGGCGGCGCATCTCGATTTGCTGCATCCTGCTCGGGCGTTGTGGAAGCTGCGACTCGGCTCGGTGCGGCTGGTGGAGCTGGAGCGGCACGTGTTGAATGCTGCGAGACTGGGATGGCATCGTCAAGACGATGTGCTGGCCGCGTTGATTCCGCAGCATTACTTCGATTATTTGCGCGGAGGGCCGGCGGAGCCGCTGGCGGCCGTCGTGCGGCACAACCAGATGGATTTGCGCGGTCTGGCGGCGCTGGTGGGTAAGATCGATGCCCTGCTGGCATCCGATGACGATCATGATGTGCAAAGCCTGGACTTGTTCGGTCTTTCGCGTTATTTGCAGCGGCGCGGCGATTCCCAACGGGCGCACTCTGCGTGCACGCAAGCCGTCGATCTCGGGCTTCCTAAGGAATACGACCGGCAAGCGCGCCGCGAGCTAGCGCTACTGGCGAAGCGCCGCGGCGAGCACGATAAGGCTGCGGCGCTGTGGCACGAATTGGTGAAAGACGAGCGCAATGGTGCGCACGCTTGCGAGCAACTCGCCGTTTATTACGAGCGCAGAAGGAAGGATTGTGAACGCGCGCTGGAGTTCGCGCAACTAGGGCTTACTAAAGTTCGGAGCGCACGAGCACTCTTTCTTAATCGGCACGGACAGTACGGCAGCGTGCGGACGGAACAGCGGCTGGCCGACCGCGTCGCGCGGTTGCAAACACGAATCGAGTTGAAGAGCGGAACGCGTCCTACTCTGCCGCTAGAGAGTCGAACCCCAATCACTGCGGCTAGGAAACTGCCAGCTTAGGCAGGTTCACAGGAGCGCGTGCCCCGGGCTCTTTCGTGCGGGACGCGATTTCTTTCACGTCCTTTGCGAGGACCTTCGGTGGTTCCGGAACTGGCGCCCACTGCAGTTCTTTGTTGAGCCTGAGGAACAGCGCGCGGTCGCCGCCTTCGAGAGTCACGCACTCATTTTCAAAGCAGCGGAGGAAGACACCGCCGTCTGGAGTGTCGAAAGAAAAGAAGTCGGGCTTGCGAAAGAGATTGCTGCGCTGTTCATGTTTTTTCTCCAGTGCTTCGGAATATTGTCCGAAGAAACGCTCGGCTTGCTGCCTAGTGGCCAGCCGTTCGCGCGTTATCAGTAAAAGGCGCTTGGTCTGCTTTCGCTCATAAACGGCGTAACGGTCGCCGTCCCACGCCGCGGACAAAGGCTTGGCTCGCGGCTCACCGAGGAATTGTTTCAGCACTTCCTTCCAGCCGAATTCGCCCATGGAGTTTTCTTCTAGCTTGGTCCAATCCGCGCCTAAAGCTTTTTCCATGGAGGGCAGCGAAACGGGTGCAGGAACTTTGCCGGAGTTATACAGCGCCGGGTGCAGGATTTGCTGCGTGGAAACTGGGGGTTTGGTGAAAATGGCGGGCAGACCTTCCCAGCCGGTGGGCTTGAGGGTCGCCGCTGTAAATGTCAGGCCCTCCAAATAAGGGAAAATCAGCGCGTCTTTTAGGAAGGCCGGCGCTTTCTTAAGCATCGGCGTCTCGGCCATATCGCCGATCAGCATGGCGGGGTCGATGTCCGGCAGATCCTGCAGCGATCGCCCGCTGCCCTGGAGCAGGTATTCCACCATGGCGGCCATCGCGCTGCCTTCTAGGACAGAATCGCGCGCCAATTCGCTGTCATCGTTGGGCCGCGCGGCCTTGACCCAGGCTTCAATTTGGAAATGCTGGTCCTCGAGCGCGTGGGTCAACTCGTGGGCCATGACCATGCGCTGGTCATCGATGGGAATCCAGTCGGCAACGTAGAATTCGTGCACTTTAGGGTCATATAGGCCGGCGATCTGCTCAGTGAGCAGTTCGACCATGAAGGAATCGAGGTCAAACCCTTTGGGAAGCAGGCCGAAGGCCTCGGCGCTTCTGGCGCCGGCATAACGCTCAGCGGGGTTCTTGTCTTCGTTCATTTCCCGAATGACGTGGGCGCGAATCTCTTCGCGCGAGCGCAGGCTCTTCTTGAGAGGGCTGCGGAGGTCCAGACCGGTAATTTGACTCATCTGCGCGAGAACTTCGTCGGCTGCAGTAGCGAAATCAGCGTCGCTGAGCTTACCCGTGGGGCCCGGCGGCGTGGCGGGAGCAGTGGTTTGCTGCGCGAAGCTAAAGGAGGCGAAGGTCGCGGCCAGCCCTAGAAGTATGGCAACGAGCGACGCTGTGGGACGGTGAGAGCGTGAAATCGGAGAGGGCATAACGTTTTCCAGAATAGCAGATTCGCCGTTCGGTCACCGCCGGGCTTGGTGGCGATGATGCGGTTGGTTTCCAATCAGAACAGTCCAGCGCCGAGAGAATGGCTTGGTATGCTCGCTAACTCGTGTTCAGGGACGAGCCGCAGGAAGTTCACAGTTTTCCTCAGATTTACCTGTTCCGGGAAATTAACGTTATGGTAAATTATATTGCCAACTCACATGGATCCCGGATTGCGTCTCCGACAGATCCGCGAACGTCTCGGGTTGACATACCGTGACGTCCATCGGGCCAGTCTTGCGCTCGCCCGTGTACAGACCCGCCCGCAATTCACGGTGCATATCAGCCGCCTGGCCGATATCGAGAACGGAGGAGTGGTACCAAGCCTGCACAAGCTCTATGCTCTTGCCGTCGTTTATCACGTGAATCCTCTGGAAATCTTCTCCTGGTACGGCATACCGCTAGACCGATTCCTGGGCGACGCCGTTTCCTTCGCTGCTCCGCAAACGCACCTGATGGCGACTCCCCCGTTTTTGCGCGGGGCCGAGAGACTCCCGCCGCCTTTTTTTCCGCAGTGCACGGAATTCCTAACGCGGAGCGCCGCAGAGTGCAGTGGCTTTGGAAACATCTTGTGCAGCGTGAGCAGCGAAAAAGGCCATCATCGCTACGGTTGCATCGGGCTGCGCGACCGCCGCATGGAGCCGATCCTGAGGCCGGGGAGCGTGGTGCTGGTAGACGTCTCAGTGCGGCGCCTGCAGGAAAACGAGTGGTCCAACGAGTACGACCGGCCCATATATTTTGTTGAATTGCATGACGGCTACCGCTGCGGATGGTTCCAGCAGGATGGCACGCGTTTAGCGATGCTGCCCCATCCGCTTTCCCGGTGCATGCCGGAATCCTGGAAAACACCAGATGATGCGGAAATCGTCGGGCGGGTGGTGGGGGTGGTTACCCGGCTGCCTGTTCCGTTGAAGGCTCTTTCTCGAGAATCTCCAGAATTGCGCGGGCGTTCGAGCAAAAAAGCTCTTTGAGATACTCCGGCGAGTCGGCAGGCAACAGAGCGCGATAGGCTTCGAGCCTACGCCACTGCGCAGCGGCCTTACGCGAGCCATTCGGCAGTGTGCGGAGGTGCGCGCGCAGATCTTCCTCTTGCACTACCAAAGGTGTCTCCAGAATGCGCTCGAAAAGCTCCTGATGGCATTGCTCGAGGGCTTGCCGCACTGCCGCTTGCGGGTAGACGGCGCTAAGGCCGGCGTGTTCGTACACGTTGGTGGAAATGTCGCGCAGGGAAGCCAAATAGGCGAGACGCGAAAAAGGGCTGGCGATTCTTGCCAGGGTAGAAAGCGTCAGGTCGTGGATAATGCGCCGATTCTGCTGCAGTTGTGTCAGTGTATCCATCTGCTTCCCTGTTCTGAAAACAGAACGCTTTGCAACGAATAGCCCGATTTGCGCTGTTTTCCATCATGGTGACCTTTAGGAGGGTCATCCATGAAAAAAATGGCTGTCATGCTCAGACTGTTCGTGCTGGCCGCATTGATCGTACTTCCTGTAGTTCGCTCAGGTAACTATAATCCAAGTAACTCTGCTGTCGAGGGAATTTTTGCAGGCACATTTGTTGCTGACGGTAGTCCGCGCCCTCCATTCCCGCCGTTCCGTGCTTTCGACGGCAGCCCGAGGCCGCCGCTTCCACCGCGGGTCATCGTGGATGGTAGCCCTAGGCCGCCGCTTCCGCCATCAGCCGCTCTCGATGGCAGTCCGCGACCGCCCTTGCCGCCCCAGGGACTGCCTGCGTAGGCGCGACGCCGCAGGATTGTAACCCTGAGCACGGGCTTGGACGATGGCTGGAATTGCCCGTTTACATCATTAGTAATTTCTCAGATTTTCGCCCGTTGCCGCTCTAGTACCCGGCGCCCACTGGCGACGAATCGCAAGCACTATGTACTATCTTTTTACGGCTATGCTACGATGCGCCTGCGATGGACGAACTGGGACGGTTTACGGAGTGGCTTTGGGCGGTCACTGCAATTGTGCAGGCTCTGCTCCTCTGTCTGTTAGTTGCTCGAAGATACGCTAGGAGTTATCCAGCCTTTAGCGTCTACATCTTTATGACTCTGGTGCAGAGCGGTCTGTTGTTCGTGGTTATTAAGCGATGGGGGTTCTCCTCTTCCGTTTCGTGGCGCATAGGGTGGGCTACGCAGAGCCTCGTGCTGGGAGCTCGCGGGTTTGCTGTCGCTGAACTATGCCGGCACGTTCTGGGTCGATTCCGTGGGATCTGGGTTCTGGCGCGCTGGATCCTGCTTACTTCCGGCACAACAGTGCTTTTCTATGTGCTCATAGCCGCGTATCACCAATGGCGACTGGTGCTGAACACCGCGGAGCTGGGACTCGAGCTGGCGACCGCCGCAGTAATCGTCATCCTGCTACTCTTCGCCCGCTACTACGATATCGTAGTGGACCCACCGCTTCGCTTACTAGCCATTGGACTTTGCGTGTATTCCTGCGTCTCAGTGCTGAACGACACGGTTCTCGAGCGCTGGCTTAGCCGCTACGTTTCCTTATGGAATGCGTGTGGCATGGTCGCCTTTCTTGCTTGCCTGCTGCTATGGAGCTGGGCTTTTCGCAAGTCGGCGCCGCAAAGGGTGGCTGATCCTCTGTTCCTGGATCGCTCCGCATACCTGAAGATCATTCCGGAAATGAATTGGCGGTTGCGTTTGCTCAACGATCAATTGATCCGATTCTGGCGCCTGGAGGCGCCGCGCACTTGAACATTATGTTTGTTCTTCTTTTTGGCGCGGTAGGCATGCTGCTGGCGCTGCTTTTCTGGGCTCTTCGCCCGCGGCGCGACCATCAAGCAGGCGGGCCCAATATCGGGTCCACCGAGGAACCCCCGCGCCAACCCGCAACCTACTTTGGCGTTATTCGCCAGGCAATGTCGGGGGAAGATTTTGAGTTTCTCGCCGCCCGCGCGCCAATGCGTCTGGTTCGCCGCGCACACAAAGAGCGCCAACGTATTGCCATGCTCTATCTTGCGGATTTGCGTGCCGATTTCCAGAGGTTGCTGCGCTTGGCCAGGGTTATTGCCGTGCTTTCGCCAGAGGTCGCCGCGTCTCATGAGTTCGAGCGCTTGCAGCTCAGCATGCGTTTTTCGTGGCGATACCGGATGGTTCTGCTGGGACTTTACGCCGGTCTTCTGTTTCTGCCACAGCTCAACGGCTTGAGCCAGATGGTAAGCGAGCTTGCGTTCCGCTTGGAGTCGGCCATGAAGGAGCTTGGCGAGAGGGCCGCCGTTGCCGCGGAATTGGCCTCAACCCTGAATCGGCGCGGGCTGGACATGGCTTAGCGCCGTCTCCACAGCACTCAGTAAATCCGCAGCTTTAAACGGCTTTTGCAGCACGCGCAAGCCGTTTCCGGCATGATTATTCTCCGCTGGCGCAGGCATGGCTGAGGCGCTCATCCAAACCAACCGCCCCGCCAGCGCGGGCCTGTTCGCCGTCAGCCATTCTTGCAAACTCTCCGCCCCGGCGCGCACTTCGGCGTCGGCAACTACCGCGTCGAATTCCTGCTCGCCGAGGCGCCGCTGGGCTTCCGGGAAGCTTGCAGCAGTTCGTACCGCGTGATTCCCCTCGCGCAGGATGGCCTCCACAGCTTCCAGCACGGACTCATCGTGGTCTATGAGAAGAATTCGTCCGCCGCGGGCGGCAACCACGCCGCCGGCCGGAATTGCATCGTCGGGAGCGGCCGCTCGCTGGTATGGCAACTCAATGGTGAAGCAAGCGCCCGAAGGCTGCACGTTGCTCACGCCGATGGAGCCGCCATGTTCGCTGACGATTCCGTAGCAGATGCTCAAGCCTAGCCCGGTGCCCTTGCCCACTGGTTTTGTAGTGTAGAAAGGGTCGAACACGCGGGATGCATCCTTCACACCCGGACCACTGTCCTTGAATTCCACTATCAGGCGTTCGTCTCTTGCCTTTGTGCTGACCCAAAGATCCCCTTCACTGGAGTGCTCCAAGATGGCATCGACGGCGTTGTTCACCAGGTTCAGGAATACCTGTTGTAGTTGGTGCGGGTCCGCGGCAGTCATGGGCAGATCGGAAGCGAGGTCATAGTGAACGCGAATGTTGCTCAGGCGCAGGTCGTAGTCGCGCAGCGCCAGGGTATCCTCCAGGATTTGGTTGAGTTGCACAGCCACGCGCTCCGGCTTGTGTTGGCGGGCAAAGCTGAGGAGGTTCTGAACGATTCGATGGGTGCGCTGAGCCTGCTTGTAGAGCTTGTCCGAGTACTCCATGCCCTGCGGTGGCATTTGGCCGCTCGATAGGAGCAGTTGGCTGTATCCCAGGATGGCGGTTAGCGGATTATTGAGTTCGTGCGCCACACCGGAAATCAGTTGGCCGACAGCGGCCATCTTTTCGCTGTGGAGGAGCTGCTCCTGCGTGCGCCGCAAATTTTCGTAAGCTTGCCGCGTCTCTTCGTACAACACAGAGCGGTCAATGGCATTAGAAATCTGGCTGCCAACAGCAATCAAGAGATTGATGTCCGCGGGCGAGAATTCCCTGGGAGCTCGGCTGCCAACGACCAATCCGCCAAGCACGCGGTCCTTGGACCACAGGATCACCACAAACGCGGAATGCAGTCCTTCCTTGCGCTGCGCTTCCCGCAAGACAATGGGGATGGGCAAGCCTTGCGCCGATAGGAACGTGGCATGCACAGCCTTGATATGTTGCAGCAACTCCGGCTGTACCGTGACTGGCGGGATATGCCGAGCTTGCTCCGAACGATGGCCAACCGCGGCGATGCGACGCAGTGTCAGCCCGGCTTCATCAAGCAGGTAAAGCGAAGAGGCGTCCAAGCTAAAGAGCTCCGTCATTTGCCGCAGCGTGCGGTGAATCGAGTCAGTAAGGTCTAGAGATTCCGTAAGGGTTTGGCCAATGGAGTTCAGCACCATTAATTCGCGGTTGCGGCGACGGATTTCCTGCTCGGCTCGCTTGCGATCGGTTATGTCCAGCAGGAATCCCTGCAAGGCGGTCAGGTTGCCGGCGGCGTCTCGAATGGCAATGGAAGATTCCAACATCGCTCGAACTTCGCCATCGTTGCGGCGAATTTCGTATTCAAAGTCAGCTACCGCTCCGTGATCCTGCAAAAGCTTCTTCAGCCGTTCGCGATCCGCAGGGTTCACGAACATCGAAGGAATGTCAGCATTGAGCAACTCGTCGCGCTCTTCGAATCCCAGGATGCGCATCAGCGCGTCGTTGAAGTCCAGGAACCGCCCCTGCGGATTGGAAATGAAAACGCCCTCTTGAACGTTCGATACCAATGTCCGGTATTTTTCTTCCGCGCGCTTGCGCTCGGATATGTCTTTCAGAGCGTGCACCGTGCCTAGCTGACGGCCCTGGGGATCTGTGAACGTCGAATTTGAAGCGAGGAAATATCCCGTGAGCCAAGGATCCGGGTCGTCTCCCTCGCCGGCGATGCCTTCGCAATAAGGACAACTCTTGTAGTTCGTCCCCTTGCGAGGAAGCAGATCGGTGACCATGCGCCCAGCCAGCGCGGATGCATCGCGTCCGAGCAGGTTGCCGAGCCGTTGGTTGGCGCGCAATATCCGAAATTCCGGGTCATGAACGAAGATAGGATCGCCGATCGAATCAAACGTATAAGCCCACTGCTGCTGGACTGTGGCCACTTGTTCAAAGAGCCGCACGTTCTGTAGCGTCAAGCCCAAGAGATTGGCAATGTTAACCAGATAAGAGATTTCGTCACGCTGAAAGCGAACGTTCTGAAAGGACCCTACGGAGATAACGCCGACTGGCCCGTCTTTTCCCGGCAGTGCTAGAGAAATGCTCTCGCTGACTCCGCTCTCCTCCATCCTGGCGCGCTCTTTGGCATCCACTCCTTCGTCCAACCGCAGAAACAAGCAATCTTTCTGAAGAACGCGCTGTACCCATGGCTCAGAGACGGCCACACGTTCGTGCTTTTGCAGGTACGCTTGCTGAAACCCGACCGAAGCTCGCGCCACCAATTGCGCGGTGCTTCGCTCACCTTCCAGCAATCGCACGATTCCGTGCGTGGCGCCCAGGCTTTCCACTAGATGTCCGAGCACCTGCTCGAGGACCTCGCGCACCGACAGAGTCTGTGTGCTGGCTGCCGTGAGCAGCGAAAGCCGGCGCAATTTGTCATTCAATTCGTCGCTGCGCGCACGCGCGCTCTCCAACACCAGAACCACCATGGAGATACCAATCGAAACATTCAGCAAGTGGTCGAAAGCCAGCCGCAACAAGAAGAGCGGATGCGACAACCACTGGTAACGATCAATGCCGTGAAGGCCGCTGACCAGCAAGGCCCCCGCGAGCAGCCGCGCGCCATGCCCTTTGTGCTTAGCACTTGCTCGCCACAACAGCCAGCCGGCCCACAAACATATCGCAGACTCGAGCGCGGCGGTCTCCCAATGGATTTTGCCGAAGTACGGCGCAGACGTGCCGCGCTCGACGTAGTAGACCCCGGCCAGAATGGCGGTCGCCGGCGGCAGCACCGGCCAATTGCGCCTTGCGCCGTCCAGCGTGAGTTGCATCGCAGAGGAGAGAAATAGAAGTAGGGCTATTATTTGCGTCGCAAGCGCAGCCAAGCGCAGCTCGGGGCTTTCTTGCACGATCAGGCCGAGCTCGAAAACAGAGGAAACCGTTAGGCCAACCCAGCCTGTCAGCCAGAGCCGAAAATAGCCGTCCGGATGGTCTCGCCGAAGCAGTAGAAACAGCACTAACAGGACGATGAGCGCCGTCACTTCAAAGAAGGCAATGGCGAGCAAGCCCTGATTAACGAACACCTTGTCCCGCCTCCCGGCTAGTACGCTTGGCGACTTCCAGACACACGGGCGTAAGGCTCGAACAAAAAGCCTGAAACCCTGGGGAATGCTTACTTCGAAGCTACAGGCTGTTTTCTGAATGGGCAATGGCCCCAACCTGACCCTGTGCTGTCCCTTATAATGGCTGCTGGGAAGAATGACCTCTGGGAGCCAACCAACCGTGGACGTCGAAAACATATTGGTCGTCGATGACGAGGAAGCCATCCGCGAAGTCGTTTCCACAATGCTGGAGTCCAAGGGCTATCACTGCACGGCGGTAAGCAATGGACGCGCAGCCCAGGACCAGGTCAAGCGGACCACGCCCGATCTGGTGCTGAGCGACATGATCATGCCAGAAATGGACGGCATCAAACTTTTGGAATGGCTGCGCCAGTACGATCCTGAGGTCCCGGTGATTATGGTCACCGCGATTCACGACATTTCCACGGCACTAGAGGCCATACGCCGGGGAGCTTACGACTACATCTTGAAGCCGTTTGAGAAGGACCAGCTTTTCCTCGGCGTCGGGCGCGCTTTGCAGCATCGCCGCTTGATCATGGAAAACCGTACATACCAACGAAATCTTGAGCAGTTGGTCGAAGAGCGCACCGCGCAACTAACCGGGGCGATCGCGCAACTCGAGCAGTCCTACGACGATACGCTGGAGGCGCTGGGCAGCGCGCTGGACTTGAAGGACGCGGAGACCGAAGGCCATTGCCAGCGCGTGACAGCGTTCTGCATCTCTATCGCGAAGGCGATGCCCGTGCCCGATGCGTACCTTGCGGTGCTGGCGCGCGCGGCGTTCCTTCACGACATAGGCAAAATGGCCATTCCCGACGGCATCCTGCGCAAGCCCGGTCCGCTCACAGAGGATGAAAAGCAAATTATGCGCAAGCACTGCGAAATCGGCTACAACATGCTGATCCGCATCCCGTTCCTGCGCGATGCCGCGGAAATCGTGCTGGCACACCAGGAGTTTTTTGACGGCTCCGGTTATCCGCGGGGCCTGAAGGGCGACGACATTCCCCTGGGGGCGCGCATCTTTACCATTGCGGACTCACTCGATGCCATGATCAGCGACCGACCGTATCGCAAAGCTTTGCCGCTTTCGCATGCAAGGGGAGAAATCAAGCGCTGCTCGGGCACGCAGTTCGATCCTAGAGTCGTGGACGTTTTCATGTCCATCCCTGAGGAGCACTGGCTGGAATTGCGCGAGAATCTTGGCTCGCCTTTCCGGCTGGCGCACCTGAAGAATTTGTAAATTCTCCTGCCGAACTGCACACGCAGGGTTACGCAAAGGAGCTTCAGGCGTATACTGACAGCGCTTCGGTACCTTGAGGAGGCATACATGCGTCCCCTACGTTTCAAGACGATGATCCTTGCAGCAGCGCTCGCCGGCAGTCTCGTCGCCGGTGTGATTCGCGCGCAGCAAGACGTCAAAGTCGCGCACACTTCGCTGAAGGTCGGCGACATGGCTCCAGACTTTACGTTGCTCGACAATCAATGGAAGCAGATCCACCTGGGTGATTACCGCGGCAAGAAAAATGTCGTCTTGGCCTTTTACGTTCTTGCTTTCACCGAAGGTTGAACGAAAGAACTTCAGGCCTATCAGGCTGATATGGCCAAGCTCGAAGCTTCTGACGCTGTCGTCTTCGGAATTAGTATAGATAGTCCTGCGGCCAACAACGCTTTCGCACAAAAAATCGGTGTCACGTTTCCGCTGCTCAGCGACATGAACCGCAAAGTGCTGAAACAGTACGGCATCCTGAAAATGTACAATGTCGAAAAAGAAGAATATGATTGGGCGCAGCGCACTACTTTTGTCATCGACAAGAAAGGCGTGATCCAATCGGTGGAAGAAGAAGCCAGCGCCATCAATCCAAACAATGCCGTCGCCGTTTGCACCAAGCTCCCGAAAAAATAGCGTTCCGCTGCTCGGGGGACCGATGCGCATGCTATTACGGCCCGGATCATTTTTCGCATGAGCTCTAATCCACTTCCAGTCTTCTATAGTCCAATTCCACAGCTTGATTTGGCGGCGCAGTATGCGGCCGTTGGTGGCGAAATTCGTGAAGCGGTCGAGCGCGTGCTCTTGTCACAACAATTTATCCTGGGGCGCGAAGGCACTGCGCTGGAAGAAGAAGTCGCAAGGCTTTGCGGTGTCGCGCACGGCGTCGGCACCGGCTCCGGCACAGATGCGCTGGTCCTGGCGCTGCGTTCGTGCGGAGTCGCGGCGGGCGACGAAGTCATTCTTCCGCCGTTCACCTTTGTCGCAACTGGCAGTGCCGTGAGCGCGCTAGGAGCCAAGCCGGTCTTCGCGGACATTCATCCCAACACGTACAACATCGACCCTACGCAGATAGAGCGCCGTGTGACTCCGCGCACTCGCGCGATTGTCGTCGTTCACCTCTACGGTCTGTCCGCGGACATGGGCCCGATCATGGATTTCGCGCGTAAGAAGAACTTGCCCGTCGTCGAAGACAGCGCGCAAGCCATCGGCGCGGGCTACAAGGGCCGGCGCACCGGTTCTCTCGGCGACGTCGCTTGCTTTAGTTTCTATCCGACCAAAAACCTGGGCGCGTGCGGCGATGCGGGGATGATCGTAACTAACTCGGCGGAACGCGCCGCGCGTTTGCGCATTCTGCGCAACCATGGCCAGACAGAGAAATACGTCAGCAGCGAGCCGGGCTGGAACGGCCGGCTGGATGAAATACAGGCTGCGATCCTTCGCGTTAAGCTGCGCCATCTTGCGGAGTGGCAGCGCGCCCGGCAAACTCACGCAGCGGAATACACGCGGCACCTCTCACAGATTCCGGGCATCATGCCGCCACTCGTTCCCGAAGGCTACGAACACGTCTTCCACCAGTACACCATTCGCGTGGAAGAACGCGACAGGCTGCGGCGCGTTCTGACGGAGAGAAAAATCGGGAGCGCGGTCTATTACCCTGTGCCGTTGCACCTTCAGCCGCTATACGCTTCCCTCGGACACAAGGCCGGCGACTTTCCGCACGCCGAGCATGCTGCGCAGGAAGTTCTATCGCTGCCGATGTATCCAGAGCTGCGGCCGGCTCAGTTGGCGCGCGTGGCGGAAGCCGTGACTGATTTCGTGCGGCACTAGACGGCGCTCATCTTCCCAAACAGAGAACCAACAGCAGAAAAACCCACAGGCCGTCCATGAAATGCCAGTAATACGAAGTAATTTCGACGGCAGTGTTGCGCGAGATTTTACCTTTCTCAAAATCGCGCATCGCCACGTACAGCAATGCGGTCACCCCGCCAAGCAGATGCACTGCGTGCGCGGCGGTAAAAATGTAGAAGAAGCTAGAGGCCTGATTGCTCGCGATGTACACGCCCGAGGCAACCAGTTGAAGCCACGCAAGCAACTGGCCGGCCAAAAACAAGATGCCGAGAATTACTGTAGCGCGCCACAGCTTGCGGAATCCCGAAAAGTCGGTGTCCGATAGCCGCCGCCGCGCCCTCTCGAGCGTATAGCTGCTCAACAACAAGATCGCAGTATTGACCCACAGGATCTTCGGCAGATGCAACGGCACCCAGGTTTCGCTCACGCGATTCAGAACGATGAACGCGCTGCACAGCCCGATGAAAAACATCAGGATGGAAATCATGCCCAGGGTAATCGCCGTCGAGTAGCGGCGTTGCGGCGGTTTGCGGGGCCGACCGCCCTTGTCGCCGTCTCCGCCTCCCTCGCCGCCCGCAGGAGGGCCCTTCCCCCCACCTCCTCCGCCAATATCAGCGACGATCAGCTCGGTATTTTGAGTGGCCCTTGTTCCGGGCATGAGTTCCTTCCAAACCTAATGTGCCTTCTCGCCTGTTCGTATCGTTCGGCAAGTCGGGGCGGAAGATGCTGCGCTAAGGAAACCATCGCAGTCGTCGTGCGAAGGAAACGCGTAAGCGTCACGACAGACAATCGCAACGCACGACTGCTTCTAAATACATTACATCGGCGAGGGAAATTCAAGAAGGAAAGCCGGTTAGCCGGGCACGCGAGCCGTGTTTCACTTTGAACACTAAAACGTCGTAATAGCGTGGTAGTGTGCCCCCCGGTAGACACATCATAAGAGTGAATCGTACGCGGCACGCGCATGCCGGGAGAAAAACCTTGATCGAGCGACCTCGAGCCCGCCGTTATCCATTCGTCGCCAGCGTTGATCTGGTCGACATGGAATCGGAAACCGAGATCCGCGAACAAACCACCGACCTTAGCGTCTTCGGTTGCCAGGTCAATGCTCAAAAACCTTTGGCGGCCGGCACAAAAGTTCGGCTCCGAATTATTCACCGGGGCGCAATCTTCGCGGCTCTAGGTCAGGTGGTGAATGTCCGCAGAAACGGCATGGGCTTGGTGTTCACGAAGATCGAGCAAAAGGACCAGCTAGTCCTCGAGAAATGGCTTGGTGAGGCTCGCGACGCCCACGAACGGACTTCGAGCGCGCGCTAAACCTTGGCGATCGATTTTTTTGTTGGTGCGTTGGAAATGGTGCGGTAGAGAGGACTCGAACCTCCACGGTATTGCTACCGCCAGCCCCTCAAGCTGGTGCGTCTGCCAGTTCCGCCACTACCGCATTTCACAGACTTGCTGATTATAGTTGAGAGCCGCGCGAATTGCGAGGT
>DATNMD010000042.1:0-61055 GCA_035602505.1 Candidatus Acidiferrum sp.
GGGGAGCCGTTGCCGAACAAGTTTCGAGGCCTGCCGTTGTTCCTGATATCGCAAGATGTTGGGGATGGCGTGCGCAGATCATTGACAATCTGGTTGGATGCAGTAAGGAAGAACTCGTCAGAACTCTGAGTAAAACCGGAGCGAAAGTATGGGATGGGGTGCAGACCCTGTCCGTTCTCATTGTTTCAAATGAGAGTTTGATCCCGGCTCAGAATCAACGCTGGCGGCGCGCCTAACACATGCAAGTCGAACGAGAAAGTGGAGCAATCCATGAGTACAGTGGCGTACGGGTGAGTAACACGTGGGTGATCTACCTCTTAGTGAGGAATAACCCTGGGAAACCGGGGCTAATACCGCATGAGCTCGAGAGAGGAAAGTCGAAAGACGCTGAGAGAGGAGCCCGCGGCCGATTAGCTAGTTGGTAGGGTAAGAGCCTACCAAGGCAGAGATCGGTAGCCGGCCTGAGAGGGCACACGGCCACACTGGCACTGAAACACGGGCCAGACTCCTACGGGAGGCAGCAGTGGGGAATCTTGCACAATGGGGGAAACCCTGATGCAGCGACGCCGCGTGAGCGATGAAGCCCTTCGGGGTGTAAAGCTCTTTCGGCAGGGAAGATTATGACGGTACCTGCAGAAGCAGCTGCGGCTAACTACGTGCCAGCAGCCGCGGTAATACGTAGGCAGCAAGCGTTGTTCGGAGTTACTGGGCGTAAAGGGTGTGTAGGCGGTTCTCTAAGTCTGGTGTGAAATCTCCCGGCTCAACTGGGAGGGTGCGCCGAAAACTGGAGGGCTAGAGTGCGGGATGGGAGAGTGCAATTCCTGGTGTAGCGGTGAAATGCGTAGATATCAGGAGGAACACCGGTGGTGTAGACGGCTCTCTGGACCGTAACTGACGCTGAGACACGAAAGCGTGGGTAGCAAACAGGATTAGATACCCTGGTAGTCCACGCCCTAAACGATGCATATTTGGTGTGGGTCATTCAGTTGATCCGTGCCGGAGCTAACGCGTTAAATATGCCGCCTGGGGAGTACAGTCGCAAGGCTGAAACTCAAAGGAATTGACGGGGGCCCGCACAAGCGGTGGAGCATGTGGTTCAATTCGACGCAACGCGAAGAACCTTACCTGGGCTCGAAGCGCAGTGGACCGGGGTAGAAATATCCCTTCCCCTTAAAAGGCTGCTGCGGAGGTGCTGCATGGCTGTCGTCAGCTCGTGTCGTGAGATGTTGGGTTAAGTCCCGCAACGAGCGCAACCCTTATCCCTAGTTGCCATCGGGTCAAGCCGGGCACTCTAGTGAAACCGCTTCGGATAACGGAGAGGAAGGTGGGGATGACGTCAAGTCCGCATGGCCTTTATGTCCAGGGCTACACACGTGTTACAATGCAGGGTACAAACCGTTGCCAACCCGCGAGGGGGAGCTAATCGGAAAAAACTCTGCTCAGTTCGGATTGCAGTCTGCAACTCGACTGCATGAAGCCGGAATCGCTAGTAATGGCGTATCAGATCGACGCCGTGAATACGTTCCCGGGCCTTGTACACACCGCCCGTCACATCACGAAAGTGAGTTGTACTAGAAGTCGCTACGCTGACCGCAAGGAGGCAGGCGCCCAAGGTATGACCCACGATTGGGGTGAAGTCGTAACAAGGTAGCCGTAGGAGAACCTGCGGCTGGATCACCTCCTTTCTAAAGTAGTCGTGGCTCAACCCGCTATGGTGTGCGGGTCATGCCACGCAATGTAAGTCAGAGCCCTCACGAGCTCCCGACTTACACGCTTCGATTTATCTTTACCCTGAGAGCTTCCGCTCAAAGGGCCGGGCGGATTCTGGCAGATCGTATCGAGTCAAAAGCGAAAGCAATTTATAAGCGCAAGGGGCCGCTGAGAAATCAGCGGCCCTTTTTGTTTTTTGTGCGTTGCGTCAAACACATCGACAACCTGGAGCCTCACCACCTCAGTGGTAAAATGCCTAAATCTTGCAAGATTTCGTCTTTCTCCCGTTCTAATTCGCAAGGAGGGTTAGCAATGTCGCTGAAGCGATTCGGTGCTTACGCAGTTCTTATGTACTTCGTGCTCCGCCCTGCAGAAGGAAAGCCCCTTCCACAAAATCAGCAGCCAGATGCGGCCGCGACGACCCGCCCGCGGAGTTCAACGGACGCGATCCGTAAGACCGTGGGATTCATGAGAGTGACGTTCGTTGAAGGCGATCAGCGGAAAGAGATCGCCGGAACATGTTTTTTTGTGTTTTACCCTGACGAAAGACTAGGAAAAGACCGCGGGTTCGCCTATCTAGTGACCAACCGACACATGGCCGTACCCGGGGTGGAGCGGGGAATGAGTTTCCCCGTTCAGCAGGTATTTCTTCGTCTGAACCTACGTTCACCGGCCCTCGCAATGGAGTCTTTTGAAGGGATGGTTCTTGCCGGAAACAACCATTGGTTCTTTCCGTCCGACGATGCAGTGGACTTAGCCGTTCTGCCGTTGGCCCCAGATCAAGCGAAATACGATTACGAGGTAATACCCATTTCTGGCTTGGCTACCAAAGACCGTACACGGACGGAAAGTATTGACCTTGGGGACACTGTGGTTTTTGCCGGCTACTTCTACCAGTTCCCCGGACAAAGAAGGATCCAGCCGATTGTCCGACAGGGCGTGCTTGCGATGATGCCAGATGAGGAGCTAAAAACAACGCTTCAGAAGCCGGGTCACCTCTATTTTGCGGATGCGCATGCATTCCACGGTAATAGCGGGTCGCCGCTATTTGTGAACGCTGGGGGAATGCGTGGAAATACTGTCACACCATTCTCGGTCCTCCTTCTCGGAGTCATAAGTGGGTATTACCCAGAAGGCGAAACTTTCAGCGTCCCCGCAGCCACTGTCTTGACCGGGCAAGTCCACGACAACAGCGGAATTGCCACCGTCGTTCCGGCTTACGAACTTAGGGCGTTATTGGATTCGCGAGAAGTTCAGAGCGCACGGGACGCAGCGGTGACAAGTCAAGCGAAACAGCCGCCACACTGATGCCGGATGCCGGGTGCCCAGACGTCGGTTTTACGCCTGGGTCTTCGCCTTTGCCGTGTCTGCAAAGCGTTCGGATTTCCATCTCTCCGCAGCGTATAATCAACCAAGGACCAAGAACGTGACCCAAAGCGAAATCATCTTTTCCGTTCAAGAATCACCAGAAGGCGGCTACCAAGCTCGCGCGCTTGGTTTTTCCATCTTCACGGAAGCCGATACTCTCGATGAACTCAAAACGATGATCCGCGATGCCGTTTCCTGCCACTTCGAGGCTACTGAAAAGCCCAACGTGATCCGCCTCCATATGGTCAAAGATGAGGTTATTCCTGCTTGAAACTTCCCCGCGATGTAAGCGGTGAAGACCTCGCTCGTGCTCTGCGCCGCTTCAACTATGAAATAACTCGCCAGACTGGCAGCCACATGCGACTAACGTCAAAATTCAAGGGTGTGCAGCATCACGTGACGATTCCAGATCACAGCCAGCTAAAAGTCGGCACGCTCGCCGAGATCCTAGGCGACGTAGCTTCGTACCTAGACTTGACGCGAGATCAGCTGGTTAGAGAACTCTTTGGCTAAGCCGGGTGCCCCAGGCGTCGATTTTACGTCTGGGTCCGTCTTCTCTCCACACTGTTTGCAAAGCGTGCGGTTTCACTCGCCTGGCAGCAGCGGGTTCCCTTCTGTGATTGCTTCCGACTCGCTGCGGCGACTTCCTTGTTTTAGTGCCACTTACAAAATTATCGTGACATTGCCTTTTTCATCCACGCAAAAATGGCCTAGAATGCGCCTGGCGCCGCTACCCCGCTGCGTTTTTTGATTCCCCACGGGGATAGGTTTGCTGAAAAAGCGCAATGCCGCTTGCTTCATGCTAGCCATGCTTCTAAGCATGGCTTCGCTGCCCCTGCCCTCGCGGTCAATTTCCGGCGCAACCACAGCCTCGCAGAACCTGTCACCTGTCACTGCGGTTAAAAACAAAATCATCCTTGATACCGACATTGGTGACGACGTGGACGACGCCTTTGCCCTCGCGCTCGCCCTTTCCAGTCCCGAATTGGAGATTTCAGCGATCACCACCGCCTGGGGCGACACCGCTTTGCGCGCCCGCCTCGTCGACCGCTTCCTGGCGGAAACCGGGCATCCCGGCATCGCCGTCGCCGAAGGAATTCCCACCCACAACAAGACCCCGTTTTCGCAGGCGCGCTGGGCACAAGCCGCGCCTCAGCGCCAAGCTCATCCGCAAGCCGTCGATCTTCTGCTGCGGCAGATTCGCGAAAATCCCGGTGAAATTACGCTCGTCGCCATCGGGCCCCTCACCAACATCGGCGCCGCCATCGATCAGGATGCCGCGACCTTTCGGAAGCTGAAGCGCGTTGTGCTGATGGGCGGCTCCATCCGGCGCGGCTATGGGGATTTGGGCTATGCCCCCGACCGCGGCCCCGCTGCGGAGTACAACATCGCCAGCGACGTTCCCGCCGCGCAAAAACTCTTCGCCAGCGGTGCGCCCATCTTCATGATGCCCCTGGATTCCACGCAACTGAAGCTGGACGAAGTGAAGCGTTCGGTGCTCTTCAGTGCCGCCACGCCGCTCACCAACGCACTTGCCGCGCTCTACTATCAATGGGGACAGCAGACCCCTACGCCGCGGGATTTACGGCCTCCGTGTGCTTGGCGTCCGATCCCGAGCAATTCTTTCGATTTCTCTTGCCCCGCTTGGGGAAGTCCCAAGCCAAGCCGCTTTGACCCGGGTGCCCCAGACGTCGGTTTTACATCTGGGTCTTCCCCCGAATTCCGTTCGCGATTGCCTCTGACTCGCTGCGGCAACGTCTTTGTTTTTAGTTACTTACAAAATTAGCTTGACAAGAACATACCCGTTGCGATAACATAACCACCTGTAGAATTATGTCCGGCCTCGAAGAGCACTCCTGAAAATTTCCGTTCTCTGACCGTCTCTGTGCTCTCCGTGTCTCCGCGGACAAATCCTTTCTTTCCTGAGGTTTCCAATGAAATCCGATTCCTTCGACGCAAACAGCAATAAGTGTCTTCGCCAATTCACCGACGGCCGCTCCTGTCGCATGATCCGCAAAAAAGGCCATCCTACCCTCTGCATCTTCCACGCCCGCGAAGAGCAGCAACTTCTCGAATCCGACAAGCTCGCTGCCGAGTTCGCCTCCCTTTCCGGCAAGCTCAACACTGTCACGGACATAAACCACGTCCTCGGCAAAGTCTTCACCGCGCTCGCCGAAAAGCGCATCTCGCACCAGACGGCCGACACTTTCGGCTACCTCGGCCAACTTCTCCTCCAGTCCATACCCGGCGTCAAAAGCGAACTCAATGGCGCCGTGCAGCACCCTGATGCCTACGACGCCATGCTCCGCCACACCGTCCCCTTCTTCCGCCGCTTCCGCAAGCAATGACGCCAAGATCCACCCTGCAACTCGTTTAGAGTGCGCAGATGCACGTCCGCCAGATTTAAATCATTTGGAATGAACAGATCCAAAAACAGGGGGAGGGGGGGTACCCGGCGCAGCCCTAATTTTGAGTCATTGTAGGGGCTTCACTTTCCTGACGAACGGAAGGCGCGACCCAGGCCGCAGGCCGCATCTTTCCCTTGTAGCGGCGCAGCATGCTGCGCCAGTCTTGCTCAGTCCGAGCTAAGCCGTTACTCGGATCCCCCGAAGAGTCGCAACACAATCCCGGCGGAAGCCCAATAGTTGTTCTGATGAAGGTTGGTGCCGAAGGAGGTTCGGTAGTAGTCGACATCGAACAAACGTATCTCGAAGTGTCGGGAGGGCTTGATATCCAATCCGCCGCCGACCTTATACGAAATAGTGTTCTCTGAAGTCTTGTAACCGCCGGTCCCGCTGACTGTCGTGTCTGCGCGGGTTCCTCCAACTAAGGCTTCAACAAATGGGGTTACGCCCCACCGATTTCGCCCGCGCCGGAAGACACGGGGTCCGTAATGATTTCCATACAGCACATTCTTGGTGCCGCTGGCCGTTACAACGTTGTAGCTACTGTCCGCGACGATCTGCAACCACGGTGTTACGTTCCAGCCAAACGATCCCACTGCGCCATGTACGTTGCTTATAGTTCCCCCGCCGTTGTCCAACCGTGCAAACCCGTAGCCGCCAAAGAGTTCAATCAACGGCATCCGGCGTCTGCCCCCGGCGTTGGGTTTCTCCCAGCTCTCCCTCGCGCTTGCAGGCCGGATAGCTGCTGCTGCCGGTTCGGCGGGTGCGGGCTCAGGTTGTGCAGCCGGAGTCGGCTCCGGCTGTACAGCGTTCGCAGAACCCTCCGTGACATTCGCAGTGGGCGGGGCTGCTTCTGTTGGGGCCAACTGCGCTGGCGCGGCCTGAGGTTGCGTGGGCGCTGTCGGAGTGGACTGGATGATAGTTGCAGGCGTTCCGGGGACACCCGAAGTGGTAGCGGGCGCCTGTGCGGGCTGAGTCTGTGTCGGCGTAGCCGGATTAGGCTGTGCAACTGTAGCACCCGTACTTGTGAGATTCGATGTGGCTGCGGGCGCTTGCGTCGGGGCTGGCTGAGCCGGTGTGGCTTGAGGTTGCGCAGGCGCAGTGGGCTTGGGCTGTACGACCGTCGTAGTCGCGCCCGGGACATTGGAAGTGGCGGCGGGCAACCGTGTTGAGGCCGGTTGTGGCACGGAAGCCCCGGAACGATCGGCCGAGATCAGACTCGAATAAATGTAACCTACCTGGCCGTCTTTAGTTTGAATCCGGGAGAAGATAAATCCGTTGAGCAGGACCGTGAAGCGCTCCCCGCAAGGTAAGGCAGCCACCGACTCGGGAGTCCTCCTGGGCTTTGCGAAGACTTGTGTATCTTCTGGATGGCTGGAGCAATCTATGTACGCCACGGGGTTAGCCAAAGCGGCTGAGGCCGTCAGAAAACATCCACCCAGCAAAATAAGCAACCGTTTGCGCACCATCGCCCCTCCTCGGCCCGGGGACACGCCGAGCCCCTAAGACATTTATCCAGCCTGGAAGCGTGTTCGTCAAAGGACATGAGGGACAGGATTTCCCAAAGTGGTACTGGACGAAGAGCCGGGTGCCGCGATTTCGCTTGACTTATATTACGATTATAGTACTCTAACCACTGAGTATACACGCGAAAACGCTTCCGAATCCGCTAATTCCTTTAGAATCCGCACTTCCGCAAAATCGCTCCGTAAATCCCTTTAGAATGAACAGATCCAAATTCCTTGGACTTAAAGTCCTTTGTAATGAACAGATCCAAAAAAAGGGGGTGGGGGGCCTAGTTTGGCCGCCGCTTGCGGATAGAACCACCGCACGCACACGTCCCACAATGGCTGGTCACGGGCGCAACTCAGCCCCCGGGAACAAACATCATTGTGAGGATAATCCCATGCAGAACGTTCGCGTTGTCGCTATCGCAACCAAAATCGCGGAGCAAGTCCGCGCAACACTGAAAGCGCCGGTCTATGGCTTCCCTGCTCACCTGGAAGTTGCTGAAGACAACGCACCGTGCCGCCACTGCCTCCGCACTATCACGCCAAAAAACCGCAGGATTCTTTTCACCTACGATCGCTTCACCGGCAAGGAGTCGCTGCCGCAGCCCGGCCCGGTCTACATCCATGCCGATGCCTGCTCGCGCTATCCAGAAAATGGTGCCTTCCCTGAAGAACTGCGCGGGAGCCCGCGCACCGTGGAAGCCTACGCGCGCGGCCGCAAACTGAAGGCGCAAGAGCACGTAATCGACGGTCGCTTCGAGCCTGTAATTGAAAAACTATTCGCCGATCGCGATGTGGACTACTTGCAGATCAACAGCACCACCGCAGGCTGCTTCACATTTCGCATCGAACGCCGAGCAAACAGCGAGTAGTCGCGCAGAAGTCAGTGCTTCGGCGGAACGATATCTGCTGCAAGCTCCGCCCGCTGCATTCCGGGAACACCGGGGTCGCGGCTCTTCTCCATGGCTTTCTGTGCTGCTGCCGCTTTTTGCGGATCGATCCAGGCGTCGCGCGTGACCATTGTGGTTTGCGTGGGCAATGCCACCGCCGCGCCGCTACTCTCGAGCACATCCATCGCTTGCAAAATCAGTTCTTCCTGCACGGCAAGAAATTCGCGGTACTCCCGCACCAGAATGTACGCGTAAATCTCTACTTCGATGGCATTCTCTCCGAGCTTCAACAAACGCACGCGTGCGCTGGCCTCTTCCACTTTCGCGTGGCGCGTCAAAACCAACCGCAGTTGCTCCAGCACGTAACGCACATGATCCGGCGACAGGTCGTATCGCAAGCGCAGCGCCTGCCGGAACAAAATTTTGTCGCGCAGGCGGAAATTCTCCAGAACGGCGGTAGCCACTGTCCCGTTTGGAATCGACACCAACGTGCGCTCCTCTGTGCGCAGCTTCGTCGAACGCAACCCAATATCTTCGACAATGCCGCGCTGATCCCCAATGCGGCATGCGTCGCCCACAAGCACCGCGCGGTCGACCAGAATTGAAATACCGCCCATCATATTTTCAAAAGTTTTCTGCGCGCCCAATCCAATGGCCAGGCCGCCGATCCCGAGACCAGCAAGTGCAGCCGTCAGGTTCCAGTAAAAGACCTTGTTGAAAACCAGCAACGCGATTAAGAAAAAAATTGTGACGTCCAGAACACGGCGCGTCAGCGAGACCAGTGAACGCTCCGCGTACATGCCCCGGCTGGTCAGCCGGTTCCACATGCGCAGAGAAATCCAATACGTTAGCCGCGTGATCGCCCAGTAAAACGCGAAGGCCAGCAAAATCAGGAGCACGTTGCGGTAATACTCCCGGTAGAGAATCGACGCGCCGATCAGATAAACGAAGTAATAGTGGATGATGACGGCGCCCAGGACCGCGCTAGGGCCGAAGCGCCGGTGCGGTTCGGTCGGCTGCACTGCCAATCCGAACGCGCGCCTTATCCGTTGAGAGCAGAACCGAAGCAGCAACGCCGCCAGCCAACCAAAAAGCAAAGCTACCGGCGCGAACAGCACGATAGCAATCCACTGCCACAGTGGCATTTCTAGCGGGCGCGTCTTCACCAGGAATTTCGGCAAGCGCTTTTCCAACTGAGGAAAACGCAGCGAGTCATACACTTCGGGGACCTGATCGAGCGTTTGCCGCGAAATCAGCCAGACCTTTACTCCGCGACCGACTTCCGTATGAACCAAATACAGGGGGAACGATTCGCTCAAGCCGCGTGTGCCGCCCACGACGACCTGCTCGCGCGGCGGCTCACCGTCCTGCCTCCCCATGGGATCGTTGGTGATGGAATCGAGCGAACCCGCAAATCTGGCGTTGAGAATTGCGAGAAGTTCTTGCGCGAGTTCCTGCTCCCGCTCGACGCTGGCGCGACGTACGTCGAAGTATTGAACGGCGACGCCGTAGTTTTCGGACTGCGCGGCACGGATGAAGCCAATCACCGTGCCACGCGGAGTCTCGCGGCCCAGCTCGAGCGGATCCGAAGGACCAGCCGACGACGGTGCCGTAGCGGCCGCAGGCGCGGTTTGAGCGTATACGACTGCCGCGCCGGCAATGCCAAGCGTCAGCAACAGAACGCATATTTTTTGGAACGCAGAAAATGATTTAGCGACGAACCTTTGCATTTCTATTTCTACCTGCGTGGAAGATAACCCAAGTTCGCATTGTATCTAGCCGGGGGCGAGTGTGGAAATTTACATCCTACTTAGGTTCGTTCTTGGAACGTTAGCTTGCCGCGGCAGAATTCCGGAAATGTTCGCGGTGCTGGCGCAGCAAGAATTGGTCGGTCATTCCCGCGATGTAGTCGCAGACGGCCACGTGCCGAGGTTCCGTGCGGACCAACTCCTCGTGGGGTGCGGGCATGGAGCCCGGCGCATGCAAATAATATTGAAAGAGTTCTTCGAGCGCGCGCACAGAGCGGTTGCGGTCTTCGGTGATGACGGCCCGTTCGTAGACGTGCGCAAAAAGAAACCGCTTGAGCTGCGCGTTGCGCGCGGCCGTTTCGTCACTGAACGCCGCGAGCCGATTAGGGGCCCTTCGGATATCCTCTACGCTCGCAATGTGCGAATCTTCCAGGCGCCGCTGCGTTGTTTCGATCAAGTCCGTAGCCAGAACATCCAACACTTTCTTTAGCGCCTCATTGAATTTTAGCTTCTCGCGGGCGGAAGAGTGCGTCGCATGCACCTGCGCATGAGTTTCAGCAAAGATCGGAACTTCATCGCACAGCGTGCCTAGGTCCAGAAGCTCCGCCTCGCGAGCATCATCGAGATCGGCGGTGTTGTAGGCGATCTCGTCCACACAGTCGATGAGTTGCGCTTCGAGCGGCGGCTGCAATTCCAAAAGGTATTCGGCGAGTTGAGGAAATTTCGTCGCCGAATATTGACGTGAATGCTTGATGATGCCTTCGCGCACCTCAAAAGTAAGATTCAAGCCCGGGAAATCCATGTAGCGTTGCTCAAACTTCTCCACAATTCGCAGCGCGTGCAGGTTGTGATTGAACGAGCCACCATAAGGGCGCATGAGCGCGTCCAACGTTCGTTCTCCGGCGTGACCAAACGGGGGATGGCCAATGTCGTGCACCAACGCGAGCGCCTCAGCAAGTTCAGCGTTGAGGCCCAGCGCGGCCGCCACTGTGCGCGCAATCTGCGACACTTCCAGCGTATGGGTCAGACGATTCCTGAAATGGTCGGAGAAACGCGTGGTGAATACTTGTGTCTTGGCTTCCAGGCGGCGAAACGCGCGGGAGTGAATGATGCGGTCGCGATCTCGTGCATATTCACTGCGATAGGGATGCGCGGGTTCCGGATAACGCCGCCCGCGCGAATCCTCCGCGCGCATAGCCCAAGGCGCCAATGCCGGAAATTTTTCGATGGGCTGCTCCGTCCTTTTGTGGCTAGGAGCTAGGATTTCGGCGCAAGCAGATCCAAGCCGCGGTCGGCCTGCTCCGAAATGGCGGTATCCGGAAATTCCTTCTTAATCTGCTGGTACACGTTCGCGGCTTCCTTTGGATTGGTCTGCCGGAGAACGTTGGCCAGTTCCAGCAGCGCCAGCGGACGGGGAACGAACACGGAGCGCTTGTCCGCAAGCTCGCGAAAGGCCTTCGCGGCATCATCGGGCTTGCCCGTGCGCGCGTAGATCACGCCCATTTGATATTGCGCCATGCTGGCGAGCTCTTTGTCGTTGCCGGAAGCCAGTTTCTTCAAATCTTCGAGGGCCTGGTTGTGGCGCTCCAAATTCTCCAGGCAAAGCGCCGCGTAATAGCGAGCCTGCTTCCCTGGAACCGTGTTGGGATACTTGTTCGCGACGACGTTGAACTTGTTCGACGCGTCACTGGAGCGCGCCGCTTCATCCGAATAGGAGACGTCGCTCGGATCCTGTGGATCAAGAGTCCCGCCGATGCGGCCGTTGTAGGCCTTCATGGCCGTGTCGAGCGCCACCGTAGCTGCGGCTGTTTGCCGGTCGTGATAGACGGTCCAAGAACCGTACGCAATTGCGCCGGCCAGGACCACAAGCAGAATAATCAAGCTGAATTGCTTGTGCAGATAAAACGCTTCGGCGCCGTGCTCGATGGCGTCGTGAATCTTGTCCTGCTTCAGTTCTTTGCGCGAAATATGGTCAGACACTGCCAGCTCTCCCGATTGGTTTATAACCTGCAATCGTAGCACAACTGGCCGGAGAGCTGCCGCGAATGCGGATCGCGCGGCGAAGGGGCAGAGCGCAGTAACCCTTGCGGCAAGCCTGTACCCCGGCCCAGCTAGTGAGGGGCCGCGCAAAGTTATACGTTTACAGCATGAAGGCAGCCTGCAGCCACTGCGGCATGGAGCACGTCCTCAAGGACGCCGAGGTCGCTGCACACACCAAGGTTCAGTTTCATTGCTCGAAATGCCGCCAGACCACCGTAGTCGAAGTCACGCTGCGGCCCGATCAGACCATGGTGATTTCTCCGCTGCCGTCTTTCGCGCGCGGCAACGCCAGCAACTCGAGCCTGAGCTTGCTCCAGGAAGACGATGGCCTGAAACTTCCTGCGGCGAAGAGCGCGGTACTCACCGTTGTGTCTGGGCCATCGAAGGGCGCGGTGCACAATTTGAAAAAGGCCCGCGTGATTCTGGGGCGCGAAGACGCCGGCATCGTCTTGAACGACCAGGAAATTTCGCGTCACCATTGCCTGCTCGAAGTGCGCGACAATTACGCTAACCTAAAGGACCTCGATTCCACCAATGGCACGTTCTTCGAAGAGGAGCGCGTACGCGCCGCCATGCTGCAAGACGGCGCGGAATTTCGCATTGGCAACAGCGTCATCCGCTTTTCGCTCGTCCCTAAGTAGCGCTCCGGTCGTACGTTGGCTGTGCCACAAGTCGTGAGATACTGGGCGCAGACTCCCTTTGTTTCGTTCTTCCGATGAATCGCCTCTCCGTCTGCATCATCACGCTGAATGAAGAAGAAAATCTGCCTCGCGCGCTTGCTTCGCTGAAGGAAATTGCGGATGAAATCGTGGTTATAGATTCCGGAAGCACGGACCGTACCGCGGAAATCGCTCGCGAGCACAGCGCTGCCTGGTTCGAGCGACCCTGGACCAACTACGCCGATCAGAAAAATTATGCTGCGGAATGCGCCTCCAATGATTGGGTTCTTTCCATGGATGCAGACGAAGAGCTGAGCAGCCCGCTGCAAACGTCGCTGCTCGCCTGGAAAAATCACACGCCGGAGTATTGCGTTTACGAGGTCTCACGCAAGACTTTCTATCTCGGCGCGTGGATTGAGCATTCCGGCTGGTATCCGGATTTTCAGCGGCGCTTGTACCGCCGTGATGAGGCGGAATTTTCCGGCGTCGTACACGAGTCCCTGCGCTACGCCGGCAAGATCAGCAGGCTGAGCGGCGATTTGCTCCATTACACGGTGCGCTCATTTGAAGAGCACGAAGCCAATGTGGAGCGCTACACAACGCTGGCCGCGCAGAAAATGTTCGACGAAGGCAAGCGCACGTGGAAGGCCGCTATGTGGTGCGCCACCCCGTGGAGTTGGTTCCAGAATTTCATCCTGCGCGGCGGATTCATGGACGGGTACCGCGGTGCGCTCATCGCCAAGATGGCCGCGCGCGCTGTACGGCTCAAGTACGCCAAGCTGGGGAAACTGGTGCAAGCCACGCGCGGCGGCAGTGATGAGTCCGCATCGTGAAGGTGCTGCTCGTCGATCTAGAGAGCGAATGGCGCGGCGGGCAAAACCAAGCCCTGCTGCTGTTGAAAGGGCTACGCGAACACGGGCACTCGGCCGAGTTAGTCGCTCCGGCGGGAGCGGCGCTGCAGCAGCGAGCAATCGCCACAGGCATACCAGTTCATGCGCTAGATCGCCTCTTTCTCCGTGCTCGAGCGGCCGCGCAACTCCGTCGTCTCACGAAAGCGCAAGGCTACGACATCGTGCATGTAAATGAGCCGCACGCGTTAACCGCGGCATGGTTGGCAAAGGCGCATCGCCACGCCCCGTTGTTAGTGTCGAGGCGCGTGGGCTATCCCATCAGTCAGAACTGGTTCGCACGCATGCGCTATGATGCTGCGGCTCGGATCATTGCTATTTCTCGGTGGTCGGCTGAACGCGTCATCCGTTCCGGCATTCCACAAAGCAAGCTCGCCATCGTCTATGAAGGAATTGAGATACCGGCTAGACCTTCTAGGGAACAGCGCGCCAAAGCGCGGTCCCGATGGGGTGTTCCGGCCGATGCACCGCTGCTCGGGTGCGTTGGTGTTCTTTCGCCCGACAAGGGTCAGGAGTGGCTGATTCGCGCACTCGCGCAAGTCAGAAAGAAATTCCCGGCAGCGAAACTGTTCTTGGCCGGCGACGGTCCCTGCCGCGCCCGGTTACAGGGGCTGGCGCGAGAAGTCGGAGTTGCCGACGCCGTGATCTTTGCAGGCTTTGTCTCGGACGTAGAGAGTGTCTATGCGGCCCTGGATGTATTCCTCCTCCCATCATCTTTCGAGGCGCTCAGTAATGCTCTGATGTCCGCTATGGCGTATGCGATTCCTTGCATAGCTTTCAATCTCGGAGGACCCGCGGAAATCATCGAAGATGGAAGGAGCGGTCTGTTAGTCGAGCCGGCCGATGTCGAAGCTCTTGGCGCCGCGATTGTAAAGATCCTCGGAAATGCCGCTTTTGCCAACGGCCTTGGAGAAAATGGGCGCCAACGCGTTGAGCAGAATTTTTCGAGCGCAAAGATGGTGGGAGAGATGCTGCGCGTTTACGAGGAATGTCTTACGTGATCCTAAAAAGGACGAAGCGCCGAACGGCCTTCTCTTCCGTGCGGCGCTTCAGATCCTTTGTAGCTTATTTGCGCTAGTTATCTGACTTCTGTTCCGAACGTTTCTCTCCTTCCGCTCAACCGTTGGGCCGAGCTATCTCTGGGATTCAAACAACCCATCGCCCTTTGGTCTCGAGGAACTCCACGCCAACCGCATAGCCTTCGCCATGCAGTGGCTGGCAGTAGGCCACCCGAGCCGAGGAGCGAAACTCTCCGGTGCGCGAGACCAGCGTCAACTTCTCGCCTTTTTCCCAGTTGCGCACGCTGACCACGCGCGCGCCACGCGCACTCACGTTTTCCGTAAACGTCGATTCCCTGCCGGGCGTCCGCCGATGGCCGTCGAGCACCACGGGTATCTCCATCGGGATGCGCTTCTCGGCGCGAAAAAACGTATGTGTAGTCTTTGGCGGCATGGCGGGAGTCGATCACCCTCACAAACACGCCGCAATGCGCGCGAGATTTTGCACGCTGGTGCCGCGATTTTTCATGCGATACAGAGCGCGGTCGGCGGCCGCAAGAAGTTTTTCGGGAGTGTCGCCATCTTCCGGAAACGCGGCGACGCCGGCGCTCACGGAGAGTGCCGGCGGTTCCGCCTCGGCGGCCAGCCGCTCGCGAACGCGTCCGACAACGCGCGCGGCAATATCGCGGCCGGCCTCCGGCAACACCAGCGCAAACTCATCGCCGCCGTAGCGCGCGGCGGTGTCGATGGCACGCGAATGGTTCCGCAAAATCTTGCCGAGGCGTACCAATGCGCGGCTCCCGGTTAAGTGCCCGTACTGATCGTTGATGGCTTTGAGGCTATCCATATCAAGCAGGACGACGCTGAAGGCCCGCTGCGTACGCCGCGAGCGATCCAGCTCCGCTTCCAGCACACTCAGCAGCCGCCGATAATTGGCAAGCCCCGTCAGCGGATCGCTGACCGCCATCGAGCGCACCTGCTCAAAGAGCCGCGCTTGATCTAACAGCGCGCCGGAGAGCATCACCACGTAGCTGATGGTTTTGCTGATCTCGGCCAGGAAAAAGGGGCCGTCGAAGAGTTGCCGCGAGAAAGTGGCCGCCAGGTGGCAAACAAAGTTCAGCGCAGCGACGCCGAAAAGTGAATAGTCATACAAACTTGCGGGCCCCTTGCTGCCGTTGGAGGACAGGCGCTGCCGAAAATAAATCGCAGCCACGAGAAACAGGCCCGCAGGGAGTAAATCCCAAGGACGCGAGAACACGTGCGAAGCGCGCGCGACCGGCGCGGCCGGCGCTGCAAGAAACGCTGCGCTGGTCAGATATGCCGCCGTGGCCACTACCAACAGGGCCCCTGCGGTTTCGCGGCTCGGCTGGCGCGCCGTGGGAATGTACCGCTCGATCAAAATTGCGGCCAGGAGCATCACGCCCAGCAGCGTGCGGCTGACCATCCAGCCCATGGGGATACTCGTCATGGGCACGTGATCCGCCTGGATCTGCTGGTTTAGGCCGAAGTAGCTGACCGTCTCAATGATTCCCGAGAGGACGAATCCGAAGGAAAGAATCAACGCGGTGCGATCGTGCGTGCCGCGGAAGCGCACCAAGGCGTTCGCCGCGTAGCAAAAGCTGATCAGCGTGCCGCCAATTTCGAGATAGAGATACGTTTGAGGATTGCCGGAAATCTCCGCGGACCGCAGATAGAAGATGGAGCCGAGGAAAAGAACGCCCAAACCCAGGGTCGAGGCTAGAAGGATTCGCGAATGCTCCCTCTTCCAGAACGCACCGAGGCGTGCTGCGGCGCCGGCGGCGCTCCACTGGCCACTTAGCAGAAACCCGGTGATTGTCCCCCAACCGCCCACGAAATCCCCCAAATGCCGACAAAAGACTGACAACTAGCGGAAGATTGCAAGTTCATGTCCGTTCCGGGCAGAATTTGGCACCTTCTAAACTGCTGTGTATAAGGGACTTATAATGTTGCAGCGATGACGAAGAGAATTCCGTCGCGGAGCGAGACAGGGAACGCTAGACGCGTCTCACTCATATCTTGCTTGAAATGAAAGAGTTAAATGATGATTTGGACGGTTTGAGCGGGAGACGTCTTCCGTCTCAATCTTGAGACTGTCTCACTCCCAAAGTCAGGGTACGGGCGGCTACAACTTCGGTTTGGGAGGAGGCAGCTCGCGCGCAACAACCGTGTCCGCGAAGCCGCAAGTTTTGTGGGAGCCGTCACAAAATGGCTTGTTGGCGGAGTGCCCGCAGCGGCAAAGGGCTAAGGTCGTCCGCCCCGCCAGCCCAAACGGCCGACCTTCCGGATCGACCAGCTCGAAATCGCCTTCGATGCGAAGCGAACCATTGTGATTCACGGTGATCTTGGTTGCCGCCATTTACTCTCCTGAGAATCTCATCTCATCATACCGCATCGGGCGCACGTGTCCGTACGTGTATCCAGTACAATTCCGCTTCACGCGAAGATATGACTGATTGCTGATTTTCGGCTGCGGTCAGTATTTCGGGACCGAGGGATCGACCTCGTCGGACCATGCCAGGATGCCGCCTTTGAGATTCAGAATTTTGCGGAATCCGGCCTTCCGCAGGAAGTCCACGGCCTCGGCGGAACGTTTTCCGCTGCGGCAGTGCGCCACGATTTCGCGCGACGAATCGAGCTCGTGCACGCGACGCGGCAACTCGCCGAGTGGAATCAAGTGCCCTTTGAGATTACAGATCTGGAATTCGTGCGGCTCGCGAACATCTAGAATGAAGAGATCGTCGCCGCGGTCCAAGCGCGACTTCAACTCGCGCGGGGTAATCTCCGGCACCTGGACATTGGGTGCCGGCGCTTCTTCGCCGCGCACGCCGCAGAATTCGTAATAGTCGATCAGCTTGTTTATAGTGCGATGCTCGCCGCACATCGGGCAGTTGGGATTCTTACGCAGCTTGAGCTCGCGAAACCTCATGGCCAGCGCGTCGAACAGCAGCAGGCGTCCGACAAGACTCTCGCCGCTGCCGAGAATCAGCTTGATCGTCTCCATAGCCTGAATCGAACCGACGATTCCGGGTAGCACACCCAGGACGCCGCCCTCCGCGCAAGACGGCACCAGCCCGGGCGGAGGTGGCTCGGGATATAAGCAGCGATAGCATGGACCACCGGGCATACCAAAGACAGTCACCTGCCCCTCGAAACGAAAAATGGAGCCGTATACGTTGGGCTTGCCCAGCAAAATACACGCATCGTTCACCAGATAGCGTGTCGGAAAATTGTCCGTGCCATCGACGATGATATCGAAGTCCTTAAACAGCTCCAGCGCGTTGTCGCTGGTCAGCTTCGTCTCGAATGTGTCGATCTGAATGTCCGGATTTAGGCCAGAGAGCCGCTCGCGGGCCGCTTCGGTCTTGGGCTTACCGACGTCGCCGGAACTGAACGTAACTTGGCGTTGCAAATTCGTGAAGTCAACAATATCAAAGTCCACAAGGCCAAGGCGGCCGACGCCCGCTGCCGCAAGGTACAAACCGAGCGGCGCGCCCAATCCACCCGTGCCAATCAGCATGACCTTGGCGCTCTTCAGTTTTAGCTGCCCCTCCATGCCGACTTCGGGCATGATCAGGTGCCGGCTGTACCGCAAAATTTCTTCGTTTGAGAGGCTCGCCGCGGCTTTCGCCGCCTCCTGCGCACCCGTCATAGGCTGTACTTTAGTAGCCATCGCAAAGACCTCCTGCAATCGAAGGCACGATGCTGATCGTGTCGCCGTCTTTTGTTGGGGTATTTTCTTTCGCCAGATAGCGAATATCTTCGTCGTTCACATAAACGTTCACGAAGCTGCGCAGCTTTCCGTCCTCGGTAAACAAATGCTTACGCAAGTCTCCAAATTCGGTCGTCAGCCTCCCCAGCGCTTCGCCGACGGTCCCCGCTTTCACCTCCGTCGAATCGCGCTTTCCTGCATAGGGGCGCAGCGGCGTCGGAATAATCACTTTCACTCCCATCTCAATTTCTCCTCGCTAAAACTGTTACCTAGCCGCATGATCGCGAATCGCAATTTCCTCACAAGCATATTCCGAACGGTCATCGCTCAGCCGCCAGGACGTCATTTCTGCCGGCTTACCTTTGGCCACGCTCACAATGACGTAGCTGTACCACGGCCAAGCATGCTCGCGGTCATATTGGCTCGGCCGCGCCGGATGATCCGGATGTGAATGATACCAGCCCACAACGTCCAGTTTTTTCTCCCTCGCCGCTTTCTCAGCGTCGCGCACGTCTTCGGCGGTGACCGAAAAGCGGTTGTGCGGGGAATCTTCGCGGCGGTTCACCAGGGGGAACAGCGCGAGAATTTCGCGGAGTGGCAGTTGCACGCCTCCCGCTGTGGCAATCCCGTCCGTGCCGGCGTCGTCGCGGCCCAGCAGCGCCCCGCAACATTCGTGCGGATAAGTCTCCGCGCCGTGCTCGCGAATCTTCTGCGCAATTTCCGAGCTCATCTTCAGCGTTGGTGCAGTGGCCATGATTAGTGCTCGTCCCAAAAGCGTTCGCTCAAATATTTTGTGCCGGAATCGGCGAAAACCGTAACGATGACCGCGCGCTGTTCGCGCGGAATTTTCTTCGCCACTGCAAAACAGCCGCTCAGCGCCGCCGCCGCGCTTGGACTCACCAGCAAAGCTTCGTCGCGCGCGATGCGCTTCACAAGGCGATATGCGTCTTCGGTACTCACCGCAATATCTTCATCAGCTAGCGTGTCGTCGTAAATTGAAGGACGAATCGCGGTTTCCATGTGCTTCCAGCCCTCGAGTCCGTGAAAAGCCGCATCCGGCTGCAAGCTGATACAACGAACTGCAGGATTCAGCTCGCGCAAACGCCGCGCTGTTCCGACAAATGTGCCGCTGGTCCCGAGCCCAGCGACAAAATGCGTGATACGCCCGTTGGTCTGTTCCCAAATTTCATTCGCCGTGCCGCGATAATGCGCCTGCCAGTTCGCAGGGTTGCTGTACTGATCGGGATAGAAATATTTTTCCGGCTCGTCGGCAACGATTTTCTGCACGCGGCGAATCGCGCCATCGGTGCCTTCATCGCCCGGCGTAATGACCGTCTCCGCGCCGAACGCCGCCAAGATCCGTTTGCGCTCGTGCGAAGCGCTGTCCGGCAAGCACAGCGTCACCGGATAACCCATCGCCGCGCCGACCATCGCATACGCAATCCCGGTATTGCCGCTGGTCGCGTCGATGATCGTTTTCCCCGGCCGCAGCGCCCCGCTCGCCAGGCCTGCCTGAATCATGCTCAGTGCGGGGCGATCCTTCACCGAACCGCCAGGATTGAACCATTCCGCCTTGGCGCAAAACTCAATGTGCGGAAACTCGCGCCCGATGCGCTCCAGGCGCAAAAGAGGCGTGTTACCAATGCGCTCCAGCACGGATTGCCCAACGGATGGGCTGCGTTGTGTGGTGGCCATTGCAGTTCGCACGTTTCTTCCCAAGGTTAGACGCCCTCGCCAGCCAATCGTAGCGGATAAAGACGACCATTTTACTCCGTATTAGATGCGTGGGCCAACCGAGCTGGTATGAAGGAGGCCGTAGCTTGCCTTATGCATTCGAAGCAACACCACAGCCTCCATGCGGCAGAGCATACACAAGCATTCTAGCGCTTGCGGTCGGGCTTTACAGAAATGTTCAACTTCTTTACCCTGAATGCATGTGGAATGTGAACGAACGATTCTCGCAAAAAGCGATCGAGAGCCTGGCGGCGCTGGGCTTTAGCGTCGGCAGCACGCGTGGCGTGGTGCGCGTGGAAAAATACGGGTGCGGCGCGGAGTTTCGCAAGGACGCCGACGGGCTATACCAGATGACCGTGCAGCCGACGATCATGCTCAATGGGAAATTCACTCGCTTGTGGGACGCGGGTTACCAGAAATTTCTGCTGACCGACGACGGCCAGAAAGTGCCCGCGCTAGCTTCCCATCTGGCGAATTTGCGCAAGTTCAACGAAGAGTTGCGCACCGCCCTGGGCGTACCCACTTTTTACAACGAAGCGCTCGGCTCGGTCAGTCAGCTCAGCGTCTACGACCGCGTCAAAGGGCGCCCCGGGGACGTTCCCGACAAAACCGTCGGCGCGCACAGCGGCGACAGCCACTAGTTACTCAACTGTTTCGGCGCGTAAGCCCTCCGCAGATGGCAAGCCTCGCCCGCATCTGATATCTGCGGCAGCGCACTGTGAGGCAAACTGGCAGAATAAACAAGAATGATGTTGCAGTGGTGGACGCAAAATCGAGAAAGCGCATCCTAGGAAAGTGGGAGAGGCAAGATTAATGGGTAGAGTCGTAGCGCTGATGGACGACCTTTTTTTTCAAATGAAGCTGGCGGAGACCGCCAAGCATCTTGGGGTTGAGGTGAAGGTGGCGACCACGGCAGACGCGCTTTTTCCGTTGCTCGATCCCGCACCCAAGCTGCTGGTCGTGGACTTGAACTCACGTAGCCAACCCATCGCGACGATCCAACGCCTACGCGCGGACAAAAATGACGTGCGGGTGATCGGCTTCCTGTCACACGTGCAGACGGAACTGGCCGCGCAGGCTCGTGCCGCGGGTTGTGATGAAGTCATGCCGCGCTCTGCCTTCACACAGAACCTGGCGGCCATTCTTGCCACGGCGAAGGACTGACGTCGTGGTTCGTCGTGCACCTTTGCTCAGACTTGCTTTTGCGCCGACCCTGCTGCTTTTCGGCTTCACGTCGGCCGCGCAAGAAACCAGCTCTGCGGCGCCCGGCAACACGGTAACTCCCGCCACGAAGGCGCCCGATGCGCCAACGGCGGCCTTGCGCGACGCCTTGTCCGCGGCTTGTTCGCAAAGCGAGCAATCCTTCTCCAAGTTCCTCACGTCTCGAAACGTGAATACCTTTGCCCACCTTACGCCTTCCGCCCGCGTGGCGTTCATGAAGCGTTTCGTGCTCTTGAATGAGCCTGGCAAGCCTTCCCTGCTCCCAACAGGTTCCGGACGCCCGACCGTCCACTGTCAAACACCTGGAGGAGCCGCGGAGTTGCAAATCGGCGGCGCGGAAATTTCGGACAATCTCGCCTTCCTTCCGGTGGAAGTGCGCGAAGCCACGGATACGACGGGCGCGAGCGTAATCCGCGTACAGATGGGGCTGGTACGAGAGAACAGCGACTGGAAGCTACTCTCCGTTGGACTCGTCTTGCTAGACTTGCCCGCCCTTGCTTTTGAATGGGACGCTGCGGAGATGGAATCCACGGAGCGCGGCGCCATTGATGGGCTGAAAAAGATCGCCGAAGCCGTTGAATCCTATCGCCGGGCCTATTCACGTCTGCCGGAATCGCTCGCCAAGCTTGGCCCTCCTCCGCGCGGCTCGGCGGCCAGCCCAGATGCCGCCGGACTCCTAGAGGCAGATCTGACCTCCGGCGTAAGAACTGGATACAAATTCCGCTACGTCATCTCGGGCGGCAGCAGTCTCGGCGCTCCGGCGAAATACGAAGTGGCGGCGACCCCGGAAACCTACGGACGGACAGGCCGCCGCTCATTTTTCCGCGACACCAACGGCGGCTTGCACGGTGCGGATCGTCAAGGGGCAGTGGGCAGCGAGGTCGATCCGCGCCTGGAATGACGGTCTCGCCCGCCCGCGGGGTCCTTGCCTCATTTGTGCCGCGACTCACTTGGCGCTACCATCGGGCACTTCACCATGGCACGCTTGGCTCGATGCCTGTCTCTTTTCCCTCTCGCTGCGGCATTGCTGCAGCCGTTCGCCCTCGTGGCCCGTCCGCAAATTGACTCAGTCTACGGGCCGCTTCCGGTGTTCGAGCTGCACAGCGGGTTTTGGATCAACCTCCATCACAGGCTGTACGAAGACGCGCGGCAGCAGCGCAGCACTGCTTCCCCCAGCGGCGCGAAATCAGGGAGGTCCGCCAAGCCCACATTGCAAGTCGCGCCGGGCGCAAAAGCTGCTTTCAGCACCGCGGAACAGCGCGCTTGGGACGAGGCGGTGGCCTATTATGCGGCCAATTACGCCGACAAGGACTTGCTCTTCAGCACGGAACTCCTGCTGCTGAAGAATCAGCTGGGCGACTTTGAGACTTGCGACGAACTTTCCGGCGCGAAGAAAAGATCCTGCGACGCAGGGCTGCCGGCGAAGTTGACGCAAATTCTGGAAGGCGCCGCACCAGGGTACCGCGCCCACCGCTGGCCCGCCGACGACCGGGCCAACCGCGCATGGATCAAGCGCGTGGCTCCGTTGGTGCGCGAACAGGGTGTCGGCTTGTCGCACCGGCTGGCGGACATTTACCAAACGCGCTGGCCCAGCGAAAAAATTCGCGTGGACGTGAGCGCCGCCGCCAATGCCGCCGGCGCTTATACCACTCTCGACCCGCTGCGCGTCACTATTGCAAGCACGGATGCGCGCAATCAAGGCGCGGCCGCGCTGGAAGTACTCTTCCATGAAGCGTCGCACGGAATCGCCACACCGGTGGAGCAAGCTATCGCACGCGAGTGCCGCCAACGCAACAAACCGATCCCGCGCGACCTGTGGCACGCGCTGATTTTTTACACCACGGGTGAGGTGATCAAGCCGGTGATGGACACGGAAGGCGATGCATCAAACGACGCCGCAATCCCGAGCGGGTCGGGGGGAAGCAATGGGTCGCAGAGCGGCAGACGCAGTTCGGAAGACGCGGTGTACACTCCGTACGCCAAGCGCGAAGGGCTTTACCGGCGCGGATGGGAAAACTATCTTCAGATCCTAACGCGCTACTGGCAACCCTACCTGGAAGGCCGGGTCACGTTCGACGATGCGATCGCGCACATGGTTTCTGCGCTGTAGCGGGCCAGCGTTGCCTCGTCAGGACCTGCTTCTAAAGAATGCGACCTCGTCGCGCCAACGCACGTTCATCACGTCGTCCTGATTGGTTTCCGGTTCATGGGCTCTGGGAGGGCATGTTCGCCGGTCCCACCTATCTGTTTGTTGGATGGTAAGTAGTGGAAATTCAAATCCAGAGTGCTATACTCCGCGTGAACACCGGTTTACCCCTTGCCTGTCCACCTCCGGTCCTCGGGGCAGGCACTGCGGCACGGTTCCACGGAGGTTACGATGGAAGCGACGCTAACGGGGCCCATTCTGTACCTTCTGATCATCTGGGGAATCGTCACCGCCACATTTTTGGCCTTGTTGCTGTGGCGGAGCATTCTCACCACGCATGAAGACGATCAATTGTGCATCGATGCGGCGGGAGAGCACTTCGCGCAAGAACAGCGCGAGTTGTTCGCGAAGATCACGCGGCTCTCAAAGCCGATTGCAACGAGCGGCATCGCGGCAGGAGCGCTCCTGCTGTTGATCGCCGGCATGTGGTTGTATGAAGGGCTGAAAAGCTTCTAGAGACTGGCGCCTGCGAATTGCCTGAGCATCAGGAGGTTGGAGGTTTGCTCGGCTGCTGTTGCGGTGTGTTCGCCGGTACCGCTGGTTGCTGCGGCTGTGTGGTAATGGCCGGGACAGCCTGGGCGATGGATGTGTGATTGTGCACGATTAACCAGCGGTCGTTGCGCTTCTCGAAAACGAGAGTTGTTTGCCCACGAGAAGTCATTGGCTGGCCATCCACCGTGCCGCCGAAATCCCACTGATAGCATGCCCATCCTACTGCCCCGCTCACTTTGATGAAGGTATTCACTCGATCGAGGCGCACCTGCTGCATACGTGCGCGCTGTTGCTGGTACAGAGGAAGATAGTTGGACCAGCCGAAGACAGGGGGCGCCCAGAGCCCGCTGACGAAGACGGCATCATCAGCATAGGCTTGGTGCAGGCGGTCGGTGTCGCCGAGCTGCCAGGCGCCGAGCATCTCGGAAATCTTGTAATCGATCTGCTGCTCGTCGAGCATGGGGATGGAAAGCTTGTCGGTCGCGGTGGCGGCTTCTTTTTTCTTTTTCTTTTCTTTCTGGGCCGCGGCTGGAGATGCAAGGGCTGCGAGAAAGGCCGCGCACGCAAGAAGTGCCACAAAGGCGCGCAGAACTCGCGCCGGGGCAGGCATTACCGCGATTCCAACCATTTACCGCCCTCCGAAGAAACGCTGAATCGAGTAGCCGTTCGAAAGGATAGCACGCGGGCGAAGAAGGGAATTTCGTTTGTGGCGGGTGAGTTACTGCGTTGGTTTGCCAAAGACAACTCCCGGAGGAACCATTTACAACCGCATTTTTCGCTGAGGTCCTTCGGGCGTCTTCATCGGATGCCCTTAGGATGGCAAGCCCAGCCATGCAGTACAGCAAGACACAATGCGTCAACGCGGCGGACGGGAGGCGCTTAGAAGATTGACGAAGAGACGGTAGGCGCCCGGGACACCTTCGGGAAGCTGGCGAAAGAAGGCGATGCCGGTGTAGATGTATGCGCCCTTGCCGTAGCGGGCATAGACAAGAGCGCCTTTCAGGTCCGGCTCGCCGGGATCATTCATTGCAATTAGCGCAGTGTACTTGGGATCGAACTGCGTCCAGAAATAGAGGCCGCGTTCCTGGACCCAGCCTTTGAAATCGTTTTGCGTAATTTTGTTTGGCCGATTCAGGAGTGAATCGTTGGGCTTGAGAAATTTCACTGGAGAGTTTTCGTCGGTAATGCGCGGCAGAGGACGCGGCGCGGGAGTTGATCCTTCCTTCACCGGTGGTGCGGGCGGCGAGATCAGCGCGGGATAGGGCGCGAAGGAAGATCTGTCCCAAATGAAATCGCGCTGATATTGCACGAGGAGCGTGCCGCCTTTCGAAGCGTAATCGAGCAGCCTTTGGTTCGCGGCGGGAAGATCGGGACGCAGCTCGTACGCACGCACGCCGACTACGATGGCGTCGAACTTTGAGAGGTTACGGAACGCGAGGGCTTGCGCATCGAGCAAGTCGACCTGAATGCCAAGCATGCGCAGCGCATCTGGAACAGGTTCGCTTTCCGCGGTGACGTAGCCGACGTGAAGATTTTGCGGCACGTTGATGGCGAAAGCGTGAACGACGCATTGCGCCGGCTCAGCCCAGAGAAGCGTTGGCATGGTTGGCAAAGGTTCAAGGGAGAGAGTGAATTTTTGATCTTTGGCGCCAGGCCTACGATCCGCGTTGCTGTAGACGCGAGCAGAAATCTTGTAGTTGCCGGCCGCGAGCTTGAGAGGCGGAGTCACTTTGAAGCGCGCATATTGATCGCCAATGCCCGCGAAGGTCAGAGGGCCTGGCGCGGTGACACTCCAGAGACGCGGCGCTTCGAGTCCCACACTTCCCTTGCCAGGCTGCGTGGCGTAGGAGTGGATGCGAAGCAGAACCTCGAATGGTTTACGCGGTTTCGGTTTGGCCAACACATTGATGACTTGTTTGGGCTCGACCGCGATTGTGTAAGGTGGCACAACGCGAGGAGCAATACGATCCGCGCGCGTGGAGGTGGCGCGGATACTGGTTACTGGAGAAACGGCGATGAATGTATAGCCATTAAGCGCGACGTCTTGCGTGGCAGTCACCAGCGGCGGCGGCTCTGGAAGCAGAGTCGCTGAATGCAGGGCCGGTGCGCTGCCCGCGATTCGCACAGACTGCAGCAGCAAGTCAGATGCATTCTGCGGAAAATGCAAAGCCGCAGGGATAGACACAGTGAAGCGAATAGCGCCGCCCGGTTCAGGTTCTTCTTTGGCGATGCTCCAGTCCTGAGGAAGAGTGAGGCTAATCTTCCGGAAGTCGCCGTTGATAACGTCGCGGTGGTGCGACTCGACGCGGACGGTGAAGGTCTCGCCGGGAACGAGCTCGCTACGGTCGGCGATAGCATCGAGTCGGACCCCGGCGACAAGAACAAGCGCGGCATCGATCTTTTCACGCTTGCGGTGAATGCTCTGGAAAAGAGACTGGACCGGAGCGGGAATCTGGGTCGATAGGGCCGGCAGCGGAATTTGATCGAGCTTCTTGCCCGCAGCGATAAGGGAATCGGCGGAAGACTTCCAATCGAGGCGCAGGGCGGCATCGCGCGCGGCAACGAGGGAAGCATCGACGGCGTGCATGAGGGGATCAACACCCCTGTTGCCAACCTCAAAGTCTTCATCGAGCGGGCCGAGGGGTTCGTCGAGAGAAGCGGGATCGAAGTCACCGCCGTCTTCGCGCTTGAGGGTGATGGGGCGGCGGAGAAACGGTGAGTTCAAAAATCCGGTGATGCCCTGGGTGCGATGATTAGCGAAGGCATCGAGACCAATCTCGCGCCACGACTTTCCGTAGAGAGGAGATACATCATCAAGGGGCAGCGAGTAGCCCTGCGGCTTTTCGCTGCGATCTACATCGAGCAACAAAATCGGACGGCGGTCGCCCCAAGGTGCGGCGTTTTGCTGGTCGGAACTTGTGCCGCGGAGCTTGTAATTGGGATCAGCCGCGAGCTGAACAGCTTTTGGCGTTAGGAGCCCGGCGGCTTGATGATGGCCGTGACCCGCGTGAACGCCGCCCCAGCCGTTGATGACTACCGTTGGCCGAAAGGCGCGGATGACTTCAACCATGTCTTGCAGAACTTCGTCGCCCCAGACTTTTTCCGTTTCTTCCGGTGTCTTGGAATAGCCGAAGTCCTTTGCGCGTGTGAAAAAGAGTTTGACGCCGTAGCCGCGCGTGGCGGCGAGAAGTTCCTGCGAGCGGATGAGTCCCAGTTGCGGAGCTTGCTCAGGGCCGAGATCGTTTTGTCCGCCTTCGCCGCGTGTGAGAGAAAGTAGCGCGACTTCGGCATGGAGGCCGCGAGCGAGGTATGTAAGTACGGCGGCGGATTCGTCGTCGGGGTGCGCTGTGACATAGAGAATGCGGCTGGTGACGCGGGCGTTTTCGATGGCTTCCACTGTTTCCGGGAGGCCGGTGCCGGTTCCAGGCGCGGCAGGAAATTGGGCTTCTGCGGGCGATGCGAAAACCGAGAGAAGTAGAAAGAACGGGGCGAAAAAAGAAAGCTGTGCCGCTTGTTTGCGTCGTTCCCGGTGAGACATTTTCACTTGCCGGCCTCAAGGGAAGGCGTGGCGAACGGCCATTCCTTGCGAAGTCGGGCTTGCACGAGGAAAACAGCGAGTCCCAAAAGAATCACGAATAACCCCCACCAGATAGCTTTTCCGGTTCGAAGAAAGAGCCAGACCCAGCCCGCAATGGTCAGCAGCGCAGGCAGCGGATACAACCACATCTTAAACGGCAGGCGCTCCGGAGGCCAACGGCGGCGCAAAAGCATAACGCCTACGGCCTGGCCAATGAACTGAATGATGAGTCGCATGGCGAGGACGGCAGCGATGACGGTCTTGAGCTTGAAAAGCAAGGCGAAGAGAAAGGTCAGGGTGCCTAGGAATAGGAGCGAGATGTGCGGAAATTTCTTTTGTGGATGTACGCGGGCGAAGACGCGGAAGAAATTTCCGTCGAGCGCCGCGGAGTATGGGACGCGGGAATATCCGAGCAACGAAGAAAATACCGAAGCGAAAGCGATCCAGAGGACCATGGCAGTGGCGAAACGCGCCGCGCCAGAGCCGTATAGCTTTTCGACGAAGGCACTGACGATGAAGGGTGAATCTTGGGCCTGCTGCCACGGCAACACGCCAAGGATGCTGGTCTGCATGGCCAGATACAGAATGGCGATGCCGATTATGGAAATGAAGATGCCACGCGGAATATTGCGCGCGGGATCGCGAATTTCACCGCCGAGATGGCAAATGTTGTAGTAACCCCAGTAGGTGTAGATGGTGTTAACGGTTGCTGAGCCGAGAGTAGCAAAGAACAACCAAGAAAAATCCCAAGAGCCGGGGGCGTAGGTGAAAACCAGGCGCGGCTCGAAGTGCGTGGCACCACCCCAGATGAGCCAAAGGATCGTGCCCACGACACCGACCCAGAGAAAAAGAGAAATTTTTCCGATGGAAGCAATGCGGCGATAGAGCAGGACCACGAGCAGAATCACGAGGGCGCCAGAAACGGCTTTCTGTCCGTATTTGCCGAGAGGGTAGAGGTAGGAAGCGTATTGAGAGAAGCCGATGGCGCCGGAGGCGAGGCTCAAGGGTGCCTGGATCAGCGTTTGCCAGACGAACAGGAAGGACATCAAGCGGCCCATGCGGCCGGGGCCGTAGGCTTCGCGAAGAAAAACATAGCTGCCGCCGGCAAGGGGCATGGCCGCGCCCAGTTCCGACCAGACGAAGCCGTCGAGCAGGGCGAGAACTGCACCCGCAGCCCAGGCCAGCAGACATTGCGGGCCACCCATTGCCTTGATGACCAGCGGGATGACCACGAAGGGTCCTATCCCGACCATCTCGATCATGTTCAGGGCGACGGCTTCTTTGAGACCGAGCGCGCGTTCGAGGTCGCTACGCTCGCTTCCGAGCGCGGTGGGTTGAGCAGCGTTTTCGAGGCCTTTCATTGCGCCGCCGAGAATAGCAAATGCGGAGCGAGGGCGCGAATGCTGCTGGCCGGGCCGGTCGCGATATGCGCCGGCTGCGTTCTGGCGCGTACGGCACCTGTTGAAGCTGAAGAGCGGCCCACAACCGCCGCGGTGCTTGTTGCGGCACACTTTGGCACGCGAACGGATAAAGCGGATTAAACTATGAGCGCCGGCTGGCGCGTGTGGCTTCTCCTCTCAATCACGTGCGTGCCGACAAGCCCGGCGGTGTTCCAAGTTTTGCACCGCAGGCTACGAATCCTCCCTTCCAAGAACAATCAAAGATTGTTGCGCTTCAGGTGTGCTTGAAAGGCGCGACGATGGAAAGGCTGCTCTACGCATGCCTGCCAGCGCTTCTCTTGGTATCAGATCAGATTTAGGCTTTACGCCTCGGGCCGTAAAACTCGGATTGCTCGCGCTGACCTGCGCGACATCTGTGGTGTGGCTGAGTTCCCGAACTCTGCTCTCGACGAATTTTCTACCGCACTGGTATTGCTTCGTAGGCAACACGCGACTGCTGTGGACCACGGTAATCGCGGACCTGCTGATTGGGCTGTCCTACGTAGCGATCTCAACCACGCTGGCCTGGCTGGTTCGCCGGGCCGGTCGCGATCTGCCGTATTCCAGCTTTTTCTGGGCGTTTGGGCTGTTTATTGTGAGCTGCGGCGTAACGCATTTTCTTGAGATCGTGACAGTGTGGAAGCCGGTGTACTGGCTTTCCGCGGCGGCGAAGGCGATTACGGCAGCGGCATCCGTAGGCACTTCAATTGTCCTTATCATCGCCGCCGACGACATCGTTGATTTTGTGCGTACGGCCCGTGAAGCGGCTTCGCGGCGCGGTAACGAGCGTTTTCGTGCACTGATTCAAGCGACCCCGATGCCGGTGATCAGCTCTGACCTGGACGGCAAAGTCACGGCTTGGAATCCAGCGGCCGAGCGTGCATTTGGCTGGCGCGCCGATGAGGTGTTGGGAAAACTGGCGGAGATTGTTCCGGAAGATAAGGTGCAGGAGCGCGTCGCGCTTCGCAACAAGACAACCGCGGAAAAAGTGACCGTGGGATTTGAGACCGCACGGGTCAACCGCGAAGGATTGCGTTTTCCAGTGAGCATCTCGACGGCTCCGGTTTTCGATGAGAACGGCGCGGTCAGCGGCTTGGTGAGCGTGATCGAGGACATCAGCGAGCGGAAGAAAGCGGAACTGGAGCTGTATGAAAAAAGCGCGGTGCTGACCGCGGTGACACAAGCGCTCACGGATTTTTTGGACTCCGGCAACTGGAGCGCCGCAAGCCAGCACTTGCTGACGTTCGCTATCCGGCAAACGCAGAGCCAGTACGGGTTTTTGGGAGTGATTCTAGAAGGGCCGGTGCTGCGGATTCTAGCGCACGATGGAATCGTGTGGGACGTGAAGCTCGACCGCCCGTTACACGAGGAAAAAATGCAGCACGCGCAGGGCTATTTCGAGGTCGCGCATGTGCACAATCTGCTCGGCGAGGTGATCAACAAAGGGGGGCCGGTGATCGCCAATTCTCCCGGAACGGACGAGCGCTCCGGAGGGTTGCCCGCGGGGTATCCGCCAATGAACGCGTTTCTCGGGGTGCCAATTTTCAAAGGGCAGCAAGCCGTAGGACTGATCGGAGTTGCGAATCGCGCGGGCGGTTACACAGAGCAGGAAGTGCGCTGCCTGGAGACAATGTCGCAAGCGACGGGAGTGCTTTACGACAACTACCGGCAGAACCTGAAGCACGCCGCACTGGAAACGCAACAGGCGAAGCTAGAAGCACAGGTGCGCCAGGCGCAAAAGATGGAAGTGCTGGGGCGAGTGGCGGGCGGCGTCGCCCATGACTTCAACAATATGCTAATGGTGATAGGAGGGTGCTCGGAGTTGCTGGAGCGATCTTTAGCGAAGGAGTCCACCGCACGCGTGTACCTGGATCAAATTCAGCGCACAACAGAGAAGGCGACCGCAATCACCAAGCAGTTGTTGGCCTTCAGCCGCAAGCAGGTTCTGGCGATTCGCCCGATGGATTTGCACGCGGCGCTGACCGCTTCGGAGTTCATGCTGCCGCGGTTGCTCGGCAGCGACGTCGAGTTGACGTTCCGGCATGAAGCGGCGCAGTCGTGGATCTTGTCGGACCCCGCGCAAATCGAGCAGGTGATCATGAACCTGGTGGTGAATTCGCGCGACGCCATGCCGGAGGGCGGACGCTTGACAGTTTCCACGCGCAATGTCCAGGGCCTGCCTGAGGGCGGCGACAGCGCGGAGAGTCAGACCTGGGTAGTACTGGAAGTCGAGGATACGGGAACGGGAATGGACGAACAGACGCGCGCGCGAATTTTCGAGCCGTTTTTCACGACGAAACTTGACGGCAAAGGAACGGGATTAGGGCTGGCTACCGTATACGGAATTGTGAAGCAGATCGGCGGGCACATTCAGGTGGAATCCACGCTGGGGCAGGGGACTCGATTCGAGATTTATTTTCCGGCGACGCAAGCACAAGCCGCGGCGCAAGCGGATGATTCCCCGGCGGCAAGTACGACGGACTCAGGAATCGATGCGACAATATTGATTGCCGACGATGAATCAGCGCTGCGGCACGCGATCGTGGAGATTTTGCGCACCAGCGGTTACAAAGTGCTGGAAGCAGAAAGCTCGACGCAGGCGCTGGAGATGGCGCGGCAGCACCCAGGTCAACTTGACATTTTGCTGACGGACATCGTTATGCCCGGACTGCGCGGACCGGAATTGGCGCGGCGGGTAGCCAAAATTCATCCGGAAGTGCGGATCGTATACATGTCAGGTTATGCAGAAGAATTTCCGGAAGCACAACTTCCGGCGAACTCGACGTTTTTACAGAAGCCATTTCGTTTTGCAACGCTCCTGGAACAGCTTAAACTCGTTCGGCGCAGAGCTTGAAACGTAACAGGAGGGCGGTCACGTTGTGCAGCGGGTTCGAATTATTTCCCACGTCTGGGCGATTTCCCTGTGCAGTGCGGCATTTTTCTGTGCACCGGTTCGCGCGGACAAACTGCGGGTTACACCTGAGGTACTGGCTGCAGCCGACGTGATCTATTCCGGGGACCTCGAGGGTGGTCGCAAAGCGGCGTTGCGTCTTCAGGAAGAACAGCCAGAACATCCCATCGGGTACCTGCTGGAAGCAGAAGCGCTGTGGTGGAAAACCTGGTGCGCTTCCACGGAATTCAAGTACGGGATGACGTATCCGCGGCATCGCGCCAAGTTCCCAGCCGACCGGCACTATTTCGAATTGGCGGCGAAAGCTTCTGCGCTGGCGGAAAAGAAGATCGCGCAGCACGACTCCGCGGAGATGGAATTTTACGCGGGCATGGGAGACGCGCTGGCTGCGCGACTTTATGGGCTGCGCGGCGAGGGGCGCAACACGGCGCGCTCGGGCGTGCGCGCGCGCGAACATCTGTTACGCGCGGTCGCGATGAACCCGGAACTGGCGGACGCGGATCTTGGTCTCGGTCTATACAACTACTACATCGACACCCTGTCGGCCGCGGCGCGCGTCTTGCGATTTTTTATGGGCATTCCCGGAGGGAGCAAGAAGGAAGGCATTCGGCAATTGGAGCGCGCAATCGCAGAGGGCGTGTTGACTCCTGCAGATGCGAGCTTCTATCTGGCCATCAATCTGCACAACTACGATCACCAGTATGAGCAGGCGCTGGAAGTAATCGGCCCGCTGGTGGAGAAGTATCCATCGAACCCGCTGTTTCAGTTGGCGCGGGGCGATCTTTTCGCCAAACTTGGCCACAAAGATCGGGCTCGCGACTGCTATCGCGCGGCGGGCGCCGCGGCGCTCAACGATTCGGAGTGCCGCCACCACATTCAGGAACTCGTGCGGGCTTCGCTTGCAGCCTTGGGCGGCGATTGAAAACGGTTGTATGGGCTTGCGGCGGATTGACCTGGTCCCGCCTGCGATGGTAAGGATGTAGGGTTGCGCGATGCGTCTTTTTTGCGTGCCACGGCGCGCGTCGCCGCTGGAAGCCGGATATTTGCAGCCAAGCACGGCGGGTCAACGCGCAGCGCGAATTTCGCATCACACCCCCGACAGCACTGTGGCAAACGCGGCTCTCCGTGGAATGCCAGGGCGGTGGTTCCCGGGGGCCATCATGCGAGGCCCATCCTCGCGGTCACACTGACGATGAAGGAGTTTTCATGAAGCGGTCCTGGACAGCACTGGCTGTCGCACTGGCGGCGATTTTCGCCGCGATAGGTTGCAATGACTATGGGAATACGTTCCAAGTGCCCACCGGAGCGTCCATCACTTCGCTCTCGCCCGACAACGTTACAGCGGGAAGCCCTCAGTTCACGCTGACGGTGATTGGCGGTGGATTTATTGCTATGACCGTCGTGCAGTGGAACGGGCAGACGATTGCCACGCAGGTGCTGACCGACAGCAGGGGCAACGTGACGGGCATAACCGCGACGGTGCCCGCATCGCTGGTGGCCAAGCCGGGGACAGCCTTTGTGAATACACTGAGCCCACACTCCGGCTCGGGAACCAATGGACTCTCGAATCCACTGGCGTTCATCATCAAGCCATCGGGAAATCCGCTACCGGCAGTTTCTTCCATGTCGCCGAGTTGTACCGTTGCGGGCGGCGCGGCGTTCTCGCTGACGGTTACCGGCAGCAATTTTCTTCCCACATCGGATCCGTCGGGAGGCTCGCAGGTCTTGTGGGGCACGGGTGGAACGCAGACGACGCTGGCGACGGTTAGCGTCAGCAGCGCAACCCAGATTCAGGCTACGGTCACCGGTGCGCTCATTGCCACCGCAGGGACGGCGAACGTAAGCGTTTTCAATCCGCCGGCACCGCAAGCGGGAAGCGGGAGTGGGGGAGGAGGCACGAGCCAGGCGAGCTTGCCTTTTACCATCGCGGCCGCTTCTTGTCCCGCTGGTAGCGCGCGTCCAGCAGCGGCGGTGCAAAGCGCGACCGAGGAAACCCCGGCAGTGAGCGCGGACGGGCGATTTGTTGCCTACTCCGCGACGCAAGGAGAGCACGCGCAGATTTTTGTCCGAGACACGTGCCAGGGCGCCACTGGAGCGTGCCAGGCTCGGACGCTGCTAGTTTCCTCCGCCACGGACGGAGCTGTGGGCAACGACGATAGCCGGTCGCCTTCTATGAGCGCCGATGGACGCTACATCGCGTTTAGTTCCGCAGCTACGAATCTACTGACTGAAGCGCCGCCGGGACGCCAGATTTATTTGCGCGATACTTGTTTGAGCGCGGAGGCATCGTGCGCACCTTCGACGCAGCTTGTTTCGACCGACCCGCAGGGCGCGCTTGTTGGAACGGAGGCGATTTTGCCTTCGGTCAGCGCATCAGGAAGGTTTGTGGCATTTGTTGCGGTGACGCCGAGCCATGCGAGCAGCAAATCGGCCACTTCGACGAAGAGTGCTACTGGAACCAACAGCGGGTTCCGTCAAGTTGTTGTCCGCGACACCTGCCTTGCTACGAACAACTGCACGCCGAATACGACTCGCATTTCGTTGCAGCCTGGTGATTCCCCCGTGACGGAAGGAAAGCCGGCGGGGCCGGCGCTGAGCGGGAGCGGCGAGCGCGTAGCGGTTCCCGATGCGAAGAGCTCGACGATATTCGGTCGCGGCATCACCGTAGACGATCGCGTCTTTCTCGCCCTAACCGCTAAGCAATAGCTTTCGAGCGCGAATCCAGTCGCTAGTAGAATCGCACCTTCACATCGGGCCGCTTCTCAAGGTGAACGGAATCGATAAAGCGCACCTGGCGGTCGTCCAAGGTCAGAATCATGGAGGTGGTGCGCACGCCTTCGCCAAAAAACCGCACGCCTTTCAGCAGGTTTCCATCAGTGACGCCGCAGCACGCAAAAATCATTTTCTTGCCGGGCGCCAAGTCCTCGGTGTCGTAAATGCGTTTGTGGTCCTTGACTCCCATTTTGGCCAGGCGTTCCGCGTCCTGCGGCTTGACGACAACCAGACGGGCCAGGATTTGCCCGTTCAAGCAGCGCAGGGCTGCGGCCGTGAGCACGCCTTCCGGCGCGCCCCCGGTACCCATCACGGCATGGATGCTGGTGCCAACGACCGCGGCAGAGATGCCCGCTGACAAATCGCCGTCTCCGATGAGACGGATGCGCGCTCCGGCCTTACGAATGTCCGCGATGAGTTTTTCATGGCGCGGGCGATCGAGGACGATGATAACCAAATCCTCGACGTCGCGATCGAGCCGCTTGGCAATAGATTTGAGATTGTCCGAGACCGGGGCATCCAGATCGACCGCGCCTTTGCAGGACGGACCAACAACAATTTTTTCCATGTACAGATCGGGAGCGTGCAACAAACCCCCTTTTTCACTCGCGGCAAGTACGGCGATCGCACCCGCGGCCCCAGTGGCGCAAAGATTGGTGCCCTCGAGTGGATCTACGGCAATGTCAACTTCCGGGAAAAGCGCTTTGGGCGCGTGGGTGGCGAGGCCAACCTTTTCGCCGATGTAAAGCATGGGAGCTTCGTCGCGTTCACCTTCGCCGATGACAATAGTGCCGTCCATCTGCACCGCGTCCATCGTTTTACGCATGGCCTCCACGGCGACCTCGTCAGCCTTGTGGCGATCGCCGAATCCCATGGTGCGCGCGGCGGCGATGGCGCCGTTCTCGACCACGCGCAAGAATTCCAGGCTGAGCTGCTCTTCCATGCTTCCCTCCGAACACGCTTTAGGTGAATATCGTGGCCCCGGTTTGCCATCGGGTGCGAAGGCTTCCCGCCCGCGGAGTTTCGATGTTAGCCAGCGACGCTTGGACGGCAGGCTATGCTAGAACAAACCAGGTGCGCGCGTCGACTCACTTGCTTGCCGCTGACGCACCAACCCGATGACCCCGGTGGGGGTATGATGCACGCGATGAAACCCTTTCAGTGCTTTCTTGTTTCCTGCGCTCTCTTGTTTTCGGCAGTAGCACGCTCGCAAGACAAAGAGGCAAGTGTGAGCCGCGATTGGCCGGTGTGGGGTGGCGGGCCGGAAAACACGCACTATTCACCGCTGGCGCAGATCAACCGAAGCAACGTGAAGAGGCTTGCCGTGGCCTGGACATTTGATACCGAGGAGCAGGGAGGGCTGCAAACAAGTCCGATTATTGTCGGCAATGTGCTTTACGGAATCACACCAACACAAAAGATTTTTGCCCTGGATGCCGTGACCGGGAAATTACTTTGGAAATTCGACTCCGGGATCAAAGGCACGCAGCCCGACCGCGGATTGGCTTATTGGTCCAGCGGGAAAGATAAGCGGATTTTGGCCGGCGTCATGAACTTTCTTTACGCGCTAGACGCCGCTACCGGCAAGCCCATTCCGACTTTTGGTGAAGATGGGCGAATCGATCTTCGGAAGGACTTAGGACGCGACCCCGAAAAGCAATCCGTCGCACTAACGAGCCCGGGGATTATCTACAAGGATTTGATCATCGTCGGAGGACGCAACCCCGAAACCCTGCCGGCTCCGCCCGGTGATGTGCGCTCCTACGAGGTGCGGTCCGGCAAGCTCCGTTGGTCCTTTCATACCATTCCCCATGATGGCGAATTTGGCCGCGATACCTGGCCCGCCGGTGCGTGGAAAAGTAGCGGCGCGGCCAACAACTGGGCTGGGATGGCCGTCGACATACCACGCGGCATCGTCTTCGTGCCGACTGGGTCCGCCGCGTTTGATTTTTACGGCGCGGATCGCGTCGGTGACGATTTATTCGCCAATAGCCTTATCGCGCTGGGCGCAGAAACCGGCGAAAGAATATGGCACTTCCAGGGCGTCAGGCATGACATCTGGGACCGCGATTTTCCCTCTGCCCCCGCGCTCGTCACCCTGAAGCGCGACGAAAAAAATATAGACGCCGTGGCAGAAACTACCAAGCAAGGTTTCGTGTATCTGTTTGAGCGGGCTACTGGCAAGCCCCTCTTTCCGATCGAGTATCACAAATATCCGGCAAGTACGATTCCAGGCGAAGTTGCAGCTCCTGAGCAGCCTCTTCCCACCAGGCCCGTGCCCTACGCGCGTCAGCTTCTCAGTGAGGACATGCTAACCAACCGGACGCCCGAAGTTCACCAATGGGCAGTCGAGCAATTCCGAAAATCCCGCAGCGAAGGGCAATTTGTTCCGTTCAGCGTGGGAAGGGATACGGTCATTTTTCCGGGGTTCGACGGTGGCGCGGAGTGGGGAGGTCCGGCTGTCGATCCCGAAACAGCCACGATTTACATTAACTCCAATGAAATGGCGTGGATGGCGGCACTCGCGGAAAACACCGACTCCAGCGGTCCAAAGGCGATCTATTTGAGTCAGTGCAGCGTCTGCCACGGCGACAAAATGACAGGCTCCCCACCCGCGATTCCCTCATTGATCGGGATCGCGGGCCGGCTTGCAGCCGATCAAATCACCACGACGATCAAAACTGGAAAAGGCAGAATGCCGGGATTCCCGAACTTGTCCGGAGAACAATTGATCGCGCTGGTCGATTTTCTGACCAATGGTGAGCGCAAAGAACTCGGCAGTGTCGGACCCGAACTGCCCGGAATGAAATACCGATTTTCGGGCTACCGCAGATTTTTGGACCCCGATGGGTATCCGGCTATTGCTCCGCCTTGGGGAACGCTCAACGCAATTAATCTGAACACCGGCGAATACGCATGGCGGATTAATCTTGGTGAATATCCGGAGCTTGCCGCTCGTGGGATGAAAAATACGGGAACGGAAAACTATGGTGGGCCGATCGCGACCGCAGGCGGACTACTTTTTATCGGCGCGACCAATTTCGACAAAAAATTCCGTGCATTTGATAAATCCACCGGCGAACTGTTGTGGGAAACGACCCTACCGTTTGCGGGGAATGCCACTCCGGCTACGTACGCGGTCAATGGGCGGCAGTACGTTGTTATAGCGGCCGGAGGAGGCAAGGATCCGAAATCAGCATCTGGTGGCGTCTACGTTGCTTTTGCGTTGCCAAACAGTAGCGAAGTGTCGGGTACGCTGCCGCACCGGATTTAGGTTGTGACAGGCGTGAGCATCCGCGCTGCGTTTGGCAATACCTCGATTTCAACGGGCGCGCACCCCAGAATTTCGCCGTCGCCATGGAAAAAGCATTCGCGATCGGTGGTGAGCCGGACTCTCGGCGCGAATGCCCGGGTCACATGCGAGCTCGGGAGATCGCCACGAGTGAGTAGCCGGGGAACGACAGCAAGCACTTCCGCCGCGCTGAGGTTCTTCACGAAGAGAGTCGTCAGCAAGCCGTCATCGATCCGGTTATCCGGGGCGAGCCGCAGCCCGGCTCCGTAGCTTGGGGTGTTCAGCACGCCAGCGAGCAATACTTGCGCGTCCATAGCGGGGATTTCGCTGCGCGGGAATTCGGCGCGAACTTGCAGAGGTTTGAACTCGCGGAGCGCACGCAAAGCGGCCGCAATGTAACGTAAGCGTCCGGGAAGCCGGGCATACGCGCCGCCGGAGTACCGCGCCGCATCCGCATCTAGCCCCACTCCACCGCCACCGACATACAACCGTCGGCGTCCGTCTGCAGTGCGCGCGCGAAGCAAATCCACGAGGCGCGGTTTTGCCGACAAACTCGCCGTCGCGGCCGCGATCGGATTTTTCGGCAGACCCAGCGCCACCGCAAAGTCGTTCCCGCCGCCCGCAGGCAGGATACCGAGAACAACATCATGGCCGTGCGCGGCGTTGACCAAAGCCTGCAGCGTTCCGTCGCCACCCATTGCGAGCAGCACGCGTTGACCTGCCTGGATTGCTCTCCGTGCATGCGATTCCAGCGCCTCCGTGCTCTCCGTGAAAATAAACTCGGCGGGAAATGAGCGCTCGGCGAAGATCCTCTTGATTGGAGACAAACATCTTCGAGCGCGTCCCCCGCCAGCATGTGGGTTCACAAACACAACGGCGGGAAATTCGTGCGAAGCGATGGAGAATTCAGCCACTTGGCAGCACATGCTGCCCAACGGCCTTTCTGGTGTCAATCGAAACTAAGAAATGCCTGGCCGCGAGGTGCCTGTGGTTGAGGGCGGTCGCGGGTCTAGCGCCTTACTGCAAGAGCTGGCCAATGGTCGCGGTGCTGGCGCGAACAATAAGCTCCGGTTCGATGGTGATTGCTTTGGGGTAGGGTGACTTCGCGGAAGCGTTGATGCGTCGCAACAGCGTCTCTGCTGCAATCACTCCCATTTGGCGCAGGGGCTGACGCACCGTGGTCAGGGCCGGATTCTGAAACGCCGCGCTCTGAATGTCGTCAAAGCCGACCACGGAAACATCTTCCGGCACCCGCCGGCCGGCTTCCCGCAGCGCGTGGATCGCACCGATCGCCGAAATATCGTTGAAGGCGAAGAGTGCGGTGAAGGGACTGCCGGTCGCGAGCAGCTTTCGCGTTACTTCGTAGCCCAACTGCGGAGAAGAAGACTCACCTTCGAGTTGGCCTACCAACCGGGCGTTCACCGCAAGATGCATGGCGTCTGCCGTTCGGCGCACGGAGTCCCAGCGTATTTCGGTGTCCGAGCTAAACGCCTGCCCTTTGATGAACGCAATTTTCTGATGTCCCAGCTTGGCCAAATGCTCGAGAGCCAGCCGCGCCGCGCTATCGTGATTCAGCATGATGTTGGTGACGCCAGGCAGCTCGCGGTGACCCGAAACGGCGACCACCGGAATGGGTACCCCTTCCTGGCACACCGTATCCACCGCGATCAGCCCTTCGACCGCACGCTCTTGCAGCAAGCGCGGATACTCTTCCACTAAGTCGCTGCGGTGTCTGTGGCTCACGACAAAATAAAAATATCCCTCTTGCAACAGATAGTCTTCGATTCCAGACATCACCAGCGCCGCATATCCCTCACTGATCTCAGGCACCACTACGCCGATGGTGAAGCTGCGCTGCGCGCGAAGGGAGCGCGCCATAAAGTTAGGCCGGTAGTTTAATTCGCGCGCGACCGCCCGGATGCGCTCTTGCGTGCGCGGCGGAATCGACTTGGCAGCGGGAGAACGATTGATAACCAGCGAGACGGTCGCGGGGGAGAGTTGCAAATGGGCGGCCAAGGACTTTAGGCTCACGGATTGGGCAGTACGGTGGCTACGCGAGCCTGTAAGCGAGGAAGCCGGCTTCGGATGACGCATGGGTGTAGTGCGGCGTAGTCTGTCATAACGACTGCAAAGGAGCAAGGTTGGCGTACAGATTCTCCTGTAGAAAGCGGGAAATAATCCTGTAGGCCTGGAAGACTTGTGCGATAAATCGATTTATCAAGGAAGGCTCTCTCAGGTCAGATACATATTCTCCTTGACAAGCCTATCGGCACAGGTGTTAATTTTCGCCCAGCAAAGGGGTAAATCGATTTATCGAATCCGTTTTTCGGATTGCGCCACGAGGTGATCTAGAATGCGCAGCAAGTCCGCTCTGCTCATATTGCTCTGTTTGTGCTCCGTCTCCGCCTACGCTCAATTCAACGCCAGCATTCAAGGCACGGTAATGGACTCCGGCGGGGCAGCAATCGCCGAAGCACGGGTACAGGTCATCGAGCAGAACACAGGTCTGAGCCGGGAGACGGTCACCAGCGACCAAGGTTTTTATCGAATTCCACAGCTCGCACCGGGGAAATATACGGTGACCGTTGAAGCGACAGGCTTCAAAACGGTTGTGTCGAAAGATGTCGAGGTCACGGCCGAAGAGCCACGCGGACTTGACGTCACTCTACAAATCGGGGCGGTAAGCGAGCAGATTACCGTCACTAGTTCCAGCGAAAACCTTCAAACCGAAGATGCGTCTGTTTCTGGAACGCTCAGCTCTCGCGATGTTCTCGCGCTTCCCCAATTTGGCCGCGATCCATATGAGTTGCTGCGCTTAACGCCCGGTGTTTTCGGCGACGCCGCGCGACAAGGCAACGGCAATTCCTCGCCTCTGCCGCAACAGGTCGGTCCGGGCGGGTCCAACAACGAAATCTTTCAGCCAGAAAACCAGGTCCAGGTAGTTGCAAACGGCCAGCGAGTTACCGCAAACAATTACACGCTGGACGGCGTCAGTGTGAACAGCCTGCAATGGGGTGGCGCGGCGGTGATCACGCCAAATCAGGAATCAGTGCAGGAAATTGTAGTGGATTCAGCATCGTACAATGCCGCGGACGGCCGCAACTCAGGCGCGCAAGTCAAAGTGGTCACCAAGAGCGGCACGAACAATTATCACGGCAGTGCACTGATCAAGTTCAACGACAAAGGCCTGAACGCTTTCAACAAGTTTTACGGCCCAACGACTGGAACCCTGAACACGCTCAACTGCGAAAATGCGTCATTCACCATCGTTGCGAGCCATTGCCCGACACGCAATGACCAGAAATACCGAGATTTCGCGGGCAGCATCGGCGGCCCCATCTTACACGACAAGTTTTTCTTCTTTTTTTCCTATGAAGGTTTGCGGCAGAGCAACACGACCACCAGCCGCGATATAAAACTTGAGACGCCCGCGTTCCGCCAATATGTGATTCAGCAAAACCCCGGCAGCCTGGCAGCAAAAATCTTCAACATTCCCGGCATCGCCCCGCGTATCTCGACCACCACGAAAGAAGTGGACTGCTGTTCGTTGATTACTAATCCCAGCGATCCAAACTTTCACCCGGTGGGAATGTGGTATCAGCCAGGTACCGGCATCGGTCAGGCGATTGGCAATGGGCCGGACGGAACTACCGACTGGGGCATCTACGACCTGCGAATTCCCAATTCCACGCATGCCGACCAGTTCAACGGCCGCCTTGACTACGTGCTCGGGCGAAATCAGTTCTTCTACAACGGTTATTACGTGCGCTTGGACAATCTCAATGGCGGAAACCGACCGATTGAAGATGTGGAGCTGGCTCCGCACTCCATAGTGGAAACCGTCGGCTGGACGCGTACTCTTACAAACGTGCTTGTCAACGAGGCGCGCCTGAATTTTACTCGATGGACGTTCGACCAATTCCAGACCGCGGGAAACACGAATTACGGAATTCCGCAAATTCGTCTGTTCGATTTCGATGCAGGCGGATTGGGGGATCCCGGTAGGATCCTTGGCGTGAGTCGATCCAGCACTACGCCCGGGCGTCTGGCGCAGAACACCTTCGCGTTTCGCGATACGGTCAACTGGATTCGCGGGAACCAGGCCTGGAAATTTGGCGTGGATATCACGCGAGAGCAGAACAACAACAATGAAGGGGGCTTTGTCCGGCCGGACTATCAGTTCCGCGGTTTACTGAACTTTGCCAATGACGCCTGTTGTTTCTTCGAGGAGGTGGCGGTCAACCCGCAGCCTGGCAGCGGCCTCCCCAACGGGCAACGCTACTTCAGGACCGCGGGCTATTCGTTATTCGCGCAGGACGACTGGAAACTCCGTCCGAACTTGACCATCACTCTCGGTCTCCGCTGGGAATACTTCCCGCCGGTGACCGAAGCCAAAGGAACTCTTAGCAATTACATCTTTGGTTCCCAGGGTTTTCTCAATGGCTCGGTGCAGACCGTTAAGCAGCTTTATAGCCCGGACAAGAATAACTTTGGGCCGCGCATAGGCTTCGCTTACAGTCCCAATTTGCTGAAAAGAAGGGTAGCCATCCGCGGGGGCTTTGGAATACTTTACGACCGTCCGTTCGGGTCGGAATACAACAACGTTCGCCAGAACACGCCATTTTTCGCCGACGCCAGCATTTGCTGCTTTTTCGATCCTGGCAAGATTGTCGGACCGCCCCCGGGATCCAACATTTTGTACACGATTGGCTCCAACTCTCGCCCGGACAGTTTCCAGCCGAATCCCAACTTGCAGTTCGGCGTGGCAAGCGACGGCGCGCTCTGCGGAAATTCGACGTGCAGCACGATTACCAAAGTCGACATTTTTGGGGCCACGAAAGATGAGCCCACGCCCTACGTGTACGTATATTCGCTGCAGACTCAGTTCGAACCGCTTCGAGATTTTCTTTTGACTCTCGGCTATCAAGGTAGCCGCAGTCGCAAGCTGGCCCGCACGATCGATCTGAATCGCTTCATTCCCGGCGATACTTTTGATCCTTGCAATCCGGTGAAGCCGGGGCAAACATGCGGAAATCGGGACGAGGTTCAGAGCGCGAGCCCCGATGGTATTCCATGCGGCCCGAGTAACCCAGCCTGCGCCGCGCCGATCACAGTCGGTAACAATCGATTTAATCGCGTCTTCTTTCCGTTAGCCGATGTTAACGCAAGCTTCGACGCGTTTGTTTTCCAAGTCTCGCATCGCTTCTCGCACGGCTTCTCGGTTTCGAGCCTGTACACCTACAGCCATTCCATCGATACATCTTCCTTTGAAATTGGCTTCCAGCAGACCGATCCATTCAATCAAGCGCTTGACAAAGGAAATTCCGATTACGACGTGCGCCACCACTGGCAATTGTCCGGCTATTGGGAATTGCCATGGCTGCGCGCTCGCCATGACTTCGTCGGCATGATGCTCGGTGGTTGGACACTGGGCGGAGTCTTCGACAAACACACCGGCTTTCCGTTCTCAGCTCTCATCGGCAGTTGTGATCCCAACAATGATCGAAACGGAGACGGAACTTGTCCAGACTTGCCCTCAGCCTATACCGGTGGGGTCATCAAAAGCCCCAGCAAGCAACAATGGATCAATGGCGTCTTCCCCAATCCGGCCACCGAGTTTGACGTCACCACCAGAGGCCCTGGCTGCCGGTGCCGCAATATCTTCACCGGGCCTGGTTACACTTCCGTGGACCTATCCTTCGGGAAGAGCTTCAAATTCCCCGCGATGCGAGTGATCGGCGAAGGAGCCGGGCTGGAGATTCGGGCGAACTTCTTCAACGCATTCAACATCCTGGATCTTACTCCGCTCATTCCCGCAACGGCGCCGACGGACATCAAGAATCCAGGAAGCTTCGGGCGGCCGTCGGACGGACTGTCAGGCCGAGTGATTGAGTTCCAGGCAAGGTTCTCGTTCTAGCTCCATACAAGGGGCGCAACCTGCCTGCGCCCCTTTTTCCTTTACAATCTGCCGGGAGGCTGGTCATGAGCCCGTTCTTTCGACGCCGTGCGCGTCGTGTTGCCCCACTCTTGCTGCTAAGTATCCTTGCCGCGCCCGGAAGCCAAGAATTGCGTGGCCAGTCCGGTGGTCAGTCACGCACCGCTGCGGAAGCGGTCGAGGTTAACGTGAATGCCGCGTCGCATCCATTTCCTCATTTTTGGGAAAAGATGTTTGGATCCGGTCGCGCAATTTTGTCGCTGCGAGAAAGCTACCGGCACGATTTGCTCGAGACGAAGCGCATTACGGGATTTGAATACGTGCGCTTCCACGCCATTTTCCATGACGAAGTAGGCTTTTACGACGAGGACGCTTCCGGCAAACCCATCTACAACTTCTCCTACGTCGATCAGATTTACGACGGGTTGCTGGAAAACAAAGTGCGCCCCTTCGTGGAACTGAGCTTTATGCCCAAGAAGCTCACTTCCGATCCCAAAGCGCTGCACCCCTTTTGGTACAAGCCGAACGTCGCGCCGCCAAAAGACTGGAACAAATGGGAGCAGCTCATCGAAGCGTTTACGCAGCACTTGGTGAGCCGCTATGGTGAAGACGAAGTCGCGGAGTGGTATTTCGAGGTATGGAACGAGCCGAACATTGATTTTTGGGCAGGCAATCCCAAGGAGGCCACGTATTACGATTTGTACGACCACACCGCCCGCGCTCTCAAGCACGTCAGCGCCCGTCTGCGCGTGGGCGGACCGTCAACCGCACAGGCCGCTTGGGCCGACCGCTTCCTGGCGCACTGCAAAGAAAAGAACGTCCCGATAGATTTCGTCTCCTCGCACGTCTATGGAAATGACAAGGCGGAAGACGTCTTCGGCACGCACGAAAACATCTCGCGCAATGAAATGGTGTGCCGCGCTGTAAGGAAGGTGCATCAGCAAATCGCGGCTTCTGCCTATCCGCGGATGCCACTCATCTGGACTGAGTACAACGCCGACTACAGCAATCAAACGCAGGTGACCGACAGCGCCTACATGGGACCGTTCCTGGCCAACACGATTCGCGAATGCGATGGCCTGACGGAAATGATGAGCTATTGGACTTTTTCTGACGTCTTCGAGGAGCAAGGTGTCGTCAAGACTCCGTTCTACGGGGGCTTTGGCATTCTCGCCGAGCGCAGCATCCCAAAACCGGCTTTCAATGATTTCGCGCTGCTGCATCGCCTCGGTGACACGCGGCTCGACGTGAGTTCGGATTCAGCTCTTGTCACGCGGCGCAAGGACGGCTCTCTGGCAATCGCCATCTGGAATCTATCGTTGCCGGAGGAAGCTGGCTCGCCCAAGACTCTCACGCTGCATTTCAAGGGACTCTTGCAGGGTCGCTCCGCCCGCGTTTCGATCCTGGACGACGAGCACGGGTCTCCGCTGCCCGTCTACAAGGAAATGGGAGCTCCACAATTTCCCACCCCTGCGCAAATTGCCCAATTGCAGAAAGCCGCGGCCCTGCCGGGTGCCCAACAGCGTGCCATTGCCAACGGATTGCTGGCGATCACACTTCCGCCGCACGCACTCGCGCTAATTGAGATAACGAAGTAGGCCCGCGCCGCGCGACAATCGTCGCTCATTGAAGTATCCACACTGGTTAGCCATTCGGTACGGCCAGCTTGGGAGGCGCAGCCGCCTCCGCTGGCGTGACGGCGCGAAATCCCGCGCGGGCCATGCCGTTTCGGGCTACGTCGTTCTTCATGAATTGCTCCCACACAAACCCGGTTCTCGCGTTTTCCGCCATTACCAATGTGATGCCCACATCAATCCCGATTACATCCTGGCTGTACCAGTTTGTCAGCGGATTGAAGGCGTCTACGAATCCGTACCTGCGCCAGACGCGCTTTTCGTATTTTTCACGGATGTTTCTGAGCACCCGCACGGATTCCTCCGGAAGAAACGGCAGTGAGCCGCCCGTCGCGCAGGGAACGATGCTGCCGTCAATGCGTCCCATGGCCGGAGGGCCGCCCCAAACGGCGTAACCTCGCGCGGAGTCGGAAGCCGTTATGCCCCACATATCCTCGGTGTAGTCCGGAAACTCCCTTGCCAACTCCAAGCACCAAAGTTTGTGCACTTTCGTGGCAATCACTGAATTTGTGAAATAATCCGCGAACTTGTCGCGCTTGCCGCGAAAATCAAACCACGCGTGCGAGTATTGGTGCACGAATAATGGGGCGTGCGAGCCTATGTAACGCACTCCATTGAATTCGAAGTACGGGCGCGTCCATGCGTCCCAGCTCTGCTTCGACATGCCTGTGGCGGATGAACCTAAGGCCAGCAGGTACACCATCATGAGTTCGCTGTAACTATCCCAGCGGCTGCGAATGAACCCGTGCTCCGGCGTCCAGCCCATCGACAGCATTTTGTCTCCGTGCAGGAGCCAGTTCCAATCCATGCGCTCGTAGATTCGTTTGGCCAAAGCCCGGATTTCGGCATCCTCGAAATAGGCGCGACAGGTGAGCACCCCGCAGATAAAGATGGCCGTATCGATTGAAGACACTTCCGACTGCAGGACGCGTTCGCCGTTATGGATGTTCAGAAAGTGGCAAAAGAAGCCGTGTGCCTGAGGCACTCGTGATTCGACAAAACGCAATGTGGTCGCTACCCGCTCGCGTATCTTAGTCGGGTCCTGCCAGCCACGGTGGTCCGCAATGCACAGAGCCGTCAAAGCAAAACCGGTTGCGGCAATGCTCGCCACGTTCCGGGAATCTGGCCCGCCAGCCTGGCTGCGGTCCTTCACGAGCCCGGTCGCTGGATTCACCTCGTTCCAGAAAAACTGAAAGCACGCACGTTCCAGTTCCTCGAGAAAGCTGTCTTCCTCCAAAGTGAATCGGTATCGCGTGGGATCACTGCTGAACAGCGCGCCCAGACCCTCCGCAGGTGGAGGCGTTACTTGCGACGGGAGCGCTCTGGAATCCTGCCAAGTCTCGGCCCCCAGCAACTTCGAGGGCGCCGTGAAACCCAAAGGCACACCAGCCGCAACACGCGAGGCCAGCCGCAACCAGTCGCGGCGCGAAAGCTTTCCCGCTTTCAACAGCAGCTCCGGCGACGATCATGCGAGCGCCCCCCAAAGGGCCTCGGCTGGGCTATCCGCTGCATAAGGGCCATTCTACAGAACTTGGTGTATGCGGGAAAATCGAAATCCAGCCTATGTAATTAGTGATAAATCGATTTATTAAAGCTTGGTGCAGATAACGAAGCCGCGCGGGCTGGAACTGCGCTGCGACTGTCTGCACTTGCCTGTCTGGGTTCTGGTGCCGGCGGGGGGAATCGAACCCACGGCCTAGGGATTATGAGACCCTCGCTCTACCACTGAGCTACGCCGGCCCAAGGCAATTTTCCATGCTACGAAGTAGCAAGCAGAGGTGTCAAGAGCATCGCGGGAAGCCTAAGTATTCCCGCTAAACGGCCGAGGTCGTGTCTAGTACTACCGTACCGTTGACCATACAAGTCCTAAAACCTACGATGCCCCTGCACGACCTCCTCGGAGGCTCCGGCGTAGGCGAAAGCCTTACGAAGAGCATAATAGGAGGGACGTGTACTTTTTAGGAACAGGCTCGTCGTGCGAGCTGCTTGACATTGGTGTAATTAGATATAAAGTGCTGCCGGGGTTCTACTGCCTTGGAGGCACTCAATGTCACGTAAGCTCACCGCGTTACTCCTAGCCATGCTGGTCTTGGCAGGGGCGATGGGTCTGAAGACCGTCGTAGCGGCGCACAGCAACGGCGCTGTTATGGTGGCCAACGGTTCGGCGCCAGTTCCTCCGCCGTCTGGTTGGAATGGTTCAGCGCCCGTGCCACCTCCTTCGTACCGGAATGGCTCGGCGCCAGTTCCACCGCCTAGTGCTCGATAAGTAGCTCGCGCAGCCCTACAAGGCGCGGGGTCGGGCACTGAAAGGTAAGCGTGCCTGGCTATATTGGATACCTGATTTGGTTCCTGGGCGCGGCCCTGGAAGTCTCCGTGGTAGTTTGTGCCCTCGCCAAGCACTCCTTCCGGCGCTACCTCTGCTTGAATCTCTACATGCTTTTCTCGTTTTTGCTCAGCGTAGGCCGTTTTTATGTGCACCACCAATACGGGCTGGGCTCGAGCCAGTACAAATATTTTTACTATTCCTCGGATGCCCTGCTGACGATTTTCCTTTATCTGGCGCTGATCACCCTTTACCTGCACGTCTTCGATGAAATGAAGGTCGAGAAGTATGTGCGCCTGGCTGCGATTATTCTTCTCGCCGGAACGGCGCTGTTTTCTTACGGAGTGGTTGAACAATCGTCCCACAAGATGCTTACCGGCTTTGTATACGAGCTTTCGCAGAATCTCTATTTCGTAGGGCTTGTACTGACCTACGTTTTGTGGGGCGCCATCCTCAAACTCCGGGAGTCCCGCACGCAGTTGATCCAGTTGGTGCTTTCGCTCGGCGTGTATTTCAGCGCGCTAGCCGCGAACTTTGCTCTTGAAAATATGTTCCCGAATCTCCAATTCTTTACGTACATCGTGCCTGTGTTTGGCTGCCTGTTGCCCTTGGCGTGGGCGTACGCATTCTTGCGATTGGCCCCCGACGCGCGTATGGCGACGGCTCGCCTCGCGGTGGTGCCACGCTAATGGCTACGCTCATATTCCTCCTCTCCGCCGCTGCGCTGCTGCAGTTCTTCATCTCGTACTGCCGCTCGCTCATTGCGGCGTCCATCAGACAGCCGCTTTCCGCCGAGGTTCGCGATGTCGCCGGCATTCCGAACACCGCGTCTGGAGAAGACTTCGCGCGTGTCATTCAGCTCCTGGATCTTTGCCCGGAGCGCCCCGAGGAACGCGGCCACATACGCGCCATCAACGCTTACTTCCGCCTGCTAAACTTCGTGCGCTCCACTTTGGCGCGCCTCATCCCTGCTCTGGTGACCTGGACCGAAATGGAGCGCGGCCAATGTACGTACTTTGCCGCCGTAACCCTTGACAGGCGTATTGCGTTCAGTCGCGACATGCTCGCTCAACAAATTGACGCTTAGTCTGACGCCCCACAGCCCCTCTCTCTTGCCTGCTGCCTGATTCGAAACATTCCCTTTCTAACCTTGTCTGTACTTTTCTTTCTTCATGCTATTCTCGTTTTGTTTCACTCCTCACCGGAGTGGAAGCGTCCGCAGCGCAAAACGCACCGGTGACAAAAACATGCTTGCAGTGTGGCGCGGTACTGCCGTCCAGCGTACGCGCTTGCAACTTTTGTGATTCGTCATTTTCCTTGGGTAACTCCTCTTACGAGGATTTCTCTGCCTCTCCCCCTCCGGGCAAGTTTGGCCAGAAGGCTTCGCCGCCGACCGGTTCCGCGGACGCCGCTGATGACGTCCCGCTAATCCCTGCTCAGAGCGATCAGTCTTCCGCATGGCGCGGCGAGGTCAGCGTGCGCATGGAGGCATATCGCACGCGCAAGCGCCGGCGCCCGGCCAGCACAACGCAATCGCAGCTTCCGTTTGAACACGACGCCGTGCCAACCAGCGCGCGCTCGGTGGCCCTTGACGAAACCCCCAACGTTGCGCCGGACGATTTTTCGTTCACGATTGCAATTGGCCGCAACGCGCAAAGTCGGGAAAAAAACGGCCGCATGGAGATTGACGTCTCCGTTCCGCCCGCATCTCGAGCCGATAGCTCAGGGGCGCCCCGCCAAAGCGATCTCGCGGAAGGCTACGGCTTGTATCCCGTAGCTTCGCTCGAGGAGCGGCGTTTTGCCGCCGCGATCGACGCCGCATGCCTCCTTTTCGCTTACGGTGGATTCCTCGCCCTATTCGGTTCTCTAGGAGGGCAATTCACTCTCAGCAAGCTCACCGCCGCGGTTTATGGCGTGACATTCGCCATCGTCTACTTGCAGTACTTCGCCATGTTCACCGTTTTTGGTGGCACCACGCCGGGCATGATGTTCCGCGGTCTCCAGGTCACCAGTTTCACTGGTGATCCACCGACGCCCCGTCAAATGCTGCTTCGCAGCGCCGGCTACATTCTTTCCGCTGGGACATTGTTCCTCGGATTCTTCTGGGCCTCGTGGGATGAAGACGCTCTCACCTGGCATGATCGCCTGTCGCACACCTATCTCAGCGTGCCGCAGACTCACGAGGACATGGAGTCCTCCGCGATGGCGCACAGTCACAGCCGCTGAGCGAGTTCGTATGATTTCGGGCTCGCCGGGGATATTACGACTAGCCGGTTCACCGTCCGTGTGAATTACTTCCGGGTAGCCCGTTATCCGCCCACGTTGCGAAGTGCTCGATCCAGATCGGTCCAAAGGTCCTCGACGGCCTCGATACCCACGCTCAGCCGCAGCAGCGCCGGGGGCAGGTGCTCCTGCCCAGGAATGCTGGCCCGCCGTTCGATAGTGGACTCGACCGCGCCCAGGCTGGTGGCGTGTTGGATGAGCTGCAGTCCGGCGCACACGGCGTCGGCGGCGGAGGCGCCGCCACGCACGTCGAACGAGATAATCGTGCCGAAGCCCTTGAGTTGGCGTTGCGCGGCCGCGTGAGTTGGGTGGCTGGCCAGGCCGGGATAGCGCGTCAGAGTGACGTTTGGATGTCGCGCGAGGCGCTCGGCCAGTGTCTTCGCGTTGCACTGCGCCCGCTCCAGCCGCAGTGCCAGCGTCCTAGCCCCGCGGACCGCGAGAAACGTTTCGAGGCTGCCGGGTGTTGCACCCGCGAGCTCCCGGGCCTGCCGTAGCGCCGCCAGTAGGTTCGCGTCGCGCACGGTGACGACGCCGCTGAGCAGGTCCGAGTGTCCACCGATGAACTTCGTCGCCGATTGCACAGCCACGTCGGCCCCGAGCGCCAGTGGACGCTGATTGAGCGGCGTAGCGAAGGTGTTATCCACGCCTAGGATCGCACCACGCTTCCGCGGTGCGGAGCAGATGGCGTCCAGGTCAGCCACGGTCAGCAACGGGTTCGAAGGCGACTCCAGCCGAATCAAGTCGGCCACGCCACACATTTCGATCCAGCGTGCGGTGTCGGCCACGGCGACGCGATGCACGGTCCAACGGCCGCGGCTTTGGCCAGCTTTGGCGATTCCCGCGACAGCCTGGTAGCAGTCGTCCGACAGGGCCACGACCGAGCCTGTGTGGAGTAGATCGAAAATCGCCGCGATTCCCGCCATGCCGGAGGCGAAGGAGACCGAAGAGCCACCTTCGAGGCCGCCGACGATCTCTTCCAGTGCCTCCCAACTCGGCGTGCCGTCGTCGCGAGAGTACGCACGGCGCTCGCCCAGCACGAAGTTCGACGCCGGGCATGGCGGCACGTTTAGAGGCGAGCCCGGGCGCCGGTCCCGTCCTGCCGAGACCAGCCAAGATTCGACCGAACCTAGATCACTCGCGTTGTGCCCTGTCCTGTCCCTCGATGTCATTGCTCGATCTTAGCAAATGGCATGGGGCTCGGTCCTTCTGGGAAACACGACCATTGATGCCCTGGACCGTTGGCCCATGGGTGTATCGTCGGCAATCCGGAAGTTGAAAGGCTCCCTCGTTAACTTCCGGGTAGCCCGTCACTCGGCCGCTGAAGTCTTACGGTGCCCAGCGGACTGTTTTGCCAGCCTTCGTTTTCCACGTAACCTGGTGGACAGTTACGCGGTACTGCGTTATGCTGCGCGCTCGCACGGAGGCCCCATGCGAGACAATCCACAATCGGGCCACTCAAATCCCACCCGCCGAGCATTTCTTTTGACCACGGGAAGTACAGCGGCAGCAACAGTGATTGCGGCGTGCGTACCGGCGCACGCGAGCAGCACTGCCGGAGGTGCGGACGGGCCGAACATCGAGGGCGCGGTCCCGATCAGGCTGCGCATTAACGGCAAGGACCGCCAACTTCGCGTCGACCCTCGGACGACGCTGCTGGATTGCCTGCGTGAGACCGTTGCTCTCACCGGAACGAAGAAGGGCTGCGACCACGGGCAATGCGGCGCATGTACAGTGCATGTGAACGGCAGGCGCGTGAATTCGTGCCTTAGCCTGGCCGTGATGCACGACGGGGAAGAAATCACAACCATTGAGGGCCTCGGCACGCCCGACGCATTGCATCCTATGCAGGCGGCGTTCGTTGCCCACGACGGGTACCAGTGCGGATATTGCACGTCAGGCCAGATCATGTCGGCCGTTGCGTTGCTCAAGGAACCATGCGGTCCCGACGACGCGGCCGTGAAGGAACTGATGAGCGGCAACATCTGCCGCTGCGGGGCCTATGCCCATATCGTGGCCGCGATCCAACAAGTCCGCAAAAACGTTTAGCCGCGAGCAGGAGCGATCCCATGCACACCTTCGAATTCATTCGGCCTGCGGATGCCGCGGCGGCGGTTGCGACTGCCGCGCAGGCGAAAACCGCACAGCAGGGTGCGGATGTGCGGTTCGTTGCGGGCGGCACGACGCTGGTCGATCTGATGAAGCTGAACGTCGAAATGCCTGCGCGGGTGATCGACGTCAACCGTTTGCCGCTCGACAAAGTCGAAGCAACGCCTGACGGCGGCCTGAAGATTGGCGCCACCGTTCGTAATTCGGATCTCGCCCACCATCCGACGGTGCAACGGGATTATGCAGTACTGTCGCAGGCCCTTCTCGCCGGCGCATCGGCACAGCTTCGCAATATGGCGACGACTGCCGGCAACCTGCTCCAGCGAACGCGGTGCATGTACTTCCGCGACACCGCGATGCCCTGCAACAAGCGCGAGCCCGGAACCGGCTGCCCGGCCATCACCGGCAGCAACCGCACGCTCGCCGTCCTTGGCACCAGCGAACATTGCATCGCGACGAACCCTTCGGACATGTGCGTGGCGATGGCAGCATTGGAGGCCACGATCCACGTACAGGGACCGAAGGGTTCACGCGCGATCCCCATCGGCGACTTTTATCTTCTGCCCGGCAGCACACCAAACCGCGAAACGGTGCTCGAACCGGGCGACCTCGTCACGCACGTCACGCTCCCGGCGCCCAGGTCGGGAAGCAATCAGGTGTATCTGAAGCTGCGCGACAGGGCGTCGTACGAATTTGCTCTGGCGTCGGCGGCCGTCGTGATCACGATCGCGGGCGGAAATGTGACTCAGGCGCGCATCGCATTGGGCGGCGTGGGGACCAAACCCTGGCGATCGCGCGAGGCCGAGGCCGCTCTCGCCGGTAAACCTGCCGACGCGACCAACTTTCGCAAGGCGGCGGAAGCGGCTATGCGCGACGCCAAACCGCAGAGCGAGAATAAGTTTAAGATCGAACTGGCCAAGCGCTGCCTCACACACGCCCTGAAAATGGCGTCGACAGCCTGATTCCACCGAGGGAGCGAACATGCCGACAACGCAAGAAACCCCGACCGCTTCTCCGGTTGGTCGCGACACGCCTCGTGTGGATGGCCCGCGCAAAGTGAGCGGACTGGCGCAGTACACCTCCGACTTCCACTTTCCCGGGATGCTGTATGCCGTACCGGTCGAGGCGACGATCGCCAACGGCAGAGTGGTCAAGCTCGACACCGCCGCGGCGGAGAAGATGCCCGGCGTGCGCGCGATTTTTCATCGCCAGAACATCGGAAAAATCTTCCGCTCAGTTCAGGAGCCGGGGTTCGAAAGCATCTGTGAGGAGCGCCGCCCGCCGTTCGAGGACGATGTCATTCGGTATTACGGGCAATACATCGCGCTGGCTGTGGCGGACACGTTCGAGACCGCCAAAGCCGCGGCCGATGTGGTCCGCGCGACATACGCCAAGGACAAGCCGAACGTCGAGAACGACCTCAAGGCGGACGACGATCCCGACGTGGTGGCAACGACGTTTGGCCCATACGCGCGCTTGGAAAGCCAGCGCGGCGACGCCAAGGGCGCGTTCGCGAACGCGCCGGTGAAGCTCGACCAAACCTACGTCACGCCGGCCGAGACGCACAACCCTCTTGAGCTGCACGCCACGACCGCGATCTGGGATGGCTCGACGTTGACGATGTATGAGTCGTCGCAGGGAGTGGTCAACCAGCAGGGCGTGCTCGCGCAGATGTTCGGCTTGCCGAAAGAGAACGTCCGCGTCATCACCAAGTTCGTTGGCTCGGGTTTCGGCAGCAAGCTGTGGCCATGGACGCAATGTCCGCTCGCCGCGGCTGCGGCGCGGCAGTTGGGCAAGCCGGTGAAACTCGTGCTCAGCCGCAAAATGATGTTCCAGTCGGTCGGTCATCGCGCGCGCACCCAGCAGCGCGTGCGCCTTGGCGCCACGCCCGACGGCAAGCTCGTCTCGCTCCAGCACGACTACGTTTACCACCGGTCGATGCTCGAGGCCCACCACGAAGATTGCGGCGAGGCCACGCCGTTCCAATACAGCGTGCCCAACCTCCGCGTGACGTTCGGACGCGCCAGGCGCAACGTCGGCGCAACGACCGACATGCGCGGCCCCGGCCGGACGCCCGGGCTCTACGCCATCGAGTCGGCGATGAACGAACTGGCCGATCAACTCAAGATCGACCCGGTCAAACTCCGCATCCTCAACGAGCCGAAAATCGACGAGTCGTTGGGCGTTCCGTTCTCATCGCGCCATTTGCTCGAGTGCTTTGAACTCGGCGCGGAGAAGTTCGGCTGGTCCAGGCGCTCGCCTGAAGTCGGCTCGATGAAGCGCGACGGCCTGACGCTGGGCTGGGGAATGGCTGGGTGCTCGTGGGTGGCCGCACGATTCTCCGCCGCCGCGAGCGTGCAGCTCCGCGACGACGGCACAGCCCGCGTCGCATGTGCCACGCAGGACATCGGCACCGGCATGTACACGATCCTCGCGCAACTCGCCTCGCAGAAGACCGGCGTGCCGCTCGTCAAGGTCGAGGTCGCACTCGGCGATACGGCGCTGCCGGAAGGCCCGCTCTCGGGCGGCTCGATGGCCACCGCATCGGTGGTCCCGGCTGTCTTTGCGGCGGCTGACAACGCAATCGCATCGCTGCTGGCCGTCGCAACGATGACACCGGGCTCGCCGTTCGAGAACCGCCCTCCCACGGATCTGGCATTCGAAGGCGGCCGGGTCTTTGTGAAGGCTGATGGCGCTGCTAAAGGCGTGCCGTTCGATGATTTGCTCCGCCGCGCCAACCTTCGCCTGGTCACGGGCAGCGGCAAATCCGAAGCGACCATCGGCAATCCCAAGCCGAAGTACTCGACGCACTCGTTCGGCTGTCACTTCATCGAGGTTACGTGGCAGCCGGAAATCGCGCGGCTGCGCGTCAGCCGCGTTGTGACGGTCATAGATGCGGGCCGCATTATCAACCCACTGGCCGGCCGGAACCAGATCGAGGGCGCGGTCGTGATGGGGATCGGCATGGCTCTGTTAGAGCACACGACGTACGATCCGCAGAACGGCGCGCCGATCAACAGTAATCTGGCCGACTACGTGGTGGCGGTAAACGCCGACGTGCCGCCGATCGACGTCCATTTCCTCGACTTCCCCGACAAAGAGATTAACGAACTTGGCGCACGCGGGATAGGCGAGATTGGCTTGACCGGCGTAGCCGCCGCTATCACGGCGGCAGTCCACCACGCAACAGGTGTTCGCGTGCGGGAACTGCCGGTGAAGATCGAGAATTTGTTGGCGTGAGGCGTTCCCCCTCTTCGCAAATTCTCAATTCCACGCGATAACTTCCGGATTGTCGGCAACCCGGAAGTTACCCTCGGACCCGATTTGCCCGCTGCGCGCTGCGTCCCGGGCTTCCCGCGTCGGGCAATCGTACGTAGATTATGTTTGGTAGCCGCCCTTACACTCCGCATGCGCGTGCGATTCGCACCATTGCCTCGTGGACGCTACAACAAATCAGTGGACCCTAATATCGTCGAGCGCCGGTAGCAATAACACCTTTACGCCAAGCAGTTCATACCCGCAGTGGTCCAGCACGCTTGGCCCAGGTGAAGTTTGTCATTAGAGTAGGGGGTCGTATGGGATTTTCCGCTGCGATATTTGCCTTGACTCTGCTTATCCCGCCCGCTTCGGCATGGGTTCTACCCGCAGGACAGGGCTTCTCTCTGGTCATTAGCACGATGCAAGAATCGGTACGCATCGGCTCGGAAATTAAGTTAACGATTAAGCTTACCAACGAAACGAATCACGTCATATCGCTGATGACATGGATCAAAGGTGTGACTACACAGTCGAAGTTCGCGACAGCAGAGGCCAGCTCGCCCGGGAAACGGAGCAAAGACGTAGATTTAAGTGCGCTGAGCCAGTAGCTGGCAAGGTCATCCAGCTCAAACTGAAGCCTGGAGAGCAACACGAATATCTGCTGTTCCTAAACGACTGGTACTATATGACCCGCCCGGACGAATACCGCGTAGCAGTAAACCGGAAAATTCCGAAAGAAATGGGCGACGGTCAGGTCAAATCGAATACGATCACGCTAAGAGTCACCGAATAGGGCTATCCATACTCAGTTCGGACCGACGGGTGGCGTAAGAGGTGTGTCTCACCGCTTGTGATTTTCAATGGTCTGCGTTGACGTTTCTGATCTAATTCATTAGACCGATATCTGTTTCATTTAGGTTTTTATCTTGCGCGCGATTCGTATCATCGCCTCAAGGCTGCTATCGACGTCCGCTTCTGTTGTGGCCCACGATGAAACGCTGATGCGCATCGCCGTCCTTCCCTGCCATTCGGTAACACCGCACCAGCAAGTGCCGTCCTCTTGAATATGCCGGATGACCTCGCGCGTGATCTCGGGTGTGCCAAACGACACCAGCACTTGATTGATCACGACATCATTCAAAACGTCGAATCCAGCCGCGCGCAGTCCGGCTTCAAACCGCTTCGCCAGCGCGCACGTGCGCTCGATTAAATCGCACAATCCTGCGCGCCCCAGCGATTTCAGTGCCGCCCACAATTCCACGCCTCGCGCGCGCCGCGACGCTTCCGGCGTGTGATGCATCGGTTCGCGCCTCGCCCCCGGCGCCAGGTACGTGGCGCTCACCGTCATGGCCTCGCGCAATGCGCTTCCGTCCCTTACCATCACGATCCCGCTGTCATAATTCACATTCGGCCACTTATGCGCATCCGTCGCCCACGAATCCGCCAGCGCGAATCCTTGCGTGAGATGTTCGTATTTGGGCGATAACGCTGCCCACAATCCGAAAGCTCCATCCACATGCACCCACGCGCCTTGCTCCCGTGCCCGCGTGCAGATCTCTTTGGCGGCATCGAATGCGCCCGTGTTCACGTTCCCTGCTTGAATGCACACGATCGCGCGCTCGCTCAATTTCGGCAGTTTCTCCGCGCGCATTCGTCCTTGTCCATCCGCCTCCACCATCGTCACCCGCCGCTTGCCAAATCCCGCCAGGCTCAGCGCTTTCAGCACTGAAGCATGTACCTCCGCGCCTACTACTACTTCGATCGGGGGCGCCCCAAACATTCCGTCGTCCACCACGTTCCACCTTGCCTTTCGCAGCAGCGCACAACGTGCCGTGGCCAGTGCCGTAAAGTTTGCCGCCGTTGCGCAGGTAACCAATCCGCCCTCGCAATTTCCCGGCAGTCCTAGCGCTTCACACACCCACTGCAGGACCACCTCCTCCAGTTCCGCCGCGATCGGCGACATCACTCGCAGTGCGGCGTCCTGGTCCCACGCCCCCGCCAGCCAATTCGCCCCCAGCGCCGCCGGCACCGCTCCCCCGATTACAAATCCGAAATATCTTCCACCTGCACTGGCTACCGTCGCCGGCGAGCCAAGCTCGTCCAGCATGGCCACCACGCTCTTCGGATCGCTCGGGCCTTCCGGAAATGTCTCGCGAAACTGCTCCATTGCCTGGATATCGCGCTGCTCCGGCGCCACCTTCCGCTGCCGCACCTCGCTCACATACCGTATGGCGCGTTCCGCGGCCAAGCTCAGCACATCCGTCCCGTTTAGCACCACCTCGTTTTTCGTTTCCATATCTTCCTCGTATTCAGCAGTTTACGCGCTTGATAGGTTTACTCTTGACAAATTCAGTGGGTCTGTTACAATTGGTCCGTAAGCTTTTGCGTCCTGCCGGTATTTCACCCCTCGGATTTGGTGTTCTATCATGGCGATAAGTGCTTTGTTTTCCGCACTTACGAGCCAACACCGTGTTTTGCCGGGTTTTAGCCGAAATTGTCGGACCGCAACTCCCTTTAGAATCAACACTTGTGGTATAGCCCTCCTCTAAGCCTTTTATAATCCGCACTTGCAAAAAAAGGGGGGAGGGGTACCCCCCGTCCCCACAAACCTACACCCCGCTTTTCCGAAGGGAAGAGCCGAATTGTCTGCCAGTTTAGGGTTGTGCGGAAATGGGTTCAGTTTCCGAGGAAAGGCAATCGGTGCGGAGAAGGCAATGTGTGCGGGGAAGGCAATCTCTTGGGGGTACTGCTGTCGGCGACCAAATCTCGCGTCACTTCTTCACGGCTTGGTCGGAAGCGATCTTGCCGTCGCGGATGAAGATGATGCGGTGTGCATGCTGCGCGATATCGTGTTCGTGCGTAACCAAAATGATCGTATTTCCCTGGTGATAGAGATTCTCGAATAGCGCCATGATCTCGTCGCCGGTTTTCGAGTCCAAGTTTCCAGTGGGTTCGTCCGCCAGCACGATGGACGGCGAGTTTACCAGCGCTCGCGCGATCGCCACGCGCTGCCGCTGTCCCCCGGAGAGTTCATTGGGCTTGTGGTGCATGCGGTCCAACAGGTCCACGCGCTCGAGCGCTTTCTTCGCGCGTTCCAGCCGCTCTTCCGACGGAGTGCCGTTGTAAATCAGCGGGAGCTCTACGTTGTGCAACGCCGTCGCGCGCGGCAGTAGATTGAACGTCTGAAACACGAATCCAATCTCTTTGTTCCGGATGTACGCCAGCTCATCGTCATCGAGATCGCTGACCAGTCGTCCCGCAAGCCAATACTTTCCGGAACTCGGCGAATCCAGGCATCCAATTAGATTCATCAGCGTTGATTTTCCGGAGCCCGACGGCCCCATAATCGCCACGTACTCGCCTTTGTGAATCTCCACGTCTAGGCCGCGCAGCGCGTGCACCTGCTCCGATCCCATCTCGTAGACTTTGGCAAGATCCTCCGTCTTGATGACTATTCCGGAGCTGACCAAATCCTCGCGATATGAATCCGTCGACGTTGTCTCCACCGCCATGCGTTTCTCCTCGCTGCTTCGCTTTACATCAGCTCTGATTGTCTTCTGGCTTTTTCGGTGCGGAGTTATCGATCTTGACGTTCGATTCCGGTTTCAACGTGCGCAGCGCCTTGTAGCTTCCCACCACAATCTCATCACCCTTCTGCAGACCTTTCGTCACTTCAATATCCGTGACGCCGGTGATCCCTGTCTCCACCGGCCGGAATATCGCTTTCTTGCCGTTCACCACAAACACGCCCTGTATTTCATCCTTTTTCGGATCGCCTGGCGCTGGGGGCGGCGGCGCTGCCAGCGTCACACCCGAATCCTTCTTCGCGTTCTTCGCCGCCTCTTCCAGGTCCTTGCGCGTTCTCACCGCCAGCGCTTGAATCGGAATGGCCAGCACGTTTTTCTTCTCCGCGGTCTTGATTTTTGCCGTAGTTGAAAGGCCCGGCCGCACATTCTCCGGGGGATTCGATATCGTCACCACCACTTTGAAATCTTTCGCTTCCTGATTGCTTGCTGTGGACTGCGTCGTCGCCAATCCCGACGTCCGCAGGACCGCCTGCGAACCGATCTCCGTCACCTTGCCCTTGAACACTTTTCCAGGCACTGCGTCGATTGTGACGTCAGCGTCTTGCCCCATCTTCACGCTAACTATGTCCGTCTCGTCCACCTTCACTTCCGCCGTTACCACGGACATATCCGAAAGCGTCATCAGGAAGCTGCCGTTCGCATTCTGAAGGCCCATTACGACGTAGTCGCCCACGCGCTCCGGCAGATAGCTCACGATTCCATTGATCGGAGATGTGTACGTGGTCTTCTGCAAAATATCCTTTGAGCGCACCAGTACCGCGCGGCCTTGATTTACCTGCGACCTTGTTTGGTCCAGGGTGGCCTTAAGCGACAGCACGCGCGCACGCGACGAATCCACCTGCGCCACCGCAGCGTCATAGCCGGTTTTTCGCTGGTCAAAATCCTGCTTGGGGATCAAGCCGCCCTTGTACAGACCCTGGCCGCGCTCCCAGTCCAGCTTGGCCTTCTCCAAGTTCGCCTGCTGTAGCAACAAATCCGCCTGCGCCGCCCGGTAACTCGCGTCCGCCGCCTCTACGCCAGACTCTGCCGAATTGACTGCCGCTGACTGCGCTTGCACGTCCGCATTCGCCTGCACATTTTCCTGCAGGAGCAACCTGTCGCCCTTCTTGACGTGGTCGCCTTCCTTGACAAGAATCTCGATGATTCTGCCGTATCCCTGGGCGGTCACGTTTGTATAGGTCGTCGGCTTGATTTCCCCGGAAGCCGTCACTTGCGACACCAGCGTTTCCTGCGGTGCGACCTTTGCCGTTTGCACCGTGACTACGCCCTTATTGGCTTGATTGACGCTGAATAGCACAATCCCGCCTAGCACAACTGCGGCACCCACCCCGATCCCGACTTTCTGCCAGGTCTTCATTGGATTCCTCTTTATTTATTGTGTCGGACAGTCCACAAGCTACGCAAATCCTTACGTCCCATCGCTACATTACATACGCCCAGACGCCCTAGAATGTTTCGCCTTAAGGACTAAACCCTTCGCGGTCTGACCTTTGGTCGTCGTTCCAAGGCCAGTCTAACGACGATCGCAGCCGCCGGTTGGGCACGCGTCCCGCCGGCATCAGCCAAATCTCAGCCGCCATATTTTAGTTTCAAATGAGGTCAAAAGAAAAGATTCCTCTTCGCTTCGAAGCGATGTCCCAGGTCGACACTCGTTGGGATGCAGCAATTGGCCGATGATCGGTATTCTGGACGCCGCCTCTCGTCATTGCGCGGCTTGGCTTCGCTCTTTGATGCTATACTCCACAAATCCGGCAACAACCTGCCGGCAACGCCGCGGAGAGGTGGCCGAGAGGCTGAAGGCGGCGGTTTGCTAAACCGTTGTAGGGGCCAAAACCTCTACCGGGGGTTCGAATCCCCCCCTCTCCGCCATACACTTACAAACAATAGGGTTGCAGAGAGTCCCGATTTTATTTAGGCGAGCGATTGCGCGGCTCTTTATCACAGTTTTATCCCAACTGCTTTACGACACTGCCTTACTGCACGCTTCCCTCAAGCTGAGTGAATAGCAACTCAACCTGATTCATTGCGTTCTCTGTTACTTCGGGAACGTCTTTGATGTAGTGAGTTAGAGTTGTGTTCACGCTTGAGTGACGAAGCAAGCCCTTTGCGGCCATCGGATCGCGTGAGACGGAGCTTGCAAGCGTTGCGATACCACGGCGAAAAGCGTAGTAGCCGTGCCACGTTAGACGCTTGGCGTCCGGTTCGTAGTTCTCAGGGTTGCGGACTGCCCGTCGGATTACTTCTCTCGCCACCATGTCCAGATTGAGCGGCTTTCCGCCGAGCACGCCGCGCAGAATCGGCCCTACTTCTGGATTGCC
>DATNMD010000040.1:0-23998 GCA_035602505.1 Candidatus Acidiferrum sp.
CAAAGACAAATCGAAGTTTTTCTTCCATAACACTGCTCGTTTTCCATGGCATGCGCTTGTTTTACACGCAGTCGCCAAAGTTCTTGCAGTGTCAGGGATGCTCCCGGTCTATTCTGTCAGGGATGTGCCCGGTCTGTACCCCCCACGCGTAGACCACCCCCTCCCCCTGTTTTTCATAAGTGTTCATTCGAAAGGAACTTAAAGTCGTTTGTTTTGATACACTTTTACAAGTGTTGATTCTAAAGGGACTTACGAGCGCACCAAAAGTTGGGGAGTTTTGGCTGGCGGGAGGCCCAGCAAGAGGCGCAAAGAGACGGTCAGTGAATAACAGGCAGCGGCACGGATAGAGACGATTCGGCCCGCTAGCCCTTCGAGGCTCAGGATAAACAAGAGGCTGGCGCTACGCTGGGCCAGGCCTCAAAGAGAGAAGGGCGCTACCAAAAGGAAAGAGCGCCAAGATGGCTTGGCGCTCTTCTACCTGAAAAACAGCTTATCAGGGAAACCAATCCGCGTCAAGAAAAAGTGACGGGTCAGTTTCCGATTACCCAACTTACTACGAGTTAGCCTCTCGCGTGATAATCGGGGACACCCGTTATGCACCTAAGACTGCATCTCACTGCTGGGTGCCGACCATGCGCCTAAAGTTTCTGCGTTTCCTGCGCTTGTGCTTACCGCTGATTCTGTTGGCGGTCTATCATCACCGAGCTTTCGCAGGCATACGCCCTTCGTTTGCACTGGACTACTGCGCGTGGCACGCAACACATCTGGTGCTGGTTGAAGTCACGCCAAAGGACGGTGTTTTTGTCGTGGTTGAGTCGTGGACAGGTGAACTGCAACCAAGTGACCTTATAAGCGTTCCTGAGCTAAAGCCTGCCCCCGGCGCCATGCCGATTTCTCTCAATCCCAAAAGGACCGATTTCTTCGCCCCCGATGAGAGTGGGATAAGCGAGCATATTCCACGACAGCCTGTTGGCTCACGAATGGTTCTCTTCCTAAAAAGGGAAAAAGGCTCAGAAACATCACTCACTTCCACAAATACAGAATCAGGAGAGAAATGGTGGCCTGCTGGTTTCTCGAACGGAATGAAGACCTCAGTTGTCTGGATAGATGGTGGATACGTCTATGGCTTCCAGCAAGTCATGAATCCGGGTCCCAGTGTTCTCACGAGATTGGATACCTCTCTCCAAAAAATGAAAGACCGTGTGACGAAGATTAATCGTATTCATCAGGAACTCGTGGAGGTCGTCAGTATCGGAGACAGCGGTGCTAGAGCCCAAGCACTTAAGCCTTATGTGCGTTCAGAAGTGTATGAAGCTCAGCGACTCGCTCTGAACGAATTGGGCAAATGCGGGCCTGCGGCGGTTGAGACGATTCGTGGAATGCTGAACGATCCGGCTTTCGGCAACGAAGCAGCGGAGTTGGTGAAAGCGTTTGTTGAGGCAGGGGGCGAAGCGGTAGGAGAAGAATTGAACAGCCGTCTGCAGCAAGAGTTGGCGTACTGGCAAGCTAGGGCGCCTTCTTTGTCCCAAGGCTGGTGGAATCAGGACCCGGCGCCTCACGCACCGCTGCGAGAAAGGTACTCGCAGACTTTTCAGTTGATTCTTGGGCTTGAACGTACGCATTACACCCCGGCATTAATTACGGCAAGAAACCTTGGTAATCTTTGGCGGTCTCTTCCACAGTTAAATGACCGAAGCGGCATCAATCAAATGGCCGAAGAATGCGACAAGTTGGTAGAACACCTAAAGGCGAACTAGACGGACACCGGGCACACGGCGCCAACATTGATTGACGTCCAAACCGGACAAGTGGAGTTCACAACTTCAGCAGTGCAAATAATCGCGAGCTATGCGACCTCTGGATTCGGAAGAGAAGAGCAGCGAAAACCTCCTATCGATGGTAGAGCCAAAGGAAAAATCCGCAGATGCAGCCCAAAGGCACAGTGAGTGCGAGAAACCAACGTGCCTCTGGTAATCCCACAAAACCCATAAAAAGCAGACCGACCACAATCACCAGCCCAATTGGATGGCCAGTCCATTGCCCTGCTCCGTAAAGGCCGAATGGAACGACCTTGGCGGGATGAGGTAAGAGGTTGTGCGAGGCCTGTTGAGCAGCGCGGCGATGAGTATTCATAGAGGCCCCTAAATATCCTATACGCCTCAGAAGCGTCGGGGGCAAGCATTTCACTCCTGCTGAAAAATCGGGGCACTGCCTGGTTAACACGCGAACTAGAAACCGAGCCACTACCAGAAAAACGGAGGGCTACCATTTGGCGCGGATGCGGTACTTGAGGACGGAGGTGCCATCCTTGGCGACGGGCACCTTGAACTGGGCGGCCCAGGCGGCTGTTTTGGTGAATTTGTAGGTGGAGGAGAGCATATCCCAGTCGCCGCCGATGGGCTCGTTGACCTCGACGGTGATGGGCGAGTCCTTGTGGTTGCGCAGGGTGATCTCGAATTCCATTTCCCAGACATGCGTGTCGATGCGCTTGTAGTCGGTCTGTTTGCGCTCGGCGACGACGTCGAAGGCGTTGCCGATGTGCACGGTGACGGTTTCGTCTTTGGGGGTGTGATCGATGTGGTCTTCGCCGATGAAGAGGATGCCGCCTTTTGAATCTTTCTGATAGACGCGCAGGTTGCCGGCGGGCAGAGGCATGCCTAATCCGGCTTTCTCTTCGTTCTTGAATTTGTAGAAGACCATTACCGGATCTTTTTGCGGCGAGCCGGGATTGTATTGGTTGTGGTAGTAAAAGTTCTGGCCGTTGACGACGAATACCTTTTCGACGGGGACTGCGGTGCCCTGCAAGAGGCTGATCTGCTTGGTTTCCTTGTCTTCGACGGAAGTGCGGCGGCCAAGCGAATAGAGATGATATTCAGAGAAGCTTTCTTGCTGGAACTGCATTTCCTTCGCCACTCTTCCATTCAGTGCTTCAGCCCGCATAGCCATAGGAGCGGACGGCGTAACGCGATTCAATTCTCCGGCAACTAATTGCAGGCGCGCGTTGCGGAAGGCGGTGCCGCTGTTGTTGGCGAGGGTGACCCAGCCGTCGAGATCGGCGGCCTTGTCGTCGCGGGCGACGGTGAGGACATAGTCGGAGTTCCAGGAGAGATTGGTGGCGAGGTAGGAGGCTTCGATCTGGTGCTTGCGCGCGCCGGTGTTGTCCAGAGACATCAACAGCGTGGGGCGATCGTAAAGATTCGCAGGGACTTCGGGAAAGCGATAGCTCTCCGCAAACATTCCGGTGACGATGTCGTTGCCGATCTTCCAGACCGGGCCGTTATTGTCGGAGAGCAGGGTGGCCTTGATTTCCTCGTGTTTGGTGGTGCCGCTGTCCTGATAGTTGCGGACGAGGGTGACTTCCTTGCCGACGTATTTGTGCAGGAGTTTGGCGGGTTCAAGGAGATCGTATTCGTAATTCTGCTCGATAACGCCAAGCTTGTCCGGCTCGGTGAGCGAACGGAAGTGCACGGTAGCGGGATTGACGGTGGCAGCGATGTCCATGAATTTGAGGCGGAAGTAGCCGGCCGGCAGAGTTAGCTGGCGAACGTCACGAACCAGGGCGATGTTGGAGTTGTAGACCGTGACGGCAAGATCGGTCTGATCGTTCAGACTAGTAGCTTGATCAGGGGACGGACGAGCTTCCTTGTCTTGCGTACCAGAACGATGGCTGCGTGTGGCGGAATACAGCACGCCCGCGCTAAGCAATGCACCGAGCGTTGCCGCGACAAACCATGGCGCGCGCGCGGTGAATTTCTGGCTGGGAGTCGTCATGTCGTTGACCTCTCTCTCAAATTTGCTTCCACGGTTAGAACGAGGCCGGGGGAATTTCTTGCACGAGGCGAATGTCACTCGGGAGCCAATTTGTTCCAGGTAGCGCCGCCATCGGTTGTTTGATACGCGCCGTTCGTTAGAGATACGGTGGCCCGGCGGGCGTCCACCGCAATGATTGCGCGGATGTCATCCAGCACAGGCGCGCGCAATTTTTGCCAATGCGCGCCGGCGTCCGTGGTGCGCAGAATCGTTCCCGCGCCGCCGACAATCCAACAAACCTTGTCGGTGGGTGCGGAGCCACCGAGCAGATCGGTTGTTACGCCGCTGGTTTGCAAGGCCCACGTTTTTCCGGCGTCGGGGGAAAATTCGATGTAACCGGTTTGCCCGACCTGCCAAGAGACAAGCCCGCCGGGGGCGGAGATGGTGACTGCGCTGATGCTGTTAGCGAGGCGCATTTTCGCTTTCTCGCTGAATTTGGACATGCCCGCGATCTCTTGCTGCTGAACGACGCCACCGGACACTCCGGCTGGTTCGGAAGAGGCTTGCGCGTGCGCGGAGGGAGCCACTGTCGCGGCGCCCGCAGGCGCGCTACGTGCAGGCGCGGGTGTGGGTGCGGGCTGCTGACGAGCTCCGGGCAAGAGTGCATCGCGCCTAGCGTTAGCCGCTTTATTTTCAGCCTCGATTTTGGCTGCGTCGGCCTTGGCTGTCTCCATTCTCTCCCGCAGCTCGGAGCGCGATTGCAAGGCCTCTTCCTGCGCGGGCGACACTTCACGATTCAGGGAGTTGTCGGCCATTTGCGCGGAATCGTCGGCGACCCAGGATTTCTTCCCCCCGTCTGAGGAATCTTTTTGCTTCAAAAGTGACTGAGGGGGCGGCTTTGGAGCGCCCGCAGTTTGCGATGGAGGAGCAGCATTCAACTTGCCGAGAGTACCACGCGAAGCCCTCTCTTCTTTCCGTGTCGCATCGAGGGATGGCGGAAGCGTCGATAGTGGCGAAGGAGTGGGCAGGTCCTTCGCCGTCCCGGCTTGCTCCAGATTGACTCTTGGTCCTTGCGCGGGGACTCGTACTGAATTGCTTTCGCGGACGGCGATCCAAACCAATAACGCGGCGGCCAAAGCACCGGCAGGCGCAACCCAGCGCCAAAATGCGGGCCTCCGAGCAGGAAGCACGTGAACACCGGATTTTGCAGCGGCAGTTGCTTGCCGCGCCCTACTCGCCGCAGCAACGGGAATTTCGTCCGTGGCTCCCAGGTGCGCGAGTATCTGCCGGCATCGCTCGCAACCGGTGACGTGCGTTTTCAAGGCCGCCATTTGCTCAGGAGCAAGCGAACGCTCGTGATATGCAGCGAGGGTTTCCGCGTCCGAGCATGCACTGTGCGAGGCGCCCGCGGAGCTGCCCGCGCGCAGATGACTCGCGAGCGCATCTTCAAATTTTCGTTCGCGGTCGTCAGACGGCATTCGCCCCTCCTTCTTTAGAACGCGGCGCTTCGCTTTTCTTGCGCAGGGCGCTCATGGCTTCTTGCTCTCCGGTTTGCGTCCCTTGGCTCGGCTCTCGGGGAGCAGCTTGTCCAAATCGATGGGCGCATCTTCGGCGGCATACTCGAAGCACAGCGCGATCTGCTCGTCGCTGAGCCCGGCTCCGGATGGCCGGCCATCGAGACTGCTGCTGGCCTTGCGCATGGCCTGCTCCACCTGGTGACGCAGCTCCCGGCGTGTGCGCTCGAGATTGCGGGAAACGCTGGATTCGTGCTCGCCCAATTTGCGGCCGATCTCCGCGAGGGTTAGCTCCGCGGCATAATACAAACGCAGGCGCTCTTTGTCCCGCGTGTCGAGAAGACCGAGAGCGACTTCCAGGGTGCGGCGAAAGAGGGCCACAAGCTCGGTTCGATGCGGATCTTGGAGAGGCTCAGCGCCGGTGCCGCTTATTCGGCGCGGTGTTGCGAGCGGTGAGGCCGGGAGGGTGGCATGGCCATCCGCGCCCTCGAGGTCGGTGAGACGCCGGCTGGCGCGGATGGCGTCGACATGCCGCTGGGCGAGGACCGCGCGCAGCCAAGTCTTCAGCGAGCTTCGCCCGTGGAAATAACGGAACAGTGAGCGGCGGTCGGCTCCTTCGCTCAGTCCATACAGCTCCGCGAAAAGAGAGTCCGCTAGTTCGCACGCTGCCGGCTGGTCCGGCGGGCAGCGCAGAATAGCGCCAGCCGCGGAACGCAGGTAGCCGCGAAAAGTCGAGACGAAATAATCCCACGCGTCGGTGTGGCCTTCGGCGCAAGCGCACGCGAGCGCTAAATCCTGCAGGTGCAGCCTGGAAAGGTATTCTTCGATCTGCACGGCGCCCGGCGCCTCTTCGCCAAAGCGTTTCCTCGCGCCCAGCTCGAGGGCGGCGGCAAACACGTCGCGCGGCAGTCTCCAAGACGCGGCCCCGGAGTCCGTAAACAACTGACCCACCAGTGGTTGATGGTGGCTGAGCAAGTTCACGCCTCTAGCGCCAAGGCCGTCCATCCCATTTTCTGGAGTACGGTTCATACTGTACGTGCCGCCCCTTCCGGTCCCTGTTGCATCTTACAAAGATAACCCCGGTTGGCGGGAACCGGCGCGGCAAAAGGTGCGCCACGGGCAGACATTTTGCGATATCCTAGGGCTGGTTGCGACCCCGACCCGCAACTATTGAATGCCTCGCCGGGTTTGTTTTTGAGGGGTGCATGCGTCTGGTCGCGCGGCAGCCGTTGGCGACTTCGCGACGATAGTACGATGGTCCTATTCGGGCTACCCCAGCCTCATCGGTACTCTGGTGCGCTAGCGCACTTCTGTTCCTGGCCAGCGAACTTGGGAAAGCTAGGTCTGCCTAGAAAACCCGTGTTCACCGAAGGGAATCTACTTTAAGGCAGGACGCGGATGACATCGATGATTGCAGACCCACCAACCAGCGGTACGCGTCTCGGGGTAGGTTTCGACGCAAGTCGACCTCGCACTCGAAACGAGGCGTGGAAGACCGCCATCGGAACGAAGCCAGTGCCCGCCCGGTTTGCGTTGCTGCCGGAAGGCGAAAAGCGCTGGGACCGCATCGGCGTAAGCGCGGTGGCACAAATTTTGTTTGTCACGTTTTTCGTGGCCATGCCCATCTTTTTTCCGGAACGGTTGAGCGCGCTCAAGTACCAAGTGAACCCTTTGACTTGGATCGTGACTGAGGTGCCTGTGGCGCCTCCGCCACCCGCGCCTCCAAGGGTTAAAGCAAAGCCAGCATTGCCAAAACCCGTCGAAGAACCGAAGTTGAGCCCGAAGCAACCGCACATTTTCGTACAGCAGAAGGCGTTTCAGCCGCAGATAAGGCAGCTTGACGTCAAGGCGCCTGAGCTGACGAAGGAAACCGTGTTTGAAGCGAAGTTAAACACGCCGATCAACGGACCAAAGCGGCCGAAAGACGAAGTGAAGGTCAACAACCTGAACAGCGGAAGCGCCGCTCCGGCCACGGTGAACCTGCCGTTAAACAAAGTGCAGACCGGAGGATTTGGCGACCCTAACGGTCTACCAGGCAAAGGAAATCCGAACAAGACAACCAATATTAATCGCCTGGGCTCGCCAGCATTGCCGGGCGGCCCTGGGTATGGAAATGGTACGGGCGGCGACAAAGGCGTGCGCGGCACAGTCGCGAGCACCGGCTTCGGAAACGGCATCGCCAATCCTCCGCCGAGCGGCGGAAAACGCGGAGTGGTGCAAAGCGGCGGCTTCGCCGATGCCACCGTGGCGGACAACACGCCAAAGAAGAAAGCGGCGTCCGCCGATTCCCCGACGACGATGGTTGACATTCTGGACAAACCTCGCCCGCAGTACACCGCGGAAGGGCGTACTCTGAGACTCGAGGGTGACGTGGTTCTCGAGTTGGTATTCCAGGCGAACGGCACGGTCCAGGTGAATCGCATCATCAGTGGACTCGGCCACGGCCTCGATGAGGCTGCGGTGCGGGCGGCTCAACAAATAAAATTCAAACCTGCCAAGCGAGATAGCCAGCCAGTGGATTTCCCTGCTCGCGTGCGCATTGAGTTCCGGCTGGCTTACTGAAGCTTACTGAGGGGAGAGCAGAGAAATGCGCAAGCTAGCAGCAGCTATCCTGGTGCTCGTGTCGAGCGGGATGGGGAGCATGGCCGCCGCAGCGGCGCCCCGCCCAGCCGACCAGCCACGGACCATGGAAGAGGTTGTCGACCGCGTCGTCGCCAACGAGAATCACCTCAACCAAGAAATCCGCAAGTTTTCCCCGCTGGTCGAAACCTATATTCAAAACCTGAAGCCCGACAAGCAGCTGGGATTTACACCGGCGGGCGACAAATACTTTTTGGGCCGCGCGGACTTTTCCAAGGGCGTGAGCCTGGTTTCCCTGACCGATGCGGACACCAAGGGCAAAAAGATTTTCTCCGGCATTGGAAATTTCTTTTCGTTCGCCATGCAGTACTTGCCCGACGGCTTCTTGCAGATGATTTTCATCGATACGAACGGCTTCGACAAACAGCACTACAAATTTGACTACGTGCGCCGCGAATTCCTAGGCGAAGTGCGCTGCCTGGTGTTCGACGTCAGTCCGGAAGCGAAAGCCGGCAAGGGCCGCTTTCTGGGGCGCATTTGGGTGGAGGATCAGGACTTCAACATTGTGCGTTTCAACGGCGCTTACGGCGGCAGCGGACACACCAGTTGGTATTTCCATTTCGATAGCTGGCGCACGAACGCGCAGCCCGGCATGTGGCTTCCCTCCTTCGTATACAGCGAAGAAAAGGACCTGCATTACGCGCTGACCAAGAAGCTGGACTTCAAAGCGCAGACGCGCCTGTGGGGATACAACCTGGGCCACGCCGCGCAGGAACAAGAGTTGAGCAAGATCCTGGTCGAGACTCCGGTGCAGGATGATTCCAAGAGCGCAAACGACCTGACTCCCGTGCAAGCGCAGCGTTCCTGGGACCGGCAGGCCGAAGAAAACGTAGCCGACCGTTTGCAGCGCATCGGATTGATGGCGCCGAGAGGCGAGGTCGACAAAGTTCTCGACACCGTGGTGAACAACCTTGAGGTCACCAACAATCTGGACATCGACCCAGAAGTGAAATGCCGGGTGCTGATGACCACCACGCTGGAGTCATTCACGCTTGGCCACACCATAGTCCTCAGCCGCGGATTGATTGACGTTCTGCCGGATGAAGGCAGTTTGGCTACGATAATCGCGCACGAACTCGGCCACGCAGTTCTTGGCCATCGCATGGATACAACCTATGCTTTCTTCGACCAGCTCCTCGTCAGCGACAAAGACACCTTCCGGCACTTCGGTTTTGCGCGCACGAATGAAGAAGAGCAGGCCGCCAGCGCGAAAGCTGTCGAATTGCTGAACAATTCTCCTTATAAAAATCAGCTCGCCAATGCCGCGCTTTTTCTTTCGGCCTTGCAAGCGCGGCAGAAGGAAATTCCGAATCTGATCGCGGCGCACCTAGGCGATAAGGTCGTGACCATCGCCGATATCAAGACCGGCGCGGCACCCACGCAAACGCCCAATGCCGATGCGAAGAAGAATCCGCAGGTGATCGCAGCTCTACCGATTGGCGGACGCGTGAAGCTGGATGTTTGGTACGACCGGCTGGAACTAATAAAGAGCAAACCAATAGGAACGGTTGCCGAACGCGAAAAGATGCCGTTTGAAGTCACCCCGTTCATGCCGTACCTCACGCGTTACAACACCGACAGTTCCAAACCGGCCAACGCGAGCTCGGCGGAAACCAAGCCGCCGGAAACTGCTTCGATCCCGCCAAGCAGCCCGAAGCCGGCGGATCCCTCAAAACCTTGAGCTAATTCATTGGATATATAAGGCCCGGTGAGCGCGAGTTCACCGGGCCACTGCCTTTTGGCGGGGTCGCTATTGTGAAGTGGCCAGTGCAAGGATCAAATTATGGTTGAATGCGACGCCGTCGTAGAACTCCTGGACGCGCACGCGTTCATCCTGACCGTGAGCTCGTCGATTGTCCAGGTCGAGGAACACACCGGCGACGCCGTAGGTAGGAATTCCTGCGGCGCGCAAATAGCGGCCGTCGGAAGCGCCGGTGTCCATCACGGGCAGAATCGGTAGTTCGCCCCAGATCGCGCTTGCGGACGTAGCGACGGCTTTCATCACGTCGGGCCGCAGCGGGGAAGGCGGCACGAGCCCGGGCGGGACCAAGTTGCCGTCGGCGTCGCGTTGCTCGACGAAAGCCACGTTTATTTTGGGATTCTCGATTACGGTTACGAGGGTGTGCCGGATCGTGTTGGGATCCACGCCGGGCAGAATCCTGCAATTCACGTTGGCGCGGGCGGTCTGCGGCAGGGCGTTGGGAGCGTGCCCGCCGGAAAGCATTGTCGCTACGCATGTGGTGCGGAGAAGCGCGTTGTAAAAAGGCATTTCCGACAGGCGTTGGATCGCTGCATCATCGGGATGTGGCTGAGCGGCGGCTTTCATGTCCGCGGCTAGCGGACCGCCTTCGATTTCCGCAGTCTTCACCAGCATGGAGCGGGTAATTTCGTTTATTTCCACGGGGAAACTGAATTTTTCGAGCTTGGACAGCGCAGCGGCTAGCTGGTAGATCGCGTTTTCGCTGGTGGGACGGGAGCTGTGGCCTCCGGGATTTTTTGCTTCGATCTGAAAATCCGCATAGACCTTTTCGCTGGCCTGAATCGCGCCGTAAATCTTCTTGCCGTTTTTGCTCATGAAATCGCCGCCGTCGAGATTGATGCAATATTTCCGCATCGATCCAGTCGCGATGATGCTTCAGCAGCCAGTCGACCCCGTTCGCGCTGCCGCCTTCCTCGTCAGCGGTCAGCGCGAGAATGAGGTCGCGGTCTGGAGTAAACCCTTCTTTCCGGAGGCGGATGAAATTGGCGACCAGGATGGCATCGCCGTCTTTAATGTCCACGGTGCCGCGACCGTAAAAATAGCCCTCCTTTTCGACAAATTGAAAGGGATCCGTGGTCCAGTCCTCGCGGCGCGCCTCTACGACATCGAGGTGAGCGAGAAAAAGAATTGGTTTGCGCTGGCCTGTCCCGCGCAGGCGAGCTATCAGATCTTTCTTGCGGTCATTTGGCCCGGCAACAATTACATCTTTGTCCGGAAAACCTGCGGCGCGCAGGTGCGCAGCCATCGCTTCGGCTGCGGTCGTGACGTTGCCGACGGAATCGGTAGTGTTTATCTCGATGAGCTGCTTGAAGATCTCGCGGGCGAGTTGATTTGTGCCGGCTTGCTCCTGGCAGAGAGCCGGCGCTGCGAGCCCAATGCATAGCAGCGCGATCCGTACAATTTTCTTTTTCATTTCCAGGTTCTTCTCCGAAAAAATCAGCATGTGAGCGTAACGTCCTCATCGGGACGGCGTCAAACTGCTTGCATACATTTGGTGGCCGGACGTCCGCGCCGCGTTGCTTCCGACGTCGAGGATTCATAGACTGTTTGCGTCTAGAATACAGGAGGACCATGATGAATTTCGGGAGGCAGCTTGCCGCCAAAGTTGCGGTTGGAGGCGTTCTTTTTGCCGCCGGCGTGGTTGCAGGCAACTGGCATGGCCAGAGCGTTGCCGCGCAGAACAAGTTTGGCCAGCCCAAGACCGTGGTTCATTTGGTCGTTTATAAGTGGAAGAACACCACTTCGCAAAATGACAAAGACCAAGCGCTCGCCGGCATCAAGGCTATGGCGGCGAAAATTCCGGGCATTAAGAATGTCTGGCTGAAGACGCAGCGCAACCAGATTCGCGATTTTGATGGTGTCTATGCCATTGAGTTTGCCAGCGCAGAGGCGGCTGCCGATTATGCGGAGAGCCCGCTACACGAAACGTGGCGCAAACGGTGGGAAGAACTTCGCGAAAACAGCTTGTCGTTTCAGGTTTCGAACCCTTAATCGCGGAACCGGCCGGTCAGCGTTCGCGCGTGATGCCGTAGCGTCGCCTCAGCATCGCGTCCATCGCGCTGTCAGTGAGCAGCCGCTTGCTCCATTTTACGAATGGCGCCAGAGACGTGACTCCGTAGCGCGGCTTGGGCCGCGGTGTTTCGATGGCGTGCAGCATCACGCGTGCGCAATCCTCTGGCGTAGTTTTGGATTTGGCGCGCGTGTCGTTGACGCTGGTGAAAAATCGAGCGTAGAGCGAGGCGTATGGGCCGCCCGTTTCTAGATATGGTTTCGACAGCTCCGCAGCCGCCTTTTGAATGCCGGTGATGATGTAGCCCGGCTCGATCAGGACGACGTCAATTCCAAACGGGTACAGTTCCATGCGCAGCGCGTTGCTGAGCCCTTCAAGCGCATGCTTGCTGCTGCTGTAGGCGCCTTGCGTGGGTGGAGTAACGAGGCCAGAGAGCGAACTCATCATCAGGATGCGGCCGCTGCGCTGCTGGCGCATGCGTGGCACGACCGCGCGAGTAACACGCAGCACGCCAAAGAAGTTCGTCTCGAACTGCGCGCGCCAGTCCTCCATGCTGAGATCTTCGACCGCGGCGGTGTAGTTCACGCCGGCATTGTTGACCAGCACGTCGATCGCACCCGCTTTGGCGAGCACCTCGCTGACGGCACGCTGCACGGAATCGTCGCTGCAAACATCGAGAGCGATGCTCTCAAGCGCTAATTTCTTCTCGCGCGCAACGGCATCAAGCTGCGCGAGTTTCTCTGCAGAGCGGCCCGCGGCAAATACGCGATACCCCCGCTCCGCCAGCAAGAGCGCCAGCGCCTTGCCCAAGCCGTCAGTGGCTCCGGTGATCAACACGGACTTCGGCTTGGCGTTTCCGTTTTTCATCCCTGCTCCTTACCGCGGGGCACTATCCTACATCGGCTTTACAACGCGGTCACGAGGACGAATGGGCCAGTCGGCCACAAGAGAAACGCTTTCGTCACAGTTCGCCGCGGCCAAGGACCGAATCTCCCGCGCCTCCTGCTAGAATCGTTGCATCTCTCGGTTCCATTCACAGCTTGGGTGCGCCGGTTATGTCTCCAGACGGAAACCTTGCCATGCCCGAATCGAAACCGAACTGGCGGCGTGGTTTCTGGAGCCTGATCGCCACGCAGTTCCAAGGCGCCTTCAATGAAAATGCCCTGAAATTCCTCGCTATTTACCTGATCCTGGCGCTTGAGAAAGACAAAGCCCAGCGCGACCAGCTCGAATTCCTGGTCGGAGCTCTCTTCGCTGCTCCGTTCATTTTGTTCTCCCTAAGTGGCGGCTATCTTGCCGATCGCTTCAGCAAGCGCAGCGTCACGCTGTGGACGAAGGTGTTTGAGATCGGCGTGATGCTGCTGGCGGTGCTGTCTCTGGCAGGGCCGAATTTTCCCTTGGCACTGGCCGCGATTTTCCTGGTCTGCACGCAAGGCGCGCTTTTCGGGCCATCCAAATACGGCCTGCTTCCTGAGCTTTTGCCCGCGGAAAAACTCTCCTGGGGCAATGGCGTGCTGGAATTGGGAACGTTCCTCGGAATTATCGCCGGAAGCGTCTGCGGCGCTCTCTTGGCCGACGCGTTCAAAGGACATCAGGTCTATTCCGGAGCGATCCTGTTTGCATTTACGGTCGTTGGCCTGCTGTGCAGCTTTGGCATCAGCCGCGTTCCAGCCGCCGACCCCGCAAAAAGGTTTAGCGCCCTCTCCTTGGTCGACGTCTGGTCGCCAATGAGGCTGATTCGCAGCGACCGCGTCCTTTGGCTCGCCGTGCTGGGGAATACCTACTTTTTCTTTGTGGCCGCGCTGCTGCAGTTCAATATTTTTCTTTACGGCCAGGATGTCTTGCATCTGGACTCCACGCACGGCGGATTTCTGCAAGCGGCTGTGGCCATCGGGATCGGTATCGGCAGCCTAGCTGCAGGTTTTCTATCCGGCGGAAAAATCGAATATGGGCTGATTCCGCTCGGCGCCCTGGGCATGACGACTCTCGGGCTCTGCCTTGCGATTCCGGGACTTTCCTTTCAGGTGGTGCTGCTGCTGCTCGCCGGACTCGGCTTCGCCGGCGGATTTTTCATCGTGCCGATCAGTGCGCTGATCCAGCACATTCCCGCGGAGGAGCATAAGGGCGGAGTCCTGGGTGCCGCGAACTGGCTTTCGTTTGTCGGCGTAGGCGTAGCTTCGGGCGCATATTACGCCGTCTCCCACTGGGCGCGCCTGAGCCCGGGAGCGATTTTTTTCTGGTCCGCCGCGGCTACTCTGGCAGCGACGGGTTATGTGTTGTACCTGCTGCCGGACTCACTGCTGCGTCTGCTTCTGTGGATTGCTACGCACACGCTCTATCGCCTTGATATCGCGGGACGCGCGCACGTGCCGGCCAAAGGCGGCGCGCTGCTTGTCCCCAATCATGTGTCTATGGCCGATGCGTCGTTTCTCATCGCTTCGCTCGACCGCCCTGTGCGCTTCCTGATGTTCAAAGGCTCCTACGATCATCCTCTGGTCAAACCGTTCGCGAAAATGTTGCGGGTCATTCCCATCGCTTCCGATCAAGGTCCGCGCGAGATGATCCATTCGCTGCGCGAGGCCACGCAGGCGCTGCAAAACGGCGAGCTCGTCTGCATTTTTCCGGAAGGGCAGATGACCCGCATCGGCCAGATGCTGCCATTCCGTCGCGGCATGGAGCGCGTCATCAAAGGCGTCGACGTGCCGATCATTCCCGTGAATCTCGACGGCGTATGGGGCTCGATCTTCAGCTTCGCGGGCGGGCGCTTCCTCTGGAAGCTGCCGCGGCATCTTCCGTATCCGGTGCGCGTCACGTTCGGCCAGCCGCTCCCAGCAACGGCTACTTCCACCGAAGCGCGCCGGGCGGTGCAGGATCTTGGCGCCGAAGCGTTCGCGCGCCGCAAGAAGCACATGCGCACGCTGCCCAGCTCGTTTGTGCACACAGCGCGTCGGCATCCGTTTCGCTTTGCGATGGCGGATGGGCAAACACCGCGCCTGAACTTCTTCGCGGTGCTGGCCCGCACGCTGTTCCTCGCGCGACGCTTGCGAAAAGATTGGCGAGGGCAGCAAATGGTCGGGATTTTTCTCCCGCCATCGATTCCCGGCGCGCTTGTGAATCTCGCCGCGATGCTGATGGGAAAAGTTCCGGTGAACTTGAACTACACGGTGTCGAACGAAACGCTTGCTTCGTGCGCGAAGCAGTGCGAACTGAAATCGATTATCTCCGCGCGCGCCTTCCTCGAGCGCGTGCAGGTTCAGCCGCCGGTGGAAACGATCTTGTTGGAGGATCTCGCCACCAACCCCAAATTCTCCGAGCGTCTGACTGCCGCGCTGGCCGCGGTTTTGCTGCCCACGCGCGCCCTGATGCGGTTCGTGGGCGCGGAGCGAGTTCCGAGCCTCGACGACCTCGCCACGGTTATTTTCTCCAGCGGCTCGACCGGCGAACCCAAGGGCGTGATGCTCACGCATTACAACGTCGCGTCCAACGTCGAGCAGCTCGACCAAGTGTTTCTTCTGGAGCCAGAAGACCGCATCATGGGCATCCTGCCGTTCTTCCATTCCTTCGGCTTCACGGCCACTCTGTGCCTGCCTGCGGCCGTGGGCGTCGGCGTGGTGTTTCATCCCAATCCGCTCGACTCGCGCGTGATTGGTGCGCTGATCAACAAATATTCCGTCACCATGCTGCTCGCGACTCCCACCTTTCTTAATACCTACTTGCGCCGCTGCACGCCGGAAGAGTTCGGCAGCCTGCGCTTTGTTATGGCCGGAGCGGAGAAATTGCCGGAGCGTGTGGCCGTTGCCTTCGAGGATCACTTTGGCATCCGCCCGCTCGAAGGCTACGGCTGCACAGAATGCTCTCCGGTGGTTACGGTCAACACCATCGACTTCCGCGCGGCGTCGTTTCGGCAGGTTGGCGCAAAGCGCGGCAGCATCGGACATCCGCTGCCCGGCATCACCGTGAAAATTGTCGATCCCGAGACGCACGAGCCGCTCGGCATCGACCAGCCCGGCCTTCTTCTCGTTCGCGGCCCCAACGTGATGCTGGGCTATCTAAATCGCCCGGAAAAAACCGCCGAAGTGCTCCATGGTGGCTGGTACAACACGGGAGACATCGCTACCGTCGACGAAGACGGTTTCCTACGCGTCACCGACCGCCTGAGCCGCTTCAGCAAAATCGGCGGCGAGATGGTACCGCACATCAAAGTCGAAGAAAAACTGCAGGAGCTTGCCGGAGCGAGCGAGCAGATGTTCGTCGTGACCGCCGTCCCCGACGAACGAAAAGGCGAGCGGCTGATTGTTTTGCACACTCTATCCCATGAGCAGCTTGAAGAATGCCTCACTGGCTTGGCCAAGAGCGATCTACCCGCTTTGTGGCGGCCGCGGCACGATCAATTCGTGCGCATTGAAAAATTGCCGTATCTCGGAACCGGCAAGCTGGACCTGCGCAAGGCCCGGGAACTCGCACTGGAGACGTCTGCCCGTGTCTAGCGAAGAAGGGGCCGGGCAGGCCGCGGGGGGGCTCGTACTGCGGACTGTCGCGACGCTGGCCGCGCCGGCGCTGTGGTTCTGGACGCAGTCGCTGATCGTGACCGCAAATTCCGAACCGGTCGCTTACGGTTGGTTGGCGAGAAGCAGCTTCCCGCCGCTCTCTGCGATTTTATGAAGCTTCACGGTGCCGACAATCCGCGTTAGATGAGTAACATCATTGCCGTCCGTCAGCACATAGCAGCGCTCCGGTTTAGACCACAATTCCGCGAACTGCGCATCCCCGATGAATACCTGCGGGCTTCCCGGTGCATACGAACCATACTCGAGATTGTTCACCCTGCCGTTCAGCAGCAGCGCCGTGCGCCCGGTGTAGAAAAAAACCGAAGAAAAAGAATAATACTCGCCGTTCAGAATCAACTGACCAGCCGAGGAATTGAGGAGCGCCTCCGCGAGCGGCCGCGACCCGAGGTATGGGTCGAACTTAACGAGCGCCAACCGGCTGGCATGAAAAAACACCACCATCATCAGAGCGAGCGCCATAAATGCGCGGCGCCCTTTCAACAGCCACGCGCCCAGCGCTCCAATCACAAACGCCATCCCCGCCACAGTCAACGGCACACGTAAGTAAGCAAAAGACGCGAGGGTGAGATCCCCGAGATGTCCGAGCGACAGCGTGTACGCTTCGGGATGCTGTTGCAGCGCGTTCGAAATGTCGCCAGGAGTTGGGACGTTCCGCACCGCGAAGAGAATTCCGCCGATTGCAACTGCTCCGAGGATGGCAATGATTCCCACCAGTCGCATACCAACGCGCACCCACCGGCCCTCCGCCGCCAGGGCGCAGCCGAGCAAGAGAGCGAGCGCAGGATAAACAGGCATCGAATAGTATTCCTGGGTCGTCGAAAAGGTGAAAAAGAGCAACACGAAAGCGGTCCAGCAGAGCGCCACGAGCCGCGTGCGTCCAGCACGATCAACGGGCTTAAAGCCTACTCCCATCACCGCCGGAAAAAATGCACTCCAAGGAAAGAGCCACAGCAGATGCAGCAGCCAGAATGCAGGCCTCGGCACGGTGTTGTAGTCGCGCGGATAACGCAAATTCAAGAAACGCAGAACATGTTCGTTGATGAAGTAAAACCAAAAGAAGCCGTGATACTCGCCAGGGCCGCTATGCAGCGTGAAATTGAAGTAAGGCGGCATGCGCAACGTGGCGAGCACATGCCAGGGCGCGGCAATCGCCAAAATGATCAGCACTCCGGTGAATACGTGCAATCGCTTCCACACGCCGCGCGAAAAGAGCTGCCGCGTCAAAGCCAAGTACATGATCACGCCGCCCATCGGCACGACGACGGCAATCAGCCCCTTGAGCATCAAGCCGACGCCGAGACTCGCGGCTAGGAGCGCTGCCCAGAGGCGGGGCCGCAGCTCCTGCTCGTCCAGCGCCCGTTGAAAAGACCAAAACGCCGCGCACACGCACAGCGTGAGCATCACATCCGGAATTTGTATGCGCGTGAAGAGAAAGAACCCGACGCACGTGGCCAGCGCCAAGCCCGCGTAAAAGCCCGCAAGCGTGCCAAACGCCCACCGGCCGTATCGCCAGGTCACCCAGGCAAGGAGAATCGCGGCCAGTGCTACAGGAATGCGCGCCGACCAGTCGTGCGCGCCAAAGATGCGATAGGAGATTGCGATCAGCCAGTAGATCAGCGGAGATTTTTCGAGGTAGGGCACGCCATCCAGCCGGGCGATCACCCAATCGCCGGAGTTCAGCATGTTCCTGGCGATTTGCGCCTGCACCGCGTCCACGTCGTCCATCAAGCCGGGCGGCGACACGATGCATCCCAGGAAAATCAGCGACGCAAAGAGAATTACGACTAAGCCCGAGTAAATGCCCTCGTGACGATTTTCTCCGCCACGCGCGGCGCTGACGCGGTTTGGATGTTCCAGTGTCTGATCCATAGGAACAGAATGAGCAAACCCCACAGGTGATAACCGAGATTGGCGCGGCGCTCCATGTGTTCCTTGATGAAGAATTCGATGCCCTCGCGCCGGAACAGATTTGTTGCGTCAATGGCTCCCGCGCTGAGCGTGTCCATCAACAACGGCCGCAGCGTGCCGCGGAGCCAGTCATGCGTGGGAATATCCAGACCGGTCTTCGGTCGCCGCAGCACGGACGCGGGCAATTTATTCTGCATCAGCCGCTTCAGTACGACTTTGTGCTGCCTGCCGTCAATCTTCATGTGCTCCGGCAAGCGCGCCGCGAACTCGACGATCCGATGATCCAGAAATGGCGGGCGCACCTCCAGCGAATGCGCCATGCTCATGCGATCGACCTTTTGCAGGATGTCGTCGGCGAGGTAATAGCGCTGATCGAACGCCAGATAGCGGTTCAGCGAGCCGCTCTCGTTAGCGGCGGGCAAATCACCATCGAACAAGTCCTTGACGCAGGCGCCGTTGCGACGCAACAGGAATTGATCCTGCTGTGCGGCCGAAAATGTTCCGTTCCAATAGGTGTGCGCTTCATCACTCGGCAACAATGTGCCTTCCAAAAACCTCTTCACTCTATATTCGAGGCTTATCTTGTCGTTCGACACCGGCCAATATCGCAGCAAACCCAGCAGCCCGCGGCGAATCAGGGGCGGAACATTTTGCGCCTGAGCCGCATACCGGTCTGCCGCATAGGTGATATAGCCGCCAAACAATTCATCCGCGCCCTCGCCGCTCAGGGCCACGGTCACGTGTTTGCGGCTGAGCGCTGAAAGGAACCAAACCGGAAGAGCGCCCGCGTCAGCGAACGGTTCGTCGGAATAGTACGCAAGCTCCTCGATCGCCGCGGGCAAATCCAAGGAGGGGCTGACATCCAGTTCATGATGTTCGGTGTCGTACCTTCCGGCAATATCGCGAATGTACGAGGTTTCGTCGAAGCTGCGTCCGGCAAATGAAACCGAAAACGTCTTCACACGGGAACTGCACAATTCCCGGGTGTAATGAAGAATGGTCGAAGAGTCGACGCCACCGCTCAGCCAGATTCCCAGCGGCACGTCCGCAATCAAGTGATCGCGAACGGACTCGCGCAGCAAACTATCGAGCTCGTCCTGCGCGCCTTCCAGGGACTTCTGTTTTTGAGGCTCGAAGCGCAGGCGCCAATACGCTTCGATCTCGACGTCCCCATCCTGCCATTCCAACAGGTGTCCCGGAGGAAGCTTCTGGATGCCGCGCACCAGCGTATGCGGGCATGGAACATAGTTCAGCGAGAGGTAATAATGCAGCCCGGTGAAGTCCAGCTCGCGCGTAAATTCTGGATGAGCAAAAATGGTTTTCAGTTCCGAGCCGAAATATAGCTCCCTACCCCGCAGATGAAAATACAACGGCTTGATTCCGAGACGATCCCGCGCGAGAACCAGTCGCCTTGCATCTTGCGACCAAATCGCGAGGGCAAACATGCCACGCAAGCGCGCGAAACAATCCTTGTCCCATCGTAGAAAGGCGCGCAAAACGACTTCGGTGTCGCTGCTGGTTTTGAATTTTTCTCCGCGCGATTCCAGTTCCGCGCGCAATTCACGGTGGTTGTAGATCTCACCGTTGAAGACTAGAATGGTGTTCCCGTCCTCGCTGATCATGGGCTGATCGCCCGCCTGCAAATCGATGATCTTTAGGCGGACGGCCCCCAGCGAAACGACCGCTGATTCATACGTGCCCTGTTGGTCAGGACCCCGGTGAATCAGCGAGTCCGTAGCCGCGCGAATGCGTGCGCGGTCGAACACACCGTCACGGTGCGTAAACCCGGTTATGCCGCACAAATGGCCGCTTCTCCGTCTCGGCGCAAAACCCTGCTTGCGCCGACTTTCTATTCCTGTCTATCCGGCCTGCTGGCGAGTAAGAATCCTAGCAACCTTTATTGGTTGCTCTGCCTTGAACCTGGTGAAGCGCGGTACCTGGAAGGGAGTTTATCTCAGAAGGGCAGAACCGCAGAAGCAATTTTGCTGGACGCGTGACTAGTCAAAACAGGGGTCGGCGCAAATAAGATGCTTGCAGGGCGGCGGAGGGTGACTTTGCAGTCACACTTTGCGTGCCGAAATCAATCGCAACTTAGCGGCTAAATCTTCAATCCCCAGAAGGACGCATCCGGCTTGACCAGCTCAAGCCCCACATCCCATGCTTCGTGGTCGCGCCACACCACTTCGGCTTCCGCCTTACGGCCACTGTCCGGATGGATCAGCCGCACTTTTCGGTGCAGTGGCAAATCCGCTCCGACCACAGCCATGCATCCGGAATGGCTGACGTCCACGGTTACCGCGTGTGCCCTGTGAGGTCCCGCGCCTTCATCCCATTCCACGAGCAGTTTCACTTTAGAAATAATGCGTTTGTGGCTGCGCAATTGCGCCCAGCGCTCCTGCACGGACTTGGCGATCAGGTTTGCGGCGAGATTTGGAGCCATGTGTGACCTCGCTCAAGAGGTTTTACCCGGGCCGGGGGAGGGAGTTCCAAAGTTACTGCGGGGGGATATCCAGGTCAATAGTACTTTTTCACTTTTTCCTGCCACAAAAGGGTGCCTATTCGAGCTCCGCTTTTAGCTGGACGGGTTTATCCTGGATGTTAGGTGGACGTTAGGAGCGGATTGTTGCCCTTTTCGTTCTCTGCTATTAGAAAGCATTCTGAAGGAGTACAATCGCTGCGACCAAGACGGCGTCCAGCGCATCAGGTCTGTAGCGTGTACCCCACCCGCTCGCCTCATCAGTTACCTGGTCCCGCCTAGGAGTACGAAATGGCTGCCCGTCTGAACCGCTTCACCCTACGCCTTCTGCTTTTCGCCGCGGCTGGCTTCCTGTACGTTCCCTTAGCTTCCAGTCACCAAGCTAATCAGCAAATGAAGAGCCCGGAGAGACCTTGCACTCTAGTGGTCAGCGTGCGAAGTCCGGACGGCTCGCCTCTGGACACGCCCGCCATCGTCAATCTCTTCACTTTCTCCGGCAGCTCCGCGGGAATCGGTGTTTTCCGTGCCGGCACTGCCGAGTTTGCAAATCTCTCTCCTGCAAGCTACACCCTGGAGATCATTGCCGCGGGATATCAGCGTCTGAAAGAAAACGTGCAGTTGATGAGCTCGGGAGAGCGCCAGCACCTTTCCATCTTTCTGACTCCCGAGTCTGTCCCTTCCGCTGCTTCCCCTCCTTCCGGTTCGCCCATTCTCGCGCCTAACGCGGAAAAAGAAGTAACCAAAGCGCTCGAGGATCTTCGCGCAAATAAACCCGAAGACGCCCGCAAGCACTTGGAGAAAGCCTCACGCGCCGCGCCGGCTCATCCGGACATCAGCTATTTGTGGGGGATGTACTACGCGCAGCTGAAAGATTATGAAAAGGCCAAGGTCTATTGGGAAAAGGCTGTGCAGATTGCGCCCCGCCATGTCTTCTCTCTCGCCGCGCTCGCGCAGCTCGCTTTGCAGAGCTCGGACTACCCGACCGCCACCGGCTATCTGCTCCGCGCTTCAGAAGCCGCTCCCTCTGTATGGCGTTACCACGAACGCCTCGCGGAAACATATCTCAACCAGAGGCAGTACGAGGAAGCGGGGAAGCACGCCCAGCGCGCCCTTGAGCTGGGTAAAGAGCGCGCCGCAGGAGTTCAGTTTGTATTGGCGCAAACTTTTTTGCACAGCAACAATTCCCAAGCCGCAATCAAAGCGCTTGCCGCCTTCCTGACTGCTCAGCCTTCCGGTCCCCGCGCCGTGGAAGCGCAGAAGCTCCTGGACAAGCTGCAAAAGCCGGAATTGACTGCTCTCGCCCCCGCCGCAAGCACCCCGACACCTGCAAACTCGAGCCGGCCCACCGCGCCTTCGCTTGTTGCCGACCTCATGCCGCCTCCCAAGTGGATGCCACCCGATGTAGACGACAGCATGCCCGCAGTCGAGTCCACAGCAGGCTGCCCACTGCAGAACATTCAAGAAGAGGCGGGAAAGCGTGTCAGCGACTTCGTCGATGCCGTCAACCGCATCGCTGCCACGGAGTCGCTGGAAAACGAAGTTATCGATCGCTCCGGCCTTCCTGTCAGGCGCGCTTCACGCAACTACTCCTATGTCGCTTCCGTGCAACAGGTGCGTCCCGGGATGTACACCATGGAGGAATACCGCAACGGCATGATGGACCTCGATCAGTTTCCAGAGCGCATTGCCACTCTCGGCCTGACCGCTCTTGTGATGGTCTTTCATCCCGTCTATGTGGGGGATTACGATCTCGCATGTGAAGGCCTGAGCCGCTGGCACGGCAGCCTCGCGTGGCAAGTGCATTTTCGCCAGAAGGGGGATAAGCCCGCTCGCCTGCGCAGCTACCGCGTGAACTCCATGTCCTTCCCGATTTCACTGCGCGGCCGCGCCTGGATTGCGGCGGACACTTTCCAGATCGTCAGCCTCGAAACGGACCTCGTCGCACCAGTTCCGCAAATCCAGCTCCGTGCCGAGCACATTGCCGTCGAATACATGCCGGTAAAATTCGTGTCGCACCACCAGCAGTTGTGGCTGCCCGAGAGCGCCGAGATTTATTTTGACTACGCCAGCCGCCGCATGCACCGCCGCCATCACTTCCGCGATTACATGCTATTCGCCGTCGACGAAAGGCAGCAAATCTCCGTCCCCAAGGTCGAATCGGACACCGGTTCGACGGACCCGCGCCAGAATTGAGCGTGAACCTGACTCAAGCCGAACACGTACGTTGAGCATAACGCTGGAGCTGGTCATTCGGAGTTTTTCATCCCAAACGCAAACCTTGACTTGCCGGACAGCAAGCGATAGCCCCTCTACCGTTGGACGCGGGTAGCGCGCGTCCGTGTCCTCGCCAAGCGAAGGAGAGCCGATGCCTGACATTCTGATGTTTGACTGGCGCCTGGACAAAGCGATCGAATACAACTCTCCGATCAAGTTTGAGCCGCGCTGGATTCCGATTCCCGATTTGCCCTTGCGCGTCACATCGCGGCCGAGCACTCGCCAAGGTGAAAGAGATGGAGGAGAGAGTGAAGAAACAGTTTCAAGAGAAAGTGACAGGCAAGATTTTCGGTGCCGATGCGCCCGTACCCGCGCCACAAGCCGCAGAAGGGCAGCGCGCATAGGCTGACGATTCGGCTTCTTGTGTCACTGGTGCGAGCCTTCAATCAGGCGCGCCTCGTGGAAAACAAAAAGGGCCGTCCTGATTCCTCAGAACGGCCCTCTTCAATTTAATCCTGGCGGTGACCTACGTTCCCACACAGTTACCCGTGCAGTATCATCGGCCCTGCGAGGCTTAACTTCCGTGTTCGGGATGGGAACGGGTGTGACCCTCGCGGTATTACCACCAGAAACTTGTAGCTCGCCGCAGCGACCCGGTTTTTTACGGATCTCACTCAGCGAGCGTGACAACAGATTTGTCTGGCATTACAAGTTCGACTCTGAATCGAACGCTACTGTGCATTATTTGGCTTGAGGCCTCTTACCGAGGCCTGCTTTGCTCTTCCCCAAAGACGGTTTGGGAAAGTTTTATGATTAAGCCGAACGGGCGATTAGTACGGGTCAGCTTCACGCATTACTGCGCTTCTACCTCCCGCCTATCAAAGTCGTAGTCTTCGACTGCCCTTCTTATCCCGCCGAAGCGGGATTGGGAGAACTTATCTTAGGGCGAGCTTCATGCTTAGATGCATTCAGCATTTATCTCTTCCAGACTTCGCTACCGAGCGGTGCCGCTGGCGCGACAGCTCGTACACAAGAGGTCTGTTCATCCCGGTCCTCTCGTACTAGGGACAACTCCCTTCAATTCTCCTGCGCCCACACCAGATAGGGACCGAACTGTCTCGCGACGTTCTGAACCCAGCTCACGTACCGCTTTAATAG
>DATNMD010000047.1:0-7560 GCA_035602505.1 Candidatus Acidiferrum sp.
CCTTCCAGCAAACGGGCGACAAAACGAAGACGTTCCTCCATAACCGAACACTCCTTCCAAGGCATCACTTCCTCCCCTCGGGGAGGAAGTGTCACCTATGTGTCCGGTACAAACTGTCACCCATGTGTCAGGCCGCTCAAAGGCCATGTGGCCAGCTCGGGATTAGGTCAAATCCGTAAGCCAGGTACTGACACTGACGTCCTCGGTCCACAATTGGATCTCTTCCCATCAAATCCAAGTTGCTCTCAGCAAAATGAGCCCATGGGCGGAACGGCTAAGACGCGCTGGAACGAACACCGTCCGCGAATGTATGCAGAGCTCGAGAACGCGTGAACGCTGGACGAACCGGCGGGGAACGCGGCGAAGCAAACACAAGAGGGACTCTCCTCGTATCGAGAATGGGAATGGATTACTACGCGGCGTGGGAAATGTTAAAGGAGAGATATCCGTTCCTGCCGGCCGAAGACAATGCGCCGTTGCTCGGTGAGAATCCGAACGGTTGCGATTCTTTCTAAAAGCCCTGTGTCTGCGGAGACGACGGACGCTGAGCAACGATGTCGAAAGACAAGTCCCTGTCTCCCGTAGAGTCCAGTTTCCGACCATCCTCCATTACGCCTGTCCTACGGGCGAGCATCCCGCTCGCCTTTGTCCGCGTTAGATCGCCGCAGAACCCTACGCGCCTTCCAGTTGTTCGATGCTACCTTGCGGGTTCCGCAAAAAAGAAGAAGGAAGAAGGATGAGCAAATTAGAAAAAGAGCCGGAGGCTGAGGACTCCGACCCTATTTTCTTCGGGAACAACTTGGGAACAAAACCCACCAAATTTTCCCCGTTTGATGGCTTACGCGCTCCGTATGGGCAATTGAATCAACGAGACTTTGGCGGAAGCGTGTGGGAGTCGAACCCACCATTCGACCCGCTAAGGACCGAATCGCCGGCTTTGAAGGCCGGGGAGATCACCGGACCCCTTTCGCCTCCGGGGGAAGTATAGCAGGAGAGGAAAACCGAATTCGCTGGAGGAAATCGAGCGGTTTGCAATGATTCGTCGACTGCGCCGCCGGGGGCGGATGCACAGCGTGAAGCCTGTGCTGGTGGCAGATCAGGCTGGGGCGACTTCTACTGCGGCGCGCTGCGTGCGAATCAGGGCGGCGACTAGATCGTACAGAGCGGGGCTGGTGCAGACCTCGTAGTAAGGATGTGAAGAGGGCATGCCGATTTTTCCGTCCGGAAGGAGCTGGCGGGCGAGGCCCTTGCGGAGCACGAGGAGCTCGACGGAATCGCCGAGGGGAACTTCGCCGAAATACAACGTAACGTTTTCTTTTCCCCAGGGCATGTCGAGCTTGGTCTCGATGGAGTCGAGTGAGATTTCCTCGGATAGTTTCTGAAAGCCCTCTTCATTTAGCTCAATCCCGTTCATGTTGAAGCGAACGAGGAATTCGTCTAGCTCTTCGGCGGAAGCGCCTTCCATGGCGTTGAGGAATTGAAAGATGGAGAAGTGAGTTTTCTGTCCGCCGAGCAGACGCTTGGCGAGTTTGGCGCAGCCGGAGAGCCGGTCGGAGAGATTGAGGGCCTTGGAAATCATGATGCGGGAATCGGCATCGGCCCAGTAAGTGGGGGCCGACCCTTGAAAGGCGACGCCGATGCCGAGTTCTAGCGCCGGAAGGTCGCTGGTCGCGGCGCGATCGTTGTAGGAATTACAGACGACGAGAATCTGACGCGAGAGGATGCAAGCTTTAGCAACGGCGCGAGCGTAGGCAAGATTCGATTCGGTCTCGAAAATGGCGAGGATGACGGCGTCGCCTTCAATGAAGACTTTTTTGGCGTTGAAGCGGTCGAGTAGCTTTTTGACCGGCTCGTGCAGGTTGAGGCTGAAATGAGACGCGGGACTCAGACCGCGGGAGAGGAGATCCTGAGTCATTTTAGTGGAGCCGCGCACGTCGGCTTTGATTATGACGTGCGAGACGACTTGATCCTGCTGCGGCTTGGCTTCGTCCTGGAGAACGCATTCGTAGAGGCGATTGTTTAAGCGGGAAAGCTCGCGAGCTTGTTCAGTAGTGACGAGATTGATGCGCTCCATGCAGGTGGTCAGGTGATCGGCATCGCGCAGCTCGCGGCGAAGGCGAAGAAAATCCACAGCGAAACGCAAAACGAAGGCTTGCATCTCCTCCCGAGAATAGCGGTGAATTTTCCGGGACAGTTCCTCGATGGGTTTGAGGGAGAGTTTGCGCGCGGGGACTTGCTTCAGTACGTGCTCGACGCGCTTCATTTCTTCTTTGAAGACAAGCGCTTTGCGAAGCTGCTGCAGGTGGACCGGCGGGCTGTAGTCCTGAGCGATGGGGCGAATCTCGTAACTGGCTAGAACGTGATAGAGGATTTCCTGCTGCTCAAGGCGCTCGAGTAATTGCGCCAGCATCTGCGCGCGCAAAGGGCGGTTGGCTTCCGAAGAAAATAAGGGATCGAAGAGGCGCTGCGCGTTTTCCGGCTCGTTCAGGTAATCGTCTATGCGGCCTTTGTGACCCTTGGCGAGGAAATCGATTTTTTGCTTGGCGGCGTCGATTTGTGGGCCGAGTTCCTCGAGCTTGTACTCCTGATGCTTGAGGCGCAGCTCGACATCGTTTAGAGAAGCTTTCAGGTCGGAATTGCCGGAAGAGCTGAGAATTCTGTTGAGAAAAGCGCCGCGGTCGAGACGCTTGCGGAGATTCTCGCGCTGGTCTTCGAGATTGGCAATTTCGTTGCGCATGACTTGCGCTTGGTCGAGCAGCGTGGCGTGGGTCTGGTTGGCTTCGGCGTAGGCTGGATCTTCGCTGATGCTGAGGCCGGCTTCCCGCAGGAATTCGTGAAAGAGGGCGTCCATGACCTCGAAGCGGTCGGGGTCGCGCACGTAATTGCCGAGCAGCACGTAGTTCTCGAGAAAAAACCTGTCATCCTTGCCGCCATCCAGAAAAATCAGCCGATTTTTCAGTAGCTCGTAAAACGGCGCGAAATCTTCGCCAAAGAGCGCGCGGCGGGCCTTGCAAACGACGTTTTCTTCCGCGTCAGCGACCATCTGCGCGACTTGCTGTCCGACAGCGCGAATGACGCGGCGCCGCGAAGATTGTAATTCCGAAAGCTTTGCTTTAATGACGTGAGCCTGCTGGCTGCGCTCGAAATTCTCGCCACGCTGGCGAACCCATTCCTTGCCTTCGAGGATTAGATTGGCAAATTGATTGCCGATTTCGAGAGTGAGAAATTTCAGAAGAGCGAGACGAAAGAGCAGGTCGATCTCTACCTTCTTGTGAAATTTTGCCTGGGTCACCGCGCTCTGCATGAAATCGGTGAGCAATTTGCGAAAAGTGGTGTGATCGGGGCCCTTGACTGCGCGGAGCTCGGTGCCGGCGACGTAAGCGCCTTTGGTGTGCTGGCGGATGAGGTCAAATAAATATTCGCGCGACGCCTGGACGAACCTGGGACTCAGGAACACATCGTGGTGGATATTGTCCACGCCGATGGCCAGCGACCCCATAGGGATCGTGGTGTTGTAGCTCTTGAGTTCGATCCGGGCCGCTTCTGTCGCGCTGGGCGTGAGAATGCTGTTGACCATGATCTCGCCAGAGGGGCTTTTTCAAAGCTAGCAGCCGGAGGGGGAAGGGGCAAGGATTGGCGGGGCGGTGGTGGCGTGAGAGTAAGGGGAGCGAGCTGTGCGGGCCTGCCGGAGCTACGGCGTGATTTGGATGCGGCGGGCATCGCCGCCTAGATGCTCCAGCTTGAGACGGAGTTGGGGCCAGGGGGATTGCAGGGGAAAGCGCTCGGACCATTCAAGGATGACCACGGCGGGCTTGGCGAAGGCGTCTTCGAGGCCAAGAGTCTCGAAATCGTGGAAATTTTCAATGCGGTAGAGGTCGGCATGATAAACCTTGAGCGCGCCGGCGGCGCCGTAGACATGAACAAGCGTAAAAGTGGGGCTAGTGACTTCGTCTTCGGCGGCGGCACCGAGTCCGGCGACGATGCCTTTGGTGAGCGTGGTTTTCCCGCTGCCGAGATCCCCAGTAAGCAGCACGAGTACGGGGGGCTGGAGGCGCTTCGCGAATTCCCTGCCCCACTGCGTGGTTTCTTCCGCCGAGCGCGTGATGCCTTCTTCACTCACGCGTTTGCAGCTCCTGAAGGAGTTGGTGGCGTGCGTTGGGCACGGCGGCGGCGACTTCGGTGGCCAGCAGGCCGGATTGGTCGGTATTTTTTGTTGCGAGTTCGGCGGCTTTGCCGTGCAAGTACACGCCGAGGGCGAGGATGCGGGCCCAGTCGGCGGTTTTGAATTGCGCGGTGAGAGCGGCGAGCACTCCCGTCAAGACGTCGCCGGAGCCGCCTTTTGCGAGGCCGGGATTGCCGGCGGTGTTGACGAAGATTTGACCGTCAGGCGCGGCGATGATGGTGTGCGAGCCCTTGAGGATGACGTGAGCGTTCCAGCGGTGTGCGGCGTCTTGTGCGGTCTTGACGCGGTCTTCCTGCACACTCTTTGTCGACGAGTTTAGCAATCGCGCCATTTCGCCTGGGTGTGGCGTGATGGCGAGGAATTTGGTTTTGCGATCCAGCAGGACACCTGCGTTTTCTGCGAAGGCGTTTAAGCCATCGGCGTCCAAGATGAGGGGAATCTCGGTTTGCAGGACGACCTTGCGGATGAAGTCCTGTGTTTCGGGATGAAGCCCCAGGCCTGGGCCTAAGGCGAGAACGTTTTTGTTTTCCTCGATGCGAACAAGGCGCTGCTGCTCGAGATTTTGCATTGCGGCGGTGCCATCTGATGTTGCTGTAAGCGGCTCGGTCATGATCTCGGGATGGGCGGATGCAACGATGGGGAGCACGACTTCCGGCGTTGCAACAGTAACCAGGCCTGCTCCGGCACGCAACGCGGCGTAACCTGCCATGATGGCGGCGCCGGATTTCCCGAGCGAACCGGCAACTACCAGTGCGTGGCCGTACAAACCTTTGTGTGAATCAAAGGTGCGGACGAGTGGCAGTTGGGCGAACTCTTGCGGCTCGACCCAGCGCAGCGGGCCGCGGCCGATTTCCTCGACGAGCGAAGGAGGGGAGCCGATGTTTGCAACTTCGAGCATCCCTACGGTTACCGAGTCGCTCGAGATGAGCTGGCCGGGCTTCGGCGCGGTGAAGGTTACGGTCTTGTGCGCGTATAGAACGGGGCCTTCCGCAGGCTGGCCGTCGGATGGCAGACCGGAAGGTGTATCGACAGCCAAAATTAGAGACGGCCACGCGGCGGTGGCATTTTTTGAATCGTGATTGATGGCCGAGATTGCACTCGCAATGACGCCGGTCACGGCTCCGCGAAAGCCGGTGCCGAAAATAGCGTCGACGATGACATTAGCCTTGGAGATTTCCGGCCATGCGGTTTGCCAAGCGGTATCTTCGATAATCGAAATTACGCGATTGCCGGTCGCGGTCCAGCGCTGGAAATTTGTGGCGGCATCACCGTGCAAGTCGCGCGGTTCCGAGAAGAGGTAGACGGTCACCTTCGTGCCTAACGACTGCAAATGCCGCGCGGCAACGAAGCCGTCGCCGCCATTGTTGCCTTTGCCGCAGAGCACCGCGATCGTTCTTGGCTTGGTTGTGATGCCGTCAATCGATTTGTGGCAAGCATCCGCCACGCGAGTGCCAGCAGCCTCCATGAGCTGAAGGCTGGGGATGCCGTAGCGCTCGCTGGTCAAGCGGTCGACTTCGCGCATCTCGGCAGCGGTGAGAACTTTCATGACAGATTTGCCGGGCGGCTACAGCATCCAGCCGCCGCTGACGTTAACTACTTGGCCGGTGACGTACTCTGCCTCTTCAGAAGCGAAAAAAGCGACGGCGGCGGCGACGTCTTCCACGGTGGGGGGGCGGCCGATGGGGAAACGCGCGTCGCGGATGCGGCGCGCCTCTTCTCGCGTCAATTCCTTCTCGTCAATGCTGGAAGGGTTGACGACGTTGACGGTGATGCTGTTCTTGGCTTCTTCAAGTGCCAGGGAGCGAGAGAGCGCGACGACGGCGGCTTTGGCGGCGGCGTAGGCGGAAATCTTTGCTTGGCCGAAAGCGCGCTCGGCTCCCACCGCGCCGAGGTTGATGATGCGGCCCCAGCGGCCGCGGCGCATGTATGGAAGGGCGGCGCGGCTCATGTATAGCACGGTCATAAGGTTCGAGGAAAAAATGTTTTGCCAGTCTTCGATGGAGGATTCGGCAAGTGTGCCCCAACGGAAATCGCCGACATTGTTCACCACGATGTCGACGCGACCGAAACGGTCGACCACGGTGCGCAGAAGTTGCTCGGCGCGTGGGGCGTCGGTGATGTCGGTCTCGACAGCGACGCAATCAGCGCCACTAGCCTGCAATTGCAGGAGCGTCTGCTGCGCGGCGGCTTTGTTGGAGCGGTACGCAATGGCCACGCGCGCCCCGTCCTTCGCCAGGCGCACGGCGATGCCGCGGCCGATTCCCCGGCTGCCACCGGTAATTAGTGCAACACGATTGCGAAGGGACATCCCTCTCCTCAAATGACGCAACGGGAAAGCATGCCAGTATAGCGCAGGTGGGTAAAATGTCGGGCTGGGGCGAGTTTGCTCAGCGACTCAAAGTAGTGTTGATCGGCCCAAATCAGCGAAGGCGGGCGACGATTACGGTCATGTCGTCGGCTTGCTCTGGTGTGCCGGCCCATTCTTCGGCGGCGGTCATTAGAGACTCGGCGACAACTTGCGGGGCCGCGCCTTGCACGTGGACGGCGGCTTGCTGCAAACGGCGAATGCCGAACTCTTCGCCATAGACATTTTCCGGCTCGACGAGACCATCGCTGTAACCCACGAGAAGAGAATCGGGAGCTACGACCACGGAGCCCTCCTCGTAGCAATAGTCTTCTAGCACGCCGAGGACCATGCCGCCTTTGTCGAGATGGAGGGCGGAATCCTTACAAATGAGAAACGATGGAAGATGACCGGCATTGGTGTAGCGCAAATTGCGCGTGGCGCTGTCATAGACGGCGATGAAGAATGTGGCGAAGCGATCGTCGCCGGTGTTGCGCACCAGATGCTTGTTGAGGCGGGAGACGAGCTCGGCGGTGCTCATCGTCTCGCTTCCGGCAACCAGCACCTGGCTGCGAAGCGCGGCTTGCAGGCTGGCCATCAGGAGCGCGGCAGAAATTCCCTTTCCGGAAATATCGGCGATGGCGATAGCCAGATGCGTAGGGCTGAGCTGAATGAAATCGTAGTAATCGCCGCTGACCGCCCGCGCGGCCTTGCAGATGGCTTCGATTTCGACACCTGGAACGTGGGGCAATGTTCTCGGAAAAAGCTGGTCCTGCACTTCGCGCGCGATGGAGATTTCATTTTCGAGGCGCTGGCGCTGCTTTTGCTCTTCGATGAGGCCGCTGATCGAACCGGTCATTAAGTTGAACGATTCGCCGAGAACACCGAGCTGGTCGCGTCGTTCGATGCGCACGCGGTGCGACAAATCACCCGCCTGCACGTACTGCGTGGCGCGGTAAAGTTCGTCCACGGCCTTTGTGATTTGCCGGGTGAGGACGATTCCAGTAATAAACGCGCCCGCCCAAATCAGCAA